>NZ_JAXCFK010000005.1:0-520357 GCF_056150025.1 Micromonospora aridisoli | reverse complement strand
GGGTGCTCCTTCGCGTCGGGGGATGGACCTCGCTCGCCGGGACAGGGGGGTGGCGGGTGAGGTCGGGGCGCGGTCGAGCGCCAGCAGACAAGAGGGGGGATCGGAACGTGCGGGGTGCGGTGCGGGTTGGCCCCCGGGGGGTGGGGCCACGTCGCGCCGGGACCATGTGCAACGGCGGACCGTCGCGGATCATTCCGGGTTCCGTCGACGCACACCCCGGGTGCGGGGGTGTGGTCCTGCCGTGGTCAGCCACCGGGTACAACGCCGGCCGGGGGTCGATGATTCCCCCGACCGCCGGCCAGGCCACCCCGGGAGGCGGACATACCACGCAGGCGTCAACTACCCACGCGGTTGTGGGTGCATTTCTTGCTGCCCCAGCGACAACAAACGCACCCACAACCCCCTGAAGGTCGCCTCGACGCGAGGTTCGGGGGTAGATGCGTGGGCAGGCGCGCAGGGTGAGGCGGATGTGGTTGCGGGTGTTTGCCGCCGGGGAGTTCGGCACCGCCCTGAGGGGGGTGGGGTGAGGGCCTAGGGTTGTGCGGGTGGCGACACTTCTGCTCCTGCGACACGGACGTACCACCGCGAACGCCGACGGCGGCCTCGCCGGTCGGCAGCCCGTCGAGCTGGACGAGACCGGCCGTGCCCAGGCCACCGCGGTCGGCGAACGGCTGCGGGCGGTGCCGCTGACGACCGTGGTGACCAGCCCGCTGATCCGCTGCCGGCAGACTCTGGAGCTGGCGCTGCCGCACGCATCGCCGGTGGTGGACGACGGTCTGATCGAGTGCGGGTACGGCAGCTGGGAGGGCCAGCCGCTGAAGAAGCTCGCGAAGGAGCCGCTCTGGCCGGTGGTGCAGCAGCATCCCAGCGCGGCCGTCTTCCCCGAGGGGGAGGCGATGGCGCAGATGGCGGCCCGGGCGGTCGCGGCGGTACGCGCCTGGGACGCCCGACTCACCGCCCAGCACGGGCCCGAGGCGGTCTGGTTGGCGTGCAGCCACGGGGATGTGATCAAGGCCATCGTGGCGGACGCGCTCGGCATGCACCTGGACCTGTTCCAGCGGATCGTGGTGGACCCGGCCTCGGTGACCGCGATCCGTTACACCCCCCTGCGGCCCTTCCTGGTACGCCTCAACGACGTCGGCGGTGACCTTGCTGGCCTGGTGCCACCGCCGCGCAGGCGGCGCCGACGGACCAGCAGGCCGACGGACTCGGACGCCGCGGTCGGTGGTGGTGCGGGAGCGTCCCGATGAGCCGCCGGCATGCGGTCGCGATTCGGGTCGGTGGGGTGCGCGGTGCGTGGGGCCGCCGGATAGGGTCGTGGGTATGACCCACCAGGTGCACGCCTTCGAACCGCCTGAGCGGTTCGTCGCCGGGACCGTCGGGCCGCCGGGGGAACGCACGTTCTTCCTCCAGGCGCGCGGCGGTGGCCGGCTGGTCAGCGTCGCGCTGGAGAAGGTCCAGGTCTCCCTGCTCGCCGAGAAGCTGGAGGAACTGCTCACCGAGGCCCAGCGCCGGTTCGGTGTGGAACTGCCCGAGGCTCCCGCCCCGGTCGGTGACAACGACCCGCTGGAGACGCCGGTCGACGAGGAGTTCCGGGTCGGCACGCTGGGCCTGGCCTTCGACGCGGACACCGCGACCGTGGTGATCGAGGCGATTGCGGTCGGCGAGGCGGAGACCGAGATCGAGCTTGGCGAGTCGGAGGAGGACGAGCCCGACGACGTCGAGCCCGACGAGGATCTCGACCGGCTGCGGGTCCGGCTGACCCCCGAGGCGACCCGTGCGTTCATCGAGCGGGCCCGGCGCGTGGTCAACGCGGGCCGGCCGCCCTGCCCACTGTGCGGCCAGCCGCTCGACCCGGCCGGCCACCTCTGCCCCCGGAACAACGGCTACCACCGGTGACCTCGTCCGGCCTGGCACCCCGGCAGGACGGGGGTGCCGCGCTGCGTCTGTTGCGGGACGGCGAGCTGACCGTCGAGGGCCGGCTGGTCGACGCGTCGAACACCACCCTGCGCGGCGTCCTGACCCTGGACGGTGTGTCGGCGCGGTGTGTGTACAAGCCGGTGCGTGGTGAGCGACCGCTGTGGGACTTCCCGGACGGCACGCTGGCGGGCCGTGAGGTGGCCGCCTACCTGGTCTCCGTGGCCACCGGTTGGGAACTGGTACCACCGACGGTGCTGCGCGACGGGCCCTTCGGCCCCGGTTCCTGCCAGCTCTGGATCGACGAGCCGGCCGACGCCGAGCCACTGGTGGGGTTCGTGCCCGCCGACGCGGTGCCACCGCGCTGGTTCCCGATCGCGGCGGCCCGCGACGACGACGGCACCCCGTACGCGCTGGCACACGCCGACGATCCTCGGCTGGCCCGGCTCGCGGTGCTCGACGCGGTCATCAACAACGCGGACCGCAAGGGCGGCCACGTCCTGCTCGGCCCGGACGACCGGATCCACGGTGTCGACCACGGGGTCAGCTTCCACGTGGAGGAGAAGCTGCGTACGGTGCTCTGGGGTTGGGCAGGTCGGCAGCTGCCGGCCGACGCGGTCGACATGCTCGGCCGTCTCTCCCGTCAGATCGCCGGCCCGCTCGGCGAGGAACTGGCCGAGCACCTCACCCTCGGCGAGATCGCCGAACTGTCCGCCCGGGTCGACCGACTGTGCGAGAGCGGTCGTTTCCCGCAGCCGTCGCAGGACTGGCCGGCGGTGCCCTGGCCGCCGATCTGATCCTGTCGCGTTGATCACTCGCGGGCCGGCGTGACGTCGCCCGACGGCTGGTTAGGCTGACGGACATGGAGTCTTGGATGGGGCACGAGGTGCCGCGGCTGCCGGGCAGGAGCGAGCCGTTGAGGTTGTTCGACTCGGCGCGGGGGAGTGTGCACCCGACCGATCCGGACGGTCCCGCCACCATGTACGTCTGCGGCATCACCCCGTACGACGCCACCCACCTCGGCCACGCCGCCACCATGATCACCTTTGACCTGGTGCAGCGGATGTGGCGCGACGCCGGCCACGAGGTCCGGTACGTACAGAACGTCACCGACATCGACGACCCGTTGCTCGAACGGGCCGAACGCGACCGCGAGGACTGGAAGGTCCTGGCGATGCGGGAGACGGCGCTGTTCCGGGAGGACATGGAGGCGCTGCGGATCATCCCGCCGGCCCACTACGTCGGTGCCGTGGAGTCGATCCCGGACATCGCCGAGAAGGTGCTGGTGCTGCTCAAGGACGGTGCCGCGTACCGTCTCGACGACGGCACCGGCGACGTCTACTTCGACATCTCGACCGCGCCGCGGTTCGGCTACGAGTCCAACCTCTCCCGCCAGGAGATGCTGGAGATCTTCCCCGAGCGCGGCGGCGACCCGGACCGTGCCGGCAAGCGCGACCCGCTGGACCCGTTGCTGTGGCGCGGCGCCCGGGACGACGAACCGTCCTGGCCCGGCGGCGACCTCGGTCCCGGCCGCCCGGGCTGGCACATCGAGTGCGCCGTGATCGCCCTCAACCTGCTCGGCTCCACGATCGACGTGCAGGGCGGCGGCAACGACCTGCTCTTCCCGCACCACGAATGCTCCGCCGCGCACGCCGAGCGGCTGACCGGCGAGGCTCCCTTCGCCGGTCACTACGTGCACGCCGGCATGATCGGGCTGAACGGCGAGAAGATGTCCAAGTCCCGAGGCAACCTGGTCTTCGTCTCCCGGCTACGGGCCGACCGGGTGGACCCGATGGCGGTCAGGCTGGCGTTGCTCTCCGGTCACTACCGCGCCGACCGCTCCTGGACCGACGACCTGCTCGGCGCCGCACAGGAGCGACTGGGTCGCTGGCGCCGGGCCGCCGCCGCACCCGCCGGCCCGTCCGGCGAGGCCTTTCTGGCGGGGCTGCGCGAGCGTCTCGCCGACGATCTCGACACTCCCGGTGCCCTCGCCCTCACCGACGCCTGGGCCGGCGCCACCCTGACGGAGCGGGGCGACGACCCGGCCGCCCCGCCGCTGTTCGCAACGGCGGTGGACGCCCTGCTCGGCGTCCGACTCTGACGGCGTGACGCTCCGGCGCCCGGTGAGCGCCGGCGGCCCGCACGGCCGGCTCGTCGGCAGCGCCGAGGGCACCGGCGCTCAGCGGGGCCGGCCGTAGACGTCCAGGTCGCCGTTGTCGTCGCCGGATACCAGGTTCGTGGCGAGCGAGGTGAACACCAGGTACCGGCCGTCGGCGCTGAGCCGCGGGTCGCCGGAGGGCTCGTCCGCCTGGCCGCCCGTGATCGTCACGCTGAGCCGCTCGACCCGGTCGGTGAGCCGGTCCCGGACGAACACGTCCTCGACGTGGTTGGTGTCGCCGGGGACCAGGTTCGTGGCGGCGGAGTAGAAGCCGACGAACCGGCCGTCCGCGCTGATCGTCGGCCGTTCGCTCGCCCCGCCGCCCGGTGCGCTGCCCGGGCGCGCGCTGACCCGCTCGGTCCGGCCGATGAGCCGGTCCCGGACGAACACGTCGGTGACCCGGTTGGTATCGCCGGGCACCAGATTGGTCGCGGCGGAGGCGAACGCCACGTACCGGCCGTCCGCGCTGATCGCCGGGGAGCTGCTGTAATCGTCCGCCGACCCGCCGTGCCGGGCCACACTGACCCGCTCGGTCCGGCCGGTGGCGCGGTCGCGGACGAACACGTCCTGCTGGCCGTTGGTGTCGCCGGGTACCAGGTCGGCCGCGGGGGAGGTGAACGCCACGTATCGGCCGTCGGCGCTGATCGCCGGGTCGTTGCCGCCGCCACCGGCCGGTCCGCCCGTGGCGGAGACGCTGATCCGGCCGGTGGTGCCGGTGACCCGGTCCCGGACGAACACGTCGTACGTGGCGTTGGTGTCGTCCGACACCAGGGGCGCGGTGGAGGCGAAGGCGACGTACCGGCCGTCGGCGCTGATCGCCGGGGTGCCCGCGCCGGCTTCGGCCTCGGTGCCGTCCGCCGCGAGGCTGACCCGGGTGGTCACCCCGGTCGCCCGGTCCCGGACGAACACGTCCTCGGCGTGGTTGGTGTCACCGGGGACCAGGTTCGTGGCGGTGGAGGCGAAGGCGACGTACCGGCCGTCGGCGCTGATCGCCGGCAGGTAACTGTCCCCGTCACCCGCCCCGCCCCCGGTGGCGAGGCTGACCCGGGCGATGGCCCCGGTCGCCCGGTCCCGGACGAACACGTCGTCGGCGTGGTTGGTGTCACCGGGGACCAGGTTCGTGGCGGTCGAGGTGAAGGCGACGTACCGGCCGTCGGCGCTCGGCACGGCGGCGAAGCTGGCCCCGTCGCCGGCATGGCCTCCGAGCGCCGTGCTCAACCACTCGGTGCCCGCCGCTGTGGCGGCAGCCGGCCGGGCCACCGCCGACGGCGTCACGAAGATCGCGGCGACCACCGCGACCGTTGCGTACTGTCGTCCACCCATGGCGTCGCTCCCTCGGACCGGCTGTCCCCCGCACATCCTCGCCGGGCCGGCGCCGCCGGAAACGTCGAGTGTCGCGGACACGACCATGCGTGGTCGTCGACCGGTGTCGGAGGACGCAGGGCCCGCCAACCGGAACCGACCGACCCGGGCGGACTCGCCGGAGCATCGCAGGGTCAGCCGAGGACGAGGCCGGGGTCCGGGTCGGGCTCGGCGGTGGGGGCGGGGATCTGGTACTCCTCGGTGAGGGTGGTGACCGGGCCGGGCCAGGTGGCCTGAGCGACCTCGATCGGCTTGCGGTGCGGGTCGTACGCGACGTGCAGCAGGTGCAGGACCGGGGTGTCCGGCCGGATCTGCAACGTCTCCGATTCCTCCCGGCTCGGCTGGCGCGCGGTGATCGTGTCGGTGGCGGTCGCGTACCGGCGGCCGGTGGCCTCCTCGGCCTCCTGGTAGAGCGGACGGCCGAACGCCTCGGCGCGCTCCAGCGACGTGCCGGCGGTGTCGGCGGGCAGGAACCAGGAGGCGCCCACCTCGACCGGTGAGTCCTCGGTGCGGACGAGGTGACGGCGGCAGAGCAGTTCGGTGCCGTCGGGTACGCCGAACGCGTCGGCCACCTCGGGCGGCGCGGGGGAGCGGCCGACCGAGACGAGCTGCTGGCGATAGCGGGCGGCCAGGTCGGTGTGGTAGCCGCGGAAGCCGCCGTACCGTCCGCGGGAGAGTCGGTTGAGCCGCCGCCGGGTGCCCCGCACGTACGTACCGGAGCCGGGCTTGGTGATCAGGACGCCCTCGACCCGCAGCTGGTCGACGGCGCGCTGCACGGTCTGCTTGGCCACGCCGAACATCTCGGCGATCGCCGGGATGGACGGCAGCCGTTCGCCCGGTGCCCAGTCGCCGCGTCGGATCTGGGTCTTGAGCTGCGCGGCGATCTGCCGGTGCGGGAACTCGGCCGCCCCCGGGTTGATCTGCATCCCCCGCCTCCTCGTCTCAGCTAGGTTCCTAGGATGCCCTACGCGGGGTGACCCGCGCCACCCCGACATGCCACGACGAGGCCCCGGGCGATGCTGCCCGGGGCCTTCGGAAACGGAGCGGGGAGGGGCTACCAGGAACCGGCGGTCGGGCCGGCGGATCCGCCCCGGCGGCGCAGGTACTTCTCGAACTCCTGGGCGATCTCGTCCCCGGTCAACGGGGTGATGCCGGCATCGCCGACGCGTTCCTCCAGCTCGCGCACGTACTCGCCCAGCTCGGCGTCCTGCTCGGCGGCGCTGCGCACCCGCTGCTCCCACTCGGCCGCCTCCTCGGCCAGGTCGGCCATGGGTACCGGCAGGTCGAGCACCTCCTCGACCCGGTGCAGCAGGGCGAGGGTGGCCTTCGGGCAGGGCGGGTTGTTGGCGTAGTGCGGCACGTGGACCCAGAACGAGACGGCGTCGACCTCGGCGCGGGTGCACGCGTCGTGCAGGACGCCGACGATCCCGGTGGGCCCGTCGTAGCGGGTGGGGGTGAGCTGGTAGCGGCGCGCCGCGTCGGCGTCGGAGGCGCTGCCGCTGATCGGCAACGGCCGGGTGTACGGCACGTCGGCCAGCAGGGCGCCGAGCAGCACCACCCGCTCGACCTCGAGGCTGTGGCAGATCTCGAGGACCTGCTCGCAGAAGGTCCGCCAGCGCATGCTCGGCTCGATGCCGCGGATCAGCACCACGTCCCGCTCGGTGCCGGCGGGGCTGGCGACGGTGAACCGGGTGGTGGGCCACTCCACGCGGCGGGTCGCGCCGTCGGACATGGCGATGGTGGGCCGGCTGACCTGGAAGTCGTAGAAGTCCTCCGGGTCCAGCTCGGTGACGGGCCGGGCTTCCCACACCTGTTCGAGGTGCTCGACCGCCGCGGTGGAGGCGTCCGCCGCGTCGTTCCACCCCTCGAAGGCGCAGATGGCGACCGGGGACCGCAGCACCGGCAGCCCGTCGAACTCGGTCACGCCGTCACCTCCTGCTCGTCACCGGCGGTCCCGGGAGCGGCCCCGGTCGTCCGCCGACGGTGCGTGGTGGTGTCGCTGTAGTCCTTCACGTCAGTCAGCCTACGTGCCGTGTCCGGACCCGGCCTGTCGGCCGCGCCGGATCGGCCGGGCCTCGGTGCCGTCGTCGGGGAGCGCCGACACCGACCGGCAGTCCACGGTCTGGGGCATTGGCCACCAAAACGGACAGCGTGATCCCGATGACACAATGTGGGATCGGACGGTACGTCGGGGTGCGGGCCCGTCCCGCCGCACTAACCTGAGGTCGTGCGGACTTCGTTGCTCGATGCGCTGGCAGACCGGATCCTCGTCACCGACGGGGCGATGGGCACCATGCTCCAGGCCGCGGATCTGACCCTGGACGACTTCGAAGGTCTGGAGGGGTGCAACGAGATCCTCAACGTCACCCGGCCGGACGTCGTCCGCGGGGTGCACGAGGCGTACCTGGCCGCGGGCGCGGACTGTGTGGAGACGAACACCTTCGGTGCGAACCTGCCGAACCTCGCCGAGTACGACATCCCCGACCGGATCTGGGAGCTGTCCGAGGTGGGGGCGCGGCTGGCCCGGGAGGCCGCCGACGCGTACTCGACCCCGGAGCGGCCCCGTTGGGTGCTCGGTTCGATCGGCCCGGGTACGAAGTTGCCGACCCTCGGCCACGCCTCCTACGCCAGCCTCCGCGACGCCTACCAGCAGAACGCCGGCGGTCTGATCGCCGGTGGCGCGGACGCGCTGATCATCGAGACCTGCCAGGACCTGCTCCAGGTCAAGGCGGCGGTGATCGGATCCAAGCGGGCGATGGCCGAGGCGGGCCGCACGGTGCCGATCATCTGTCACGTGGCGGTCGAGACCACCGGCACCATGCTGCTGGGCAGCGAGATCGGTGCGGCGCTGACCGCCATTGAGCCGCTCGGCGTGGACCTGATCGGCCTCAACTGCTCGACCGGGCCGGCCGAGATGGGCGAGCACCTGCGCTACCTCTCGCAGCACTCCCGCATTCCGGTGTCGGTGATGCCCAACGCCGGTCTGCCGGTGCTCACCCCCGACGGGGCGTACTTCCCGCTCGGCCCCGAGGAGATGGCCGACGCGCTGGAACGGTTCGTCGTCGACTACGGCGTCGCGCTCGTCGGCGGCTGCTGCGGCACGACCCCCGAGCACATCCGGGTGCTCGCCGAACGGATGCGCGACGTCCGCCCGGTGACCCGCGAGCCGCGTACCGACCCGGGTGTCTCCTCGATCTACCACCATGTGCCGTTCGCGCAGGACGCCAGCGTGCTGATGGTGGGGGAGCGGACCAACGCCAACGGCTCCAAGGCGTTCCGCGAGGCGATGCTGGCCGCCGACTGGCAGTCCTGCGTGGAGATCGCCCGTGGCCAGGCACGGGACGGTTCGCACCTGCTCGATCTCTGCGTCGACTACGTCGGCCGTGACGGCACCACCGACATGCGCGAGCTGGCCGGCCGGTTCGCCACCGCCTCGACCCTGCCGATCATGCTGGACTCGACCGAGCCGGCGGTGATCGAGGCCGGGCTGGAGATGCTCGGCGGCCGCTGCGTGGTCAACTCGGTCAACTTCGAGGACGGCGACGGCCCGGAGTCCCGCTACGCCCGGGTGATGCCGGTGGTCGCCGAGCACGGTGCCGCCGTGGTCGCGCTGCTCATCGACGAGGAGGGGCAGGCCCGTACGGCGGAGTGGAAGGTACGCGTCGCCGGTCGGCTGATCGAGGACCTCACCGGCCGGTGGGGTATGCGCCGCTCGGACATTTTGATCGACGCACTGACCTTCCCGATCGCCACCGGTCAGGAGGAGACCCGTCGCGACGGCATCGAGACCATCGAGGCGATCCGGGAGATCGCCCGTCGCTGGCCGGGCGTGAACTTCACCCTGGGCATCTCTAACGTCTCCTTCGGACTGAACCCGGCGGCCCGGCAGGTGCTCAACTCGGTCTTCCTGCACGAGTGCGTACAGGCGGGGCTGACCTCGGCGATCGTGCACGCCAGCAAGATCCTGCCGATGTCGAAGATCCCCGACGAGCAGCGCGAAATCGCCCTCGACCTGGTCTACGACCGCCGCCGCGAGGGCTACGACCCGGTGCAGCGGTTCATCGAGGTCTTCGAGGGCGTCGATGCCGCGTCGGCGCGCGCCACCCGGGCCGAGGAGCTGGCGGCCCTGCCGCTCAACGAGCGGCTCAAGCGGCGGATCATCGACGGGGAGCGTAACGGCCTGGAGGCAGACCTGGACGCGGCGATGGCCGCCGGCACCGCCCCGCTGGCCATCATCAACGACATCCTGCTGGACGGCATGAAGGTCGTCGGTGAGCTGTTCGGCTCCGGGCAGATGCAGCTGCCGTTCGTGTTGCAGTCCGCCGAGGTGATGAAGACCGCCGTGGCGTACCTCGAACCGCACATGGAGAAGGCCGACGACGGCGGCAAGGGTCGGATCGTGCTCGCCACGGTCAAGGGCGACGTGCACGACATCGGCAAGAACCTGGTGGACATCATCCTGTCCAACAACGGCTACGAGGTGGTGAACATCGGCATCAAGCAGCCGATCTCCGCCATCCTCGACGCCGCCGAGCAGCATCGCGCCGACGCCATCGGCATGTCGGGCCTGCTGGTCAAGAGCACGGTCATCATGAAGGAGAACCTGGCCGAGATGGCCACCCGCGGGGTCGCGGAGCGCTGGCCGGTGCTGCTCGGCGGGGCGGCGCTGACCCGGGCGTACGTCGAGGACGACCTGCGCTCGATGTTCCCCGGGCAGGTGCACTACGCGCGCGACGCCTTCGAAGGGCTGTCCCTGATGGACCGGGTGATGGCCGCCAAGCGTGGCGGGGCCCCGGTGGTGGACGCCGAGCGGGAGGCGGCCCTGGCGGCCCGACGGGCGCGGCGGGAGCGGCAGCGCGCGGTGGTCGCCGAGTCGCTGCCGGAGCTGCACGACACCTCGGTACGCTCCGATGTCGCGGTCGACGTGCCGGTGCCGACCGCGCCGTTCTTCGGCACCCGCGTGGTCAAGGGGGTGCCGTTGGCCGACTACGCGGCGCTGCTGGACGAGCGGGCCACGTTCATGGGCCAGTGGGGGCTGCGTGGTGCGCGCGGCGGCAAGGGCCCGTCGTACGAGGAGCTGGTGGAGACGGAGGGCCGGCCGAGGCTGCGCTACTGGCTGGACCGACTGATCGCCGACCAGGTGCTGGAGGCGGCCGTGGTGTACGGCTACTTCCCGGCGTACTCCGAGGGCAACGACCTGGTGGTGCTCGACGAGAACGGGCACGCCGAGCGGGCCCGGTTCACTTTCCCGAGGCAGCGACAGGAGCGGCGGCTGTGCCTGGCCGACTTCTTCCGGCCCCGTGGCGAGGAACTGGACGTGGTGGCGCTGCAACTGGTCACCGTGGGTCAGCCGGTGAGCGAGTACGCGGCGAAGCTGTTCGCCCGCAACGAGTACCGCGACTACCTGGAGGTGCACGGGCTGTCGGTGCAGCTCACCGAGGCTCTCGCCGAGTACTGGCACAAGCGGGTGCGGGCCGAGTTGACGCTGCCCGACGGCCGTACCGTCGCCGACGACGACCCGGCCGACCTGGCTGGCCTGCTGCGCACCGACTACCGGGGCTGCCGGTACGCGTTCGGCTACCCGGCCTGTCCGGACCTGGAGGATCGGGCGAAGATCGTCGAGCTGCTCGGCGCGGAGCGGATCGGCGTGCAGCTGTCCGAGGAGTTCCAGCTGATGCCGGAACAGGCCACCGACGCCATCGTCGTCCACCACCCCGAGGCCAGCTACTTCAACGCCAAGTGACCGCCGCGGGTGCCGTGACCTGCACTTCCGGCACCTGCGGTAGGCGTTGGCCGTTTCACCGGGGCAGCGGGGAGCCTCGGCGGCTAGCCGGCCGGAGACGGTGGGAGCTGCCGGATGGTGTCCCCTGGCTTGATCGTTGCGCCGACGACCACTCGGGCGTTGAGGCCGCGTAGTCGCATCCGCTTGCCCTCGTCGGTCCAGACGATCTTGTGGGCGTCGCGTCCGAACCGGGCGGCGAACTTGGCACATCCGGTGTGCGGCTGGTCGGTCACCTCGATCACGGCCCGATCGCCGATCGCCAGGCGTGAGCCGGCCGGCAGGGCGTCCATGCTCAGGTCGAGATCGACGTAGAGCTGATCCCCTGCGAGCGCCCAGGCGTCCCGGTCGGGACCGGCGATCAGTTCGACGAAACGGGAGTTGATGACGTTCAGCTGCATGTCGGGGTGCGGTGACCGGTCGGCCGTTCGCGAGCTGGGTCGTTCACCCCAGGTGTCACCGACCAGGCCGGCGATGGGATCCAGTTCGGCCTGGGACAGCACCTCGCGGGCGTCGACGGCCGGCCGGCGCACGGCCAGCGCCAGGGTGCCGACACCCCGTGGGGACTGCTGCACCAGGTGCAGTCCTTCCAGGATCTCGTCCATGGCACGATGACGTACGGTGATGGTGTTCTCCATGGTCCGACTCTGCTCCACGGCCATGGGCTGCGTCCAAACAGTTCTCGAAGCACGAGATCGGCTCGCCGTGCCCGGGGGAGCCTCGCCTGGACACCTGGAGTGCGGACGTGAATGGGTCAGCACCGATCCTGCTGCTCGATCTCGACGGCGTGTTGAATCCGTTCGCCGCCCCGGAGTGCCCTGACGGGTACCAGGAACGCGTGTTCTTCGAGGGTGAAGGTGCCGAGCGCTACTGCGCGGCCCATGGCGGCTGGATCCGCGAGCTGGCGGCTGCCGCAGAGGTGTGGTGGGCGACCGGTTGGGGTGAGCACGCCAACGAGCTCTACCTTCCGTTGCTGGGAGTCGAACCGCTGCCGGTGGTCCGTTTTCCGCCGGTGCCGTTCGAGCCCGAGCTCAAGGTGCCGGCGATCGACGCCGTCGTCGGTGACCGGCCGGCGGCGTGGATCGACGACAATCACACCCCGGCGGGCCGAGCGTGGGCCGACAACCGTGCCGCGCCCACCCTGCTCGTGTCGATCGATCCGGCGATCGGGTGGACCCGCGCCGACGTTGACCGGGTGCTCGCCTGGGCGGAGGGGCTGCCTCGCTGAGTCCAGTTCCCCCGGCCTTCCGGGGCGCGGGACAGCCGGCCCGGGGAGTCGGCGTTCGCCGGGGAGAATGTCCGAGGTCGGCGATAGCGTCCCTGCCATGAGCGTGCTCGACCGCCGTGTGCTGAACCGGGCGCTCCTGGCCCGCCAACTCCTGCTGCGGCGGCACGACATGCCGGTCACCGACGCCCTCGAGCGCCTGGTGGGGTTGCAGGCGCAGGAGCCCCTGGAGCCGTACGTCGGGTTGTGGAGCCGACTGGCCGGCTTCCAGCCGTCGGCGCTGGCCGAGCTGCTGGTGAGCCGCCGGGCGGTCCGCACGCTGCTGATGCGCCGCACCCTGCACCTGGTGACCGCACGCGACTGTGTCGCGTTGCGACCCGTGCACCAGTCGATGCTGGTCTCGCGCATGTGGTCGACGCTGCGCCGGACGCTGCCCGGCGTCGACCTCGACGAGCTGACGAGACTGGGCAGGCCGTTGTTCGAGGAGCGGCCACGCCTGCTGACCGAGGCGGCCCGCGCGATCGCCGATCGTTGGCCGGGGGTGCAGCCGCGCTCGTTGGGTGACGCGCTCAGCACGCTCGTGCCGCTCGTGCAGGTGCCGCCCCGTGGTGTCTGGGGTGAGCGCGCCGGCGCGTACAACACCACGATCGAGGCGTGGCTGGGCCGTCCGTTGGCGCCGCCGTCGCCGTCCTCCGTCGATGCGCTGGTCCTGCGTTATCTGACCGCCTTCGGCCCGGCGGCCAGCGCTGACATCCGCGCCTGGTCGGGGTTGAGCGGGCTGCGGGAGTCCGTCCAACGGTTGCGGCCGTCGTTGCGGACGTTCCGCGACGAGCGAGGCCGCGAGCTGTTCGACGTGCCCGACGGTGTGCTGCCCGATCCGGAGACCCCGGCGCCGCCGCGCTTCCTGCCGGCGTTCGACAACGCGGTGCTCGGCTACGACGACCGCAGCCGCGTCATCGATGCCGAGCATCGCGGGCTGAGCGTCACGGGTGCCCGTCTCCTGCTGGTCGATGGCCGGGTCTCGGGCACCTGGGCGGTCTCGGTCGACGACGGCGTGGCTACGTTGCGGGTCACGCTGTTGCGCGCTCTGGCGGCCGGCGAGCGCGATGCAGTTGTCGCCGAGGGCGAGAGCTTACTGAGCATGTTCGAGCCTCGGCCACGATCCGCGAATCAGGTTTCGATCACGGACGCCTCGTAGGCATGATCATGACGCCCGTGACACCGTCGTCGTGCCGCTAACGCCCGCGGGTCTTCCGACGGGTGGTGAGCCAGTCCACGGCGAAGTCGACCAGCGCTCGCTGACGCATCAGCCGGCATTCGGCGCCGCCCACCTGCCCGGTCCGGGCGCTGCCGGTTCCGTCGAAAGCGTCACCGACCTGATCGAAGTCGCTCTCGTCGGTGTCGACGTCCTGCCACTGCGTCCAGGCTCGCCCGGCGGAAGTGCGGATGGCCGAACCTTCCCGCCTGCGTGGTGGGTCGGGCAGCCGGTACTCGGCCAGGTGCAGGGAGGTGTTGCTGCGGTGTCCGACGCCCAGCAGCAGGACGTCACCGTCCAACCGGTACACGGCGCCGACGGGGGAGTGCTCGCCCAGCATCTCGTCGAGTCGATGCCCGGCCACGACGGATTCGGCGGCCGGGCCGACGGCCGCGAACGACACCTGTGGGTGGTCGCTGCGGCATGCCCCCGGCCAGGTACGCACCGTCTCCGCGATCACACCCATCCACCGGCTCGGCGTGACCGCCGGATCGAACCCGGGCATGTGTTCACGGATCATCGGCCACCACGACTCCGGTACGGGCGGATGCCGCCAGCCGGCGGGATCGGTGTTGTCCGGGGTGTGGGTCGGCACCACCAGCGTGCCGTCGGGACCCAGCGCGTCGAGTAGTGCCTGGACCACTGCGACCGGGCCGCCGCAGACCCAGCCGAGTGCCTTGAGGGAGGAGTGCACCAGCAGCACCGACCCGCGTCGCACCCCGAGCGACACCAGGTCGTCGGCGAGTGCGGCGCGCGTGCGCGGCAGATCAGTCTCGATCAGTAGACCCTACTGTCGCGGGCCGACGGTTGTCTGTGCCGGGTGAAAGGGCATCGCCCGGATCCGGGGCCGGACGGTAGGGCCAGCTCGCATCGGCACCCCTAGACTGGGTACCGCGATCGGGCCGGCCGCGCGGTCCCGGGACGAGCCGGCTCGGTCGACGGACCGATGCGTCGTCGGGCAGCCATGCGGGGTCGGGTATGAAGGACGTTCGAGTCACCCATGTCGGAGGCCCGACGGCGCTCATCGAGGTGTCCGGTTGGCGCATTCTCACCGACCCGACCTTCGACCCGCCGGGCCGCCGGTACTCGTTCGGATGGGGCACCAGCTCGCGTAAGAGGACCGGGCCGGCGCTGCGACCGGACGAGATCGGGCCGGTGGACGCGATCCTGCTCAGCCACGACCATCATGCCGACAACCTCGACGACCGGGGACGGGACCTGCTGGCCGAGGCTCCGGTCGTGGTCACCACGCGGTCCGGGGCCCGTCGTCTCGGCGGCCGGGTCCGGGGGCTGCGGGCCTGGGACGAGATGGTGCTTGAGGACGGGGACCGCCCGCACCTCAGGGTCACCGCGACGCCGTGCCGGCACGGTCCGGCGCTGAGCCGCCCCGTCGTCGGTGAGGTGATCGGATTCGCGCTGGAGTGGGCCGGTCAGGAGCACGGCGTCCTCTGGATCACCGGTGACACCGTGCTCTACCCCGGGGTGCGTGAGGTGTCGCGCCGGATGACCGTCGACACGGTGCTGCTGCACCTGGGCGCGGTGCGGTTCCCGATCACCGGCGGGCTGCACTACAGCCTCACCGCGGCCGACGCCGTGGAACTCTGCCGGCTGGTCCGGCCGCGCACCATCATCCCGGTGCACTACGAGGGCTGGTCGCATTTCTCCCAGGGTCGGCAGGCGGTCGAGCGTGCCTTCGCCGCAGCCCCGGACGGGCTCGGCGAGCGGCTGCGCTGGCTGCCGTTGCCGACAGCGCCGGCCGACTGATCCCCGGCCCCGGTCAGCCGGCGTCCTGCCGGCCGCCGATCGGTCAAGCACGGGACGGGACGGGTCGCGTACCCCCTCGGGTGTGACGATCGTTGCACGAACACGCCGGCACACCATCTGGTGTCTTGCGTTGGTGGGCGACCCATATATGGTGTCACCCGTAGCTGGTTCGGGCGCCCATCCGGGGCGGCCGAGGCAACAGGGAACCCGGTGCGAGTCCGGGACTGCCCCGCAGCGGTAAGTGGGAACGACCGCCGTCACACAGCACTGGGCCCCGGCCTGGGAAGCGACGGCCAGTAGGAGCGCGAGCACGCCCACGAGTCCGAAGACCTGCCAGCACGCCGCCCGCACTCGCGGGCGGCGGCCGTAGGCCGCGCGGGACGGCCGACGCCCTCGACGGACCGCGCCCTGCGCGCGGATCCCGTGGCGTCCTCCCGTGCGTTCGAGGCCCTTGAGCAGACGGCGCGAGGAGAGAGACGTGACGGTCGTGCGGGAGATGCCGACGTCCGACCCAGGTGTGTCGGAGCAGCGGCGGCACGTGATGCAGGTCCGCAAGCGCGACGGCGCCACGGAACCGGTGGACGTCAACAAGATCGTCCGGGCGGTGGAGCGGTGGGTGGACGACCTCGACGAGGTCGATCCACTGCGGGTGGCGACGAAGACCATCAGCGGCCTGTACGACGGTGCCACCACCGCCGAACTGGACAAACTGTCCATCCAGACGGCCGCCGAGCTGATCGGTGAGGAGCCGCAGTACTCGAAACTGGCGGCGCGGCTGCTGGCCGCCTACGTGGACAAGGAGGTCCGCGGGCAGCAGGTGGCGAGCTTCAGCCAGTCGATCCGGTACGCGCACGGCCTGGGGCTGATCGGGGACGCGACCGCGGCGTTCGTGGCCCGCAACGCGCGCAAGCTCGACGACGCGGTGGACCCGGACGGTGACCTGCGCTTCGAGTACTTCGGACTGCGCACGGTCGCGGACCGGTACCTGCTGCGGCATCCGCAGACCCGCCTGGTGGTGGAGACGCCGCAGTACTGGCTGCTGCGGGTCGCCTGCGGACTGTCGCGGACGCCGGGTGAGGCGATCGGGTTCTACCGGCTGATGTCCAGCCTGGCGTACCTGCCGAGTTCACCGACGCTGTTCAACTCGGGCACCCGGCACACCCAGATGTCGTCGTGCTTCCTGGTCGACTCGCCGCGCGACGAACTCGACTCGATCTACGAGCGTTACCACCAGGTGGCGAAGCTGTCGAAGTTCTCCGGTGGCATCGGCATCTCGTGGTCGAGGGTCCGGGGTCGTGGTGCGTTGATCCGAGGCACCAACGGCAGGTCCAACGGCATCGTGCCGTTCCTCAAGACGCTCGACGCCGGGGTGGCCGCGGTCAACCAGGGCGGCCGTCGCAAGGGCGCCGCCTGCGTGTACCTGGAGCCGTGGCACCCGGACATCGAGGAGTTCCTGGAACTGCGGGACAACACCGGCGAGGAGTCCCGGCGTACCCACAACCTGAACCTGGCCAACTGGATTCCCGACGAGTTCATGCGGCGGGTCGAGGCGGACGAGGACTGGTCGTTGATCGACCCGTCCGACGCGCCCGAGCTGCCGGACCTGTTCGGCGAGGCGTTCGACGAGGCGTACCGGGCGGCGGAGAAGAAGGCCGTCCGGACGGTCAAGGCCCGCGACCTGTACGGGCGGATGATGCGCACGCTCGCGCAGACCGGCAACGGGTGGATGACGTTCAAGGACGCGGCGAACCGGCTGTCTAACCAGACCGGCGCGCCCGGCAACACGATCCACCTGTCGAACCTGTGCACCGAGATCCTCGAGGTCAACAGCGACACCGAGACCGCGGTGTGCAACCTGGGGTCGGTCAACCTGGGCGCGCACGTCACCGCCGACGGCGTCGACTGGGACCGGCTGCGCGAGACGGTACGCACCGCGGTGGTGTTCCTCGACCGGGTCATCGACATCAACTACTACCCGGCCGAACAGACGGCGGTGTCGAACCCGCGCTGGCGTCCGGTCGGGCTCGGGCTGATGGGCCTGCAGGACGCGTTGTTCACGCTGCGGCTGCCGTTCGACTCGGCGCGGGCGCGGGAACTGTCCACCCGGGTGCAGGAGGAGATCTTCCTGACCGCGCTGGAGACCTCCGCCGGGCTCGCCGAACGTTTCGGCCCGCATCCCGCGTACGCCGAAACCCGCGCCGCGAAGGGCGAGCTGCACCCGGACCTGTGGGGCGCGGAGGTGTCGCAGCCGCAACGGTGGGCCGCCCTGCGCGAGCGGATCGCCGCCCACGGCCTGCGCAACTCGCTGCTGGTGGCGATCGCGCCGACCGCCACGATCGCGTCGATCGCCGGCTGCTACGAGTGCATCGAGCCACAGGTGTCCAACCTGTTCAAGCGCGAGACGATGTCCGGTGAGTTCCTCCAGATCAACACCTACCTGGTGGGTGAGCTGAAGGCACGCGGACTGTGGACGGCACCGGTACGTGAGCAGATCAAGCGGGCCGAAGGGTCGGTGCAGGGCATCGCCGAGCTGCCCGCGGACGTGCGGGAGCTGTTCCGCACCGCGTGGGAGCTGCCACAGCGGGCGCTGATCGATCTAGCCGCCGCCCGTGCGCCCTTCATCGACCAGTCGCAGTCGCTGAATCTGTTCCTGAGCGCTCCGACCATCGGCAAGCTCTCCTCGATGTACCTGTACGCCTGGAAATCCGGGCTCAAGACCACCTACTACCTGCGGTCGCGTCCGGCGACCCGGATCCAGCAGGCCACCGTCGCCATCAAGCCGGTCGTCGCGGTGAGCGACGACGAGGCGTTGGCCTGCTCCCTGGAGAACCCCGAGAGCTGCGAGGCGTGCCAGTGACCACTGTTTCCGAAACCAGCACCAGCGCGGGGCAGCGGCACATGCTGCTCGACCCCGGCATGGATCTCACGCTGCGGCCGATGCGCTACCCGCAGTTCTTCGACCGGTTCAAGGACGCGATCAAGAACACCTGGACGGTCGAGGAGGTCGACCTGCACTCCGACCTCGCCGACCTGGCCAGGCTGTCCCCGGCGGAGCAGCATCTGGTGTCGCGGCTCGTCGCGTTCTTCGCCACCGGCGACACCATCGTCGCCAACAACCTCGTGCTCAACCTCTATCAGCACGTCAACTCCCCGGAGGGCCGGCTCTACCTGTCCCGGCAACTGTTCGAGGAGGCGGTGCACGTCCAGTTCTACCTGAACCTCCTCGACACCTACGTGCCGGACGAGCGGGAACGGTTCGCAGCGTTCGCGGCGGTGGAGAACATCCCGTCGATCGCCCGCAAGGCCGAGTTCTGCTTCAAGTGGATCGACTCCATCTTCGAGCTGCGGGAGTTGCGGACCCGTGAGGACCGGCGGGCGTTCCTGCTGAACCTGATCTGCTTCGCCGCCTGCATCGAGGGGCTGTTCTTCTACGGCGCCTTCGCCTACGTGTACTTCCTGCGTTCCCGGGGTCTGCTGCACGGCCTGGCCTCGGGCACCAACTGGGTGTTCCGGGACGAGTCGATGCACATGGCCTTCGCCTTCGACGTGGTCGACACCGTACGCGCCGAGGAGCCGGACCTGTTCGACGCCGAGCTGCGGCGGCAGGTCCGGGAGATGCTGGCCGAGGCCGTCGAGTGCGAGGTGCAGTTCGCCGCGGACCTGCTCGAACAGGGTGTGTCCGGGCTTTCCCTGGCCGACATGCGCGAATACCTCCAGCACGTCGCCGACCGCCGGTTGGCACAGTTGGAGATCGAACCGCTGTACGGGTCGAAGAACCCGTTCGCCTTCATGGAGTTGCAGGACGTGCAGGAGCTGTCCAACTTCTTCGAGCGTCGGGTGTCGGCGTACCAGGTCGGGGTCACCGGCACGGTCGCCTTCGACGACGACTTCTGACGAGCGCTAGACGGCTGCGCGGGTGGGCCGCCGCACCGACGCCGGGCGGGCCGTGCCCGTCCGGCGTCCGGCGGCGTGGTTCACACCCGGCCGGCGATCAGGTACTGCATCCGGTGCTCGTGGTTCGGGGCGACGCCGAAGCGTCGGTCCAGCTCGAAGATCGACGTCAGCGGTGTGGTCGTCACCCCGGTGAGACCCGCCCGTTCCAGCACGGCCACGGTCTGGTTGATGGAGGTCGCCGTGGCCAGCGGCAGCGCCGCCCGCACCTGGCTGTCGTAGTGGTCGGCGAAGCTCTCCGCGGCATCGTCGAGGCCGCCGGGGAACCAGGTGCTGTCGACCACCGCGACCGTGCCGCCGGGACGCAGCAGGCGGGCCCAGTTCGCCACCGCCGTCTCGGGGTCGCGCAGCGTCCACATCAGGTAACGGCTGACGACGGCGTCGAAGCTGGCGGCGGGGAATTCCGGACGTACCGCGTCGCCGTGCCGGATGACCGGACCGCCCGGCATCCCGGCGGCGTGCCGGCGGGCCTGGGCCAGCATGCCCTCGGCGAGGTCGATGCCGGTGACCCGGTGCCCGAGGCCGGCCAGCACCATGGCGACCTGCCCGGTTCCGGTGCCGACGTCGAGCACGTCCAGCGGCGCCGGCGGCAGGGCCTCCGCCCAGATCTGCGACCAGGCCCGGGTGTCGGCGGCCAGTCGGTCGGGGCGCTGCTGGTACTCGTCGTAGCCGGGCGCGCGCCCGGTCCAGTAGGCGTTGATGCGCTCCTGCGCGCTGAGCCGATGATCCGCTCGCTCGGTCATGCGGCACTCCTCTCGACGGCGGGCTGACCGCTCGGGTGGTACAGCAGGTGGATGGCGCCGTCGAGTTCGAGGCGCTGGATGCCGATGCCGTAGACGGGTTCGAGTACGGCGGGATCGAGGACCTCGGCGGTGGTGCCGGCGGCGGCGACCCCGCCCTGGCCGAGCAGCACCAGGTCGTCGCAGTAGCGGGCGGCGAGGTTCAGGTCGTGCAGCACGACCACGGAACAGGTGCCGAGGTTCCGCACCAGACGCAGGATCTCGTGCTGGTAGCGGATGTCGAGATGGTTGGTGGGCTCGTCGAGCAGCAGGTGGGTCGCCTGCTGGGCCAACGCGCGGGCGATGAGCACCCGCTGGCGTTCCCCGCCGGAGAGTTGGGCGAACGCCCGTGACCCCAGGTGGGCGGCGCCGACCCGGCTCAGGCAGCGCGCCGCGATCTCGTGATCCGTCCGGCCCGTGCGCTGGAACGTGGACAGGTGCGGGCCGCGGCCCAGCAGCACCAGCTCCGCCACCGTGAGGGCGGTGTCGCCGCCGGTTTCCTGCACGACCACGGCCAGCCGGCGGGCGGCCTCCTTCGACGGTAGGGCGGACAGGTCGTCGCCGTCGACGAGGACCTGCCCGGTACCGCTGCGCAGCGCGCCGTAAAGCAGCCGCAGCAGGGTGGTCTTGCCGCTGCCGTTGGGGCCGATCAGCCCGAGCACGCGGCCGGGGCGGGCGGTCACGCTGACCCCGTCGATCACCGGGTTCGCGCCGTAGTGCCAGGAGACCCGGGTCGCCTCGATCACGCGTCGGCCCTGAACCGCTGCACGATCCGCTCCAGGCCGTCGATGGAGAGCGGGGTCGGCGGCTCGGTGAAGTTGAACAGCTGGGTCATCACCTCGCCGTTGCGGACGGCGTTGAGTTTCTCGGCGCCGGGCAGACCGGTCACCGCCTGTTCGACCGCGGCGGGATCGCCGTCGCTGTGGAGCAGGATCAGCACGTCGGGGTTGCGTCCGAGCAGTTCCTCGACGGTGACCTCGAAGACCCGCTGCGGGGTGTCGCCGAAGACGTTGCGGAGGCCCGCCGCCGCCAACTGCGGGTGGGCCATGCTGGCGATGCCGTACGCGTACGTGGTGCCGCCGCCGACGGTTGGGTACAGCACCGCCGCGGTACGTCCGGACGCCGTGCCCGTCCCGGCCTGGATCGTCGCCATCCGCTCCTTGAGCGCGCCGACCGCCGTGGCCGCCTCCGCCTCGCGGCCGAACACCCGGCCGTAGGTCTCCATCTGTCGGTAGATGTCGTCGAAGCTCGGGGTGGTGGTGTTGTCCGGGCACATCGCCGGCTCCTCCAGCAGCGGGATGTCCACGGCCGAGAGGGTGTCGCGGGACAGGTTGTCGACCTCGCCGAGCACCAGGTCGGGCTCCTGGCCGATCACCACCTCCTTGGAGATCTGCAGGTGACCGCTGGTGTCGGTCTTGTCGGTCAGCAGGGGAACCCGGTCCAGTGCGGCGAGCGTCTCGGCGTCGTAGTACTCCCTGGGGTACTGCCCGGCCCGGGCGGTGACCCGGTCCATGACGCCGAGCGCCTGCAGGTACGGCACGGCCGCGCTCTTGAGCAGGACGACCCGCTCGGGCGCGGCGTCGAAGGTCACCTCGACGCCGCAGTTGGTGACGGTGACCGGATACCCGGGGCCGGTCGCCACCGGCTCGTCGGTGGCACCGCCGCAGGCGGCGACCAGCAGCGTGAGGGCGGACGCGGCGGCGGCGACGCCCAGACGGGTTGCCTTCATCGGTTCTCCTCGGCTCATCGGGCGCTCAGGCGCCGGTGGCGTGCAGACGACGGATCAGGATCAGCAGGAAGGGCGCACCGAGCAGGGCGGTGATGATGCCGATGGGGATCTCCTGCGGGGCCAGCAGCACGCGGGCGAGCACGTCGGCCCAGACCAGCAGGATGGCCCCGAGCAACGCGGCGACCGGCACCACGCGCACGTGCGGTGCGCCGACGATGCGGCGGGCGAGATGCGGCACCACGAGGCCGACGAAGCCGATGCTGCCGGCGGCGGAGACCAGCACGCCGATGGCGAGCGACACCAGCACGAGCAGCCGGAGCCGGAACCGGTCGGGTGACACGCCCAGGGTCTGCGCGGTCTCGTCGCCGATGGCCAGCACGTCGAGCCGTCGCCCGACGACGGTCAGGTAACCGATCATGCCGACGAGCACGATCGCGGCGACCAGCAGCAGGGCGTTCCACCGGGCCAGCCCGAGGGAGCCGAGCAGCCAGAACATCACCGATCGGGCGCCCTCGGCGGAACCGGAGGCGAAGATCAGGAAGCTGGTGGTGGCGTAGAGCGCGTATCCGACGGCGACGCCGGAGAGCAGCAGCCGGATCGAGGTCACCCGCCCGCCGCTGCGGGCGATCAGGAAGACCAGCAGCGACGCGGCGAGCGCGCCGAGGAAGGCGCTGGTGGACAGGGCGTACTGCCCGAAGCCGACGCCCGCGCCGAACAGGATCGCCGCGGCGGCCCCGCTGGAGGCGCCGGAGTTGATGCCCAGCAGGTACGGGTCGGCCAGCACGTTGCGCACCATGGCCTGCAACGCCACCCCGCACACGGCCAGCCCGGCACCGACCAGCATGCCGAGCAGCACCCGGGGCAGCCGGACCTGCCAGACGATGGCCTCCTGCGGAGGTGTCCAGGTCACCTCGCCGGGCAACCCGACGAGGTGGTGCCCGATGATCCGGGCCACGGTCGCCGGTGGGATACCGACCGCCCCGGACCCGACCGCGGCCACCCCGGTGAGGATCAGCCCGACCGTCAGGGCGAGCAGCCAGATCCCGGTGCGGCGGCGCTGCGCCGCGACGCCGAGCGGGTCCTGCTGCTTCCGCCGTAGGGCGGTGGCGGTCACCGTACCCCCAGTGCACTCACCTTGCTCTTGCAAATCCTTGGCAACAAGCTAACAGTAAGATCAGGGGAGGGGAAGGCGGATGAGTCGTTGCTCACCGCAGGTTCGCACCGATCGGATCGGCATCACCGCGCCGTCAACGGCCCCAGTCGCGGGCCACGTCGAACGGATCTCCTGCCCTGAACTCGGGCGGATCGTGCATGAGGAAGTCGCGGTGGCTGATGTTCCACGCGTAGGCGCCGGCCATTCCGAAGACGAGGACGTCACCGACCGCGATCGGGCCGCTGGCGACGTCCCGGGCCAGCACATCCTTCGGGGTGCAGAGCTGACCGACGACCGTGACCGGGCCGCCGTCGGTACGCGGCCCGTCGCCGCCCCGGGGCACCACCACGTACGGCTGCGAGTGCCCCTTGGCCGCCGGGGTACGCAGATGGTGGGTGCCGCCGGCGACGATCACGAACCACCGGCCCTGGGACCGCTTCACGTCGACCACCTCGGTGACGTACGACCCGCAGTAGACCGCCACGGCGCGACCGGGCTCGATCCGGAGCCGGACCGTCGGGTGCTCGTCCAGCACCTCGCCGAGCAGCCGTCCGTAGCCGGGCCAGTCGAATCGGTGGTCCGGGCGGCTGTAGTCCACGGCCATGCCCCCGCCGACGTTCACCTCCTCGGCCCCCACCTGCCGTACCGCCCAGTCGGTCACCGCGCGCGCCACCACCGCGGCGGTCGGCGCGTCGAGACCGCTGGCCAGGTGGGCGTGCACGCCGTGGACCCGGACACCGTCCGGCGGGTCGGCGGCGAGTCGGACCGCCTCCTGCGGGTCCATCCCGAACGGGCTCGCCTGCCCACCCATGACCAGGACCGCGCCCGGCGTCGCGACCGGCAGGTTCACTCGCAGCAGCACGTCGACCGTGCGCCCGGCGGCCCGGGCCAGGGCGGCCAGGCGGTGCAGTTCGGCGGCGGACTCGACGTGTACCCGGCCCACCCCGGCGGTCAGCGCGGCCGCGAGATCCGCGTCGGTCTTGCCCGGCCCGGCGAAGGCGGCCGCCCGCCGGTCGGGCAGCACGGCCGCGAGATGACGCAGCTCGCCGCGACTGGCCGCCTCGAAACCGTCGACCGTGGCGGCGAGGGTGCGCAGGATGCCGGGATCGGGATTGGCCTTGACCGCGTAGAGCAGCCCGACCCGGGCGGGCAGCGCCGCCCGGACGGTGGCGGCGTGCGCGGCGAGGGCGGCGAGGTCGTAGACGTACGTCGGACGGGTCATCCGACGCCGCCCAGCGGATTGGGCACCGCCACGTAGGGTGCCTGCTGGTCGGGTGCCCGGTGCCAGCGGACCAGCAGGTTCGCCTTCGTCGCGAGCGGAGCGCCGGCGAGCAGCGGGGCCAGCTCGGCCGGCTCACCCAGGCGCGCGTACGTCGCCTCGACGGCCCGGCGGACCGTCCGCCACAGCCGGGGCTCGACGCCGGGGTGACCGTCGGCGAGCGCACCGGCGAGACCGGCGAGATGGTTGACGAAGAGGCAGTAGATGACGCGGCGGGAGGACTGCGCGGGAGTGTAGGCGGCCTGCCGGGGAACCCGGTCCGGCCAGCTCGCCAACCGGCCGCGGTCCAGCTTGAGTCCCTCCAGGTCACGCAGGATCAGGCGGGTCGGGCGGCCGTCCGGGTCCAGCACCACCAGCACGTTCTGCAGGTGCGCCTCGTGCACCACACCGTGGTCGAGCCACAGTCCCAGGACGGTGGGGACCAGGAGGTCGACGTAGACCCGCCACCAGTCGAGCGGGTCCGGCACGGCCAGCGGCGCGGTGGCCAGCGCCGCCGCCAGGGTCACCCGCTCGCCCGGCCGCAGATGCTCGCGCACCCCGGTGCGCAGGATCGTGCCGTACGCCTCGTCCGCGCCCGGCAGGTCGACGGTCCGGTAGCCGGGCTCGCGCAGCAACCCGACCCGCGCGGGAAGGGGCACGGTGGACAGGAACCGGGTCAGCGCCACCGCCCCGGCCAGCTCGTAGCGGGCATTCTTGCGCAGGCAGTTGGTGATGCGTACGTGCAGGCTGGTCTTGAGGAAGAGGTCGACCGAGGAGGCGTAGAGGGTGCGGACACTCGCGGTCGGCCGCACCGGCACGCCGGCCGGACCGATCCGGCGCAGCCTCGGGTCGGCCGGCGGCACCAGCGAGAGCTGCCACGGGTGCACCGGCAGCAGGTGGTGCCCGGGTGGCGCGGCCGGCGGTTGCAGCGGTGCGATCAGCTCGTCGAAGGGCCCGTCGCCCGCCACCAGGTCGGTGGGCACGGCGAGCCAGCTCAGCCGGAAGGCGCTGCGCAGCTCCGGGGCGTAGCGACACCAGCTCGCCGGATCCCCGCTGCGCCACTTCGGACTCGGGTGGTGCGGGTGCCCGTGCACCAGGGACTGTTCGGAGTCGACGTAGCCGTCCACCACCGGGTCGCCGATCGGGGTGGGGTCGCTCGACGGGCGTCGTCGCAACAGGGTGGCCAGCGCGTCCCGGCTGCCGAGCACCTGTTCGACGAACTCGTCGTTGGCGAGCCCGGTGCGGGCGGTCAGCTCGGCGGCGAGCAGCCGGGCCAGCCGCGCGCCGTCGACCGGTGTGTCGACTGCCGGCGGACCCGGCACGGCCGGGGTGGTCGTTCCCGCCGTCGGTCGGCAGTGGACCGGACCGGTGTAGCGGTGCGCCAGCACGGGGGAGACCCGCGCCAGCCGGCAGGAGAGCGTCAACCCGAGGTGTGGCAGCCGGATCTTGAGAAGCTCACCGACGGTCTCGGCCGCACCGTCGGGCGCGGCGACCTCCCGCAGGTAGCAGGAGAGCAGGGTGTGCGCTGCGGCCAGGTCGGCGCAGTGGTCCGCGGGCCGGGCGGCGGCCTCGGCCGTCCGAGGCGTCACGAGGCGCTCCGCAGGTAGTTGGGGCCGGTGCGGAGGTAGTACTTGTTCACGTCGGTGCAGCCGAGCCGCTGCTTGGGCAGCAGCGTGCCGGCGGTGAGCATCGCCTTGACCGGCAGCCGGTCGGCGGTGAGGACCCGGTCGACCAGCCGTCGCGTGCCGGGTGTGTCGCCCCACCTGTCGCGGGCGGCGCGCAGCCGGGGCGGGAGCGCCTCGGCGGGGGAGGGCACCTCGACGCCCTGCTCCGCCAGGGCGAGCAGGGGTGCCGCCGCGGCCAGGTGCAGGGTGATCGTGACGAACATGTCGGCCAGCTCCCCGGGGTGGCGGATCCACATCCGCTCGTCGCGCAGCCGCACCTGGTCCGCGTACCGGGGATCCAGCCGGGCACCGTCGTTGTCCTTGTAGAGCAGCCGGAGCGGACCGGTGTCCGGCAGGACCAGGTGGATGTTCTGTGGATGTGCTTCCAACGCCACTCCGTACCGTAACCACAGGCAGACGTGCCAGTCGAGCAGGAGATCCAGATAGGACCCGAGCAGCCGGGCCGGTTCGTCACCGCCGATCCGCTGGGCGACCGTGCCGGCGACGGGGTCCGCCGCCGCGAGTGCGGCCACCGGCACCACGGTCGCCCGGTCCAGGCCGGCGGGCAGCCGGCGCAGCAGAAAGGACCGCAGCTCGTCGCCGTCGCAGTGGCCGTGGGTGCCCTCGTCGACGTGGATGATCCGGTCGGCGAACCGGGGCTGCGCCGCGGCGATGCGGCCGAGCAGCGCGGCCACCTCGGCTCCGTCGGACATCGAGTCGGGCGCGAGGGTACGGCGGTTCCGGGCGCCCAGGCTCGCGGTCGGCAACGGCAGCTTCAGATGTGTCGTCGGATAGCTGTCGAGGGCGACGGTCCGCATCGACAGGGTGGGTCGCACGGTCACGACCGGGTGGTCCAGCACCGGCAGGGCCGACCGGTCGGCGGTGAGTGGATGCACCGGCAGCAGGACCTGGCCGGCCCGGCCCGGCGTCGGCCACCAGGCGGGCAGCCGGCCGTTCAGCCGTAGGGTCCGCGCCGGTACGGGCAGCCAACGCAGGGCGAACGTGGGGGCGTGCTCCGGCGCGTACCGGAGCAGCTCGGCGCCGTCGAGGCCGTGGCGGCACCGGTCGGTGGGGTAGACGGCATGGCCGGCGTGCGCGGCGAGCACGTCGTCCAGGAGCGCGCCGCCGAGGCCGGTGGGCGAGCCGACCCGGGCGGCGGTGATCCGGGCGTACGTGTGGGACCGGGTCGCGGTGGCCAGCCGTCGGGCGAGCAGGTCCTGCCGACATTCGTCGGTGAAGGTGCGCCACCCCTGCTCGGCGTCGGGGTCGTCGTGCGGCGCGAGCAGCTCCAGCAGTTCCGCCAGGGTGCCCACCCGACGGGGCGTCCGGCGGGGTGGATGCACGTGCAGCTCGGCGCGGGCGAGCCGGACGGCGTGCTGGAAGCCGTCGGGACGCACCGGCAGTCGTAGCCGGCCGGTGGGGTGCGGTGCCTGCCACCAGCCGTGGCCGTCGGGCCCGCCGCGGCTGCTCAGCCCGAGATGGTCCTCGCGCAGCAGGGCGTTCAGGACGCGGTGGAACAGCTCCTGCTCGTCGGGGTCGGTCACGGGGCGATCACCCAGTCGAGTTCCGCGCGGAACTCGACGAGTGCACGTGCGACGGCGGCCGGATCCGACCCGATGCCGTGCAGGACGGCCAGGTAGTCGCGGTTGGTGCCGGTCCAGCCGGCGGTGCTGCCGACCGCACGTAGCGGGCGGCAGCCGAGCCGCACCCCGGCGCGTACCGCGTCGACGGGGCCGGGGGCGGCGACCAGCATGCCGCCCCGGTCGGCGCAGACGTACTCGACCCGGGCGGTACGTGTGATCGCGGCCGGGTCGGGCACGCCGAGACCGGCCACCGACTCGCCGAGGTGCAGCCGGATGACGTACTCGAACAGGGGTACCCCGAGCAGGTCGGCGAGGATGAGGTCCATCCGGTCACCGATCAGCCGGTCGTTGACCTCGATGAGGCGGGGCCGGCCGTGGTGCACGACGAACTCGGTGTGACATGCGCCGAACCGTACGCCGAGCGCGTCCAGTTGGGCCCGCAGCCCGGCGGCCGCCGCCGGGGAAGCGGGCGCCCACTCCAGACACAGCTCGGTGAAGGTGGGCGGCGCGCCGAGCGTCGTACGCCAACCGCCGAGCCCGGTCAGCGTCTCGCCGTCACCGAGGGTGTCGTGGGTGTGGACGTCGCCGGACAGGTACTCCTCCACCACCAGGAACACGTCCGGGCGGCGACGGCGGATCTCCGTCACCCGCCGGGCCAGGTCGGCCTCGTCGGCCACCAGGTAGGCGTCCTCGCTGGCGACGCCGTCCCGGGGCTTGACCACGGCGGGAAAGACGTCGAAGGTGGCCGGGTCTTCCGGGGCGAGCACCCGGGCGCGGACCACGTCGAGGCCGGCCTCGGCGACGGCGCGCCGCATGGCGGCCTTGTCCTTGCAGCGGCGGGCCGCCTCGGGGTCCTTGCCGGGCAGACCGAGTCGGCGGGCGGCGATCGCGGTCGCGGCCTGGAGATGATCGCTGTTGGAGAACAGACCCACCGCGGCGGGCCCGCACCGGACCGCCTCGGCGACGGCGTACGGGTCCCGCACCGGGCAGCCCCGCACCGGCACCGCGTCGGGCCAGTCGTCGGGCCGGTCGGTCAGCACGGTGACCGGCAGACCGAGAGCGTCGGCGGCCGGCAGGAGGCCGTCGAGCACGGCGTCGGTCGGGTTGAGGGCGGTCAGGTACAGCATCGGAGGCCGGCTCGGCGGTGGCCGGTCACCGCGCGCGCCAGTAGGCGAGCGCCTCCACCTGCTCCTTGCCGACGCTAAGCCCTCGTCTCAGGTGTTTGACGATGCTACGGGTGCTGGCCGCCTCGCAGGCCACCCAGTACAGGGCGTCTTCGCGGCCGGTGCCGAGTGCCGTGGTGACGGTGTCCACCAGGTGAGCGCCGTCGTCGCGGCGCGGCACCCACACCACCTCGTCGTGCGGGCGGCTGCGCAACGGCAGATTCCGTTCGCCGTCGTGGGCGTACTCGAGCCAGACCGTCGCCGACGCGGGCCCGGCGGCGTCGAGCAAGCTGTTGATCGCCGGTAGCGACGCCGCGTCGCCGACCAGATAGAGACGGGCGGGTGCCGGGTCGGGCAGCGTGAACGAACTGCCCTGCACGGTCGCCTCGATGGTGTCTCCCGGACGAGCTTCGGCGGCCCAACGCGCCGCGCAGCCATCGTGCAGGGCGAACACGAGATGGAATTGTCCGCTGTCGGCGTCCGGGTCGACCAGCGTGTAGGCCCGCTGGTGCGGGCGGCCCGCGTTGTCGAACCACAGCCGGATCCACATGGTGGGGTGCACGCCGCAGGTGCGCAGCAGGTCACCCCCGTCGATGAGTAGCCGCTGGTAGCGGTCGCCGACCGGCTCGTTGTCGAGGACGGTGAGTTGGAAATTCCTGCCACCGAAGGCCTTGAGTACGAGAGCTTCCCAGTTGCGTTTCACGTGGTCCTCCACCGTGGATACGTTCGGCTGCCGAAGAGCGTTTCCATCGGCGACGGCATCCCCGGTAGCGGGACGGTCCGTCGCCGGTTGCATGGCTTGTCAGGGCCTGGGATAGAGCGGCAGCGCGCAGACGGCGAAGGTGCGGCCCGGCCACTCGACGGCGAGGTCGGGATCGTCGGACGCGCCCAGGTCACGCCACCACAGCGTCTCCGATGGCAGCGGGCAGCCCAGCACCGTACCCACGAGCCGACCGTCGGCGTACCCGAGCGCCGCCTCGAAGCCGGGAGCCTCGGCGGTCCAGCCCAGCCGTTCCTCCACCGACGGCACGCGGTGGTCGAGCAGGTCCAGGTCGGTGGCGTGCACGCGACGGTAGATCTCGGCGAGCGCCTCGACATCGACCTCGCCGGTGGTGACGACGGTGCTGTCCAGATCGCCGATCGCCTCGGCCACAGCAGGCGACGACATCAGCCCTCCCCGGAGTTTGGTTAGGCATACCTAACCAGGCGATCGGTGACCGGGCAAGTCCCGCCGCGGGTGCGTTCCCGGCCCGAGCCGGTCAGGACGGCCTGATGCCATCTCGCGGCATCCAGGGGCGGGTGGGCTGAAGCACGGCGTCGCGCAACGCGTCCCGACGCAGGTGGGCGATCCGCTGGTAGTCGGGATCGGCGAGCATGCGGCTGAACGCCCGGCGGGTCGGGTAGCGCACCAACAGAACCGCGTCCCACTGCTGACCCGCCGTGGCGACGAGCGGGTCGTCGCCGTCGCCGGCGTAGAGAACCTCCACCCCGTAGCGTGGTGCGACGGTCGTGGCGAAGGCCTTCGCGTACTGCTGGTACCGCGCGCGGCCACCGTCGACGAACCGCAGCAGGTTGAGCATGACCACCGGGTCGTCGGGTCCGGCGGCGAGGAAGCCGTGGGGTAGACCCTCGCTGCTGTCCGCCGTCATCGCTGCCTCCGATCTCGCGACTGGAAGCAGTATTCCGGCGTCGATGGTGGGATCGTCAATGGAAACCAACGTGGGATTTTGCACTAACAGTGCATCTGGTTGATCGTGTTTCGCCATGGGAACGGCAGGCGTCAGCCCGCCGTCCGCAGCTCGGTCAAGAGCTTCTCGACCCGGGTACGGATCTCGTCGCGGATCGGGCGGACCGCCTCGACACCCTTGCCGGCCGGGTCGTCGAGCTTCCAGTCCTCGTAACGCTTGCCCGGGAAGACCGGGCAGGCGTCGCCGCAACCCATGGTGACGATCACGTCGGAGGACTCCGCCGTGGCGTACTCGAGCAGCTTGGGCCGCTGGTCGGTGATGTCGATACCGACCTCCCGCATCGCCTCGACGGCGGCCGGGTTGATCCGGTCGGCGGGCGCGGAGCCGGCGGAGCGGACCTCGACGGTCTCTCCGGCGAGGTGGCGCAGCCAGCCGGCGGCCATCTGTGAGCGGCCGGCGTTGTGGACGCAGACGAACAGGACGCTGGGCTTGTCGCTCATCGGATGCCTCTCGTGTGATGCGGGTCGTGGGTGGCGGGCTGGATGCGTGGAGGTCATGGGCGGTGGCTCGTGGCCGCCTGGTCGTCGGCCGGCACCACGACCTGGTCGGCGGCGGCGCCGGCGTCGGGGTAGAGGGCCGCCAGCAGCCCGACACCGACGGCGAGGCCGGTGACCTGTGCCACCACGAAGCCGGGCACCGAGGTGGGGGCGATGCCGGCGAAGGTGTCGGTGAACGCCCGACCGACGGTGACCGCTGGGTTGGCGAACGACGTGGACGAGGTGAACCAGTAGGCCGCACCGATGTACGCGCCGACGGCCGCCGGTGCCACCGGAGCCCGACCCGAGCGGGCGAGCGCGAAGACGAGCAGGACCAGACCGGCGGTGGCCACGATCTCACCGAGCCACAGGTTGCCGCCGCTGCGGTCCCTACCGGCGAAGCTGATCGCGGCGAGGCCGAACATCAGGTTGGCCAGCACCGATCCGGCGACGGCCCCCAGCACCTGCGCCGCCACGTAGCCGGCGAGCTCCCGGGGGGTGAGGCCGGTGCCGGATCGGCGGCCGAGCAGCCAGTCGGCGGTGGAGACGACCGGATTGAAGTGGGCTCCGGACACCGGCCCGAACATCAGGATCAGCACGCCGAGAGCGAACGCCGTGGCGATCGAATTCTGCAGCAGTTGCAGACCGACGTCGTCCGGAGACAGCGCGGTGGCCATGATGCCGGAGCCGACCACGGCGGTGACCAGCAGGGCGGTTCCGGTGAACTCGGCCAGCAGGCGCCGCCAGAGTGCGATGATCATCGGTTGTGCTTCTCCTCGGTGGGCGGGTGCACCGGCTATCGGGTGGGGACGTTCAACTCGTCGAGGAGGCGTCGTACCCGCCGCTCGATCTCGTCGCGGATCGGTCGGACGTCGTGCACGTCGAGACCGGCCGGGTCGGCGAGCTCCCAGTTCTCGTAGCGGGTGCCGGGGAAGACCGGGCAGGCATCACCGCAACCCATGGTGACCACCACGTCGGCGGCCCGGACCACCTCGTCGGTCCAGGGCTTCGGGAACTCGTCGGAGATGTCGATGCCGCGTTCGGCCATGGCTGCCACGGCCGCGGGATTGATCTCGGTGCCCGGTTCGCTGCCGCCGGACCAGGCCACGGCGCCGTCGCCGGCCAGGTGGGTGAGGAAACCGAGGGCCATCTGCGAGCGGCCGGCGTTGTGGGTGCACAGGAACAGCACGACGGGCCGGCCGTCGCGGTGGTGGCCCTCGACCCGGGCCAGTGCCTGGAGACGCTGCCGGGCGAAGCGTTCCGCGAGCAGCGGGAGGTAGTGGGGGATCCGGCCGTCGACGGCGAACTGGTCGTAACTGCTGTGCAGGAAGCGCTCGATCGTCTCGGCGCCGTACGTGCCGTGGAATTCGGCGGCGAGACGGGTGGCGGCCGTGCGGAGGGCCAGGTGCTGGTCGACCGAGAGGTCGGGGCGCGGGCTGCGGGCGAGGTGGGTCATCGTGGGTCTCCGGGTAGGACGGCGGGCGCGAGCCGGGCGACCCGGTCGGCGAGGTCGGCGTAGGCGGACTCGAACGCGTCGTCGGTGTCCACCCGGACCGGGTCGGGTACCGACCAGTGCAGCCTGGGGCGTAGCTGGTCGGTCAGCCCCTCGTGGGCGTTGTCGCAGACGGCGACGATGAGGTCGTCGCTCCGTACGACGTCCGCGACGTGAGCGGTGCCGGTCGGGTCGAGGTCGAGATGATGGCGATGGGCCACGGCGACCGCGCGGGGGTGGACCCGGGCAGCGGGGTGGGTGCCGGCCGAGGCGGCGGCACCGCGGGTGCGATGTCTCCACAACGCGGCGGCCAGCTGTGAGCGGGCCGAGTTGTGGGTGCAGACGAAGACCACCCGGTTGACGCCGGCCAGTCGAGGGGTGGCCAGGGCGGCGAGGGTCTCGGGGCGCAACTGGAGGTAGGTGCGGCGCCGGTCACCCTCGGACCGGACCCGCACCACCAGGTTGGCCTGGGTGAGGACCTTGACGTGGTGGGCGACCAGGTTCGTCGGCATGTCGAGGCGGTTGGCGATCTCGCCGGGAGAGGCGTCGCCGAGGGTGAGCGCATCCACGATCGCCAGGCGCGCCGGATCGCCGAGCGCCGCATGGGTACGCGCCCGCGCCGCCAGGGAAGAAAGCTCAACCTCCATAGAGTCAAATATCGCTGACTAATCTCGGACTGTCAACCGGGCGGCCGGCCCCCCACCACCCCGAGGTCGATCAACCGGGCAGGCCGCGATCCCGAGGCGGGATCGGGTCGTGGTACGCGCCGGGGCGGCCGGAGTAGCGCCGGCCGTTCAGATAGGGCGACGCGTTGGCCGTACAGCCGTGCAGTCCGAGCGTCTGCTGCTGCATCACCGGCGCGGGCCGGCCCCGCCCCGGACACCGCTCGTGGCCCAGGCCGAGCCGGTGCCCGACCTCGTGGTTGATCACGTACCGCCGGTAGACGGCAAGGCTCGCGCCGTAGTCCGGCACACCCTTGACCCAGCGGGCCACGTTGATGACCACCCGATCACCGTTACGGCAGGAGGTGTAGCCGTCCGGTACGTCCTGGCACAGCACGTCCCGGGTGCCCGGGGTGGCCAGGTAGACGGTGAAGTCCGCCCGCTGTCCTGGCCCGACCCGACGCAGCCGCCAGGTCCCGTCGGCGGTCCAGCCCTGCGGATCGGACAGCGTCCGGGTGACCTCGTCGGCGAACCCGGCCACCGGCAGGCCGCGGATGTCGCGCTCCACCGCGACCCGGTACCGCAGCAGGCGACCCGGACCCGGCGCGCTCGGCGGCTCTTCGTCGGCTACCGCCCACCGTCCACCGCCGTGGGCGGGATAGCTCACCACGCGCGGCGGGGCCGAGGTGCCGGCGACCGGTCCGGCCGCGGTGACCGGCGGCGGCGTGACCGGTCCGATCGGCGCCCCCGTGGCCGGGGGGTCCGGCTGGGCGGGCGGCGGTGGGGTGCAACCGATGAGCACTCCGGTGAGCAGCAACGCTGGCAACAGGTGCGCACGGCCGCGCCCGGGCCGGGCCCGCGTAGTGTTCGGCGACATGCTTCCTCCCTCGGTGCGCGCCGCCGATCGGTGGCGCGCAGGAGGAAGGACGAACGACCGGTCCGAAGAGTTGATCTACCGCAGTCTCAACCTTCTGGGCCTCCCGCCCGTCCTGTCCGGCGTGAGGTGTGCACGAGGTGGCCATGGCCCGGGGTGACGCGGAGTTCGCGGAGTTCGCCCGGGCGGCGTCCGGGCGGCTGGTGCATGCCGCCTTCCTGATGACCGGTGACCATCACCAGGCCGAGGACGCCGCGCAGACCGCCCTGGTCCGCACCTACGCGGCGTGGAGCCGCGTACGCGACGACGACGCCTACGGGTACGCCCGCACGGTGCTGGTCAACCACCTCGTCGACCGCTGGCGGCGGCCGATCCGCGAGTACCCGAGCGACGACATCCCGGAGCGGCGTGGCGGCGACATCGCCGACGAGGTGGCCACCCGGCGCTGGCTGCTCGGTGTGCTCGCTTCCCTCACTCCCCGGGAACGGGCCATCGTCGTGCTGCGCTACTACTTCGACCTGCCGGAGGCACAGGTGGCCCGCGAACTCGGCGTCTCGCTGGGCACGGTCAAGAGCACCGGTTCCCGGGCCCTCGGAAAGCTGCGTACGGCCGGCGCGCAGCCGCAGGCCGTCGAGGGGAGGCACCGGTGAACGAGGTGGAACGCCTCCGTGCGGCCATGCGGGCGACGGAACCGGACGGATGGGAGTCGCTCGACCTGGACGCGGTGATGCGACAGGGCCGGTCGTTGCGTCGCCGCCGCCGGGCCGCTACCGGTGCCGCCGCGCTGCTGTCGGTGACGCTGGTCGCCGTCGGCGTCACCGCCGCGGTACGGTCCGCTCGTCCGCCCGGGCAGCCGCCACCGCCGGCACCTGCCGCCACCGCGCCGCCGACCTCCGCCGCCGTGACCTCCACCCCTCCTCCCGGCGCCGAGAACCGGAAAGTGCTCGGGGCGGTGGTGACCAGCGGCATCAGGTACGGCGACGACGAGCGGGTCTTCTACTTCGTCCGGGTCGAGCTGCCCCGGGCGCGGGACGTCACGATCGGGCTGGTCGCCGGTCGCCGGTCGGACGACGGCACGTTGATCCCGGACTACCTGGTCAACGACGTCGAGGGCAGTGATCGTCGGCCCGGGTTCCACGAGATCGGCTACGAACCGTCCCCCCTCGGGTCGAAACTCGCCCCGGTGCCCACGTTCGGGTACTTCGTGGGCCCCGCTCAGCAGATCGTCGGAACCGTCGACGGTCGCCGGGTCACCGCCCGGATGAAACAGTGGAGCGTGGACACCGACGTGGTGATCTTCTGGTTCGATCCGCAGACGTTGACACCGGGGCGGCGACTGGACGGCATCGTGGCCCGCGACGCGCGGGGCCGCCTGCTCTGAGCCGCCCGTGACCGGGCACCGGGTAGCTGGACGGGTCGATTCCCACCATCCTCAGACGCCGGTGGCGTCCGATGGGCCCGCCACCTCGCGGCGAAAGTAGTCCGCCAACCGTTCGCCCGCGCGGTGCAGGTCGACGACCACCTGCCGGCACTCCCGGACCAGGTCGGCGTCGGTGTAGCGGTCCGCGCCGACGAGCCCGCCGTCGACGTCGTAGCGCAACTCGTAGAGCGTCTCGTCAGCCACCGTGACGAGTTCCGGCAGCGGCTCGCCGCCCTCCAGCGGCGTCACCTGCGACGGCCCGACGACCCGGATGTCGGTGCCGCACTCCGCCCGGACCCGCAGCACGTGCAGGTTCCATCGCACGTACTCGCTCAGCGGCGGCTCCACCACCCGTACCCAGTGCAGCGTGATTCCGTGCCGAGCCATCCGTCGGTGCTCGGCGGCGATCTGCTCTCGATCCACCTCGAGCAACCGCATCGACTCGGGCCAGTCGCCCCGGTCGAACGCCTCCCAGACGCCGTAACCCGGTTCGAGGAAATGCTGCCGCCGTTCCAGTTTCCAGACCTGAGCGCCGTCCACGGCCCAGAACCGGTCCCAGAAGTCCTTCAGGTACTCGTCCCGCCCCAGCCGCCTGCTCTCCGCCTGATCGAGCAGCTCACGCATGGGCTCACCTCCCGTCTCGCCGAGCGGTGTAGAGCAGTTGGCGGTTGAGGTTCGCCAACTCCACGAGGTCCGGACCGACTCAGTGGAGTCGACCGACGTCGCTGGCGGCCAACGTAGCCGGCGTCGACGAAGCGCTGCACGGCGGCGCGAACGCTCGTGGCCGGCTCCTCGGGATGCACCGTCCGCACCCGACGCACGATCTCGTCCGCGCTGCGGCTGCCGTCCATGCTTTCGAGCAGGCTCCAGATCGCACCGCTGGGATCCGCCACCTCGGCGGCTGTGCCGTACGTCGGGCCGCCGATCCGGATCCGGCCGTCGGCGATCCGGTAGGGGGCGTGCTCCGGTTTGACGCGTGGACGCCGCATGGCCTCTCCCCGTGTGCCACTTCGGCTGACTACGTCCTGCCAATCCAGCCTGCCGACGGCCGGCACGCTTGTCAACGCATCGAGGCCGTTCGCTCCGTCCGCCGGGACCGGTTCGGCCGGCGGCGGAGAGTCCGCCGGCCGCAGCGCTCCATCGGGGCTGGTCTCCGGCCCTTCGGGCTAAACTCCGGTGCGGGACGATCGCCCCTGCTCACACCCGCTCCCACGGCCCGCCACGCGGTGGGCCGCCCGCTCGTCCGCGAGCCTCGGAAGGGTCATGACCAGGACGTACGATGTGCCGCTGCTGATGCTGACCGTGGCGACGGGGGCGATCGACGGGGTCAGTTTCCTCGCCCTGGACCGGGTCTTCACCGGCAACATGACGGGCAACGTGCTCTTCATCGGGCTTGGTCTCGGCGGCGCTCCCGGCCTGTCGGTGTCCAACAACCTGGTGGCCCTGCTCGCGTTCGCCGTCGGCGCGATCCTCGCCGCCCGGGCGACCAGTGGGGCGCCGGGTCCGTCGCGGTTGCCCCGTTCCGGCGTGGTGGTGCTGACCGTTGGCGCCGGTCTGACGCTCGCACTGGCCGCGCTGTGGCTGGTCACCAGCACTCTCGGCGACGTCGAGGTGCTGGTCATGACCGGGTTGCTCGCGGTCGTGCTCGGTGCGCAGGCCGCGGTGGTGAGGCACGTCGGGATCCGTGATCTCTCCACGGTGGTGGTGACGATGGCCATCGTGAATCTCGTGGCGGACAGCCGGATCGCGGGTGGTGTCGGGCGGGCGTGGGTGCGGCGGTTCGCCGCGATCATCGCGATGGGCCTGGGTGCCCTCGGCTCCGCGATCCTGACCCTGCGGGTCGACGCGTGGGTGGCGTTGCTCGCGTCCGGGGTGGTGATGGCGGTCGGCACGGCGATGATCGCGGTGGTGCGCCGGCGGGAGATCAGCGCAGCCGACGACGGCCGCTGAACCAGTCGCGGGAAACCCGGGCGTTGAGGGCCCAGACCACCCAGGCCAGCAGGCCCAGGCCGACGATCGTGATCGCGCCGAAGAGGCCCAGCGAGGCGGCGGCCAGCAGACCCGCCAGGGCGTACGCGGGCCAGGGTGCCCAGCGTCGGCGAGCTGCCAGGCTGACCGCGACCAGTCCGCACGCGGCGGCCATCACGGCGAAGAAGACGACGGCGCCGAACGAGCCGGTCGCGGCCAGTAGCCGGTGCACCGTCGCGAGGGTGAACAGCAGTGACAGCAGCGCGAAGGCGAGCACGGTGACCCGTACCGGGGTTGGCGTCGTGCGGGGCCGGAGCATCTCCCCGTAGCCGCCACCGGGCGTGGGTACGACCATACGGACAACGATGGACGTCGACGTCTGCCGGGGCGCGCCACTGTCGGTAAGCCGACAACGGACGGGGGCGCTCTAAGCTTCGGCCCATGGCGAGGTACTTCGACGTGCACCCGGACAACCCGCAACCGCGCATCATCGGCCAGGTGGTCGACATCGTCCGCGCGGACGGGCTGATCGCCTACCCCACGGATTCCTGCTTCGCCCTGGGCAGTCAGCTGGGCAACAAGGACGGCATGGACCGGATCCGCGAGATCCGCCACCTCGACAGCGGTCACCACTTCACCCTGGTGTGTCGCGACTTCGCCCAGCTCGGGCAGTTCGTGCAGCTGGACAACGCGGTGTTCCGGGCGGTCAAGGCGGCCACCCCCGGCCAGTACACCTTCATCCTGCCGGCCACGAAGGAGGTGCCCCGGCGGCTGTGGCACCCCCGGAAGAAGACCGTGGGGGTACGCATCCCCGCGCATCCGGTCACCCGCGCGCTGCTCGACGCGCTCGGCGAGCCGCTGTTGTCGAGCACGCTGCTGCTGCCCGGCGACGAGGAACCGTTGACCCAGGGCTGGGAGATCAAGGAGCGCCTCGACCACGCCGTGGACGCGGTGGTGGACGCGGGTGACTGCGGAACCGATCCGACCACGGTGGTCGACTTCTCCGACGGTGAGCCGGAGATCGTCCGGGTGGGGGCCGGCGACCCGACCCGTTTCGCCTGACAGCGGCGGCTTCCCCCGGCCGCGCCGTCGACGGCCGGACGATGGCTGGCCGCCACGCCCCCGTACCCCGTGGCGGCCGTCACCCCGTCTGATCCCAACACGGCCGCCCTCCCGTCGCGCGAAGTCCAAACGATTCCGTACGGGGGAGTGTGCATCGATTGTTATCGTCGCCAATCGTGGGTGTCATGAAGGCTGCCGCGTCCGATGGGCCACCCGACCCGGGGTCGGCCCACAGCCTCGACGAGCTGATCGGTTACCTGCGGGTACTCAAGCTCTGGGCGGGTGATCCCTCGTACGAGACGATCACCCGGCGGGTCAACGAACGGTGGCGGGCCGAGGGCCGTCCCGCCGACGAACTGGCCCGTCGGGGCACCGTCGTGGACTGCTTCAAGACCGGCCGTCGGCGGATCAACGCCGACCTGGTGCTCGCCGTCGTGCGGGCGTTGCACGACGAGACGGGCTACCTCGCGCACTGGCGACAGGCCCTACGGGTGAGCCTCGCCGAGACGACCGCGGCCGCCCAGGTGCGCGTGCTCGACCGACTTCCCGGCGACACGGGAGCCTTCACCGGCCGTCAGGTGGAGCTGGCGCGGCTCAGCGAGATGGCTGCGGCGACCGGCGGGTCGGCGGCGGCCCCGGACGAGGCCGGGCGCGCCGGGGAGGTCTGCGTGCTCGCCGGGATGGCCGGGGTCGGTAAGACACACCTGGCGGTACACGCCGGCCAGTCGCTGGTCGACGAGGGCCGCTTCGACACGACGCTCTTCGTCGACCTGCGTGGCTACCACCCGGATCCGGGGCAGCCGCCGGCCGAGCCCGGGGCGGTGCTCGACGGCTTCCTGCGGCTGCTGGGCATGTCCGGCCACGAGATTCCGTACGGCCTGGCCGAGCGGGCGACGGTGTTCCGCGAGCGGCTCGCGGGGCGGCGGGCCCTGGTCGTGCTCGACAACGCGGCCGGTGCGGAGCAGGTGCGCCCGCTGCTGCCGCGCTCGGCCGGGACCCTGACAATGATCACTTCCCGTCGCCGGCTCGCCGACCTGGACGAGGGTGTCCATCTCGACCTCGACCTGTTCACCGCGGAGGAGGCGGAGCGGCTGTTGATGCGGTCGGTCCCCGGCGTGGCGGTGGGCAGCGACCCGTCGGCGCACCGGCGCGTCGCGCTGCGCTGCGGGTACCTGCCGTTGGCGCTGAGCGTGGTCGCCGGCCAGATGGCCACGCGGCCCGGGTGGACGGTCACCGACCATGCCGACCGGCTGGACGAGCGGCACCGGCACCGCCGGCTGGACAGCGGGGTCGAGCTGGCCCTGCACCTGTCGTACCAGCATCTTCCCGAGCAGCGGCAGACGCTGCTGCGGCGGATGGCCGCCCATCCCGGCGCGGACCTGGACGAGCACGGCGCCGCCGCCCTGCTCGACACCGACCCGGCCGTCGCCGCGGCGCACCTGCGTCATCTCGCCGCCGAGTACCTGGTCGAGCAGCCCGTCGCCGGTCGGTACGCGTTGCACGACCTCGTCCGCGCCTACGCGGGGGAGCGGGGTCGCGAGGAGGACCGCCCGGCGGACCGTCGTGCCGCCCTGACCCGACTGCTCGACCACTACCTGTACAGCGCGGCGGCGGCGATGGAGGCGTTGTATCCGGCCGAGCGTCATCGTCGGCCGCCCCTGCCACCGCGGTCGCCGGTCGGGCCGCCGCTCGACAAGCCGAGGACCGCCCTGCGCTGGTTGGACGCGGAGCGGGCGACGCTCGTGGCGGTGTGTGTGCACGCGGCCCGCAACGGTTGGCCGCAGCACGCCGTGTGGCTCGCCGGCACCCTCTACGTCTACCTCGACAACGGCGGGTACCCGGCCGACGCGATCACCGTGCACACCGAGGCCGAGCACGCGGCACGGCAACTCGGCGATCCCGTCGCCGAGGCGACCGCCCTGACGAATCTCGCCGTGGTGTGCTGGCAACTGGGCCGTTACCCGGAGGGGATCAGCCATCTGGAACGGGCACTGCCGCTCTTCCGCGCCGCCGGTGACGGGCGTGGGGAGGCGCGGGTGCTGGGCAACCTGGGGGTCGTGCACAGCGCGGCCGGCTACTGGGAGCGTGCCGGTGGCTATCACGAGCTGGCGCTGGACCGCTTCGTCCAGATCGGTGACCGGGTCGGCGAGGCGAACACCTTGACGAACCTTGGTGCCGTCCACGAGCGGTTGGGCCGTCCGGGTGCGGCGGTCGAGCAGAACAGCCGCGCCCTGGCGATCTTCCGTGAGCTGCGGCATCTCGGCGGCGAGGCGACCGCGTTGAACAACCTGGGCGACGCCTACGTCGCGCTGGGCCGGTTCACCGACGCGGTCGAATGTTACGAACCGGCGCTCGCCCTGTTCCGCGACATCGGTGAACGGTACGGCGAGGCCTGTGTGCTCAACGGGCTGGGGCGGGCGTTGACCGGGCAGGGCGCACGGGACGAGGCGATCGCGCGGCACGTCGAGGCGTTGGCCCTGGCCACGGAGATCGACAGGCCCGAGGAGCAGGCCCGTGCCCGTGGCGCGCTCGCCCGCCTCGGCGAGCAGGCCGAAGCGTAGACGCCACCGACCGCCGCCTCCCACCAACAACCGGTCCATGATGTGTTTGCGGTCGAGTGACCGGTGCAGCGGCGTGTCGACTCACTCGACGACAGACGATCGAGGTCCATCCCGGCGCTTTCGTCGGCCTGGGCGAAAGTTCGGTCTTCGACTGCCGAACTATCGACGTCGGTGGTGGTGACGACTACGCTCCCAGGGCAACGACCGTCGATGCGAGGGGTGTCATGTCCCGTCGAACCGGAAGGCCCTCCTATCTGCTGACTCCCTCCGCGCGGCAGACGCGGACGAGGACGTGGATGATCGCTGTCGCCGCGGCGGCGGTCCTGGTGGCGGCACCGGTCGGCGGCGTGGTCGGGCACGCCGTGGGCCGGCCGGACCCGACCGAGGCGAGTGTGGCGCAACTGCGCCAGGCGGACGCCGAGCGGGACGCGCAGCAGATCGTCGAACTCACCGAGATGGCCCACCGCACGGGCGAGGAACTTGCGCCGATCATTCGTGCCGTCAGGCAGGAGGCTGAGGCCGGGCGCACCCCGGACCGGGCGCAGGTCGACCAGTGGCAGCAGACCATGCGGCGGCTGACCGCCCAGTTCGCCGATCCGCCATCGGGCATGACCGCCACGAACGTGGCCCGTGGGGGTCTGCGCAGCGCTGTCGATCAGGTGGCCGTCGCGGTCGACTCCGTCGCTCTGGCGCTGGCCGGTCCCGCCACCGGGCGCGCGGAGCGGATGACGCTGGCGGCGCGGCAGGCGACCCTCGCCGTCACCACGTGGTCGGTGGCCGCGACACAGCTCGACCAGATCAACATCGATGCCGGCCACGGTCACCAGCACGTCCACCTCGACGTCGGCGAGGTGGAGGGTGCCCTCGGCCCCGATGGCACGGCCGAGGGCACCGGCGGCTGACCGCCCGCCGTGGCGGCTGCCGCAAACGGCGGTCGCCGACACTGATCAATTGCCGGGGCCGAGGTCCGATAGACCGGTGCCCGCGTTCGCGTCGACGTCGACACTTGCGAGTCGGTATCGCATCCGATGCATAATGGGCAACGGGCTGAGCGCGTCGGAGCAAGGACCAAAGTGATCTGCCGACTTCAATGGAGGCACCTCCATGGCGTTGATTCCGGCGGCTGGTACAGGTTGCAGTGAACCGGCGACCCCGCCGCCACGAGTTGGGTCCCCCAAGGCGGTCAATTCCGAGGTCGAGTGGGACGGCTTCGACCCGCGCGCCTACGTCCAGCACAACTACTCCGTGCTGCGCGACGATGATCGCGAAATTCTCTGTCGGATCAGAGACTTCTTCGCGGACGCGAAGATTTCCCAGGCGGACTGTGTCGACGTGGGATCCGGTGCCAACCTTTACCCGGCGCTGTCCCTTCTGCCATTCGCGCGCAGGGTCGAACTCTGCGAATATTCCACGGCGAATGTGCGCTGGTTGCGAAACCAGATAAGCGGCTATGACGAGTGCTGGGACGCGTACTGGCAGGTGTGCGCGGAGCACTCGGCGTACGCGGCGCTCGCCGATCCCCGCGAACGCCTGGCGCGGGTGGGCCGGGTCTCCCAACTGAGCGTCTTCGACCTGCCCAGACGGGTCTGGGGCGCGGGCACCATGTTCTTCGTGGCCTGCTCGATCTCGGCGGACCGGGGCGAGGCGGAGCGTGCGATCGGCCGGTTCCTGGAGGCGTTGCACCCGGGCTCACCCTTTGCCGCCGCGTTCATGCTCGGTTCGAACGGCTACCGGGTCGGACAGCACTGGTTCCCGGCCGTGCGGCTGCACCGCGCGGAGGTCGTCGCGAGCATCGCGGCCGGCGCGTACGACGTGGACATGCACGAGGTGCGGCCCACGCCGTCGCTACGGGACGGATATCTGGGCATGCTGGTGGTGACCGGGCGTAGCCGTGGCTGACCTGACGCCCTGAACTCTTCTCGATCTCCCCCGGGGCGGTCGACCCACGGCAATGCCGGACTTCGCGCGGACTCACCACGCGCTCCGGAGCCGGTCGGGTTCATTGCCGAGGGTCGGATTTCCGCATCGCTCCCCGATGGACGCTCGGCCGGCCAGCTGCCCTGGAAGATCGGTACGCACGGGCGTACAGGTGACGCTTCGGCAGGGATACGATGATGGGTGCACGGCATCGTGGGTCATCGTGGGCCAGGCAATATCAGCAGCTCCGTTTCGACGACTACAGCAGACGGTGGTGGACCATGCGGATGCAGCCGCGCCAGGAGATTCTCGACATCTGGCGGGCCACGGTGCGTAGTTGCCTACGCAACGACGAATGGGACTGGGGCGGCCGGAGCGGGTCCAATTCCATCAGCGACGCGGAGCAACTGCTGACCCTGCTGCTGCCGGCGACGAAGATCCCGGTGTTGTCGCTGGACGATCCGGACCGCATCGACGAAGAGGTCATCGAGGCCCTCGGCGCTATCGGCGGCGCGATCGAGATTCCACGCCGCCTGGTCCGGATCATGACCGAGTACTTCGTGCGCTACACGGACGACAGCGGTGCGCCGACCTTCGGTGGCGGCAGCTACCTGACCCCTGTCGAGGGTGGTCCGGACCTCACCGAGGAGCAGCGGTCGATGGACATCGTCGACTCGTTCGCGGTGTCCGTTACGCTGACCCTGGCCACCATCGGTTTCGTCAAGATCTACCGGCCCTCCACGAAGCGACCCGACCTGCGGGCGCAACTGGACAAGTTGGAGGAGATGGCCAGCGTACGACTCACCGCGGCCATGGTCGGGCTGCTGCGCAGCTTCAGTACCTCCGTCTTCGCCGCGACCGACGAGTTCGGCATGCGGTTGTGCGACATGGTCAATCAGGACGAGTTGCCACGCCGCGAGGTGGTGGCCGCGTTGCGCGAGCAGTTGCGGGACACCATGGCGAGCCTGCGTAACGTCGTGGTCGGATCCGGTCAGGTCACCGAGGACCTGGACAACAGCGAGATGCTCTTCGAGTGCGGCTGGTCCTGGGGGACGATCGCCGGGGCCGAGAAGGTGGCGACGAGCGATCCCATCGGCCCGCAACGGGACGGCTCCGCGGAGAACGCACCCTACCTCTACTTCACCGTCATCGCGGTGGACGCCATCGACGATCTCAACTCCGAACGTACCCGTCTGCTCGGCCTGCTCAACGAGGAACAGCAGCGACTGTTCCGGATTCTTCAACTGCGTTGGGAGTTGACCCGTCGGTACTGGGCGACGGTGGCGACCTTCGGCAACCGTCGTCGGTGGCCGATCGAGGACATCCCCTGGCGTACCACCGACGGCGACCGGACCGACTACTACACCCTCCAGGCCACCTCGCTCGCGGTGAAGGGCCTGGTAGCCAGTGGGCGCGGTGGTGACGAGGAGTTCGGGCGGATCGCCAACGTGCTGGTGGAGCTGGCTCAGCGAGGCCGCATCACCCGGCGCGCCTCGCCCAACGAGGCGGCACTGGTCGTGCACGCACCGGGCAAGCAGGTGACTCTCAATGACGCCGAGTCGAAGCCGATCATGACTTGGAACGTCAACGAGTTCTCGACGGTGCTGCTGCAGCGGGCCACCACCGTCGCGGGGCTGCTGAACAATGCCCGGCGACGCAGCGAAGTGCTCGAACTCGCGGACGAGGTGTGGGAGCATCTGCTGCTGCGGCGCATTCCCGAGGGTCGGCACCAGGGGCTGTGGGACCACACCGGGGGAGCGTTCGCCGGACTGGCGCCGCTACCCGAGGCGCCCTCGTGGTACCTCACCGAGCGTGTGGTGCAGGCGCTGGTCAACGCCGGTCAGCTGCTCTGGGAGCGGCCGTTCCCCCGGGCGGGGAGCCTCGCCACGTACGCGCAGAACCTCATCGACGAGGCCGAGTACGTCTTCGACCGTGAACTGATGAGCGGCACGTTCGCCGGTGAGGCGATGCAGCGCACCATGCGCAGCATCCGGGCGACCCTGCGCCGAGCACAGTCGCTGGTGGACGAGCAGCCCGGTACGTCCGCCGCGCTGGCGAACACCCTGCTGCTCCAACTCAACGACATCACCACCGGCCAACAGAAGGCCAGCGAGGGGATCTAGATGCTGGTCTTCGTCACGTCGCACAAGGGTGGCACCGGACGCTCGGTGACCGCGGCGAACATCGCCTACCGCAGCGCCCTGTCCGGCCGCTCCACCTGCTACCTGGACTACGACTTCGGGTCGCCGACGGCCGGCATCACCTTCCAGATCCCACAGGCGACCAACGGCATCGAGGGTGCCGGCCCCAACGGGGGCGGCCTGCACCGATACCTTCGGGGCGAGATCCCGTCACCCGAGCAGTTGGACGTGTGGGGCACCTCGGAGCGGGTCAGCCTGCGGCAACGACCGACCGGGTCCGGCTCGCTGGTGCTGCTGCCCGGGCAGCGGAACGGCAGCGAGTTCGGCTTCACCGACGACATCGGCCGGCGCTGCGCCGAACTCTTCCTGCGGCTGGAGGAGGAGTTCGACCTGACCCTGGTGGATCTGAGCGCCGGTCGGTCGTACGCCAGCCAGATAGCGCTGGCGGCCACCGCCAACCGGACCTTGCGCAAGGTGACCGTACGGTGGCTGGTCTTCCACCGGTGGACGCCGCAGCACGTGATGGCGGCGGCGGACCTCGCCTTCGAGGCCGGTGGGATCCTGGCGATGGGCAAGGAGTACGGCCACGAGCCGGACCGGTTGCGGGAGTCGCTGCGGTTCGTACGGACCGCGGTGATCGATTCACGGGGCCCGGAGGTGGGTCACCTCGACCTGGCGCAGCAGGCCTTTCTCCGCAGGTGCGACGCGGAACTGGCGGAACTGGCTCGTAGGCGGGGCACCGGCCGGACCACGCTACTCGGCGCGGTTCCGCTGGACCCGCTGCTGCAGTGGCGCGAGCAGCTGATCTCGGACAATGACGTACAGACCAAGATCGCCAACGCCAGGACCGTGGACGCCTTCGTGGAGCTCACCGAGCGGCTCTTCGACGAGACGGCATGGGAGACCGTGTGATGAGCGTGGATGTCAGGTTTCAGGAGGCAGCCGCGGTGCGTCGTACGGAGAGCGTGCCGTACTCGCATCTGTCGGTGGAGTTGGGGCACGTCTACGCCGAGGATTTCGGCGACGGGTGCCGGGACCTGCGTCGCAAGTTCGCCCGGATCGCGGACTGGGCGCAGGCGATTCCGGCGGTGGCCCGCCGAGGGCTGCGTCCCCATCGGCAGCCCAGGATCAGCACGTGCTTCCTGGTCGACGACTACTTCCACCGGTTCGCCACCCCGCGCGAGGTGATTCCCCAGGTGCAGCAGGCTGCGGCGGAGCACGGGCTGGTGCTCGACTACGTGGCCCGCGAGTCGAGCTTCGCCCGCCACGACGATGTGGAACTGGCCCGGCTGGTGGTGGACACGCTGGTGGTGGAGCCGCCGCGACACACCACGGGAAGCCGGCCGCCACTGAGCGAGTCCGGCTGGCTGTCCAACGGCAAGCGTTCGCCGGGGCACGTCGACGCCCCCGCGATGACGCTGCCACTGCCGTGGTCCCCGCCGTTGCAGTCCGGCGACGCCCAGCACTCCATCTTCGTCGACGTCGAACTGTGGTCCGACGAGCCGGACCGCCGGGTGTGGGCCTGCGCGTTGCTCGCCTCGGTGTGGCAGATGACCAGGTTGGGTGTGCTGCGGCACCGCGGTCAGACGGTCACCCAGCCGTACCGGCTGTCGCCCGACGAGCCGTTGCCGACCGACTGGGACCGGCTGCCCGCGATCGTCCAGCTGAACCCGGACGCCACGCCGTTCTGCGGGTACCGCACGGTGACGTTGATGGACACCCGGTACCTGCCGGTTGAGCTGGCGGTGCGGACCATTCTCGGTCAGGTGGCGGTGCCACCCGCGGTCGCGCGGCAGGTCGCGAAGCGGGCCGGCAGTGAGGGTCTGGAACTGCCCGACGAACTGGTCGACCGGCTGAGCTACGTGTTCATCGGGGAGTGAACGCTGGCCCTATCCGCGTGGTGCCTGCGCTCCCCGGCCGACCCGTCGGTCCGTCGGGCCGGTGGCGGCGGTCGAGAACGGTTCGTCCAGCGGGGCGTGCGCGCAGGACTGGCTGAGCGCCGCCCGGCCGGCCAGGTCGCGCAGGATGGCCATGTTGCCGACGGTGATCTGGTCTCGGATCCAGTTCACCGACGACTGCCACTGCCGGCTGAATCCGGGCACCTGCTCGAGCCGGTCCCAGATCGGTCGCAGTCGCGGGTCGACCCGGGCTCCCGGCAGCCACAGGTGCAGCAGGTGCTCCAGCACCGGCCGCAGCCGGTCGATGTGCTCCTGTGTCGAGCCGGCCCGGGTAACCGCCGCCTCCACCAGAGCGGACAGCATGGTGAGCAGCCAGTCGTGCAGGGCGAGATCCTCGCAGAGGCCGGCGACCGCCGCCGGCACGTCCTGCGGACTCACCGTGAGTCGTACGGTGCGCAGTGTCGGCGAGTCGACCGCGACGTCCGCGGTGGCGCTCTCACCCGGCTGCTGGTGGACCTGCGCGGTCCAGCGCAACCGGGTACGCGCCGCCCGCAGCGGCGGTCGCCGGTCCAACAGGTCGGACATCTGCACGCTGTCGAGCACCCGGCCGGTGATCGCGTCCAGGTTCAGCACGTCGGCCGCGTTGCCGTGCAGGAAACCGTTGGCCAGATCGTCAGCGTCGAGCTTGCCGACCGTCTCCAGCACGCCCGAGTTGGCCAGGTAGTGCGACCATGGTCGGCGTCGCTCCCCGGCGACGACCTGGATGATGGAGGAGGCCTGCACGATCCGGCCCCCGGTGATCACGGCCCGGGTGACCACCGCGCCCACCCCGCGCAGTTGGCGGTTCTTGGCGCTCGGCAGCCAACAGTCCACACCGGTGCGGACGTCGGGTGAGACCGCGTACAGCGACGGGCGTCGCGAGGTCAGCACGGCCTCGCCCTCGACGAGGCTGAGCACCTCGGCGCTCTGGTCCTGCGCCAGCGCCGTGCTGTGCTGCAGCAGGCTGGTGTGCACCTCGCCCACCGTGAGCATGGTTCCTCCGCATCGGCACCACGGGGGACACCGGCGGGCACCGGCCTGCGGCCGATGACCGGGTCCGAATCCGTCCCGCGGCCATCATAGGCCCATCCGTGGTGGCAAGGCCGATATGTGCCGGTGGCGCCGTGCGCGGGACCGTTGGATGTGACGACGGCTGATATTTTAAGAATGCGGTCGCCAGCCACCCCTGGAGTTTGCCGTCGATGAAGGTCTACATTTCGGCCACCCAAAAGGACCTGCTGGAATACCGTGCGGCCGTGCACGCGGTGGCGCGCCGCCTGGAGATCGAGGACGTCGCCATGGAGGCGTACGGGGCCGACGTCCGCCCGCCGCTGGAACGCTGTCTGACGGACGTCCGTCGATGCGATCTCTACGTGGGCCTTTTCGCGTGGCGCTACGGCTACCGGCCGCCCGGCCAGGAATCCTCCATCACCGAACTGGAATACCGCGAAGCGCTCGCGGCCGGCAAGCCCTGCCTCATCTTCCTGCTGGCCGAGGACACGCCCTGGCCGGTGGACATGATCGACCGCAACGGCGACTGGCAGCAGATCGTGGCGTTGCGGCGTGAGCTGAAGGAACGCCACCTGTGCGCCTTCTTCTCCAGCGTGGACGACCTGTCGGCCAAGGTCACGGTGGCGCTGGCCGATGTGCGCAGCGGCCGGTCACCGGCCCGTGAACCCGGCGACCCCGACACCCATCTGCCGGAGGCGGTACGCAGCCAGTACCACAAGCAGCTCCGGTTGCGGTATGAGGCGGTGCCGCTGGACGCGGTCTCGCCGCGGCCCACCATCGGATACCTCACCGTCGGGCTCTCCAATGTCTTCGTCGAGCCGCGCGTGCACGAGGACGCCCGCCCGGAGATGCCGCTGGCCTGGTGGCGTTGGGCGGGCTCCGGCCCGGACGGAGACGGCGGGGCGCTGCCCGGTGTGGTGGACCCGAAGGACGTGGAACGGCTCTGGGAGGAGTACGCGGCCAAGGAGGCGTCGGCGCTGTTCGACGTGGTGTGCGACCCGGCCCGACGGGCCATCGTGCTGCTCGGCGACCCCGGCTCCGGCAAGTCGGCGGCCGCGCGGTACCTCGCCCTGGCCCTGGCCGGTGTCTGTGAGGAACCCAGGTTGGCGGCGCTGGACCGGTATCTTCCCGTCCTGATCGAGCTGCGGTCCTACGCGGCGCATCGCGGTGACGGCCGGTGCGACGGCCTGCTGGACTACGTCGGTCACCGGCATCAGCAGGGGCTGGCCGGTGTCGACCGCGACGTGCTGGAGGCGTACCTGCGGCAGGGCGGGCAGGCCCTGTTCCTCTTCGACGGGCTGGACGAGGTGTTCGATCCGGCCCAGCGGGAGGAGATGGCCGCGCAGATCGCCACCTTCGCCAACGAGTACCCGGGGGTGCGAACGGTGGTCACCTCGCGGGCCGCCGGGTACCTGCGGCACACCTTCGCCAACGCCGGCTTCGACCACTTCACCCTGGAGGATCTCGACGACGAGCAGATCGCCCGGTTCCTCGGCAACTGGTACCGCTACGTGATGTCGACCCCGTCGGTCGAGGCGGACCGGCAGCGGCGGCAGATCCTCGACGTGGTGCGGCGGTCCCGGGCGATGCGCGAGATCGCCGGCAACCCGCTGCTGCTGATGCTGATGGCGATCGTCGGCCGGGACCGTCCGTTGCCCCGTAACCGACGGCGGCTCTACGCACACGTCACGGACGTGCTGATCTCCGAATGGGACGTGACCAAGCAACTGCGGGAGAGCCACGGCGACGTGCCGCCGCTGGACCCGCAGGCGAAGCTGCGGCTGTTGCGTCATCTGGCCTTCTGGATGCAGTGCCGCGAGTCCGGGCCGGCCGGCAACTACATCGAGTCGGACGAATTGTCGCGGATCTTCCGTGACCACCTGGTCGAGTTCTACGGTTTCGAGAACGAGCGCGCGCACGCCATGGCGTACTCGATGATCGACAAATTGCGTCAGCGAAGTTTCATTCTGGAACGGTACGGGTTGCGACTGTTCGGGTTCGTGCACCGTACCTTTCTGGAATTCTTCTGTGCCGAGGAGATCGTGGACAGGTTCGATCATGACCCGGACACCTGGGGGATCGACCAGCTGCGTGCGCTGTTCCGCGAGAACTGGGCAGATCCGTCCTGGCGGGAGGTGTTGCGGCTGGTGGCCGGCGCGCTGCCCACCGACGCCGCCGACGACCTGGTGACCGTGCTCGCCACCGAGGTGAACCGCCCCTGGCCACCGTTGAACCTGCCCAGTCCACCGTGGAACCTGGTGCTGGCCGCGCAGTGCGTGGCGGAGGCACCGCGGCCGTCCGGGCTGGCCGGCGCCGGCGAGGCGGTGCTACGTCAGGTCGTGCTGCTGATCGAGCACGGCATCTCCACCGACGACCCGAACCTCGTCGAGGTCACCGAGCAGGAACTGCTCTCATCGATCCGGGCGCTCGGGGCGCAGTGGCCGGGCCGTGCCGCCTTCCTGCACTGGTACCGCCGACGTGGCGTGCACACCAGCTGGCGCAGCGGCTCGACGTTCGCCACCCGGGCGGCGGCGGCGCTGTCCACCGCGGACGAGCAGTTGGAAGAGCTGCTGGTCCGGGAACTCGGGCAGGGCCGCGAGCGGCAGGCGCGGATAGCGCTGGTCGCCGGCCTGGCCGAGACCGCCGGCCGGGTGGACAACACCGGCCGCAGCCGGCGTCACTGCCAGGAGCTGCTGCTCGCGCAGGCGCGGGCGGAGGGCTCGACCGCGGTGCGGCAGGCCGCGGTACGCGCACTGGTCGCCAACTTCGGCAGCGGCGGCGACCTCGTCGAGGTGCTACGCGACCTCGCCGGCTCTCCCGACGCCGCGGTTCGTGCCCTCGCGGTGCAGTCCCTCGGCGGGCGGGCGGAACTGGCCGAGGACGTCCGGCGACTGCTGCTGACCCGGGCCACGGAGGACCGGGACACCGGCGTGCGGCGGGCCGCCGTGGGAGTGCTCGCCGGACGCTGCACGGACCTGCCCGACGTCACCGGGACGCTGCACCGGTTGCTGGCCGCCGACACCGACCCGGGCGTGGTGCAGTCCGCGTTGCGCTGCCTGCTCACCCTCCCCGAGCAGAGCGAGACGGCCCGCGGACGGGCACTCTCGCGGATCGCCGGCGACTCCCACGACGAGGTCCGACGCTGCCTGGTGTGTGAACTGCTGCCCGGCAAGGGTGACGCGGAGGGCACCGAGCTGCTGCTCAAGCTGGCCGGCTCGGACGCCTCGGCGCGGGTCCGGGCGGTCGCGGTGCAGCGACTCGTACTGGTCAATGACCCGGACGGGCGGTGCCGGGACCGGCTGGTGGACCGGATCGAGCAGGACGAGGACGCGTCGGTGCGGGCCGCGGCCGTGACGGCGTTGACCGACCGGTACCGGGTGGACGACAGCGGGTGGGTGGTGGCGGCACGGGCGGCGCGCTCGGACGACGACGCGACGGTCCGGCTCGCCGCGGTTCGTGCCCTGGCCGAGGCGTACCCGGACCACCGCACCGGCGAGCTGCTGCGGGAACGGGCCCGCCAGGATCCCACCGCCGGCGTCCGCCTCGCCGCGGTCGAACTGCTCACCGGCCGCCCGTTGCTCGGGCACTCCATCCGGGAGCTGCTCATCAGCCGGGCCGCCCGGGAGCGGGACCCGATCGTCCGGCTACGCGTCACCCGTAGTCTTGCCCGCCTCGGTGAGCCGCTCGACGCGGAGGTGCGGGAGTGCCTCGCCGAGCAGGTTCGCCGGGACCCCGATCCGAACGTGCTACGGGCGGCGGCACAGGCGCTGGCCCGCGACGGTGAGACCGACGGGCTGGTCGAGACGCTGTCCCGGCGGGCTCGCCGGGACAGCTACGCCGGCATCCGACTCGCCGCCGTGGAGACGCTCAGCGCGTACGGCAGGCCGGACATGGTGACCGACGTGCTGCTGGAGTGCATCGAGTCCGACACCGACCCGGCGGCGTTCGACGCGGCGGTGTGCTGCCTGATCGCACGGGGTGAGACCGCGATGGCGGTGACGTTGCGCCTGATGCGCCGGCTGGCCGATCAGGATCCGGCGATCCGCGCCCGCATCGCCGCCGCCCTTGGCGAGCATTTCGGCGGTGATCCAGAGGTACGGGTGCTGTTGGTGGGGCTGGTGCGCGACGATCCCGCGCTGGAGGTGCGGCGCCGGTCCGCGGAACAGCTCGCGGCCAACCTGGCCGACCGGACCGGCGTGCGGGAACTGCTGATGCGGCTGGTGGACGACGAGGACTGGGAGATCCGCCGCACCGCCCTGCTCGCGCTGGCCCGACACTACGGCGAGGACACCCGGACCCGACCGATCCTCGTCCGGCTGGCCGGCCAGCCGGACCTCACGGTACGCAGCCTCGCCGGCCAACTGCTCGCGACGCTGCCCGGCACCGGCCCGGAGGACTTTCCGTGACCGGTGGCCGGCTGGCGCACGCCGAGGCGGTGGGCAGGGACGGCAACCACCGGGCCTCAGGTGCCGGTGCCGGCCGGCGTCGCTCCGGCTGGGTAGACCCGGGTCTCGGCGGCCTTGACGGCGGCCCAGAGCCGCTGCCCGGGCGCCAGTTTCAGGTGGGCGGCGGCGGCCGGGGTGATGTCGGCTGCCACCACGACCGGGCCGTCGAGTTGCACGCGGAGGTTGTCGCCGTGGCGTTGAATGCCGGCGATGGTGGCCGGCCAGGTGTTGCGTGGGCTGCCGTCGGGGCGGCTCGGGTGCAGCGCCACCGCTGACGGTGCGAAGGCGACGAAGACGCCGCCGTCGTGCTGATCGGCGGTGATCAGCTCGAATCCGTCGGAGAGCAGGACACGGTGTCCGTCGGCGTCTCCGCGGTAGAGGTTGAGACCGACCAGGCGGGCGACGTAGTCGGTGCGAGGTTGGGCGGTGACGGTGGCGACGTCGCCCTCCTGCACCACGCGTCCGTGTTCGATGATGACGAGCCGGTCGGCGAGGACGACGGCGTCGATCGGGTCGTGGGTGACCAGCAGTGTCGCGCCGGCGTGACCGGCGAGGTGGTGTTGTAGCTGGGCGCGGGTGTCGAGCCGGGTGCGGGCGTCGAGGGCGGCGAGTGGCTCGTCGAGCAGCAGGAGTGCTGGTTCGACGGCGAGGGCGCGGGCCAGGGCGACCCGTTGGGCCTGTCCACCGGAGAGTTGTCGCGGTTTGCGTCGGGCGTGCTCGGTAAGCCCGACCCGGGCCAGCCACTCCGCTGCCCGCTGTCGGGCCCGGTGCCGGTCCAGGCCCTTGCGGCGTGGCCCGAAGGCGATGTTGTCCAGCGCGGTCAGGTGGGGGAAGAGCAGGTAGTCCTGGAAGACCACGCCGATCGGGCGCTGCTCGGTCGGCGTCCAGATGCGGCTGCCCGGATGGTCGAGGTGGCGACCGGCGAGGCGGAGGTGCCCACCGGCCAGGGGGATCAGGCCGGCGAGGGCACGCAGCGCGGTGGTCTTGCCGGCGCCGTTGGGTCCGAGGAGGGCCACGACCTCGCCGGGACCGATGGTCAGCGGCAGGTCGAGTCGGAACGCGCCACGGTCCACGACGAGGTGGGCGTCGAGCACCGCCCCGTCGGGCCGCGGATCCGTGCCGGGCATGCCCGGATCGACGGTCATGGGCTGCTGAGCCAGCGGTCGCGGAGGCTGGCCAGGATCACGACCGAGACGACGAGCAGGACGAGACTGAGTACGATCGCCGCCTCCAGGTCGGTTTCGAGGGCGAGGTAGACCGCGAGCGGCATGGTCTGGGTACGGCCGGGAAAGTTTCCGGCGAAGGTGATGGTGGCGCCGAACTCACCGAGCGCCCGGGCCCAGCACAGCACCGCTCCGGCGGCGACGCCCGGCGCGACCAGCGGGAGCGTGACATGGGTGAAGGTGGTCCACCGTCCGGCGCCGAGGGTCGCCGCCGCCTCCTCGTAGCGGACGTCCGCGCCACGCAGCGCGCCCTCGACGGCGATCACCAGGAACGGCATGGCGACGAAGGCCTCGGCCAGGACCACACCGGTCGTGGTGAACGGCAGGGTGACCCCGAAGGTGCTGTCGAGCCAGCTGCCGACGATGCCCCGGCGGCCGAAGACGAGCAGCAGGGCGACGCCACCGACCACCGGTGGCAGCACCAGCGGCACGGTGACCAGGGCGCGCACGAGGCGACGGCCCGGGAAGTCGACGCGGGCCAGCAGCCAGGCGAGGGGTATGCCGAGGACGAGGCAGAGCAGCGTGGCGAGGGTGGCGGCCTGCACCGACAGCCGCAGCGCGGTGAGCACACCGGGCTCGGTGAGCCGCTGCGGCAGCGTGCTCCACGGCGTACGGATCAGCAGCCCGGCCAGCGGCAGCACGAGAAAGAGCAGGCCGAGCGCGGCGGGCACAAGCAGTGCCAGGGGTACCCGGCCGGTGCGTCTGGGGCGTGCCGGCGCGGTCCGGCCGGACCGCCAGGCCGCGGCGTCGAGCCGGGACATCGGCTACGGGGCCTGGAATCCGGCGGCGGCGAGGACCGCCTGGCCGGCGTCGGAGAGCACGTGGTCGACGAACGCCCGCGCGGCCGGCCGGTTCGGTGCGTCCCTGAGCACGACGATCGGATACTCGTTGATCGCCCCGGCCGACTCGGGAAATTCGATGCCGTCCACGTCGCCGTCGGCGGACCGCGCGTCGGTCCGGTAGACCAGGGCCGCGTCGACCTCGCCCAGTCTCACCTTGGACAGCGCCGCCGTGACGTCCTGTTCCAGGGTGACCGGGGTGAGGCCTACCCCGGCGGCGTCGAGGGCCTTCTTCGCCGCCGCGCCGCAGGGCACCTGCTCGGCGCAGAGCGCGACCTTGACGCCCGGCCGGTTCAGGTCGACGAGGCCGGCCACTCCGTCCGGATTGCCCTTCGGCACCGCGATCACGAGCTGGTTCCGAACGAAGACGCTCGGGCTGCCGTCGCCGTTGCCGGCGTCGGTGACTGTCGTCATGTTCGCCGGAGCGGCGGCGGCGAACACGTCCGCGGGCGCACCCTGGTTGATCTGCGTCGCGAGAGCGGAGCTGCCGGCGAAGCTGAAGGCGACCCGTACGCCCGGATGGGCCACCTCGAAATTCTCGCCGATCCGGGTGAACGACTCGGTCAACGACGCGGCGGCGAACACCGTGACGTCGCCGCTAACGGCGTTGGCGCCGCCATTCGGTCGCGGGCCGGCGCTCTCGTTCCCGCCGCAGCCGGCCAGCCCCGCCATGATGACGGCGGTGAACACGGCCAGGAACCGTCGCGTCGTCACGAGCCGTTCCTCCTGCTGTCCGCGTTGGCCGGCGGTCTCTCCACGACGACGGTGGTCGACTTGATGACCGCGATCGCCACCGAGCCGACCGCCAAGCCGAGGTCGTCGACCGCCTCACGGCTCATCAGCGACACCACCCGGAACGGACCGGCCTGGATGTCCACCTGGGCCATCACGGCATCCTTGACCACGGCTGTGACGATGCCCCGCAGCCGGTTACGGGCCGAGGACTCCTCCGCCCGGTCGTCGGGGTCGCCGGCCTGCGACCGGACGAACGCGGCGAGATCGACACCGTCGATCACCCGATGTCCCTGCTCGTCGCGGGCGGCGGTGAGACGACCGGCATCGACCCAGCGCCGCACCGTGTCCGCGCTGACGCCCAGCAGTTCGGCCGCCTCGCCCATGCGAAACGTCGTCACGGCGCTCACCCTACCGGACGCATCCGCCAGCCTGGAGGTGGGCGAGACATCGAATCTGCGTGCCGCTCACGCCGTCGGCAGATGGTAGGTGCGGATCAGCAGGTGGCCGGCGAACGCGATCCGGTGGAAGCTCCCGGGCGGGGCGACCGAGAGTCAGGTTTCTTCTGGACGACGGCTGCCGATCGACGGCCGCTGTTTCACGAAGATTTCGGATCAGTCTCGGCCAAGGTCTTGACGATCTATGTTAGCGCTAACAGCATGGAGGCTCCCGTAACGCTCGCGTCTGGAGCCCCTCCATGCCGGTGCCTGACGGCCCTTCCGCCCCACGCCCGCGACGAAGGATCCCCCTGGTGACGGCCGGCGTGCTCGTCTGCGCCGCCGCGATCTCCCCAGGTGGCGTGGCCCACGCCGCCGACGAATGGTCACCCCGGTCGTCGTACACCTCGACCGACCGTGGAGACGGCACGTACAGCGTGCCGTTGCTGCGCTCCGACGTGCCGGACATCAGCGTGGAGCGGGTCCCGGCCGCCGAGAACGACGAGGGGCGGGACGTCTACTACATGATCAGCACGACGATGCACCTCAGCCCGGGTGCGCCGATCATGAAGTCCCACGATCTCGTGAACTGGGAGATCGTCAACTACGTCTTCGACCGGGCCAGCGTCGGCGACTCGTTCTCCCTGCGCAACGGGCAGAACTCGTACGGACAGGGCCAGTGGGCCTCGTCGTTGCGTTACCACGACGGCGTCTTCTACGTCGTGTTCAACACCAACAACCTCGGTGGCGCGTATCTCTACCGCACCGACGACATCGAGAACGGTGCGTGGCAGCGTACGGCACTCGGCCGGGGCCTGCACGATCCCTCGCTCTTCTTCGACGTCGACGGCACGCCGTACATCTTCTACGGCTCCGGCGGAACCAGCGCGGTGCGGCTCAACGCCGACCTCACCGCGATCACCCGCGACTATCCGAACATCTTCACCGCCAGCGACTACGCCGGTCGGCCCTTCATCGGTGGGTTGTTCGAGGGCGCGCAGTTCCACCACATCGACGGCTGGTACTACGCGGTCATCATCACCTGGCCGTCCGGGCAGGGCCGGCAGGTGGTCATGTTCCGCTCGCGGGAACTGCTCGGCCGGTACACCTCGGTCGGTGGCGTGAACACCTACGAGGCCCGGGGCGTGCTCAACTCCAACGGGTTCGCGCAGGGCAGCCTGGTGCCGATCGCCCGCGACGGCGGCGGTACCGACTGGTACGGCATGTTTTTCCGGGACACCTTCCCGATTGGTCGCATCCCGGCACTGATCCCCGCGACGTGGTCCGACGGCTGGCCGACCTTCGGTGACAACGGGGTCGTACCGGTGGACGGTGTCTTCGCCAAGCCGATCCGGCTCAGCCCGGCCGAGGAACTGTTCGAGCGGCAGAAGAGCATCGTCGTCTCCGACGACTTCGCCAACGACGCGCCCCACAAGCCGTACCTGGACGAGCAGTGGTCGGCACCGCCGGGCGTCGAGGAGGAGATCGCGCCGAACGGGTCCCGGCTGGACCTGGCGTGGCAGTGGAACCACGCCCCGGACAACCGGTACTGGTCGCTGACGGACCGGGACGGATGGCTGCGGCTCACCGCCGGCAAGGTGGTCACCGGCGGGTACGTCTACACCAAGCTCGCCAACCGCGCCGAGTTGGCCTGGTTCGAGGAGGCCCGGAACACCCTGTCGCAGCGGACGTTCGGCCCGCGGCAGTCGGTGGAGACCAGGATGGACATCTCCGGGATGAGGGACGGTGACGTCGCCGGGCTGGCCGCCTACAACCGTGGCTTCTCGTACGTCGCGGTCAAGCGGACCGACGGCGTCAACACCCTCGGAGTGGTGAACCGGGGGCAACCGTTCGCCGTCGACCTGGACCAGGCGACGCTGGAGAGCTTCCTACCGGGCAGCACCGTCGCGTTGGGCGACGCGACCGAGGTGCACCTGAAGGCCGATCTCGACTTCGCGTCGCCGACGGGTCAGCTCTGGACGACCTTCCACTACAGCCTCGACGGGCAGCAGTGGCACCAGTTGGGCAGCCGGGTCGGCCCGCAGACGCTGGACGGCAGCCTCGCCCACTTCATGGGGCACCGCGTCGGCCTGTTCAGCTACGCCACGCAGCAGACCGGCGGACACGTCGACTTCGACCACTTCCTGCTCAGCGACACGCTGACCGCACAGGGCCGGCCGCTGGACACGAGCCGACTCGACGCCGCCATCGCGTACGCCGGGACCCTGGACGAGGCCGACCACCCGGCCGGGGCCTGGGCCACGATGCTCGCCCGGCTCGCCGAGGCGCAGGCGGCGCGGGCCGGCGGCTTCGGTACCCAGAACCAGATCGACGCGCCGGAGCGGGCCCTGAGCTACCAGCTGGCCCGGCTCGGCGTACTGCGGGCCGACCGGATGGAACTGCCGGTGACGGTCGATGCGCAGACCCGCTGCGTGGGTGGCAGCGCGTACGTGGCCGTGCGGGCGCGGAACGACCATGACGCCCCGGTGGACATCGTGCTGGAGACCGCGTACGGCCATCGGTCGGTGCCGGACGTCGCTCCCGGCGCCCATGCCTACCAGCAGTTCAACACGCGAGACGCGGCGGTGCCGGCCGGCACCGTCACCGTCCGGGTCACCGGCGCGGTCGACGGCCGGACGGTGACCACCGTGCGTACCGCGAACCACCCGGCCACGCGCTGCTGACCCCACTCGTCCCGGCGGCCACGGCGAGACACGTGGCCGGCGGCGGCACGAGACCCCCGGATCCACCGAAGTGATCAAGGAGGACTGTCAGTGACACATCAGGTGCGAAGGACGGCCGTACGACGGGTCGTCGCTGTCGCCACGGTCGGGCTCATGCTGGCCACGGGGCTCGTCGCCGCGTCGCCGGCCCAGGCGGCCGACACCGACCTCATCGTCAACGGCGGATTCGAGGACGGTCTCACCGACTGGTTCGTCAACAACGGCAACGCGACCGACAGCGCGACGCTTTCGCTCACCGCGGACGCCTACTCAGGATCGAGCGCCGTGCTCGTCACCAACCGGGCGACGACCGGCTCCGGCCCGATGCAGAACCTCAGCGGACGGGTCCAGGCCGGGCAGACCTACACCCTGACGGCCCGGATCAAGTACGAGAACCCGAGCGGGCCGGCGACGAAGCAGTTCTTCGCCACGATGCACTACGGCGCGGCGACCTACACCAACCTGGTCAGCGTGGTCGCCACGAAGGGGCAGTGGGCGCAGTTCAACGGGACCTTCACCATCCCGGCCGGACAGAACGTGTCGACGGCCCGGTTGTTCTTCGAGACGCCGTGGACCAGCACGCCGTCGTCGGACCCGGATCTGCACCTGATGGACTTCAAGCTGGACGACGTGTCGGTGGTCGGTGCCGCGCCGCCGCCCGCGCCGTCGAAGACCATCGAGGTGGTCGGCAAGCTGCCCGGCGAACACAACCCCTTGATCGGGCACAAGTTCGGCGCCGACGGGTTCGGCTTCGTGCACGACGGCCGGGTGTACCTGTACCTGACCAATGACACCCAGGGCTACGCGCCGGACCCGGTCACCGGCGTCTCGCCGGGGATCAACTACGGCGACATCAACCAGATCACGGTGATCTCCTCGGCGGACCTGGTGAACTGGACCGACCACGGCGAGATCCAGGTTGCCGGCCCCAACGGCGTGGCACCGTTCACCAACAACTCCTGGGCACCCGGCATGGCCCGGAAGGTGGTCGACGGTCAGGAGAAGTTCTTCCTCTACTATGCCAACGGCGGCGGATCGAGCAACGTGATCACCGGTGATTCCCCGCTCGGCCCGTGGCGTAGCGAGCGCACCAGCACGCTGATCGACGGCCGTACGCCGGGTGCCGAGGACGTGGCGTGGAAGTTCGACCCGGCACCGTTCGTGGACTCCGACGGAGAGCCCTACCTCTACTTCGGTGGCGGTCCCGCGTTGACGAGCATGCCGCCGGCCGAACGCTTCAACAACCCGAAGAACCTGCGGGCGATCAGGCTCGGTGACGACATGGTGTCGACCGAGGGCCGGGCGGCGGTCGTGGACGCCCCGGTCGCCTTCGAGGCGGCCCACGTCTTCGAGCGCGACGGCAGGTACTACCTCTCGTACTCCTCGCACTTCGGTGGCAACGACTTCGGTGGCAACCAGACCCCGTTGCCCGGGTATCCGGGCGGTGGACAGATCGGCTACCTGATCTCCGACGACCCGATGGTGTGGCCGAAGGAGACCTACGCGGGTGTGCTGTTCCCGAACCAGTCGCAGTTCTTCGGCGCCGGCACCGGTGGCAACAACCACCAGTCGGTCTTCGAGTTCGAGGGCCGGTACTACTTCACGTACCACGCCCCGACGCTGAACAAGCGCATCAACGGCAACACCACCCAGGGGTACCGCAGCCCGCACATCCAGGAATTGACCTTCAACCCGGACGGCACGATCCAGCAGGTAGTGGGGACCTACGCCGGTGTCGACCAGGTCCGCGACTTCGACCCGTACCGGGTGTTCGAGGCGGAGACCTTCGGTTGGAGCAAGGGTGTCGCGACCCGGAAGGTCGGCGGTGGATCGACCCAGTTCGGCGACGCGGCACCGAATCTGGTGGTGACCGACATCGACAATGGCGACTGGACGGCGTTGTCGTCGGTGGACTTCGGAGACGGCGCCGGCAGTGTGTCGGCGAAGGTGCGACCGCTGGCGACCGGCGGGACCATCCAGGTTCGGCTGGACGAGGTCACCGCGCCGGTGGTCGCGACCATTCCGGTCGACGCGCCGCTGGGCGAGTGGACGGAGCTGACCGCGCAACTCGACGGTGTCGCGGGCGTGCACGACGTGTACTTCACCTACGCCGGGCCGGCCGGTGCCGACCTCTTCGAGCTCGACACCTGGGCCTTCGAGGCGGCGGCCGGCGCGGAGGTGCCGGTCACGGTCAGTGCCCAGGCACGGTGCGTCGGCGGCAACGCCTACGTGGCGGTCCAGGCGCGCAACGACCACGACGCGCCGGTGGACCTGGTGCTGGAGACGGCGTACGGGCAGCGGTCGGTCTCCGCCGTCGCGCCCGGCGCCAACGCGTACCAGCAGTTCAACACGCGAAAGTCGGCGGTGCCGGCGGGTGTGGCGACCGTCCGGGTAACCGCTGACGGCACCAACGCGGCGACCGTACGCACCGTCGAGTATCCCGGCGTCACCTGCGGCGCCTGACCCCGAGCCCTTCACCAACGACAACGGAGCGTCGGAATGAGCACATGGAACAGCAAGCGGCTGGTCGCGGCGGGAGCCGCGGGCATCCTCCTGGTCGGACCGGCGGCGGTGTCGTCGCCGGCCCTGGCCGAGCCGGGTGGCAGCGGGGAGGTGGAGGTCACCGTCGACATCGAGGAGATCCGGGAACCGGGGGTGCTGGCGCTGTCGGTGGCCGGTGACTCGGTGGCGCTGACCGAGGACGGGTCGACGCTGCTGGTACGCCAGTTCGTGGGCACCCTGCCCACGGTCACCGTCACCGACACGCGCACTGCGGATGAGGTGCCGGAGGGCGCGGCGTGGGCGGTGCTGGGCAGCGCGACCGATTTTGTCGGCAGCGCCGGTCAGCAGCCCATCGGTGCCGGGCATCTGGGCTGGCAACCGCGACTGATCGACGGTGGCGACACCGGCCTGGTCAGCGCGGGCGAAGAGGTCGTGACGGTGTTGGACGAGCCGACGCAGCCGGGGAACAACGTGGGTCTGGTCGACCAGGAACTGCTGGTGTCGACGTTCGACTCGGGTGCGGTGGCCGGTGACGCCTACTCGGTCGACGCGGACCTGTTCCTGCGCACCCCGGCGGATGTCGCGGCCGGCTCGTACACCGCGACGGTGACCCTGTCCCTGTTCGAGTGACCGCTGGTCCGGGGGTCGCCGCTCGGCGACCCCCGGACCGCGCCTCTTCCAGCCTCAGAGGACTGTGATGATCCGATTCCTGGCCCGGTCGACGGCCGTTCTCGTCGCGGTGTCGGCCATCGTGGCGAGCACGCCCGTCGCGGGGTCGGCGGAGCCCACCGAGGCGACCGTGACGTGGGCTGTGCAGCCGGCGGACGAGCGGGGCCCGGACGGTCGCCGGTGGATCGAACGCACCCTGGACCCCGGTGCGGTGGTGACCGAGCACCTGGCGGTACGGAACTTCAGCGATTCACCGGTGGTGTTCGCGTTGCAGGCCGCCGACGGGTACCTGACCGACAAGGGACGGTTCAACATGTTGTCCTCCGGCCAGAAGTCGGTCGACAGCGGCACCTGGATCACGCTGCCCGAGGCGGTGACCGTCGGAGCGAAACAGACGAAGGTGGTGCCGTTCACCATCACCGTGCCGCCGGACGCCACGCCGGGGGACCATCCCGCCGGGGTCGCCGCCACGGTGACCAGCACCGGCGGGACGGTGGCGGTGCAGAGCCGGGTCGGGTTCCGGGTGATGCTGCGGGCCAGTGGCACGGTCACCGCCGCGATCGCCGTCGACGATCTTGCCGTCAGCTACGAGCCGTCCTGGAACCCCTTCACGGCCGGCCGGGTCCGGCTGACCTACATCGCCAGGAACGAGGGCAACGTCGCGGTGACCGGCGACAGCGGCGTCCGGGTGAGTGAGCTGTTCGGGCTCATGAACCGAACCGCGTCGCGCGAGGTGCCGGAACTGTTGCCGGGCGACGGCCGGCGGATCGAGGCCCGGGTCGGCGGGATCTGGGGACTGGGACGGCTCACCACCACGATCGAGGTGAACCCGTCCGTCGTGTCCGGCGAGCCGGCCGATGCTCAGCTCCGGCCGACCACCGCCAGCGTGACCGTGTGGACGGTGCCCTGGTCACACCTGCTTCTCACCGTACTTGTCGGTTCGTTGCTGCTGATCTGGCGGAGCGTCACCCGCCGACGTCGTCGGCGGCTCGCCCGGCTGCTCGCTCAGGCTCGCGACCAGGGCCGGGCAGAGGGCCGGACGTCGGTGCTCACCGGCGACTGACGGGGAGCGCCGTCCGCATCGAAATCGGTCAGGGCGGCCGGAACTTTTCCCATCTGAACAAAAAGATGATGGCCTATTGCGAAAAGCCGCCTCGTCGCGAGGATGATTCGATGCGTCGTCACCCTCCGGCTCCCGGCCGCCCGGCAGCCGGTCTGCTCGCCCTGATCCTCGCTGCCGGAGTCGTCCTCCTCGGCCCCGGCACGCCCGCCTCGGCGCACGGCACCCTGGCCACGTCCACACCGGCCGACGGTGCCACCGTCGCCGAGGCGGTGACGACCGTGCAGCTCGAATTCACCGAGCGGGTCCGCGACGACGCGTACTTCACCGTCACGGCCCCCGGGGGCGGACGCGTCGACAACGGCTGGACGCACGGGGCTCCCCGCCCACTGGACCGGCCGGTGCGCGAGTACTTCCTGGTTGACGGGGTGTTCGAGCCACGCGAGTACACGACCGGCCATCCCGTGGTGGTGACGCTCGCGCACCTGCCCGCGGCCGGCCAGTACGTGGTGAGCTACCTGTCGGTGGCCTCGGACGGTGACCCGGTGCGCGGCACCGTCACCTTCCGCTACACGGGCGCGCCGACGGCCGCGCCCTCCGGCTGGCAGCCACCCACCGGTCAGCCCGATCCGACGTTGCTGGCCGCCGCCGAGCAACACGGCAACGTCGGGCCGCAACCGGTGCCCGGGACGACGGCCGGTGGCGCGGCAACACCCGCCGTGACGGCGGCACCGGACCCGTCGTTGGCGGCCGCGCCGCCCGCCGCGAACGAGCCGGCGGCCGGCGGTCGGCTCGGCTGGGCCACCGTGGTGGTGGTCGTCGTGGCGGTCGCCGGCCTCCTCGCGTGGCGACTCCGACCGGCCCGCGTACCGCAGGGCCGGAAGGCGGGACGCCGGCCCGGCGCCTCCCGATCCCGAGGGGGACCGGCCGCCAGACCGGACGGTCGCCGCGCCCGGTCGGCCGCCACGGGCAAGGGACGCCGGACGGTGGCCCCGGCGGTTGGCCCGGGCACGAAGGCTGCCGCCGTGTCGACGGCGGCCTCGGCGCGACGGGACGTGACCGCGGCACCGGCGGCGACGACCGTAGCCGCGAATGCCGACGCCGGGACGGTCACCTCCGCGGAACCGGCGGACGGAATCGTGGCCGTGGGCCCGCGACGGCTCGGCGACACGCGCCTCGCGCTGCTGGTCGGCGGACTGGTGCTGACGCTGCTGGCCGGCTTCGCCCTCGGGCGGATCGGCACCGACGTCCGCACCTCCGCAGCCCCCGCTCAGGACACGGCGCCGGGCGACGGCACGCGGGACGCGGGACAGATGGTGTCGGCCGGTGACGGACACCAGCATGAGCCGGGCACCGGCCCCCACACACATCCGGGTGACGGCCAGGACCAGGCGACCGGTACGACCGTGAGCGTCGCCGGGTACACGCTGAAGCCGGTGCTCCGCTCCCAACCCGCCGGCGCGACCCGCGACTACCGGTTCCGGGTGGTGGGGGTCGACGGGCAGGCGGTGACCCGCTTCGCGATCGTGCACGACAAGCCGCTGCACCTGATCGTGGTCGGCCGCGACCTGAGCGGGTACCAGCACCTGCACCCGACGATGGCGGCGGACGGCACCTGGAGCGTGCCGCTGAAACTCACCCGGGCCGGCGGTTACCGCATCTACGCGGACTTCTCCGTCACCACCGGGGACGGCCGGCAGCTACCGCTGGTGCTCGGCGTCGATCACGAGGTGCCGGGCGGCTACGAACCGGCCGGGCTGCCCCCGCCGCAGCCGCAGGCGACGGCCGGGCCGTACGCGGTGTCCATGGTCGGCACACCCACCATCGGCATGACCGTTCCGCTGCTCTTCCGTGTCGACCGGGACGGTGCGGGCGGGCCGGCACCTCTGGAGCGCTACCTGGGCGCGTACGGGCACCTGGTCGTGGTGCGCGAGGGCGACCTGGGCTACGTGCACGTCCATCCGGAGCCGGAGCTGGTCGACGGGGCCGTCAGGTTCTGGCTGACCGCCCCCAGTACCGGCCGCTACCGGGCGTTCTTCGACTTCCAGGTCGACGGGAAGGTGCACACCGCCGCGTACACGATCAATCTGGCCTGAAGTGCTCCCCGGCGCGGGAGCCCGCCGGCGCCGGATCACCGGTGGCCAGGGCGGCACCGAGCGGGGTGTGCCAGTAGAGCACCTCCCGCCCCGAACGGCGTTTGGTCACCATGCCCGCGTCGAGCAGCACCCGCAGGTGGTCGCCGACCGCGCCCAGGGACAGTCCGGTGAGCGCGGCGAGGTGCGAGGTGCTCAGCGGCGTGCCCAGCCGGACCAGGATGGCGGCGCGGTTCGGGCCGATGAGTCTGTCCAACCCGTCCGGCGCGGGCGGAGGCAGGTCGGCGAGGATGCCGGTGGCCGGGTAGACCATGCCGAAGCGGTTCTGGTCCCACACCACCCAACCGCGGGCACAGTGCGCCGGAACGAACACCAGCTGCTCGGCCCGGTCGAGCGGCAGGGGCGCCGCGGGGTGGTCGTTGACCTGGAGCCAACCGTCGCCCAGCCACCGCATACCGGGATTGAGCTCCGCGAGGAGCCCCACCCACCCCTGGCCGCTGAGCCGCGCGGTACGTGCCACCACGTCGGCCCGCAGCCGGCGTTCCCGCTCCGGCCACTCGGGACGTACCGCGTGGGTCCAGACCCAGTCGAGCAGGCGCACCGCCTGCTCGGCCAGCCCGTCGTGGCACAGCACCTCGGCCAGCGGCCCCGGTCGGGTCGCCCGCAGGTCGGCGCGGATCTGCTCGTCGGAGCGGGCGGCGACGACGGCCAGTTCCTCGGCGAAGGTCGGGGCAGCCGTCGCGGGGGGCAGGGTGAGGAAGTCGGCGATCCACCGCGGCGCGAAGGAAGCCGCCAGCAACTCCGGAAGCACCGGCCACCGGCCCAGCATCCGCTGGTAAGCCGTGAGATGGGGCCGCCGCCAGGAGTGCTGCCACGGGTGGCGGGGGCTGTGCAGCGCCTTGAGCGCCGCCACCGTTTCCGTCATCGGTGAGATGACGAAGCGGCTGCCCGCGAGCAGATCCACCGGCACCCGCCACACCGACATGTTTCGCCCCCAGCCGTAACTCTACGCCGTCCGGCTCGACGCCCCGACGATCGTCGGCGTGAGGACGTACTCGGAGCTGTTCTCCGTACCCGAATTCCGCAGTCTCTTCGTGGCCAACTGCGCCGGCATCGCCGCGCACACCACCTCGGCGCTGGCCCTCGGTTCGCTGACCTACGCCGTGACCGGCTCGGCTCTGCTCACCGCGCTGAGCATGTTCGGCGCACCGCTGGCCAGCGTGCTCGGCAGCCTGACCCTGCTCTCCGCCGCGGACAGCCTGCCGCCGCGTCGGGCGCTGACCCTCGCCGCGCTGGTCGGCCTCGCCGGCGCGGTACTACAGGCCGTTCCCGGCCTGCCGCTGTGGGTGCGTTTCGCGGTGATCCTGCTCGTCGCCTACGTCGGCTCGGTCACCGGCGGTGCCCGCTGGGCGTTGATCAACGACATCCTGCCGGCCGGGGCGTACGTGCTGGGCCGGTCCACGCTGAACGTCAGCGTCGGCGTCATGCAGATCGCCGGGTTCGGTGCCGGCGGGTTGCTGCTGGTCTGGCTGAGTCCGTACCAGGTGTTTCTGGTCGCCGCCGTGCTGCGTGCCCTGGCCGTCGCGGTGACCCGGTTCGGGCTGCGGGAGCGACCGGCGCGGGCCGGGGAGCGGACCTCGGCGGCACGCACCAGGCGGGTCAACCGGGAGCTGTGGGCGGATCCGCGCCGCCGGTCGCTCTACCTGAACCTGTGGCTGCCCAACGGGCTGGTCGTCGGCTGCGAGGCGCTGTTCCTGCCGTACGCGGGTGAGCGGGCCGGCTTCCTCTTCGCCGCCGGCGCCCTCGGCATGCTCGCCGGTGACGTGCTGGTGGGACGCTTCCTGCCGGCCGCCGCGCGGCAGCGGTGCGTACTGCCGCTGCGGCTGCTGCTCCCGCTGCCCTATCTGCTCTTCCTGGTCCGGCCGGAGCTGCCGCTGGCGATGCTTCTCACCCTGGTCGCCTCGGTCGGGTTCGCGGTCTCGTTGCCGTTGCAGGAGCGGCTCATCGCCTGTTCCCCACCGCAGGCCCGAGGTCAGGTGCTCGGCCTGCAACAGAACGGGATGTTGGCCGGGCAGGCGGTGTTCGCGGCCCTGGCCGGTACGGTCGCCGACCTGCTGCCGACCCACCGGGCGGTGGCCGTGATGGCCGCCCTGTCGCTGGTCGCCACGCTGCTGCTCACCCGGGGCCTGCGGCCGACCGCGCCGCGGCCGATCGGATGCAACCGATCGGCCTCCGCCGACGTCCGACCGGCATGAGGATTCGTCGAAGCGGGCGGCTCGCGGTCGTCCCCTTGCTGTTGCTGACTTCCGCGGCTTGTGGCCAGCAGACCGACGCCACCGGCTCGGGTGGGGCGGACTCACCCGAGCGGTCGTACTCCGCCGACGCGGTGGTCTTCCGGATGGATCACACCGGTGGCTTCGTCACGCCGGCGATGCTCGCCACCCGCCTGCCCGCGATCAGCGTGTACGGCGACGGTCGCGTGATCACGCAGGGGCCGGTCACCCTGATCTATCCAGGGCCGGCGTTGCCCAACCTCCAGGTGGGCACGATCAGCGCCACCGAGGTGGAGGAGCTGCTCAAGGCGGCCCGCGCGGCGGGTGTGGGCGGCCCGGCGGACCTCGGCACGCCGTCGGTGTCCGACATGCCCTCGACCCGGTTCACGGTGCTCGGCGACTACGGGGTCGAGGAGTTCGAGGTGTACGCCCTCGCCGAGTCCGGCGGCGCGGAGCCCGGCCTCACCGCCGAGCAGCGGGCGGGCCGGGACAAGCTGCGGGAGTTCGCCGAGTCGCTGACCGCCGAGTCCGGTCCGCTCGCCGCCGCGCAGGGCAACGCGCGACCGTACGCGCCGACCGCCGTCGCGGCCGTCGCCGAACCGTGGGTCGCCAACGACGAGGTCGGCGAGCAGCCCGAGGTCGCCTGGCCAGGGCCGGCGCTGCCCGGAGCCGAGCTCGGCAAGGGGGTGGGGCTGGGCTGTGTCACGGTGACCGGTGACGAGGCCCAGCAGCTGCTCACCGCCGCCGCGACGGCGAACGCGGCCACCCCGTGGGCCTCGGACGGAAAGCGGTGGACGGTGACCCTGCGACCGCTGCTGCCCGACGAGACCGACTGCGGCGACCTGGCGACCAACCGCTGAGCCCGTTCCGGGCGGCCGGTCACCGGCCGCCCGGCAGGCCGACGACGCCGGCCGGCTAGGCTGCCGCGCGATGAGCAAGCTGTCTCGCATCCTGGTCTACGGGGTCCACGGCTCCGGCAAGTCCACCCTCGCGCGGCTGCTGTCCCAGCGACTCGGGTTGCCCTGGTACCCGGTCGACGACCTGCTCTGGGAACCCAACTGGGTCGAGGTGCCGGTGACGCTGCAACGCCGTCGGATCGAGGCGATCTGCCGGCGGGACCGCTGGATTCTCGACGGGGCGTACCACGGCTGGCGTGACGTGCCGTTGTCCCGCGCGGACCTGGTCATCGGCCTGGACTACCCGCGCGGGCTCTCCTTCCGCCGACTGCTGCGGCGCACCCTGCGGCGACTGAGGACGGGGGAGGAGATCTGCAACGGCAACCGAGAGTCGTTGGGCAGCGTGCTGTCCGCCGAGTCGGTCCTGGTGTGGCACCTGACCGGGTACGGCCGGGAACGGCGTCGGATGCGCGCCTGGCATGCCGACCCGGCCGGCCCGCCGGTGCTGTTGCTCGACTCTCCCGAGGCCCTCGAACGCTGGCTGGCCGGTCTACCGTCCCGGTGAGAGGTCGACCAGCCGGTCCACCACCCGCCGCTCGGCCAGCCGCTCGGCGAACTCGACCGGATGCCGGTCGGGCATCGTCTGCACCTCGGTCACACCGAGCGCCGCGTACTCGGCCACCTCGGCGACGAACACGTCGACGTCGTCCAGCGGCGGGCGGGTGACCAGCACGGTCTTGGTGACGCTGTCGTAGTCACGTCCCTCGGCGACGCAGTGCTCCCGCAGCACGTCGAGTTTGCGCGCCACCTCGGCCGGGCTGGTGCCGAAGAGGTTGCACAGGTCGGCGTGGCGGGCCACCAGCCGCAGGGTCCTCCTCTCCCCGCCACCGCCGATCATGATGGGCGGGTGCGGTCGGCTGATCGGCGCTGGCACGTTCAGCGTCTCGGCCAGTTGGTAGTGCCGGCCCTCGAAGCGGCCGTTGTCGTCACTCCACATCTGCCGGCAGATCCGCAGCGTCTCGTCGAGCCGCTCGAAGCGTTCGGCCACGGGGACCACCGGCACACCGAGGCCGCGTTGCTCCCGCTCGTACCACGAGGCACCGATGCCGAGCCGGGCACGCCCCCCGGAGAGTACGTCAAGCGTGGTGACGATCTTGGCGAGCAGGCCCGGATACCGGTACATCACGCCGGTGACCAGGACCCCGAGGGTCATCCGTTCGGTGCGCGCCGCCAGGTAGCCCAGCGTGGTGTACGCCTCCAGCATCGGCTCCTCGGCCGACGCCATGCCCTCCATCTGGAAGTAGTGGTCCATGACCGTGAACGCCGAGAATCCGGCCTCCTCGGCGATCTCGGCGGTCCGTGCCAGCGTCGGAGCGATCTCCGACGGAGTGTCCGGTGTGGAGAACTTCCAGTAGTGCAGGCCCAGCCTCATCGCCTGTCCTCCCCGTTGGTCGTCGACCACCCAGCGTACGGCGGCGGTGGCGGGATATGTACCTGTGCGGCAGCGGGCCGCGTGGCACCATCGTTCGGTGAGTCACCGAGGTCAGCCGATGTACGAGCCGTTCGCGGCCGAGTTCGAGGCCCACGCCCGCGACAGCGCCTACAACGCCCACTACGACCGACCCGCGGTGCTCGATCTGCTCGGCGACGTCACGGGTGCCCGGCTGCTGGACGCCGGTTGCGGGCCAGGGCTGTACGCGGAGGAACTGCTGGCCCGGGGTGCCGCCGTCACCGCGTTCGACGCCAGCCCGGAGATGGTGAGGCTGGCCGGGCTGCGCCTGGGTGGGCGGGCCGACGTGCGGGTGTGGGACCTTGAGCGGCCGCTGACCTGGTTGCCGGACGCGACGCAGGACATCGTTCTCATGGCCCTGGTGATCCACCACGTCGAGGATCGGCCGGCGGCGCTGTCCGAGTTGCACCGGGTGCTCCGCCCGGGCGGTCACCTGGTCGTCTCGACCACCCACCCGACCTGCGACTGGCTGCTCACCGGGGGCGGCTACTTCGACCGGGTGTGGGTGGAGGAGACCTGGCAGACGCGGTGGCGGGTGCGCTACTGGCGGCAGCCGCTGGAGGCGTGGTGCCGGGAGTTCACCGACGCCGGATTCCTCATCGAGCGGCTGGTCGAGCCGCAGCCGGCCGGGACCATGGCCGCCCGCCATCCCGAGGCCCACGACAGGCTGGCCCACTCGCCGGGTTTCATCGCGTTCCGGCTGCTCAAGCCGTGACGCCGGGGTGCGAACCTGTCCCGGACGCGGCAGGGGACCGCTGCCGCGTCCGGGACGGTTCCGATCAGGAATCGCCGCGGGGCGCTAGAGGTTGCGCTTGTTGAGCAGCAGGTTCGGGGTGCCGGAGAGGCTGCCGGTCACCACCCCGCTCACCCCGTTCGACACGATCCAGTTGTGCACCGTGGCCTGGCTGGCGTCGCCGTAGGTCGCCTTGTAGAGCGCGGCGGTGCCGGCGGCGTGCGGGGTCGCCATCGAGGTGCCGTTCAGGCTGGACGTGGTCGAGGTGGGGTAGGTCGACACGATGGCCGACCCGGGAGCGTAGATGTCGACGCACGATCCGGTGGACGAGTAGCTGGCCCGCGCGTCGGTGTTGGTGGTCGCGGCGACCACCAACGCGGCGGAGAGGTTGCGCGGCAGCCGGTCGCACGAGTTGCCACCGGTGTTGCCGGCGGAGGCGGCCAGGAAGACCCCGCTGTTCATCATGTTCGTCAGGGCGGTGGCCAGGGTGGAGCTGTAGGTGTAGTTCCAGGAGGCGTTCGCCACCGCCGGCTTGTTGGCGTTCCTGGTGACCCAGTCGACCGCGCCGATCGCGGCGGAGAGGGTGCCGCCACCGGAGCAGTTCAGCCACTTCACGCCGTACAGCCGCACGTTCTTGGCCACGCCGTGGCTGGTGCCACCGACGGTGCCGGCCACGTGCGTGCCGTGCCCGTTGCAGTCGGTGTTGTTGCTGTCGATGGCGTTGTAGGCGAACTGGGCGCGTCCGCCGAAGTCCGGATGGTTGGCCTGGATGCCGCTGTCGATGATGTACGCGTGCACGCCGGTACCGGTCGAGTTGTAGGTGTAGCTGCTCGACAGCGGTCGGTTGGTCTGGTCGATCCGGTCGAGGCCCCAGGACGGCGGGTTGCTCTGGGTGGCGTCGACCACGTCGTACTGGAGCACGTCACGCTCGATGCTCAGCACGTTGGCGTTGTGGGCCAGCTCGGTGACCTGGGCGGTGGTGAGCCGGGCGGCGAACCCGTTCACCGCTCGCTGGAAGTAGGCGGTGGGTGCGGCCTTCAGCGCCCGGGCCGGGACCGTCGCGTCGGTTCCGGGCTTCATCGTGACGACGTACGCCCCGGGGATGACCGTGACATCGCTGGCCGCTCGGGGGGTGGTGATCGGCAGGGCGGCGGCCCGGTAGGGTCCGCCCGCGGCCATCGCGGGCTGCGGCAGCGCGAGCAGGGTGGCGGCGACGGCGGCCGTGGTGATGCCGGCGGCGACCGTGACGCGCCGCAGGCGCGGTAGGCGTGCTTGTGACACAGAGCCTCCTCAACAGCGGACCATCCGGGGGGATGATCAAGAACGCTGAACGGAGGTTATATAGATCAACCAGAAAATATAAGTATGGGAATGTAACAAGTTCGTTCCTTGCTCCGTTCGTGGCGCGCGCTCGGCTCGACGGTGCGTGGGGGACGCGGCGGACGCGCCGGAACCGACCGGGCTACGGTGAGCGGATGGATGAGCTCGTGGCCCTCTACCTGGAGGGTGACACCTCGGGGACGGTCACCGGCGCCGCGCCGCGCAGTACCGTGCGTGCCGACAACCTGCCGCACGCCGCGACGGCGGTGCTGCTGCGGGACGAGCGGGACCGGGTCTACGTCCATCGCCGTACCGACACGAAGGACGTCTACCCGGGCATGCACGACGCCTTCGCCGGAGGCGTCGTGCTGGCCGGTGAGGATCCGTCCGAGGCGGCGGCCCGGGAGCTCACCGAGGAGCTGGGCGTCACGAACTGCGAGATCCGACCCTGTCTGCGCTACTGGTACGCCGACCCGCGCACCAACTACCTGGCGTTCGTCTTCGAGGCACGCTATGAGCGGAGCCGGTGCGGCCCGGTGGTGCACCAGCCCAGCGAGGTGGCCGACGGCTGGTGGCTCGACCTGGCCGAGCTGGTCGCCCGGCTCGCCGATCCGACCTGGCCCTTCGTCCCGGACGGCCGGGTCACCCTCGACCACTACCTGCGGCGGTAGCTTCGGGAATCGTCCCGAATGCGGCTGGCGCAGCGATGAAGATGGGACGATGTGGCGGATCTTCCGAGGGCGGATCGAGGCGACCGGGGAGACGCACCGAGCGACGCTGTACGAGATTTTCTTCGATCTGGTGTTCGTCTTCGCGCTCACCAGGATCACCGCGTACATGGCGGGTCAGGCGTCCCCGCTGACCCTGCTCAAGGGCCTGATCGTCCTGCTGCTGCTGTGGATCTCCTGGCTGATCTACGCCTGGCTCGGTAATCAGGCCCGCGCCGACGTCGGGCTGATCCGGGCCGGCACCACGGCCGTCATGGGTCCCATCTTCCTCATCGCCGTGATCGTCCCGGACGTCTGGAACTCCACGCCGGGCCCCCGATTGATCCTGGTGCTGGCCTACCTCGTGGTACGGGCGATCCACCTGGCTCTCTACCGCCGGGCGGCCGAGGGTGATCGACGGCTGCACCGGACGATCCGCATCTACACGATCACCACCGCACTGTCCTGGGTTCCGCTCGCCCTCGGCGCCGTGCTCGGCGGTTCCGCGCAGCTGCCGCTCTGGGCCGGTGCGCTCGCGATCGACTTCTCCGGCGGGCTGATCGCCTCCATGCTGAGCGGGTGGCCGTTGCACAGCTCGGAGCACTTCACCGAACGGCACGCGCTTGTGGTGATCATCGCGCTCGGCGAGACGCTGATCTCGGTCGGTGCCGGCATCGGATCCGAGATGATCAACGCTTCGACCCTGCTGGCCGCGGTGTTCACCCTCGTCGTCACGGTCTGCCTGTTCCGGCTGTACATGGTGAACTCGGTGGTGGCGGGAGAGGCGCTGATGGTCGAGCGCGGCCCGCGACGGGACCGTCTCGCCGCCAACGCCTACAGCGGGATTCATTTCGCGCTGATCGCCGGCACGATCTATCTGGCGCTCGGGGTCCATGAGGTGATCGCGGCTCTGGCGCATGACCAGCCCTGGCACGCGCCCGGGTCGCGCCTGGCATGGACTCCGGCCGTCGCGCTGTTCGGTGGGGTGGCGCTGTATCTCGCGGGCCGGGTCGCGTTCCTCGGACTCAGCGTCCGATCGGTGACCCCGGCGCAACTGCTCGCACCCGTCGTCGCGGTGGCGCTCCTGCCGGCTGGGCGGTACCTGCCCGGCCTGTTCGCCCTGGGCCTGCTCGCCGTCTTTCTGGTCGTTCTCGTCGGCTACGAGTACGCCTTCGGAGCCGGCCGCCGTCCGTCGTCGCCCTGCGCAAGGTAAATGCATTTACATCTTGCGATGTTATCGCTCACTGGTTACGTTCGGTGGCAGGAGCGAAGGGCACGCTCCGACGTCCCCGCCGGTCCGCGACCGGGCGAGTCGAGGCGCATGACGCACGGCTGACAGCACCGCGGGCCCTGTCGGGGACGTGTCACGCCGCCGGTCCAGGGCGGCTGACGGCGCAACGCGGAAGCCGTGACACACGTCGGAACCTGTCGTCCCGGGTCACCCACCTGACCTGACCACCCGGGGCGTCGCACCGTACCCAGGCGCGACCCCGCGGTACGCCGGCCGTTCCCGGCGAAACCACCCACCGCGTCGCGCCGCATCGCCGCGCGTCCGGACGGACGCGGAATGGAGTACCCACAATGTCCAGGCGTAGATCGATCTTCGGGCCTGTCGTGCTCGCGACCCTGATGGCGCTGGCCGCCGCCGGCACCGCAGTGAGCGCGAGCCTCGACGGCAGCGCCCACGCCGCCCAGCCGGGCGTCATGGCCGCGACCGCCGGTTGCGGCAAGTCTCCGACCCTGCGCAGCGGTACGCACACCATCCAGAGCAGCGGAAAGAGCCGCAGCTTCATCCTGCGGGTGCCGGACAACTACAACAACAACAACCCGTACCGGTTGGTGCTCGGATTCCACTGGCTCAACGGCTCGGCCACCGACGTCGCCACCGGTCAGACCGTGCAGCGCGACACCTGGGCGTACTACGGACTGCTGCCCCTGTCGAACAACAGCACCATCTTCGTCGCACCGCAGGGCCTCAACAGCGGTTGGGCCAACTCCGGCGGCGAGGATGTCACCTTCGTCGACGACATGCTCCGACACATCGAGGCCGACCTCTGCGTAGAGACCACCCAGCGCTTCGCGCTCGGATTCAGCTACGGCGGCGCCATGAGCTACGCCCTCGCCTGTGCCCGGCCGAACGTCTTCCGCGCCGTCGCCGTCTACGGCGGTGCCCAGCTGAGCGGATGCAGCGGCGGTACCCAGCCGGTCGCCTACTTCGGAGCGCACGGCATCCGGGACAGTGTCCTCAACATCTCCAACGGGCGGACGCTGCGGGACCGGTTCGTCCGCAACAACGGCTGCACGGCGCAGAACCCGCCGGAACCGTCGCAGGGCAGCCTCACCCACCGCAGCACCACCTACTCCGGCTGCGCCGCCGGCTACCCGGTGGTCTGGGCGGCCTTCGACGAGGGACACATCGCCGCACCGCAGGACGGCGCCCCCGGTGACAGCGGCTCCCGTACCTGGCTGCCGGGCGAGACCTGGCGCTTCTTCACCCAGTTCGGCGGCGGCACCACCCCGCCCCCGAACCCGACCACCCCGCCCCCGAACCCCACCACGCCGCCGCCGAACCCCACCACCCCGCCGCCCGGTGGCGGGGCGTGCCGGGTCGCCGCCACGGTCAACGCCTGGAACAACGGCCTGACCGAGGAGATCACGATCACCAACACCGGCAGCTCCACGATCAACGGTTGGTCGCTGGTCTTCACGCTGCCCGGCGGTCAGAACATCACCGGCGGCTGGAATGCCAGCTACTCGCCGACCTCCGGGCAGGTGACCGCGCGCAACGTGTCGTACAACGGCACCATCGCGCCGAACGCGTCGGTCAGCATCGGCTTCCAGGCCACCCACACCGGTAACACCGCCAGACCGAGTTCGTTCACCCTCAACGGGTCGGCCTGCACCATCAGCTGACCCGCACAGCCGGCCGGCACGAGTTCCGCCGGCAGGCGTCCTGCCCGCCACATGTGTCGATCGAGTCCGGCGCAGGTGGACGGCGATCCGGCAGACAAGACGCACACCGACGACTGGCTTCGGGTGGTGTTCGGTCTCCACTGGTCGAGCGTCACCGACGTCGCCTGGTGGACGGTCTCGGATCTGACGAGCACTGTCGTCGGCGCCGTGCTGACGGTGGTCCTCGCCGCGCGCCTCGGCGGGCGGGCAGTGACGACGGCACCGGCACGCCAGACCGCACCGCCATGCCACGATTCCCGGGAGGTGGCGAAGGTCGCGCGTACCGCCGCACCGGCGCACCGCCGTCCGGCGCTGTTCTGGAGCACCGCCGCGCTGGTCGCCGCCGTCGGTCTGGCGCTCGTGCCGCTGCTGCCCGGGGCCACCGTCCTCGCCGCGACGGTGGTCCGTTCGCTGCACGTCGCCGGCCTGGCGCTGCCGGCCGGTGCCCTCGCCGTTCGGACTGCGAATGTCGCTCGCTCGAGCTAGATCGGGAAGCGGCCGTTGCGCCACTGCCAGTGCCGACCGGCCTTCAGGTGGTCGATGACCGCGCGTTGGAGCGCGGTGTGGCGTGGCAACTGGTCGAGCGGGGTGGTCAGGCTGCGGAACACGAAGCGCAGCACCTCGACGTCGGCGTCTATCCCTTCCGGCTCCTCGTAGGGTTCCAACTCGAACCGGCGCTGGAACCGGACGATGTTGGAGTCCCCGGGCAGGTACTCCTGCAACTGCGGGTCGAGCAGCCACGAGCCACAGGCGAAGTCCGTGTAGTGCTCGTCGGGGAAGTGGCGTGGAAAGAACGCTCGGGCCAGGTCGAGCGACGCATCGATCGCCTCGGGGGTCATCGGCCCCGACTCGGGGATGTGCAGGCTGATGGCGCTGCCCCCGCGGTGGTGCTGTAGCCGGCCCAACTCGTAGACGCCGCCGCGCGCGTGCAGCGTCAGCCAGCTCTGCATCACCGGCCAGCCCTCGCGGTTCATCCGCCGGTCGATCGCGAGATTGCGGCCCAGGTCCGCGAGGGTCACCCAGGACACGGACTCGGGAATCTCGTGGTCGCGGTGGTACCCCAGGACCACGTCGACCAGGGCCAGGTACGCGTAGACGTAGAGATGCCGCCAGGCGGGACCGCGGTCGCGGGGTAGCGCCGGACCGGGTGGTAGCCACTCGTGGCCGCCGAGATCGGCACGGACCAGGGCGATCGAGCGGTCGAGCAGCCAGCGCAACTCCGGGGTCCACAGCGGGGACCCGGCTTCGGGCCAGCCCGCCATGATTTCGGCGGCGTCGTCCGGCCGCACCGCGAGCCGGTCGAGGAGCGCGGGCGCGTCGGCCCTGGCGGGCAGCGGAGCCGATGCCCGGTCGCCGGCAAGCCGGTGCACTCGTTCGATCTCCTCGACGGGTACCCCGAGCCGGGCGGCGATGTCGTCCAGATCCACGCGGACGACCCTAGCGACCGGTGGGGCCGGCGACAGGCCCGAACCCGCGATCACGGTCGGGACCTCGCTCAACCTGTCCGGAATTCGGCGGACCGACCGCGATGATCGGGGTGGGGGCCACCACGTCGGAACCAACCGCCAGCCAGGAAGACGGGCATCTCATGGATAGTGGGCGCGGTCCCGTGCGTCTGTGGTGGTGAATGAGGCGTACCGGACGGAGCATGAGCGGTTGGACGACAAGGCGAGAGCCAGGTTCGGCGAGTTCGCGCAGAGCCGGAGCGCCGCCCTGATCAGGGCGGCCTACCTGCTCACCGGCGACCAGCATGCCGCCGAGGATCTGGTGCAGTCGGCGTTGGCCAAGACGTACGTCAAATGGCCGACGATCCGGCACGAGGACCCCGAGGGGTACGTGCGCGCGGTGATGTACCGCGAGCGGGTCAGCTGGTGGCGGCGCCGGGGACGACTACGGGAGACGCTGGTCGGCTCGCCGGTCGAGCGGGAACACCCGGACGACAGCGACCACGCCGACCTGCGGCTGGCCATGCGGGCGGCCCTGCTGCGCCTTCCCGTGGCGCAGCGCGCGGTGCTGGTCCTGCGGTACTACGAGGACCTGCCCGAGCAACAGGTGGCCGAGGTGCTCGGCTGCTCGGTCGGGACGGTCCGCAGCCGGACCCACCGGGCGGTCACTCGGCTGCGCGAGGTGCTGCCCGGTGCCGAACTCGCGCTGGAGCTGAAGCGATGAACACCCCGTTCGACGACCTCATCCGATCCACCCTTACCGATCTCGCCGAGGAGGCAGTTCCGATGAATCTGGCAGATCCCGCCGTCGACCGGGCGCGCAGGCGTCGTACCCTCACCGTCTCCGTGGGGGTGGCAGGCGTCGTCGCCGCCCTCATGGTCGGCACGCCGCTGGCGTTCGCGGCGGTGAACCGGGACGCCCCGCCGCCGTCCGCTCCCGTCGACCAGCCGCCGGTGGATCTCCCCAGTCCTGTCCCGGTCAGTCCGGTCCCGTCGCCGCCGGTGGACCTGCCCAGTCCCGTTCCGGTCAGTCCGGTCCCGTCGCCGCCGGTGGACCTGCCCAGTCCCGTTCCGGTCAGTCCGGTCCCGTCGCCGCCGGTGGACCTGCCCAGTCCTGTCCCGGTCAGTCCGGTCCCGTCGCCGCCGGTGGACCTGCCCAGTCCCGTCCCGTCGCCGCCGGTGGATCCGAAGGGTCCGGGCACGGGCTCCTGACTCCAGGAACCGTCAGCACGCGGTCCGGCCCTGGACACAGGTCGGCCAACGCCGGTCTTGCCGGACGGATCGTCAACCGTCCGGCAACGCCGCGTCGGCTGGCGGGTCCAAGACCCGGACGGATCAGCGCCGCCAGGCCGACCAGAGTTCGGCGTACCGGCCGCCGGCCGCGACCAGCTCCTCCGGGCTGCCGAGTTCGACGATGCGGCCGTGCGACATCACCGCGATCCGATCGCAGGCGTGCGCCTGGCTGAGCCGGTGGGCGACCACGACTGCCGTGCGGCCGCGGATCAGGGCGGCGCTTGCCTGGTCGAGCTGCCGCGCCCCGGCGCTGCCCGCTTCGGCGCTGGCCTCGTCGAGGACGACGATCGGCGGGTCGAGCAGCGCGATCCGGGCCAACGCCACCTGTTGCGCCTGACCGGCCGTGAGCGGGTGCTCGCCGTCGCCGACCCGGGTCAGCAGCCCGTCGGGCAGCGCGGTGACCCAGTCGTCGGCTCCGACCAGCCGCAGGGCGGCGTGCAGCTCCTCGTCGGTGGCGTGCGGGGCGGCCAGCCGAAGGTCGTCGGCGAGGGGGCCGGCGAAGACGTGGACCTCCTGGGTGACGACACCGACGGTGTGGCGCAGCTCGGTCGGGTGCAGCTCGTCGATCCGACGGTCGGCCAGCCACACCTCGCCCTCGGCGGCGGGGAAGACGCCACCGAGGATGGCCGCGAGGGTCGTCTTGCCGGCCCCGCTCTCCCCGACGATCGCCAGCGACTCGCCCGCGGCGACCTCGATCGAGACGTTCCGCACGACGGACGGGCCGCCCGGGTAGCGGTGCCACACCGCCTTGGCGGTGATGCCCGTCGGTGACCATGCGGAGACCGGACCGGTCGGCCGGACCGCGGGCACGTCGAGCCCGGCGATGCCGACGAGCCGGGCGAGCGCCGCACCGGCCGACTGGATGTCGTTGAACGAGATCAGCAGCATGCCCAGCGGACCGAAGAGCCGATGGAAGAGCAGCGCGGCGGCGGTGACGTCGCCGACGGTGCTGTCGCCCGCGCGTACCAGCAGGAAGCCGGCGAGCAGCACGGCGGTGAGCCCGATCGCCTCGGCGTAGTTCATCGTGTTCGCGAACCAGAGGAATCCGCGTACGGCCCGCAGCCGCGCGATGAGGGCGGAGCGGGATGCCTGGTCCACCCGCCGGCTCTGGCGCTCCTGCATCCCGTACGCGTGCACGGTGCGGGCACCCGTGAAGGTGGTCAACAGGCTCTGCGTACGGACCGCCGCGGCCTCCCGCTCGGCGGCGTACAGGCGCTTGGCCTGAGGCACGAACCGGCGCAGGCTCATGACGTACACCGGGAAGACGACCAGGAACGCCCCGGCGATGCGCCAGTCGAGGCTCGCGAAGCCGCCGAAGGTGATGACGACGGTGACCAGCGCGGTGAAGATTCCGGCCGCCAGGCGCACCGAGTCGGTGACCCGCTCCACGTCCTCGGTGACCCGGGAGGCGACGTCGCCGGCCCCGGCGCTCTCCAGCCGGGTCGCGTCCATGCGCAGCGCCCGGTCGAGCACCTCCTCGCGGAGGTCGGCGCAGGCGCGCATGCCCCACTCGGTGACCAGCCAGTTGGCGGCGCCGGTGAGTACCGCGGCGGCCAGGCCCGCGCCGAGGATCCACGCCGAGGTCAGCAGCAGTGCTCCGACGGTGTCACCGGCCACCACCAGGTCGACCAGCCGGCCGAGCAGGATCGGCACGACGACCGCCGCCACGCTCGCCGCCGTCGCCGTCCCGACGGAGGTCCAGGCCAGCACCGGGTAGCGCCGCAGCGCCCGCCAGAAGGCGTTGAGGGTCACCCGGCCGGTGGCGACCGGCAGGATGGTGGCGGTGGGGGTCATCGCAGCACCAGCTCCGCGTACGAGGAATCGGCGAGCAGGTCGCGGTGGCGCCCGACGGCCACCACCCGGCCGGCGCGGAGGAAGACGACACGGTCGCACCGGTCGAGCAGCGGTGCACTGGTGGTGACCAGCACGGTCGCCCGGCCGTCGCCGGTCCGGAAAGCGCGTAGCCCTTCGGCGATGGCGTGTTCGGTGACCGCGTCGATCGCCGTGGTCGGGTCGCGGAAGACGGTGACCGGCCGGTCGGCCAGCAGCGCGCGGGCCAGGGCGAGCCGTTGCCGCTGGCCGCCGGAGAGGTTCAGACCGTGGTCGACGATTTCGCGGTCCAGCCCGACGCCGTCGGCGAGGAGGTCGTCCACGGCGGCCGCCGCCATGGCGTTGTGCAGCGCGGCGTCGTCGCGGTCGTCGCCGGTCTGCAGCACCTCGCGCAGCGTCGTACCGAACAGGTCGACCCCGTGTGGCTCGACCAGCACGGTCCGCCGCAACGAGGCCAGGTCGAGTTCCCGCGTCGGCGTGCCGCCCAGCGTCACCTCGCCCCGGTCCGGCGACCGCGTGCCGCCGAGCAGGTCGGTGACGTCGTCGGCGGTGCCGGTCTCCCCGGTGACGATGCCGAGCAGCTCACCGGGGGCCACGGCGATGTCGACGCCGTCCAGACCCGCCGTGTGCGCCCGGTCGAGGGCCAATGTGCCCGCCTGGGCCGGACGTTCCCCGGACGGGGCCAGCTCCGGGGCGGCGAGCACCTCGGCCACGCGGGCCGCGCTGGCCCGTGCCGTCGCCAGCCGGAAGACGCAGTCGGCCAGATTGAGCACCGGATCGGCGAGGAACGTGGCCAGTCCGACCACCGTGATGAGCTGCCCGACCGTGATCCGCCCCTGGAGGGCGAACGAGCCGGCCAGGGCGGCCACGGCGGTGATCAGCAGACCGGTGGTGAAGGTGGAGGCGCCGATGAACGTGGCGCCGGCCTTGACCGTGCCGATGCCGGCGCGCAGCGACGTGCGGCTTGCCGTGCGGTACCGGCGGACGGCCTCGTCGACCCCACCGAAGCCGCGCAGCGGTCGCAACCCGTGCAGCAGGTCCGACGCCGTGGCGGCGGCCCGGCCGACCGCCTGCTGCTGCGCCGAGGTGCGGCGGCCCACGACCGGACCGAGTGCGTTGAGCCCGAGCACCAGAATCGGCACGCCCACCACCAGCCCGAGCCCGAGCGACCAGTCGATCCGCAGCAGGACGATGGTCGACACGGTCAGGCCGACGAGCGCGCTCACCCCGCGACTGCCCAGTTCGAGCAGTTCGGCGGTGGCCTGGGTGTCGGAGGTGGCGATCGACAGCAGTTCCCCGCTCTGGCGTCTGGTCCGGATGCCCCGACCACCGACGACCCGCCGGACCACCCGCATCCGTAGCTCGTGCGATTCCTCGACCACCGCCTTGGAGAGGAACCAGAAACCCGACCGCCAACCCATGGTGAGGGCGGTGAACAGCGCGAATATGCCGAGTACGGACCAGACCATCGCGGAGGTCGACCCGGTCCCGACGGCCTGGTCGATGACCAGGCCGATCGCCACCGGGACGAGCGCCTCACACACCTGATGCAGCGACCAGAACGCGGCGCACAGGGCCGTGTCCCGGCGCTGGCGCCAGAACATCCGGCCGATGAGTCGCCCCGTGGTCTGTGACATACCCCTGCCTCACGTTCGAGTTAGGGTAGCCTAACCGGCGGGCCGGGGTTCAGGCGTCGGCGGGGTGGGGCAGGGGCCCGTCGAGGCCGGCCCAGGAGCGCAGCAGCCGGCCGCCGATGGAGTCGGGTGGTCCCGAGCCCGGACCGTCCACGACCCGCTCGACGATCTCGGCGCGGGTGAACCACCGGGCCTGCGGCAGTTCGTTCCCGTCCACGGCGATGGCTCTCGCCGATCTCGACGGACCCGGCGAGCAGGGAGAAGCCATCCGCGCCGGCGCCGTGATGGCGGGCAAGCAGACAGCGTGGCTGCGGACCGGGGCCTTCCACCAGCACGATGACGGCCGGCTCGATCCGGGGAAACAACTGCCGACCACAGTCGGAGCTCCGGCACACCCGCAGGTGGCCGGCGTCGGCGCTGATCGTGGGCGCGCCACAGGTGCCGCAGTTCCTCGCGTGCCGGTTCCAGTCGAGCAGGCCGCGCGCGTACGCCAGGGTGGCGGCGAGTGGACCGGGCAGCGTGGTGGCGAGTCCGCGCAGGTCAGCGCTGGCCTGTGCGCTGGTCAGGCGCAGCAGGTCGGCGACCCGGGCCGGGTCGGTGCGCAGGCTCGCGGCCCGGTCGTGCGGTGTGGCGGTGTACGCGAGCCCGTGGAACACCATGCCGCCGATGGTGCCTGACGGCTCCGCGACCGGTGGCCGCCGCCACGCCGCCCGACCCCGTGGGCCGTGACACACGACGTCGCGCGGGAGCCCGGGCGGGCCCGCGGCGTAACGCCGCCGCCGGACGTCAGGGCAGGATGGCGTCGACGTAGCCGCCGTCCACCCGCACCGCCGCGCCGGTGGTGGCCGAGGCCAGCGGCGAGGCCAGGTAGACGACCAGGTTCGCGATCTCGGCCGGCTCGATGAGACGTTGCAGCAGCGACTGCGGGCGGTGCCGGAGCATGAACTCCCGCTGCGCCGCGTCCCACGGCAGGTCGTCACCGACCAGCGAGCGGACGAACTGTTCCACTCCACCGGTGTGGGTGGGCCCGGCGATGACGCTGTTCACGGTGACACCCGAGCCGGCGGCCTCCTTGGCGAAGCCGCGGGACACGCCCAGCAGGGCGGTCTTGGAGACACCGTAGTGGATCATTTCGGCCGGGATCGCCACCGCGGAGTCGCTGGCGATGTACTGGACCCGGCCCCAGCCGCGCTCGCGCATTCCCGGCAGGTACGCCCGGGTCAACCGGATCGCCGCCAGCACGTTGACCTCGAAGTACCGTCGCCAGTCGTCGTCGCTGATCTCCAATGCGGGCTGGGCGCCGAAGATGCCGAGGTTGTTGACCAGGATGTCGACCCGGGGAAGGGCCTCGACCGCAGCGATCGCCCCGTCGGCCGTGGTCACGTCGGCGGGCACCGCGACGAAGTCGCCCTCGCCCAACTCGGCCAGGGCCCGGTCGACCGAATCCGACGAGCGCCCGTTGACTCCCACTCGGGCTCCGGCTGCCGCCAGCCCGGCGGCGATGGCCCGGCCGATGCCCTGGGTCGAACCGGTGACGAGCGCCGTCCGGCCAGCAAGATCTATTCGCATACCGGCCATTCTGCCCAACCGGAACGGTACCGGCAGCAGCTCGCGTCGCGTGCTGCGGCCCGGCCGCGTCAGGGCAGCGGCGACGCCGGTCGTGCCGGGCCGGTGTTCGGTGACCACGGCCACGGCAGGTCGCCGTAGGCGGCCTCCACCAGCAGCCGCTCGACGCCGCGCAGAAACGGCTCCACCCGGTCCGCCGGGAAGTACCGGGTGTCGGCGGTCACGACCAGTTCCACCGCCCCGGGGGCGTCGAGCACCTGGAGGCGGCAGCGCCACGGGAACCGTTCCAGCTCCGTCAACCAGCGGAACCGGGTACGGGACACGACCGCCCGCAGGTCGGCCTCGGCCAGGCGGATCGCCTCGGGATCGACGTCCCGCGACAGCCGGGCGTCGTTGAGATAGCAGTACCCGGCCAGGAAGCTTCGGTGATCGTGGCCCAGGTCGGTGAAGGCGCGCTCCCAGTCGGCCGGGTCGTAGTAGGCGTGCCGGTAGGCGTCGAGGGCCGCGCCGCGCGCCCGGCCCAGGAGTTCCGAGAAGCCGGGCCGGTCGGCCAGGTCGAGCCGGCAGAGCCCGATCTGGTTGAGGCTGCCGATCGCCGAGTCGTGTCCGGGCTGGAAGCGGTTGTTCGCCATCACCACGATCCCGCAGGACCGGGGTCCGGTGTCGCCGGTGAGTACGGCGGCGGTCGCCGCCAGCAGCGCGTCGGCGGTGCTGACCCGGTGCCGGACCGCCACCAGCTGCGCGGCGTGGTGCACCGCCGGGGAGACCAGCGAGCCCCGCCGGTGGCGAGCGGGCGTGCCCGGTGTCACCGCGTCGGAGAAGCTCGGCGTGAGTCCCGCCAGCCGCCGGACCCAGTAGTTGACCGCCCGCTGCGAGCGTGCCCGCTCGACGTCGCCCTCCCGCTCGGCCAGGTCGAGCACCTGCAGCCCGGCGGGGGTGGCCACCGACCCGTGGATCAGCAGACACCGCAGGTCGTGCAGGACGATCTGCGCGGCGTGCACGTCGACGGTCGAGTGGCTGAACACCACCACGACCTGTCGCACCCGGTCGTCGACGGTGACCAGCGCGACGCGTAACGGCCACTCGACGACGTGGTCGAAGCGGGTGGCGTGCAGTCGGGTGCTCAGCTCCGCCGCGGCGGACCGGCCGTCGGGATCCTCCGTCGGACGCGCCACCCGGTGGACGACGACGGGAAGTTCGCCCGCCGCCGTGGTCTCCTGGTGCACCTCCTCGTCGCGACGACGGAACCGGGTGCGCAGCGACTCGTGGTGGGCGAGCAGCGCGCCGACCGCCTGCACCGCCCGTGGCACGGCCACCGCCGCCGTCGCGGGAACGGTCAGGGTACGGGGGAGGCTCAGTGCCCGGTACGCGGCCGGGGACTCGAACTCGTCGACGTCGCGCCACATCGCCCGCTGGCCCCAGGTCAGCGGGGCGCTGGCGGCACGTCCACCAGCGAACCGCGCGTACCGCACCTCCTCGGTGTCGCTGGCCGGCACGGCGGGTTGGACGGCACCCGAGGCGGCGGCGTCGACCGGTGACCACGGCCACGGCACGTCGCCGAAGGCCGCTCTGACCAGCAACTCCTCCAGGCCTCGGAGGAACGGCTCGACGGAGTCCAAGGCGAGGTGGCGGGTGTCGACGGTGAGCGTGATACCCACCCCGTCCGGCTCGTCGACGACATGGGCCAGCAGGTGCCAGGACGCCTGGTGCAGGCCGGCCGTCCAGGAGAAGGTGCTGTGGCTCATCGCGGCCCGCAGGCGGGCCGGGGTGGTCTCGGGCACGCTGGCGACGCCGCCGACGGGCAGCCGCACGTCGTTGAAGTAGTGGTGTGGCAGGAAGGCCCGGTCGTAGTCGACACCCTGCTCCTCGAATGTCCGGCGCAACGCGGCCGGGTCGTAGTAGGCGTGCCGCAGGCCGTTGAGGGAGGCGGTCCAGACGCGCGACAGCACCTCGGTGAAATCGGGACGACCCGACAGGTCGACGACGCAGAAGCCGATCTGGCCCAGATTGGCGACGGCGTCGCCGTACTCGGCGCGGAACCGGTTGTGCGCCATGGGAAACAGGCCGGCCAGCTCGCGTCCGGAGGCCGCGACGGCCATCGCCTGGTAGGCGGCCGCCAGCACGGCGGAGACGCTGACCCGCTGCCGGGCGGCGATCATCCGGGCCGCCGTGTCCACGGCGGAGGAGACCAGCACGCCCCGGCGCAGCGGGGGGTCCAGACCCGGCCCGGTCGGGGTCAACGGCGCGGCGGGCAGTCGGTGGAACTCCCGTAGCCAGTGCCCGACCGCGCGCTCGGACCGGCGCCGGTCGGCGCCGTGCTGCAGCCGGGCCACGTCCGCCGACTGGAGGCCGGGCGGCGTGGGCAGGCCACCGCGCAGCAGGAGCAGCCGCAGGTCCCGCAGCACCAGCTCGGCGGCGTGCGCGTCCACGGTGGTGTGACTGAAGACCAGCACGACCTGTCGTACCCGGTCGTCGACGGTGACCAGCGCGACCCGCAGCGGCCACTCGGCGGTGTGGTCGAACGCCACGTCGCCGAGCCGGGCGGCGGCGTCCCGGGCGGCCCGGGTGCCGTCGCCGTCGCCGGCACAGAGCAGCAGCGGCAACACTCCGGCCGCGACCGTCTCCTGGTGCGGCTCGCCGTCGACCACGCACAACCTGGTACGCAGCGCGGAGTGCCGGACGACCAGGGCGCCCACCGCCCGCACCGCGCGGGCCACGTCCACACCGGCCCGAGCGGACACGGCGACCGTCCGCCGGAGGTTGAGGAACCGGTGGTTCGAGCCGAACCGGGTGATCGACCGCCACAGCACCTGCTGGGCCCAGGTCGGCGGCGCGGTACCGGCGTCCGCGCCGACGAACTCGGCGTGGGCCAGCGGGTCCGACGCCCACTCGGCAGGGACGACCACATCGGCGAAGCGCATTCCCGACGGTACGACGATCCGTTTCGACACCGGATCGATCGATCGAGTCTTACACAGTGGACCGATCAGCCGATCCACCGTGTTGCATGCGCCATGCAGACTACTGACTCCCGTCCGTCATCGGAGTGAGGCGCTGCGTGACCAACGTTGACGTACCGGCCCGGAGTGCGACCATCTCGCTGAATACCACCAATCCGACAATCAACCCCCGGCTGTCGTTCGGCCAGGAACGGATCTGGTTCACCGAACAGCTCACCCCCGGCACGGCCGCTTACGTCATCCACGCGACGGTACGACTGCGTGGCCCCCTGGACACGGACGTGCTGAGAGCCGCCGTCGACGCCACCGCCGCCCGGCACGACAGCCTGCGCATGCGGTTCACCGAGAACCCCGACGGTGAACCCGTCGGGCACGTCCTGCCGTCGGTACGGGTGCCGGTCACCGTCACCGCCGCTACGTCGGAGACCCACGCCCGTGAACTGGTCGCCGCCTCGGTGCACACACCGTTCGACCTCACCGCCGCGCCGCTGCTACGGGTGCTCGTCCTCCGGCTCGCCGACCGCGACCACCTGGTGCACGTCGCGATGCACCACATCGTCAGTGACGGCTGGTCACTGGACCTGCTCCTGCGCGAGATCGCCGCCACCTACGGCGCGCTGCGCGACGGCGGCACGCCGCCGGAGGCCCCCGCGACCAGCTACGTCGACTACGCGGCGTGGCAACGCGCCCGCCTCGACGGCCCGGCGAGCGGCGACGGGTTCGCCTACTGGACCGCGGCCCTGGCCGGCGTGCCCCCGCTGGAACTGCCCACCGACCGGCCCCGACCGGCCGTGCAGTCGTACGCCGGGGACACCTGCCGCTTCACGCTCGACGGCGAGCTGACCGCCGCGCTGCGCCGGCTGAGCCGGACCCACCGGGCGACGCTCTACATGACCCTGCTCACCGGCCTCCAGGCCGTGCTGTTCCGCTACAGCGGCCAGCGGGACTTCGCCATCGGATCCCCGGTCGCCGGCCGGGTGGTGCCCGAACTGGAGAACCTCGTCGGCCTCTTCGTCAACACCCTCGCCCTCCGCGCCGACCTCTCCCCGGTCGCCGCGACCGCCGACATCCCGGCGACCGAACCCGGCTTCGTCGACCTGCTGCGACGCACCCGTACCACCGTCGTACGCGCCCTGGCCCACCAGGAGATCCCGTTCGAGCGCCTGGTCGCCGAACTCAACGTGCCCCGCGACGTCAGCCGTGCCCCGGTCTTCCAGGTGCTGTTCACCCTGCAGAACTACGCGCAGGAGGGCGGCCGCTGGCCCGACGGGGTGAGCGCCGAGGGCGTCGGCACCGACGCCGCCAGCGCCCGGTTCGACCTGTCGCTGTACGTCGGGGAGAGCGCGGACGGCCTACGCGGCATGTTCGTCTACAACACCGACCTGTTCGACGCGGCGACCGTACGGCGGATGGCGGCGAGTCTCGAGACGCTGCTGCGGGCCGCGGTCGCCGACCCGGAGCTGCCCGTGGTCGACCTCGACCTGCTCACTCCCGCCGAACGGGACCGGACGTTGGCGCTCGGCCGGCCCGAGCGCGACGACGTCCCCGGGGTGACCGGCCCGGCGCGTACGCTGGCCGACCTCATCATCCCGCACGTCGCCGCCACCCCAGACACCCCGGCCGTGACCTGCGGTCCGGACACCATCTCCTACCGGGAGCTGGACCGCCGGGCCAACCAGCTCGCCCACTGGCTGCGTACCCGGGACGTCGGCCCGGACCGGCTGGTCGGTGTGCTGCTGGAGCAGTCGGTCGAGCTGGCCGTGACCCTGCTCGGAATACTGCGGGCCGGCGGGGCGTACCTGCCGCTCGACCCGGAGCAGCCCACCGGCCGGCTCGGCCTGATGCTCGCCGACGCCCGCCCGACCGTCGTGCTGACCAGCGGCGAGCTGCGCGACCGGCTGCCCGGCGCGGTGACGGCGGTCGACCTGGACGAGATCGACATCGGGAGCGGACCCACCGAGCGCCCGTCGACCGCCACGACCGCCGACGACCTCGCGTACGTGATCTACACCTCCGGCTCCACCGGCACGCCGAAGGGCGTGGCCGTGGCGCACCGGCAGGTGCTGCGCTACCTGGACGGGGTCGCCGACCGGTTCGCGGTGGCACCGGCCGCCCGGTACGGCCTGTTGCAGTCGATGTCCTTCGACTTCAGCGTCACCGTCTTCTATCTCGCCCTGGCCACCGGCGGCACGGTGCACCTGCTGCCGCGGCGGTGCACCGGCGCGGAACTGGCCGAGGCGTTGCGCCGCCACCGCATCGACTACCTGAAGATCACCCCGTCGCACCTGGCGGCCCTGGCGGTCGACGCGGAGCCGGACGGACTGCTGCCGGCCCGTGCGTTGATCCTCGGCGGCGAGGCGTCCGACCTGGAGCGGATCCGCCCCCTGGCGGCCGCCGGGCGGGCCCGGGTGTTCAACCACTACGGTCCCACCGAGGCGACCGTCGGCGTCGCCACGTACGAGGTGACCGCCGACGCGCCGGGTGCCGGACCGGTGCCCATCGGCCGGCCCCTGCCGTACGCCCGGGTGTACGTGCTCGACGAGCGGATGCGTCCGGTGCCGGTCGGGGTCCCCGGCGAGCTGTACCTCGGCGGCGACCGGCTCGCCCGGGGCTACCTCGGCCGGGACGACCTGACCGCCGAGCGGTTCGTGCCCGACCCGTACGGCCCGCCGGGCGCCCGCCTCTACCGCACCGGAGACCTGGGCCGCTGGCGTTCCGACGGGCAACTGGTCTTCCTGGGTCGCCGGGACCACCAGGTGAAGATCCGTGGCTACCGGGTCGAGCTGGGTGAGATCGAGACCGCGCTGCGGGACTGCCCCGGCGTGCGGCAGGCGGCCGTGCTGCTGCGCGAGGACCGGCTGGTGGCCTACCTGGAGTCGGCGCCGGACGAGGCCGCGCCGGAGCCGACGCTGTTACGACGCCGGCTGGCCGACCGGCTCCCCGAGCACATGCTGCCCAGCCGCTGGGTCCACCTGGAGCGGTTGCCGTTGCAGGCACACGGCAAGGTGGATCGGCAGGCCCTGCCCGCACCCACCGACGAGCCGCCGAATGGCGAGCGGGTGCCGCCCACCGGACCGGTGGAGACCCTGGTGGCGCGGATCTGGCGGGACGTGCTCGGCATCGGCGAGGTCGGCGCCACCGACGACTTCTTCGAGCTGGGCGGGCACTCCCTGCTCGCCACCCAGGTGGTCGCCCGGCTGCGGCGGGAACTGCCCGCCGTCGTGGGCGGGGCCGCGCCGGCGGTCAGCGTGATGGACCTGTTCCGCCATCGCACCGTACGCGAACTGGCCGATCTGGTCGCCGGGTCCGGGACGGGCGCGGGTGGCCTGCTGCACGAACTGACCCCGTCGGTGCCCGTCGGGGAGCGGACCGCGACCCTGGTCTGTGTCCCGTACGGCGGCGGCAGCGCGGTCGTGTACCAGCCGTTGGCCGACGCGCTGCCGCCCGGGTACCGGCTGTTCTCGGTGGCGGTGCCGGGACACGACATCGGCCTCGCCGACGACCCGGCACCCATCGACGAGGTCGCCGCCGACGTCGTCGCCGAGGTGCTGGAACGGGTGTCGGGGCCGTTGATCCTGTACGGACACTGCGGTCCCGGTGGAGCCCTGGCGGTGGAGGTCGCCCGGCGGTTGGAGGCCGCCGGGCGGGATCTGGTGGCCGTCTATCTCGGCGCGGTCTTTCCGTTCGGTCGGCCCACCGGTGGCCTGCTCGGCCCGCTGCTGCGGCTGAGGCTGGCCGAACGGCTTCGCAGCGACCGGATCTACCGCACCTGGTTGCAGGCGCAGGGCACCAACATCGGTTCGCTCGCTCCGGACGAGGTCCGGTTCCTGATCCGGGCGATGCGCCACGACGCTGAGGTGTCCGAAGAGTACTTCACCGACCTGATGCGGCAGCGGGTGACGCCGCTGCGCGCGCCGATCGTCTCGGTGGTCGGCGAACGTGACCGCAGCACCGACTTCCACGAGGAACGCTACCGGGAGTGGCACTTCCTCAGCGACCGCACCGCGCTCGCGGTGATCGACGAGGCCGGGCACTACTTCCTGAAGTACCGGGCCGCCGAACTGGCCGAGATCGTCACCGGCGTACACCGGCAGCTCGATGCGCCGGCTCCCGCGATCGGCCCGGTTCCCGCCGACAGCCCGCCGGAGGTGCCGTCCACCGTGCCCGGCGCGGACGCCGCACCGCCGCCCGGCAGCGGCCTGCGCACCGCGACCGCCGCGCCACCGGCCTGGCAACTCGCCGCCGTGTCCCGGCGGGACGGCGACGAGCCCACGACACCCGGTGCGAAGACGGCGGTGGGTGCCGCACCCCCGCCGAGCCTGCGCCGCTTCGGGATGGTCGCCGCCGGTCAGATCGTCTCCGGCATGGGCACCGCGCTGACCACCTTCGCCGTTCCGCTGTGGATCTACACCCAGACCGGCTCGCTCGCCCGGTTCGCCCTCTTCGCCGTGCTCGCGCTGATGCCCGGCCTGCTCCTCGCGCCGCTGGCCGGCGCGCTGGTCGACCGCTTCAGCCGGCGGCGCGTCCTGGTGGCCGCCTGCGCCGCGGCCGGGAGCGCGAACGCGGTGATGGCCGCGCTGGTGCTGGTCGACCGGGTAGAGGTGTGGCACTTCTACCCGTTCACCGCGTGGCTGTCGGTGGCGTTGGCCTTCCAGCGCCTCGCCTTCGTCTCGGCGGTGCCGCAGCTGGTACCCAAGCGCTTCCTCGGCCATGCCAACGGCCTCGCCCAGACCGCCGTCGGTCTCACCCAGTTCACCGTGCCCCTGCTCGCCGTGGCGCTGCTGCAGGCCGTCGGGCTGCGCGGCATCCTGCTCATCGACGTCGCCTCGTACCTGTTCGCGCTCGGCGTGCTGGCCGTCGTGAAGTTCCCCCGCACGCTGGCGTTGCAACGCCGGGAGAGCATCGGCGCGGAGATCATCGCCGGGCTGCGCTACTCGCTGCGGCGGCGGGAGTTCCGCGCCATGCTGGCGTTCTTCGCGGCACTGAACTTCTTCCTCTTTCCCGTGCTGTTCCTGATCTCCCCGCTGGTACTCGGCTTCGCCGACCTCGACCAGGTCGCCCAGGTGGCGCTGACCGGCGGGGTCGGCGCGGCGACCGGTGGACTGGTCATGCTCGTCTGGGGTGGCCCGCGCCGACGCCGGATGCGGGCGGTGCTGCTCGGCACCCTCGGCATCGCGGTGGCCGCCGTGATCACCGGACTGCGGCCGAACCTGCTGCTCATCGCCGCCGGCGCCTTCGGCATGTACCTGGCGCTCGGCATCGTCAACGGCGTCTACAACACGATCATCCAGACCAAGGTGCCGCCCCGCGTCCACGGCCGGGTCTTCGCGCTCAACCAGATGGTCGCGCAGTCCACCCTGCCGCTGGGCTGGGGATTCGTCGCCCCCGCCGCGGCCCGGGTGGCGGAGCCGATGCTGCTCGCCGACGGCGCGTTGGCCGGCACCGTCGGCGTGGTCATCGGTGTCGGACCGGGACGCGGACACGGGCTGCTCTACGTGCTGTTCGGCGTCTGCATCGCACTCACCGCGCTGGTGTCGCTGGCCACTCCCGTGCTCGCCCGGTTCGACGACGAGGTCCCCGACGCCCCACCGGACGACCTCGTCGGCCTTGAGGAACGCCGCACCAGGGTCACCGGCGCGGACGGTGACCCGGTGCCGGCCGCGACCGCGACCGGAGAGCGGGTGGGTCGCCGGTGACCGACGCGAGCACCGCTCCCCGGACCGTGCCCGACCTGCTCGACTGGCGTACCGCCGTGCACCCCGACCGGGTGGCGGTCGAGGTGCACGGCGTGGCCACGCTGACCTTCGCCGAATGGTCCGCCGGTGCGCGGACCGTCGCCGCCGCCCTGGTGCGCCGAGGGCTGCGCCCCGGCGACCGGGTCGGCCTGCTGTTCGGTGCCCGGGACTGGACGCGGTTCGCCGTGGCGTACTGCGGGGTGTTGCGGGCCGGTGGGGTCGCCGTGCCGCTGTCCGACCGGCTCGCCGCCGGACAGCTCGGGTACGCGCTGACCCACTGCGCGGCCACCGCCGTGGTGCACGGCGACGGTACGCCGGCACCGTCGGTGCCGACCGGAATCGTGGTCCACCCCTGTGGCGAACTGCTCGCCGAGGTGCCGACCGTCACCACGTCGAGCGCCCCGACCCCGACCGTACGGCCCGCCGACCTCGCGCAGATCCTCTACACCTCCGGTACCACCGGACGACCCAAGGGGGTGGCGGCCAGCCACGCCAACCTCACCGCCGGCGCGCCGAACCATCCGCGCCGACTCGCGCTGGCCCATTCGGACCGGTTCCTGCACGCCTTCGCCATCGGCACCAACGCCGGGCAGACCATGCTGCTCAACGCGCTCACGGCCAAGGCCGCCGCGCTCACCCTGCCCCGCTTCACGCCGGTCCGGTTCGCCCGGCTGATCGAGGCACCCGGCACCGGAACCCTGTTCGTCGTCCCGTCGATCGCCCATGAACTGCTGGATTCCGGGGCGCTGAACGGCCGGGACACCAACGGCGTACACCTGATCGGCTCCACCGCCGCGCCCCTGGCCCCGGCGGTCGCCGCCCGGCTGGCCGTGGCCTTCCCCGCGGCCACGATCGTGAACTACTACACCTCGACGGAGGCGGCACCGGCCCAGACCACCATGGTCTACGACCCGTCCCGGCGGGAATCGGTGGGCCGGCCGGTCGGTGGCCAGCTCATGGTCGCCGACGCCGACGGCGAACCACTGCCCGCCGGCACGACCGGCGAGGTCTGGCTGCGTGCGCCCCACCCGCGCTCCTACTACCGCGACGACGCCGCCAACCGGGCCACCTTCCGGGCCGGCTGGGTCCGGATGGGTGACATCGGGCGCATCGACGCCGACGGCTACCTGTATCTCACCGACCGGCACCAGGACGTGATCAAGACGGGTGCGTTCAAGGTCTCCACCCTTGAGGTCGAGGCGGCGCTGCACGAGCATCCGCTGGTCGCTCAGGCGGCCGTCGTGGGCGTACCGCATCCGGTGCTCGGCTCGGCCGTCGCCGCGGCCGTCGTACCGCGACCGCAGGCCGACCCGGACGGCCTCTCGCTGCCCGCGCTGCGCGGCTTCCTCGCCGCCCGGCTGGCCGACTACCAGTTGCCAGCCCGGCTCCTGCTGCTGGACCGGTTGCCGCGCAACGAGGGCGGCAAGGTGCTCAAACGGCAGCTCACCGACCTGTTCGACAACTGACCACCACCAGCACAACCATGGGAGCGCATGTGGGCACCGCCGAGGCGACATACGCACAGCACGCCGTCTGGTTCACCGAGCAGGCCGGGGTCGCCGGCACCGCCTACCACATGGCCCTGGGCATCCGGTTCGCCGCCGGACTCGACCGTCGGGCCCTCGTCGCCGCGTGCGCCGCGCTGACCGAGCGACACCCGATCCTGTCCGCGCGGGTCGCCGGGGACGACGACGGCACCCCACGCCTGGCACCCGCCGACGCTCGCCCGCCGGTCACCTCCGGTGAGCTCACCGACGCGCGGATCGCCGAGGAGATCGCTCGCCCGTACGACCTGCGGACCGGCCCGTTGGCCCGGTTCACCCTGCTGGCCGGCACCGACGGCTCCCACCTGCTGCTGGTCACCGCCCACCACCTGGCCTTCGACGGCATGTCCAAGGACGTGCTGGCCCGGGACCTGGCCGCCGCGTACGCCGCCGCCCGCGACGGTGGTCCGCGCCAACCCGCGTTCCCGGTCGACGGGTACGCCGGGCTCGCCGCCGCCGAGCAGCACCGCGTCGCCGCGGACCTGCCCGCCGCCCGCGCGTACTGGGCGCGGCACTGGACCGGTCAGCGGGACGTGGTCCTGCCGGGCCTGCGCCGCCTGCCGACCGGTGCCGAACCGGGTGTCGCCGTGAGCGTCGAGCTGCCCACCGCGGTGGTCGACGGGGTCGACCGGGTCGCCGGATCGCTCGGGGTGACCCGCTTCGAACTGCTCTTCGCCGCGGTGCACGCGTTGCTCGCGCGCTACGGCAACGGAGCCGTCCCGATCGGAGTGTCGCTGTCCACCCGAACCCCGGACCAGGCCGACCGGATCGGGTTGTTCGTCAACGAGCTGCCGGTCACCGCCGACCCGGCCGAGGGCAGCTTCGCCGACCACGCGCGTGCCGCCCGGACCCGGCTGCGCGAGGTGTACCGGTATCGGGCGGTGCCGCTGGCCCACGCGGTCTCCGGTCTGCGACCGGCACCGGCGCTGACCCCGGTCAGCATCGGCTACCGGCGGCGCGCCGCCGATCCGGTTTTCCCGGGCGTGGCCAGCGAGGTGGACTGGACCCTGTTCTGCGGCGCCGCCCGCAACGCCCTGCACGTGCAGATCGTGGACGGGCCCACCGGTCTCACGGTGAGTCTCCAGCACAGTCCGGCGGCCATCGACACCGACGCCGTACGCCGGATCGGTGGTCACCTGCGCACCCTGCTGGCCGCGGCGGTCGCCGACCCCGGTCGGTCGGTCACGGACCTGCCGATCCTGCCCGCCGAGGAGTTCGACCAGGTCACCACCGGATGGAACGACACCACCCGGCCGTACCCGGAGTCGACCGTGACCGCCCTTTTCGCCGCCCGGGTGGCGGAGGCCCCGGACGCGCCGGCCCTGGTCGACGGCGACCGTACGCTGAGCTACCGCCAGCTCAACACCGCCGCCGCGCGGCTCGCCGAGGTGCTGGAGCGGCACGGCGTGGGACCGGGCGCGCTGGTCGCGGTCGCGTTGGACCGATCCTGGCAGGCGGTGGTGACCATGCTGGCGGTGCTGCGCCGCCGCGCCGCCTACCTGCCGATCGATCCCGCTCATCCGCCGGCCCGTCAGGAGATGGTGCTCGCCGACGCCGCCCCGGCCCTGGTCGTCACACGCACCGCCGACGCGACCGCGCGGCCCACCCTCGCCCTCGACCGGATCGACCTCCTCGACGGGCCGGACCCGGCGCGACCCGTGGCGGAACCGGCCGCGCACGACCTGGCGTACGTGCTCTACACGTCCGGTTCGACCGGGCGGCCCAAGGGGGTGGCGGTGCGCCACGGCGCGCTGGCCAACATGCTGCTCGGCGTGCGTGACCTGCTGGGCAGTGGTCCGTCGGACCGGTGGCTGCACCTGACCTCGCTGTCGTTCGACATCTCCACCGTGGAGGTCTTCCTACCGCTGGTCACCGGTGGCCGGGTGATCGTCGCCTCGGGAGTCGGCGCGTTGGACGGCCCGGCCGTGCTGAGGCTGCTCGCCGCCACCGGGGTGACCCACGCGCAGGCCACCCCGTCCGGCTGGCGGGTGCTGCTGGAGGCCGGCCTCGGCGGGTCCGCCGCGTCCGGCGACGACACCGCGCCGCGGCCACTGGTCGCGGTCGCCGGTGGTGAGGCACTGCCGGTCACCCTCGCCCGTGACCTGCGTGCCCGCACCGCCCGCCTGGTCAACGGGTACGGGCCGACCGAGGCGACCGTCTACGCCACCATGGCCGACATACCGGCCGAGGCTTCCGAGGTCACCATCGGACGACCGCTGTCGAACGTGCGCGCGTACCTGTTGGACTCCGGGCGTCGTCCGGTGCCGGTCGGGCTGCCGGGCGAGTTGTACCTGGCCGGTGCCGGGCTGGCCGACGGCTACCGGGGACGGGACGACCTGACCGCCGAGCGGTTCGTGCCCGACCCGTTCGGGTCGACCGGTGACCGGCTCTACCGCACCGGTGACCGTTGCCGGTGGCTGCCTGACGGGCGGATCGAGTTCCTCGGCCGGCTCGACGACCAGGTCAAGGTCAGGGGGCACCGGATCGAGCTGGGCGAGGTGGATGCCCGGTTGCTCGACCATCCGGACGTGGTCGCAGCGGCGACGGTGCTGCGGGACGACGCCGGTGAGGCGTCGTTGGTCGCGTACGTGGTGGGCCGGGCCGGTGCCGTCGTGGAAGCGGCCGAACTGCGCCGGCACCTGGCGCTGAGCCTGCCGTCGGCCGTGCTGCCCACCGCCTACGTCCCGCTCGACCGGCTGCCGCTCAGCCCGAACGGCAAGGTCGACCGGGCCGCGCTGCCGGCTCCCGGCCGGGCGGTGGCCCCGGCCGGCGTCTGCGCCGAACCGGCGGGCGCCCCGGCCCCGACCGCCGCAGCGCGCCCGGCCACCGGTGACGCCGACCTGTCCGACGTCGCTGGCGACCCGGTGGAGTCGCAACTGCGACTCATCTGGCAGGAGGTGCTCCGCATCCCCGACATCGGGGTGCACGAGGACCTGTTCGACCTGGGTGGACACTCGCTGCACATCACCCGGATCAGCGGCCGGATCCAGCAGCGGCTCGGCGTGGAGGTGCCGCTGGACGCCTTCTTCGACACCCCGACCATCGCCGAGATCGCCGAGATCGTCCGGCGGTCCGGAAAGGAGTTCTGAGCATGGCCACCACCGACCTGCGCGAGCGGATCGCGGAGCTGGTCAGCGAGGCCACCGGCGGTGACGTCACGGCGGCCGACGTGCTCGCCGGTGAGTCGATGATCGCTCTCGGCGTCGACTCGCTCGCGTTGCTGCGGCTGGTCGACGCCATCGAGCTGGAGTACGGCGTCGAGGTCGAACTGGCCGGCGCGGGCCGCCCGGTCGACAGCATCGACGACCTGGTGGTGCTGCTCGGCGATCAGGGCGACGGCGCCAACGGCGGCCACGCCAGCGAAGCGTGAGCGGATCACGCTGAACCCGCCCGACGGGCGGCTCAGCGTGTGCGTGCGGCGGTCAGTTCGCCGTGCAGGTGGTCGTCGGTGTGCTGGGCGCACCGGTCGCCGAGCCGAGGAACCCGAACGTGGTGCTGGCCCCTGCGGCGAGACTGCCGTTGTAGCTGACGTTGCGGGCGGTGACCGTCGAGCCCTGGCTGGTGACGGTCGCGTTCCACGCCTGGGTGACCGTCTGTCCGGCGGGATAGGTCCAGGTCACCGTCCAGCCGGTGATCGCCGAGCTGCCGGCGGTGACCCGTACCTCTCCCTGGAAGCCGCCGGACCACTGGTTGGTCACCGTGTACGTCGCGGTGCAGGCGCGTCCGCCGGGCGGTGGGGTGGTCGGTCCCGGCGGCGGCGTGGTCGGCCCCGGCGGCGGCGTGGTCGGCCCCGGCGGCGGCGTGGTCGGCCCGGGCGGGGGAGTGGTGGGCGGGGGAGTGGTGGACCCGCCCCAGCCTGCGGTCGAGTCGAGCCAGGCGGCCCGGCGCAGCATCCAGTCCCGCATGTACTGGACCTGCCCCTGCCAGGTCGGTGAGGTCGGCGTGATGAACGGCCCGATCATTCGCGTGCTCAGGTTGGGCCAGCGCTGGAAGTTGCGTTGCGCGCCATTGGTCAGCGGCCCGGTGAGGGCGTTGATGCGGGACTGCAACGACGCGTCGGAGAGCGGGCCACGGCGCAGCGTCTGCCAACGCACCCGCACCTGGTTGACGAAGGCCGGATCACGCAACAACTGCGTGAACCAGTCGTTGGCGACCGGCTGGCGGGTCTGCTGGTACTGCCAGCCGGAGGTCTGGTCGTTCTGGAAGAAGCCGCCGACTCCGAAGCTGAGGTCGTAGTCCCAGAGCGGACCGGCGAAGATCTTGGTGTCCCGGTCCTTGTAGAAGTACGCGCTGCGGATGTACGAGTCCATCTCCCGGCTCAGCTCGTTGATGATGAGCTGGTCGACGAACGAGTCCACGTCGATGTACGCCCGGTAGCCGGTGACCGGGTCGGCGAAGTTCGGTGCTCGCAGCACGTTGTGGAACTCCTGGATGTGGTTGCGCAACCAGTCCCGTTGCTCGGGCTGCAGCGGCGACGGGTCGGCGACCTCCAGGTAGTTCCAGCAGGTCGCCGCCGGGCCGGTGCAGGGCAGGGTCGGCTCCTCGGCGGCCATCCACTCGAACTTCCAGATGTAGCCGCCGGTGATCCTCGGCAGCGTCCGGTCGTCGGCGCGCAGCTGCTTGAGATCCAGGCGGTTCTTCGAGTTCTTGATCGTCTCGACGATCATGTAGACGCCCATGTAGTCGTCGGCACCGACCGGGCCGGCGTCGGTGTTCAGGTAGAACTCGGCGAAGGCGTAGCGGGGGGCGGGCAGACCCATCTGCCGCCCGAGGTCGTAGACGAACGCCTCCCGGATCAGGGCCTTGTCGCTGAACGGCCCACGCAGCACCCAGTCCGAGTCGGCCGGCATGCCGAGCACCGGATAGTCGGCATCGTCGTTGGTGTTGTCCCGGAACTCCAGGCGGTACGGCGTCTTGTCGAACATCGCCGAGGACTGTCCGCGCAGCCGGACCCCGGCCCGGGTGGCCACGGCGGGAGCAGCGGCCAGCGAGGTGGTCCCGCCGCTCGGGTCGAAGATCATGGTGGCGGCGTCGACGTACTCCCGATTGGGTCGGCCGGTGCCGTACGAGTCGACCAGGATCACCGGCAGGTCGTGCGCGGTGCTGGTGTTGCGCGCGACGTACATGGCGGTGCCGGGCGCTCCCGACGCGGTCTGCCCGACGAAGGCCTGGGCGCGCAGCTGCGTCGTACGCGTCAGGCGCAGCGGTCCGGAGTAGAGCGACGACTGCGCGTTCGGCAGGCGCCCGTCGGTGGTGTAGCGGATCTGGGCGCCACTGACCGTGGTGCTCAGCGACACCGACACCTCGCCGGAGAAGGTTCCACTGGGTACGGAGAAACGGATGTCGCCCACCAGGTCCTCGGCGGCGGCAGCGGCCGCGACGGCGTCCGCCGCTGTCGTGCCGGCGGCGGGACCGGTGGCCCGGTCGATCTTGTTGGTGGAGCTGGTGGACGTGCCGGCGACGGGCTCGGCACCAGCCGGTGCCGGTGACGGGAGCAGAAGCCCGGCGACCAGCACGGCGACGGCCGCGATCCCCGCTGTGCGCAGGGCTGCCGCCGAGGTGCCGGCGCTGCGGTCGGTCAGACGCACGATGCCTCCTGAACGGGACGGTGGGTGGTGGAGGTCGGTGCCGTGCCCACCGACGAGGTGGTGCGGAAGTGACGGCGCAGGGTCCGGCGCCACGGTGAGTCCGGCAGGTCCGGCCGCAGCGCCGCCAGGCCTGTCGCGTACTTGGAGATGCGGGCTGGCCGCAGCCCTCGCTGCCACAGCATCCGGTCTGCCGGCGAGGCGGCGAAGCTGGTCTTGGTCTCGACGATGGCCAGGTCGGGCAGGTGCAGCGAGGTGTCGCCGGCCTGCCAGGCGAGCCCGGTGTCGATGGTGACCCGGCTTTCGGTCTCCGGCAGCAGCAGGGTCGCCCGTCGGTAGGTGGTGACCAGGACCGGGTCGAGAGCGTTGCCGGCCGGCGGGCAGACGGCCTCCCGCACGAGTGCCTCGTCGACGAAGTCCTGACCGGGACGCACGGTGGTGCGGTCGTGCGGGTCGTACGGCAATCGGTGTTTGGTGATGCTGCCCCGTGCGCCGCTGATCTTGACTTCGAGCCAGCACTGAGCGGAGTCGAGGTAGGTGCGGGTACGCACCTTGAAGCGCCGTCGCCGCCGGTAGGCCGCACAGTGGTAGCTGGCCAGCATCGGGGTGTCGAAGTACACCGACTCGTAGCGGAAGCTCCGCTCACCGTCGATCTCCAACACCCGCGCGTGCGGGGTGAGCTGCTCCAGCAGGTTCGGCAGCCGGCCGAGCGGGACGAGGTACTTGCGGTCCACCCTGGTCTGCAACGCGGCCCGGTCGACGAGTTCGGCCAGCCCGATGGTGGCCATGCCCGTCAGCGGCGAGGTGATCGGCGGGAAGCTCATCGGTGGGCTCCCGCCTGGGCCGGCATGGCGGCGGTGGCCGCGGCGGGGCGGCCCTTCACCGAGTATCGGACGTCGACCACGGTGGTCTCGTTGACCAGGTCGAGCCGCTGCACCGTGGCGACGTGCACTCGCGCGCCGAGCAGTTGTTCCAACTGGGCGACGAGGGTGACGTGATCGGTGACGGCCGAGTCGAGCACCATGATCTGATGCCGGTAGTGGCGTAGCAGCCGGGGATGATCGCCGAGGAACATCACCACGATGATGAGACCCATCAGGCCGGCACTGAGCCAGACCGAGGTGGTGCTCAAGGCACCCAGGATTCCCAGGGCCAGGGCGGAGAAGTAGTACGCGACCTCGTGCTGGTCGAGCTCCGTCGAGCGGAGGCGGATGATCGACAGTACGCCGAACAGGGCCAGCCCGAGCCCGAGCCCCGCGCCGACGTTGCTGGCGCTGAGCGCGCTCGCCACCGCGAGGACGCCGACATTGACGCCGAGGTAGGCGACGACGAGGTCGCGACGGCGATGCCTCGGGAAGTAGAGCCCGAAGACGAGCAGCGCCACCGCGCAGATGTCGATCGCGAACAGGACGAGCTGCGACATCTCGTGTCTTCCTCCTGGGTCGCTGCCGCGTCGGCCCGCACCGTCGCCTCGCCGGCGGACGAACCGAGGGCGGGAGCCGAACGCGACCGGAAATCCCGGTAAACTTACGACAACTGTTCCGAGAACAGTAATGCTTTACATCGAAGTACGTCAATGCCAATCTGGCTCAACCTGGACTTTTGGCGCATCGATATGCCTTCGCCGGCGGCCGTCGGTGACCGATGGCGCTGGTCAATGCGGGGTTGAGCGAAAGCAAACGACGCATCGATCAACAATGAACGGACGGCGAACGACGTACGGGTGCCGTGTTCGCCGGGGTGGTGGCTCCGTCGCGGGTTCCGGCGGTTGGCGGGGCCGTCACCACGGCGGAGATCCTCCGCCTTCGTCGTCCCGGTCTCGGCGGATCGGTCCGTGGGTGGGTCGCTGCGGCGGGTGGTGCCGCGCTGGTCCACGGTCGGGTCCGTGGACGATGATCGGTTGGTAACTGTCGAGACGTATTGACATGTTTCGCTAACAGGATCGAAACTTGCCGGGGACAGCTATCGATGTATATCGATAACTCTGTTCGCCTCCTGTGCGGCCTGACCGGAAGGGGACTTCAGTGACCAGCACGTGGGGCCGGTCCCAACTCCGGTCGGCGATCGTCGTACTGGCGGTGGCGACACTCGCCCTCGCCGCGACGACCTGGGCGGTGTCGCGGACAACCGTGGCCCGGGCCGCCGTCGGGCTGGCGGCGGTCGCGCCGGTGGAGGACGAGGGCGTCGACTGTCCGGTCCCGAATCCGGGCTCACCCCCGGCCATCTCCCGACTGCCCGACCCATTCCGCAAGCTCGACGGAACCCGGATCTCGGCGAAGTCCGACTGGCGCTGTCACCGGGCGGAGACCAAGCAGCTCGCACAGCGGTTCGTCTACGGCGAGAAGCCGGCCCGACCTCAGACCGTCAGCGGTACGGTCTCGAACACCAGCATCACGGTGAACGTGGCGCACAACGGGCGCACCGCCAGCTTCTCCGCGAGTGTTCAGCTGCCCAGTGGCGGCAGCGGACCGCATCCGGCAGTGGTGGTGCTCGGCGGGTTCGGAGCCGACACGGCCACCATCCGCTCCGCGGGCGCCGCCGTGATCAACTACGATCCCCTGGCGGTGGGTCGGGAGGGCACCCCCCGCAACAACAAGCAGGGCGCCTTCTACAGCATCTACGGCTCGTCGAGCGGCACCGGGCTGCTGGTCGCCTGGGCGTGGGGCGTGAGCCGGATCATCGACGTCATCGAGCAGTCGGGCGGCACCATCCTGCGCGCCGACGCGACCGGTGTCACCGGCTGCTCCCGCTACGGCAAGGGTGCGTTCGTGACGGGCGCGTTCGACCAGCGCATCGGGTTGACCATGCCCATCGAGTCGGGTAGCGCCGGCTCGCCCATCTTCCGTGGCATCCCCGGTGAATCCGGCGCCCAACCGCTGAGCAGCGCATACGGCGAGCAGCCGTGGCTGGGCGACGCCTTCGGCTCCTACACCGGCAACCCGGCGAACCTGCCGGTCGACACCCACCAGACGGTGGCCATGGTGGCGCCACGGGGACTGCTCATCATGGACAACCCGCACATCGACTGGCTGGCCGCCCGGTCCTCCAGCGTCGCGGCGCTCGCCGGGGCGGAGGTCTACAGGGCGCTCGGCGCAGGCGACAACATCAGCTACTGGTCCGACGTCCAGGACGGCACGCACTGCGCCTCGCGGCCGGAATGGCGTACCCCGTTGCAGCAGCACATCCAGAAGTTCCTGCTCAAGACGGGTAACTCGGCCGGCGTCTTCCGGATCTCCAGCCGTAAGGCAGGCAACCTGTCCGAGTGGCGGGACTGGTCGACGCCGACCCTCGCCGACGGCCCCACCACCCCGCCCACCACGCCCCCGACCACCCCGCCCAGCACGCCCCCGACCACTCCGCCTCCGGCGAGCGGCGGCTGCTCGGCCTCGGTGTCGGTCAACCAGTGGACGGGCGGTTTCGTCGCCACCGTGCGGGTCACCGCCGGCTCGTCCCGGATCAACGGGTGGACGGTGGCCGTCACGCTGCCCTCGGGTGCGAGCGTGACCAACGTCTGGAATGCCGAGCGCAGCGGCACCGGCGGCGCGGTCACGTTCGGCAACGTCAGTTACAACGGGGTCATCGCCGCCGGCCAGTCCACCGAGTTCGGCTTCCAGGGCACCGGCACCGGCACCGGGATGACCCCCACCTGTACCGCTCGGTAGCCTCCGGCCGCCCGGGGCCCGCCGGCCCGGGCGGCCGATGTGAGCGCTCACTGAAGCAGAGCCAAGCGCCCCACCTGGGCTGCTCCGGAACTTTCGGCGAAGTTTCCGGAAATCATTGACGTACGTGAAACCTCGTTGAAATACTTCGGCCCAGTAAGGCCGATGCGATCCTTTGGTCGGGAATCTCATCGTCGTTCCCATTCACCCCACAAGTCCGGATTCATGCTGCCCGAAACCGGGCCACCGGACCCGGAAGGAGTGTCAGATGGCCAACTCTTCCCGAGCGCCTGGACGTCCGAGACGTCTGCGCGTGGCGCTCGTCCTCTCGGCCGTCGGCATGCTGGCCGCCGCGGGCGCCGTGGTCCTGCCGGGCAGTGCCAGCGCGGCGAGCACCCTCGGTGCCTCGGCGGCTGAGCGCGGCCGGTACTTCGGCACGGCCGTCGCGGTGAACAGGCTCAGCGACTCGGCTTACACGACCATCCTGAACCGCGAGTTCAACCAGGTCACCGCCGAGAACGAGATGAAGATCGACGCGCTCCAGCCGAACCAGGGGCAGTTCAACTACGGCAGTGCCGACCGGCTCGTCCAGCACGCCCGCAGCCAGGGCATGCAGGTCCGGGGACACACCCTGGCCTGGCACTCGCAGCAGCCCGGCTGGATGCAGAACATGTCCGGCACCACGCTGCGCAACGCGATGCTCAACCACGTGACCCAGGTCGCCACCCACTTCCGGGGACAGATCGCCTGGTGGGACGTGGTGAACGAGGCGTTCCAGGACGGTTCGAGCGGTGCCCGCCGTGACTCGAACCTCCAGCGAACCGGCAACGACTGGATCGAGGCGGCCTTCCGCGCCGCACGTCAGGCCGACCCGAACGCCCAGCTCTGCTACAACGACTACAACATCGACAACTGGAACGACGCCAAGACCCAGGCCGTCTACCGGATGGTCCAGGACTTCAAGAGCCGCAACGTTCCGATCGACTGCGTGGGCCTGCAGTCGCACTTCACCGGTGGCTCGAACTACCCGAGCAACTACCGCACCACGCTGTCCAGCTTCGCCGCCCTCGGCGTCGACGTGCACATCACCGAGCTGGACATCCGCAACGCGCCGTCCGACGCGTACCGCAACGTGGTCAACGACTGCCTGGCGGTCGCGCGCTGCAAGGGCATCACCGTCTGGGGCATCCGCGACTCCGACTCGTGGCGCTCCAGCGAGAACCCGCTGCTGTTCAACGGCAGCGGCCAGAAGAAGCCGGCCTACGACGCCGTCCTCGCGGCGCTGAACAACGGCACTCCGCCGCCGAGCGGCAACCCGACGACGCCGCCGCCCAGCGGCAACCCGACCACTCCGCCGCCGAGTGGTGGGTGCACCGCGTCGATCACGCCCGGCCAGGTCTGGGGCGACCGCTACAACACCTCGGTGACGGTCAGTGGGGCCAGCACGTGGTCGGTGGTCGTCGCGATCACCGCGCCGCAGAAGGTCTCCTCCACCTGGAACGGCAACCCGACCTGGGACAGCAGCGGCAACGTGATGACGATGCGCTCCAACGGCAGCGGCAACACGTTCGGCTTCACCACGATGATGAATGGCAACTCCAGCGCCCGGCCGCAGATCAGGTCCTGCACCGCAGGCTGATCGGTTCGTGCCACACCGGCCGTGCGGGTTCGCCCCGCACGGCCGGCCCTCGTTCGGTCACGGCGTCGTCGGCGCACCCGGCGCGTCGGTCGCCGCGGGCTGGTAGTCGAACCAGTCGAAGGCGGCACTTCCGTCGGTGACGTAGAGGCCGAAGACCCGGCCGGTGAAGCCGGCGGCGACCTCGGTGGACAGATAGCGGCCGTCGAGTTCGGCAAGCACCACCGGGCCCTGCTCGGTGTCCACCGCGAAGGTGACCATGTCGCAGGCGGAGGGACGTACGCCGAAGGGCGCGCCCGGTGCCGCCGCCTGGTCGGCGGCGGTGGCCGTCGGCGGCAGCAGGTTGTGTGTCCTGGTGGAGATGGTGAGCGTGACCGGCCCGGCCGGCACCTGCCGCTCGCCGAACACCTGGCGGAACGGACCGACTCGGCCGATCATCCGTACGGTGCCGCCGGCGACCTCCAGGTCGTAGTGGTGGGCTTCGTCCAGGCGCAGGGTCAGCCCGGCCCGCCCGGTACCAGGATCGACCCGGACGGCGGCCCGGCAGTCGTGATGCAGTTGCCGGTGGGCGACGAGCGTCGCGCCGGCGCGGTCGAGGGTCGTACCGTCGGCGTGCAGGGTCAGCCATCCCGGCCGTTCGGTGAGCGACAGGCTCGTCCTCGGCCGATGACGCAGGGAGATCCAGCGCGGCGACAGCTCGCCGCCGTCGAAGTCCTCGCGGTACCCGCCAGCGGCGGGGGCGGGGGCGAGCGCGGGTGGGCTGCCGGCGGGGGCGGCCATGACCTCCTCGACCGGGTCTACCACAGGCCAACCGTCCACCCACCGCACCGGCGCCAGAAAGGTCTCCCGACCGAGCACGTGGTACGGCGGCCACTGGCCCTTGGCACGAATGCCGAGCAGAACCATCCACCAACTGCCGTCTCCGGCCTGGACGAGGTCGGCGTGGCCGGTGGCCTGCACCGTACGCTTCATGCCGCGATGGGTGAGGAAGGGGTTCACCGGTCCCGGCTCGAACGGCCCCCGGATACTGCGGGACCGGGCGATGGAGATCGCGTGCCCGGTGTGGGTCCCGCCTTCGGAGACGAGCAGGTACCACCATTCGCCGATCCGGTACAGGTGCGGGGCCTCCGGGTACTGCCCACCGGTGCCGGACCACATCGGCACCGGCCCCTCCAGCACGGTGCCGGCCTGCGGATCGACGCGATAGGACTCGACCCCCGACACGGTCAACCAACAGTCACCGTTGTCGTCCCAGGCCAGCGACGGGTCGACGTGCGGCAGGTCGAAGTAGACCGGGTCCGACCACGGTCCGGCCGGGTCGACGGCGGTGACGAGCAGGTGCCGGCCGAGGGTGACGTCAGTGGTGATCAGCCAGAACCGGCCGTCGTGGTGCCGGATCGTCGGCGCGAAGATGCCGCGCGAGGCGTGCGTGTCCGGCGGGAGCCGCAACTGGCCGGGGCGGTCGAGCACGTTGCCGATCTGCCGCCAGTTCACCAGGTCCCGGCTGTGGAAGATCGGTACGCCAGGAAAGTACTCGAAGCTCGAACAGACCAGGTAGTAGTCGTCGCCGACGCGGCAGATACTCGGATCGGGATGGAAGCCCGAGAGCACCGGGTTCCGGAACGTGGTCGAGGGGGCTTTCATGCCGACCGATGCTATGCACCTCGGCGCCGTCGGCGTCAGCTCCGGACGGGGCCCGATCAGCCGCAGCCGATCGATTCGGTGATCGCCGAGTAGGCCGGCCCCTGGGGGCGTGGGCACAGTTCATTGACTGCCGTCTGGCTGCCGTCGTACCGTCGCAGCGTCAGCCATCGATGATGGGCAGGGCGACCGAGCCGGCGCCGCGTCCCCCGGGCGACTTCCAGGGCAGGGTCGCCGGGCGCGATGGGCCCGCGACGGCCGAGGCCAGCGCCGCAGGCACGGTCCGGCCACGCACACGCCGCTGCCGGCTGCCGCCTCAGTACGTGGTCACAACCTGCCCGGCAGGATTCGGTTGTGAACGCGAACAGTCCCGGTCGCCCGGATGGCGGCCGGGACTGAAGGAGAGAGCAATGGTGAAACGGAAGCGCATCGCCCTGCTCGCCGCCGCGGCGGCCAGCACCGTCGTCACCGCCGCCGTCGGAGTCGCTGTCGCGCACGCCGCAGCGGTCGGCTGCGCGGTGCGGTACACGGTTTCCGCGCAGTGGCAAGGCGGCTTCAATGCCGACGTGACCATCACCAACCTGGGTGACCCGGTGTCGTCGTGGCGACTCACCTGGTCCTACGCCTCGGGGCAGCGGGTGGCGCAGGCGTGGAACGCCACCGTGACCCAGAGCGGCGCGCAGGTGACCGCGACCAACATGTCGTACAACGGGGTGATCGGCACCAACGGCACCGCGAGCTTCGGTTTCGGCGGCTCGTGGAGCGGCAGCAACCCGGTGCCGACCTCGTTCGCGCTCAACGGGGTGACCTGCACGGGATCCAGCAACCCCGGCCCGACGCCGACGCCGACCCTGACCACCCCGCCGCCGATACCCGACTGGACCCCGGTCGGCCCGCTGTGTGACAGCGACGCTGTGATCGACATCGGCAGGTACTGGATTCCCAACAACCAGTGGGGCGCCACCGGCGCGACGGGCAGCCAGTGCATCTGGTCCCACGGTGGGCCGGGGAACCCGATCCGGTGGGGGACCAGCTACGACTGGAGCGGGGATCCCGGCAGCGTCAAGTCGTACGCAGCGGCGATCCTCGGCTGGCACTGGGGCTGGCGGCGGTCCAACACCGGACTGCCGGTGCAGCTCTCGGCGGCCCGCGACGTCAACACCCACTGGCAGTTCACCGTCACCGCCAACGGCGCCTCGAACATGAACGTCGCGTACGACATGTGGTTCCACCCGATGGCGAACCCGGGCTCGGAGGACCAGCCCACCGACGAGCTGATGATCTGGCTCTACCGCTCCAACGCCTCCCCGGCCGGCAGCCGACAGGGCACCGTGACCATCGCGGGCACCACCTGGGAGGTGTGGCGCGGTCGGGTGGGCACCTGGAACGTCTACTCGTACGTGCGAACCGCCAACACCACCAGTGCGAGCCTCAACCTCCGTGACTTCACCGACGACGTGGTCGCCCGAGGCTGGATGAGCAGTGCGAAGTACCTGACCAGCGTCCAGGCGGGTCCAGAGATCTTCACCGGCAGCGGCGAGGTCAACACCTCGTCCTACTCGGTCACCGTCGGTTGACCCCGGCGCGACGGTGCTCATCGAAGTACGTCATTGACCGCTACCGTTAACACTCTTTAAGATTTGGCTTCCTCGAGGAACCAGCACCCGTACGCCACGGCCGGTCATCGGCGGCTCAACAGCGACCGGCCGTGGCGGCACGGCACCGTCACCTGCCAACGGGAAGGCCCTCGATGTCCTCACCACGCCCCCGGCCCCGCTCGGCCCTGGCCGCCGGCCTGCTCGCGCTGATCACCGCCGGCGCGACCCTCGCCTTCACCCCGACCCCCGCGCAGGCGGTCGCCCTACCCAACAACTTCAAGAGTGTCGGCTACCTGCCGTCCTGGACCGGCAACGTCAACTCGGTGCAGTACCACAAGCTCACCCACATCAACTACGCGTTCGTGCTGCCCAACAGCAACGGAACCCTGCGGGCGGTGGAGAACCCGAGCAAGCTCACCTCGCTGGTGCAGCTCGCGCGCGCCAACAACGTCAAGGTCTCCATCGCCATCGGCGGCTGGAACAACGGTGACGACTCGGCGTTCGAGGCCCTCGCGGCCAACGCCAGCACCCGCACCACGTTCGTCAACAGCGTGGTCAGCTTCGTCAACCAGTACGGCCTCGACGGGGTCGACATGGACTGGGAGTACCCCGACCCGGGGACCTCGGCCAACAACTTCAGCCTGCTCATGTCCCAGCTCAGCAACGCGCTGCGGCCACAGGGCAAGCTGCTCACCGCGGCGGTCGTCGCCGAGGGCTACTACCGCGACGGCGTACCCACGGCGGTCTTCAACCACGTCGACTTCCTCAACATCATGGCGTACGACGGCGGCAGTCCACACGCCAACTACGACTGGTCGATCAACGCCGTGAACGGCTGGAAGGCCCGAGGCCTGCCCGCCAGCAAGGCCGTCCTCGGCGTGCCCTTCTACAGTCGGCCCGGCTACTACACCTACGCGCAACTGGTCGGCATGGACCCGGCCAACGCCAACCGGGACTGCACGACCGCGGGCGGCGCCCAGCAGTGCTACAACGGCATCCCGACGGTCAAGCGCAAGACCCAGTGGGCCATGGCCAACGCCGGCGGCATGATGAACTGGGAACTCACCCAGGACACGACCGGGTCGACCTCGCTGGTCAGCGCGATCTACGACACCGTCATGGGTGGTGGCACGCCCCCGCCCAGCGGCCGGACCGGCCCGATCACCGGCATCGGTGGCAAGTGTGTCGACGTGGCCGCCGCTGCCACCGCCAACGGCACCGCCATCCAGCTCTACACCTGCAACGGCACCAACGCGCAGCGCTGGACCGTGGCCACCGACGGTACGCTGCGCGCCCTCGGCAAGTGCCTGGACGTGACCAGCGCCGGCACCGCCAACGGCACCCCGATCCAGCTCTGGGACTGCAACGGCACCGGTGCCCAGGTCTGGCAGGCCCAGTCGAACGGCACGCTGCGCAACCCGGCGTCGAACAGGTGCCTCGACGCCACCGGCAACAGCTCCGCCGACGGCACCCGGCTGCAGATCTGGGACTGCTTCGGCGGTGCCAACCAGGTCTGGCGCCTGCCCGCCTGAGGCACCCCACGAAAGCGTCCCGTCCGACGGCCGGCCAGTCCTCACTGGCCGGCCGCCCGGCGCTGACCCCCCACGCCGACCGATCGAGCCCCCTGACCGCGCCCCTGACCGCGCCCCCGACACATCCTGACCCGCCCACCCCCTGCTCTGCTTCAACCCACGCACCGCTGTGGTGACCCCGACGGGGGGTGCCGGCCGGGCGTCGAGGCGACAACTTCCCTGTTGTTGTCGCCTCCGCGGGCGTTGAGGCGACACTTTCCCTGTTGTTGCGGTCTGGACGACCGTGGCGGCGCGGCGCGGCGCGGTCGGGGTGGTCGGGGTGGTCCCGGGGGGTGTCGAGGGCGGTAGGGAGTGGGCGGGGTTATGCGGTCAGGATGCCGCGCGCCTGGGTGAGGCTGCCGACGGTTTCCCGCAAGGCCGCGACGATCGCCGTTTCGAGCTCCGGTCGCAGCCTGGTCACCGGCACGGAGACGCTCACCGCGTCGACCGCCGGCGACCCCAGCGGTACGGCCATCGCGAAGCACCGGATGCCCTCGGCGTTCTCCTCCCGGTCGACGGCGTGCCCGGTGATTCGCGCGGTCGCCAGGTCGGCGTGCAGGTCCTCGCGGTCCGTGATCGTCTGCGGGGTGAGCTTGGGCAGTGGCCAGTTCAGCATCCGGTCGACCTCGTGGTCGGGATGCTCGGCCAGCAGCGCCTTGCCCAGCGCGGTGGCGTGCGCGGGCAGGCGGCGACCGATCGCGCTGTAGAGACGCAGTCGATGCACCGACTCGCGCTTGGCGAGGTAGACGACCTGGTCGCCGTCGAGTCGACCGAGATGCACGGCCTCGCCGAAGCGCCGGGACAACTCGTCGAGGACACCGGTGAGCAGGCCGACGCGGTCGTCCCCGTCGAGGTAGGCGGCACCGACCCGCAGCGCCCGCAGGCCGAGCCGGAACCGGGTGCCCGTCTCGTCGGTCTGCACCCAGCCGCGGCTGGTCAGGGTACGCAGCAGGCCGTGCAGGCTGCTCTTGGGAATGCCGAGCGCGCGGGCCAGGTCGCCCAGCGCCCAGGGGTGGGGCTGATCGGCGAGCAGTTCGAGCAGGTCGAGGGTGCGCCCGGCCGACTTGACGGGCTGGAAGTCCTCGGGCGCGGTGGACACGGGGTCACTCTAGCGAAGGGCCGAGGACTCCAGTAGGGTCACATACGTGACCAGTGTTCACAGTCTTGAACAGATGTCCGTCGGTCCCGTGCTGCCCGTGGTGGTGCTCGAACACGCACGGCACGCTGACCCACTCGGTGACGCCCTGGTCAAGGGCGGTCTGACGGCGGTCGAGGTGACCCTGCGTACCGCCGCCGGGCTGGAGGCCATCGCGGCGCTCGCCACCCGCGGTGACCTGACCGTCGGTGCCGGCACGGTGCTGACCGGGGAGCAGGCCGAGCGGGCGATCGCCGCCGGCGCCCGGTTCGTGGTGACCCCCGGTTTCGCGCCGGCGGTGGTCCGAGCCTGCCAACAGGCCGGTGTGCCGGTGGTGCCCGGCGCCGCCACCGCCACCGAGATCCAGATGGCGCTCGACGCAGGCCTTGACGTGGTCAAGTTCTTTCCCGCCCAGCAACTCGGCGGCGCGGCGATGATCAAGGCTTTGGCGGCCCCGTTCCGCGACGTCCGGTTCATCCCCACCGGCGGCATCACCGCCGCGGTGATCGCCGAGTACCTCGCCCTTCCGGCGGTCCTGGCGGTCGGCGCGAGCTGGATGGTCGCGACCGACCTTGTCGCCGGTGAACAGTGGGACGAGATCACCGCCCGGACCCGGGAGGCACTGACCGCGGCCGGAGGTCCGGCATGAGCGAGCGGCGGATCGTGTCACCGCGGCCGAAGGACGACTGCCGCTACGACCTGGTCTCGCTCGGCGAGGTCATGCTGCGCCTGGACCCGGGTGAGGGTCGGGTCCGCACCGCGCGGCACTTCCGGGTCTGGGAGGGCGGTGGCGAGTACAACGTCGCCCGGGGCCTGCGCCGCTGCTTCGGACTGCGGACCGCGATCGTCACCGCGTTCGCCCGCAACGAGGTCGGCCTGCTGCTGGAGGACCTGATCCTCCAAGGAGGCGTCGACACCAGTCTCGTCACCTGGCTGCCCTACGACGGGATCGGCCGCGTCGTCCGCAACGGGCTCAACTTCACCGAGCGTGGCTTCGGCGTACGCGGCGCCGTCGGCACCTCCGACCGGGGCCACTCCGCCGCCAGCCAGCTCAAGCCGGACGACGTCGACTGGGACCACCTCTTCGGCACGCTCGGGGTCCGCTGGCTGCACACCGGCGGCATCTACGCCGCCCTGTCGGAGACGGCCGCGCGGACCGCCGAGGCCGCGATGACCGCCGCTCGCCGGCACGGCACGATCGTGTCGTACGACCTGAACTACCGGCCCAGCCTCTGGAAGGCCGTCGGTGGCCAGGACCGGGCCCGAGAGGTGAACACCCGGCTCGCCAGGCTGGTGGACGTGATGATCGGCAACGAGGAGGACTTCACCGCCTGCCTGGGCTTCCCGGTGCCGGACACCGACATCCACAGCGGCGCGCTGGACGCCGGCAACTTCAAGGCGATGATCGAGGCGGTCGTCCAGGCGTACCCCAACTTCCGGGTGGTGGCGACCACCCTGCGCGGCGTGGACAGCGCGACCGTCAACGACTGGGGCGCGGTCGCCTGGGCCGGTGGCGCGTTCGCCGAGGCCACCCACCGGCCTGGTCTGGAGATCCTCGACCGGGTCGGCGGCGGCGACAGTTTCGCCTCCGGGCTGATCTACGGCCTGCTGGAACGCGACGGTGACCTGGCGCTCGCGGTGGAGTACGGTGCCGCCCACGGCGCGCTGGCGATGACCACTCCCGGTGACACGTCGATGGCCAGCCTGGCCGAGGTGGAGGCGCTGATGCGGGGAGCCGGCGCTCGGGTACAACGCTGACCCCCGCCCGGGCGGTCCGGATTCTGCTCAGGGAAGCAGATCGGTCCGCGCGGCACCGGTCGCCGGATCCAACGGGTAGGACAGGTGCTGGTGGACGAGTTGCCAGCCGTCGGCGCGTCGCACGAACACCCGGGTGCCCCGCGACCAGCCCTCGACGGCCTCGCCCTCCGGCGCGGCCGTCCGCACCCGGTTCAGGCCCCAGGCCACTGCGAGGTCACCGTCCACCATGGTCGTCAGGTCGGGCACGTCCCAGCTCACCTCACCGTCACCGGCCGCGTCGAGACCGGCCCGGCAGACCTCACGGACGGCCGGCTCGCCGACATACCGCAGCGGCTCCTCGTGCTCGTACGACACCACGTCGGCGGCGATCGGCTCCATCAGGGCGTCGAGATCCTTGGCGGCCGTCGCGGCGAACCACCGCCGGTGCAGCTCGCGCAACTCACGCTCATCGGCCGCCCGATTCCGGTCCGGTGTCGGGTCGAGCGCGAACGAGTGGTGCTCGTGGGTGACCACCCAGCGGCCGTCCGTCCGGCGCAGACCCAGCGTGAGGCGCAACCGTCGGTCGGGGGTCTCGGCGAAGTCCTCCGGTGTGCCGCAGCGCAGCAGGGCGTACGCGAACGCCACGTCGTCGCCGGCCGTGACGTCCAGCGACTCGATCTCGAACAACGCTCCCTCGGCCTGCCACCGGAAGAACGGCGGCCACGTCTCCCGGTACGCGTCGATTCCCCGTACGCCCCGCTGCGGGGGCGGTACGTCGAACATCACCACGTCCTCGGCATGGTCGGCGAGCACCGTGTCGAGGTCACCCTGGTGCACCGCCTCGGCCCAGCGTTCGATCAGGTCGCGGATCTGTTCCTCATTGGTCGTCATGGCCGGCTGGTCCTTCCGGGTCGATCTGTTCCGTCACACCTACAACCCGGGCCGGAGCGCGAACTCATCGCGGTCCGACGAATTCGTCCTCGACAAGTCGGGCGGGCAGGCCGAAGGCCGGGAACGGAGCCTCGAGGAAGGAGACCACCTCGGCCACCCGGTCGCCGTCCACCGCCAGCAGGTCCAGGCCCGCCGGCAGGTAGCCGCCCCGGGCCCGGTCCCAGAGGTACGTGCCGAACGCGAGCTGTCCGTTCGCCCAGGTCGGCAGGAACCGCCAGCGGTGCGACAGCACCGCCTCGACGAGGAAGCCCCGGATCGTCCCGCGGCCCTGGTACCAGACCCGCTGTGGCGGCATCGAGTACCGCGCGTCCTGGGTCAACATCGCCACCAGAGTCTCGACGTCACCGGTTTCCCAGGCGGCCGCGTACCGGATGGCCAGGTCACGCTGCGCCGCGTCCCCGACTGTGCGCAGGGCCTGTTGCTGGGTTCGGTCCGGCAGCAGGTCGGGGAGCACCGCGCGGGCCCGCCGCAGTGCGCTGTTGACCGCCACGACTGTGGTGTCCAGCAGGTCGGCGACCTTGCCCGCCGGATAGCCGAGCACGTCACGCAGCAGTAGGACGGCGCGTTGCCGGGCCGACAGGTGTTGCAACGCGGCCACGAACGCCAACTCGACGCTCTCCCGGGCGAGCACCCGGGCCTCCGGACTCAGGCGCTGTGTCCAGTCCATCAACCTGTCCGGGTAGGGCTCCAGCCACGCCACCTCGGCCGCCGGCTCCCGGTCCGGCCGCAGGTCGACCGGCAGTTCCCGCCGCCCGCGCCGCTCGATGAGCGTCAACGCCCGGTTTGTTGCGATCTTGTAGAGCCACGGCCGGATCGAACCGCGGTCGTCGAACCGCGCCAGCCCACGCCACGCCCGATCCAGGGTGTCCTGCACCGCGTCCTCCGCGTCGTGCAGCGAGCCGAGCATCCGGTAGCAGTGGGCCCGCAACTCGTCGCGTAGCGGCCCGACGAGACGGCCGAACGCGTCACCGTCACCGGCCCGCGCCGCCGCCAGCCACTGATCGCTCGGCTGCTCGTACCCAGGCTCTCGATCGGGATTCACCATCCTGACGGTACGCCGACAGCGGCCTCCGTCAGCCATCACCCGGACGGGGTGTCACGTCCTCGCCGCGAGCTGTCCGTCGACCGCGCGACCGGGCTGCGCTCCACCCTCGGCACGGTCCGGCAAGTGGCGTCGCGGTGCCCGCGCACCGGAGGTTGCTGGCATGCTGTCGCTGTGTCCATCACACCGAACTCCGTCGAGGACGTACACGACCAGCCGCTGCGGGCCCAGTTCGAGGTCTTCCTCGACCAGCACCGCGCGATGCTCAACAGCTGCCTGGACGGGCTGACCGAAGAACAGGCGCGCCGGTCGTTGGTGCCGTCCCGGACCACCCTGCTCGGGCTGGTGAAGCATGCCACCTTCGTGGAGAAGGTCTGGTTCGACGAGGCGGTCAGCGGTCGGTCACGTGCCGAGATCGGCATCCCCGCGACACCGGACGAGTCGTTCGTGCTCGACGACGCCGACACCATCGACGGCGTCCAGCGGGCGCACCGGGAGGCGTGCGCCGCCGCCCGCCGTGCCACCGCCGACCTCGACCTGGACGACCTGCTGACCGGCAACCGTCGCGGGCCGCTGCCGCTGCGCTGGGTCTACCTGCACGTGCTGCGTGAGCTCGCCCAGCACTGCGGGCACGCCGACATCCTCCGCGAGCAGATCCTCGCCGAGTAACGCCGCGAGCCCCGATCACCCCACATCCGCCGGGCCGGGGGCACGGGACGTTTCGGCCATGGGAGGATGCGCCCTGTGTTGATCGCTGCTGACCTGCGGCGACCGGGGGACCGGCTCGTCGGGTGGGTCGTCGGCACCCCGGATCGGCCAGGAGCGCCGGGGAACGGTTCGGCTGGATCGGACTGCCGGCCGTGCGACCGCTGACCAGGCGGCCGGTCTGGCAGCGACGTGGTGACCGGTTCCGGCATCCGGCGCAGATGATCGCGGTGGGGTTCGCCACGACGATCACGGTGGGGACCGGCCTGCTGTCCCTACCGTGGGCGACCCGTTCGGGAGAGCCCGCGGACCTGGTGGACGCCGTTTTCACCGCCACCTCGGCGGTGTGCGTCACGGGCCTGGTCACCGTCGACACGGGCGGCTACTGGTCCGGCTTCGGGCAGGCGGTCATCCTGCTCCTCATCCAGATCGGCGGCCTCGGGATCATGACCCTGGCCACGCTGTTCACGGTGCTGCTGTCGCGTCGACTCGGGCTACGCGCCCGCTTCCTCGCGCAGGCGGAAACCAAGAGCCTCAACCTGGGCGACGTACGCGGCGTGGTGCGCCGCATCGTCGTCTTCAGCCTCGTCAGCGAGGCGGTGGTGGCCACGCTGCTCACCATCCGGTTCGCCACCGCCTACCAGCGTCCGTTCGGTACCGCGCTCTACGAGGGCGTCTTCCACGCGATCTCCGCGTTCAACAACGCCGGCTTCTCCACGTACGCCGACAGCCTGATGGGTTACGTGACCGACCCCTGGATCACCCTGACCGTCACGGCGGCGGTCATTCTCGGCGGGCTGGGCTTCCCGGTCGTGTTCGAACTGGCCCGCACCTGGCGACGCCCTTCGTACTGGTCGGTGACGACGCGGATCACGGTCGCGCTCACCGCCGCCCTGCTGGTCTTCGGCACGGTGGTGTTCACCCTCGCCGAGTATTCGAATCCCGCCACCTTCGGCCCGCTGGGCGGGCCGCAGAAACTGCTTGCGGGCTTCTTCGCCTCCGCGATGACCCGTACCGCCGGGTTCAACAACGTCGACATCGGCGCCATGCGCCCGGAGAGCCTGCTCGCCAGCGACGTGCTGATGTTCATCGGTGGCGGTAGCGCGGGCACTGCTGGCGGCATCAAGGTCACCACCTTCGGACTGCTCGCCTTCGTTCTGTGGTCGGAGATGCGCGGCGAGACCCAGGTCAACGTGGGCCATCGCCGGATCCCCGCCAGCAACCAGCGGCAGGCACTGGCGATCGTCCTGCTCAGCGCCGGTGCGGTGGCCGTGGCCACCTTCATCCTCCTGGCCATCACCCCGTACCGGCTCGACGCGGTTCTGTTCGAGGTGGTGTCCGCCTTCGGCACCGTCGGCCTGTCCACCGGCATCACCGGTGACCTGCCGGCGCAGGCTGACGTGCTGCTCGTACTGCTGATGTTCGCCGGTCGTATCGGACCGCTCACCCTGGCGTCCGCGCTGGCGCTGCGCGACCGTAACCGGCGTTTCGAACTACCCGAGGAGAGGACGATCGTTGGCTGACATCCGTAACGAGCCGGTCGTCGTGATCGGCTTGGGCCGCTTCGGCAGCGCTCTGGCCCTTGAGCTGGCCAAGCGCGGCACCGAGGTGCTCGGCATCGACAGCCAGCCGAAGACCGTGCAGAGCCTGGTCGGGCAGCTTCCGCACGTGATAACCGCGGACTCGACCGACATCGAGGCCCTGCGGCAGCTCGGCGTGGGCGACTTCCACCGGGCGGTCGTGGCGATCGGCACCGACATCCAGGCCAGCATCCTGACCACCAGCCTGCTGTCGGAACTCGGCATCCCCGACATCTGGGCCAAGGCCATCAGCGGACAGCACCGCAACATCCTGACCCGCGTCGGTGCCCACCATGTCATCGCGCCCGAGCACGACATGGGTGAACGCACCGCCCACCTGCTCACCGGCCGCATTCTGGACTATGTCGAGGTGGACGCGGACTTCGCCGTCATCAAGACCAAGCCGCCGCACGACGTGGTCGGCATGCCGCTGCGTGAGTCCCGCCTGCGCAGCCGGTGGGGGGTGACGGTGGTCGCGGTGAAGCCGGAGGCGACGGTCGGTGGGCGTCCGACCGGCTTCACGCACGCGACTCCCGACACCGTGCTGAGCTACGGCGACCTGATCCTGGTCGTCGGACCGGTCGACAACGTCGAGCGGTTCGCCGCCGCGGAGTGAGCGCCGTGTCTACGACCACGACGGCGGCCCGGATGCTCGGGGAGGCCCGTCGGGTCGTGGTCTTCACCGGTGCCGGCATGTCCGCCGAGAGCGGGGTACCCACCTTCCGGGACGCCCTCACCGGACTGTGGCGGCACTACGACCCGCAGCAGCTCGCCACTCCGCAGGCGTTCCGGGACGACCCGGAGCTGGTGTGGGGCTGGTACGAGTGGCGGCGGCGCACGGTCCTGCGGTCCCGGCCGCACGACGGGCACCGGGCGGTGGCCGCGATCGAGGCACGTCTCCCCGGGACGGTCGTGGTCACGCAGAACGTCGACGACCTGCATGAGCGCGCCGGGTCCGTCGCGCCACTGCACCTGCACGGCAGCCTCTTCGCCCCGCGCTGTTCGGCCTGTGCGCATCCCGCGTACCTTCCGGGCGAGGTCGAGGAGCCGTCCGAGGGCCGGCGCAGCGCGCCGCCGCTGTGCGGGCAGTGCTCAGCGCCGGTCCGGCCCGGCGTGGTGTGGTTCGGCGAGGCGCTGCCACAGCCGACTCTGGACTCGGCCGTGGCGGCGGCCGCGTCCTGTGATCTGCTGCTGACCGTGGGCACCTCGGGCCTGGTCTATCCGGCTGCTGAGATACCCCAGGTCGCCGCGCGGTTCGGTGCCGCGGTGCTCCAGGTCAATCCCGAGCCGACACCGCTCGACGCGGTGGCCGAGGTGAACCTGCGCGGCCCGGCCGCCCTGATGCTTCCCGCTCTCGTCCGGGCCGCCTGGGGTGCCGACGGGACCTGACGCGTCTGCGGAACCGGCGTGGCGGCGGCCGCGATCTGGCATTCCCCCGGTGCGCCCGGCTTGTCGCCGTGGCCTGTCGGACCTGACCGCTATCCTCACCCCCCGTGACGTCACAGCTGAACGAGATGCCGGCCGACCTGCTGGAGCTGTTCGAGGGCACGGACGGCGGCCGAACGCTGCCCGTGCCGCTGCCGTCCGGCCGGACGGTACGCGGCGACGAGGGTGACGCCGACCGACCCACGTTGTGGCTCAGCGACGCCCCGGCGCCGACCGGGCTGTGGGCGCGGTTGCACGCGGCGCACCGGCACTCGGGGCTGTGGCCGTTGCTGCTGGACGGTTACCACGGTGATCCGGCGCGCCCCTGGGACGACGGCGAGTTCTGGCCCGATGGGGCGTCGTCGCCCACGGAGCACGATCCGGAAGGGCTGCTCGCCGGTTGGTGGGCCAGCCAGACCGCTCCCTACGACGGCGATGACCAACTGTCCAACGACCGGCGGATCGCCGTCACCGCCCCGTACGGTCAGGACTGGCCCGGGCTGGCGTCTCCCGCCGAGCCCCGGGTGGCGCCGGAGCGGCACGCCGACCACTGGGCCGAGCAGCTGTCGCTGGCCCAGCCCGCGATGCGTCTCGGCCTGGTCGCCGCCGAGCGGGGCAGCGACGCCCTGGCCGTACTCGGCTGGCAGGGCGCGGTCAACCACACCAACGACCCGGCGCGGCTGTCCGCCGTGCTGCGCAGTTGGGAGGACCGGTTCGGGGTCCGCGTGATCGGAGTCGGCTTCGCCGAGCTGTATCTGAGTGTCGCCGCGCCGCCGACCGGGATCGACGAGGCGCTGCGGGTGGCCGCCGAGCACTTCGCCTTCTGCCCGGACAACGTGTGGCAGGGGCAGCGTCCGTGCACCCTCGCCGCCTACGCCGACCGGATCGTCGACGCCCCGACCTGGGCGTTCTGGTGGGACTGACCGGCCGGCTCAGTGCGCGAGGTCGTCCTGACGGGACAACGTCAGGGTGACCAGGAAGGCGGCGTGGTCGGTGGTCCGGTTCATGCTGATCGACCTGCTGTCCCGGATCGTGACGTCAGCGGTGGCCATGAACTGCTGCACCCCGCCGTCGTGCAGGTGCAGGTGGTCCGCCGGCACGCAGGACCGCACGTCGGGCGTGCCGCCGTGGCGCAGGTTGAGGTCACCGCTGACCACCGTCGGCTGGTAGCGGTGGCGGTCGTGCAGCTGTGGGATGGCGGTGCCGAGCAGGTGCCCGCACTGGGCCAGCGCCAGGGTTGAGCTGGTGTAGGCCAGGTGGGTGGTGCAGGCGTAGAGGACGGTGGTGGCGTCGAGGCAGAGCCACGCCCGCTGCTCGGGGTCGGCCGGGTCCTGCGCCGGATAGATCCCGGCGTGGACCTCGTGTCCGTGGTAGGGCGCCGCGATGTGCACCAGCACCCCGACGCCGTACTGCTGCCCGTTGACGCAGCGGTACGGCTCGCCGTTGCGACCGTTGCGGGCCGGTTGGAAGGCGGCCACCACCGTGCCGTCGTGCGTTTCCGCCATCACCCGTTCCAACGCGTCAACGTCGTCGGAGCAGATCTCGTTGAGGGTGACGATGTCGGGCGCCTCGGCGCGGATCACCTCGGCTGCGCGGGCGACCGAGCGGCCGGTGTAGCAGCCGGTGGCCATGCCGCTGTTGCAGAGGTTGAGCTGGAGGACCCGGATCCGGGTGGTGGTGCCGGTCGGGTCGGCCGGGGAGCAACCGGTCAGCAGCCCGGCGAACGTGATCAGGGCGACGACGGCGACCACCGACCGTGGTGTGCGGAAGCGAGGAGAAAGCATGCACCAGCCCTGGGCTCGCGGAGGGGCTGAAAGTGTATCCGCACCACCGCGCCGGAGAGCCGCGTCCGTCACGGTGCGCGACCGGGGGCCGTCGGGTGCGTGACGGCCGGTGTGCCCGGTCGGGCCGCGCGGCCCGACCGGGCACATCCGGGTCAGGGCGCCCAGGGGGCCGCGATGTTCCAGGTGCTGTCGGCGGCCCAGAGCGCGGGCGTGTTGTACGCCGCCCCGCCGGCGCCGTTGCTCAACCAGACCTCCGAGTTGTGGTGGCGGAGGAACGAACCCCGGTAGTTGTACGACTCCAGGGACACGCCACTGCCGGCGAGCCCGGTGCGGGCGCACCAGGTGGCGTCGGCCCGCAGCAGTGCGGAGCCGTCGTTGGGCGAGTTGCGCACCCGGGACTCGGCGTGGCGCAGGAACTGGCCCGGGTAGTTGACCGACTCGAAGGAGTAGCAGGACGGGTCGGCCAGCCCGGCCCGGATCGTGTAGGTGGCGTCGTTCTTCAGCAGGTCTGGGCTGCTCGCGCTGACCACCTCGGTGTAGGCGAGGCTGTTCTGGTGGCGCAGGTACCGCTGGGTATGGCCCGGCGTCGTCACCTGCAGCGACCGTCGGACGTTCAACGGCAGGGCGACCGGTTGTCGGGGGCCGATCGATCGGGAGGCGGCGATCAACGCCTGGTTCGCCGCCCGGACGCGGGCCTGATCCATCTTCACCACCCGACGGTCGTAGGTGAGGAAGCCGTTCAGCTCGCCCTCCAGATCGGTGATCTCGGTGTAGACGGAGGCACTCAGACCCGTGCCGATCATCAGGTTCTGGGTGCCCTGGACCAACCCGACGTACCGATCGGTCAGGGCCGTGGCGTTGGGCTGCCACTCGTAGGCGAAGAAGCCGCCGCTGGGGCTGTACTCGTGGCCGGGTGTGCGCAGCCCGAGACCGCCGAACTCGCCGAGCACCGCGACCCGGGAGGCGGACGGGGCGGGCGAGGCGGGGCCGAGGTAGACGTGCCAGTCGTCGATGTCGCCGTTGCCCGGGTCGCCGAGCGACTGGCAGCAGTTGTGTCCGCTGTGGGTGTTCACCAGCCGGGTCGGGTCCTGGTCCTTGACGTTCTGCCCGACCCGCCGGGTGTCGCCGAGGGCCCGCTCGCCCCACCCCTCGTTGTAGACGGTGTAGGCGACCACGGACGGGCTGCTGCGGTGCTCGTCGACGATCTCGCGCGCCTCCTGCTCGAACTGGGCCTGCTGCGCGTCGGTGGCGTCGATGTCCTGGGCGGTCAACGACGGGATGTCCTGCCAGACCAGCAGGCCGAGCCGGTCGGCGTGGTAGAACCATCGCTGTGGCTCGACCTTGATGTGCTTGCGGACCATGTTGAACCCGAGGTCCTTGTGTTTCTGCAGGTCGAAGGCGAGTGCGGCGTCGGTGGGCGCGGTGTAGAGGCCGTCGGGCCAGTAACCCTGGTCCAGGGTGCCGGCCTGGAAGACGAACTCGCCGTTGAGCAGTGGGCGAAGAACGCCGCCGACCATCCCGGTGGTGATCTCGCGCATCCCGAAGTAGTGGGTGGTCCGGTCCACCTGCGTGCCGCTGGCGTTGCGCAGCGTCACCCGCAGGTTGTAGAGGAACGGGTCGTCGGGCGACCAGCGGCGGGCACCCGGCACCGGCACCCTGAACTCGGTGAAGCCGCCGCTGGCGGAGCCGACCACCGTGCCGCCGTGCAGCGCCTCGGCGAGCACGCTGTGTCCGGCGACGGTGCCGCTGGTGTGGACCCGCACCCGCAACGTGTTGTCGGCGAGGCTCGGGTACGTGTCGACACGGCTGATCGAGGCGGTGGGCACCGGTTCCAGCCAGACGGTCTGCCAGATGCCGGAGACCGGCGTGTAGAAGATGCCGTTGGGGGTCTTGGTCTGCTTGCCGATCGGCGGAAGGCTGCCGTTCTGCCGGCTGTCGGTCGGGTCCCAGACCTTGACGACGAGCTCGTTCTGGCCGCCGCGTAGCTGCGCGGTGATGTCGAAGCTGAACGCGTCGTAGCCGCCGCGGTGTCCGCCGACCTGTACGCCGTTGACCCAGACCGTTGCCTGCCAGTCGACCGCGCCGAAGTGCAGCAGGGTGCGGCGCCCGGACCAGCCGGCGGGCACGGTGAAGGTGCGCCGGTAGAACAGGTAGTGGCGGTTGTCGTTCGCCGCGCGCCGTACCCCCGACAGGGCGCTCTCGACCGCGAACGGCACGTTGATCCGTTCCGGTAGGTCGGTGTTGAACTGCGGGGCGTCGTCGGTGGCGGACTGGCGCAGCTGCCACTCGCCGTTGAGGTTGAGCCAGTCGGGTCGGGTCATCTGCGGTCGCGGGTACTCCGGCAGCGGGGTGCCGGTGAGTGCCTGGCTGGTCCAGGGTGTGGTCAGCGGCGGCGTCTTCGGCGGCACGGCCTGGGCGGCGGAGACGGGTGCGAGCAGGCCGGCCAGCACGATCAGTACGGCCAGCGGGGACAGGATGCGAGCGTGGTGGGTCATACCGCCTCCGGTGTGGACGGACGGTCGCGAACGGGGTGGTGGGCCGAGGCGACTGCGGTGGCAGAGGCATCGAGGTATGCCTCTATAACGTTATAGAGGCCACCTCGGCGATCGTCAATAATTGGTCGTCGACGCGGAATGAGGGTGGTACGTGGGCGTGACTCTGAAGGCCATCGCCGAACGGGCCGGGGTTTCCCTGGCCACGGTCTCCAACGTGGTCAACGGGTACCGTCCGGTCGGCGAGCGCTCCCGGCGGCGGGTGCAGCAGGCCATCGAGGAGTTGGGCTACACGCCCAACCTCAGCGCCCGGCACCTGCGTCGCGGCCGTACGGGTCTGATCGCGCTGGCCATTCCCGAGTTGACCAATCCGTACTTCGCGGAACTGGCCGAGATCGCCATCCAAGAGGCCGGCAGCCTCGGATACACGCTCGTGATGGAGAACACCGCCGCCGCGTACGACGCCGAGCTGTCGTTGCTCAACGGTGCCCAGCGGCACGTCATCGACGGGCTCATCTTCAGCCCGGTGCGCGTCGGACGCGACGAGGTGCTGGCCCGGGCCAGCGACACCCCGTTGGTGCTGATCGGCGAGGGGGTCCACGACGTCCCCTACGACCACATCGCCATCGACAACGTCGCCGCCGGCCACCTGGCGGTCCGGCACCTGCTGTCGCTGGGGCGGCGGCGCATCGCCTTCGTCGGTGCCCGCCACGGCGACGAGAGCCACGCCGCCCACCTGCGGCTGCGCGGCTACCGGGAGGCGTTGAGCGAGGCGGGCCTACCGTACCGGCCGGAGTTGGTGGCGCTGACCGCCGGATTCGGCCGGCGCGACGGCGTACGCGCGATGCGCGACCTGCTGGCCCTCGGCGAACCGCCGGACGCGGTCTTCGGCTATAACGACCTGATCGCCATCGGCGCGGTACGCGCGGCTCTGGAGGAGGGCCGCCAGGTGCCCGCCGACCTCGCGGTGGTCGGCATCGACGACATCGAGGAGGGTCGGTTCGGCACGCCCAGCCTGACCACCATCGCCCCGGACAAGGAGCGGATCGCCCGGCTGGCGGTACGCCGGCTGGTCGCCCGCATCGAGGGCGCGCAGCCGACCGGGCCGCTCACCCCGCTCACCCCGGCCACGCCGTTCCGACTGGTCGCCCGGGAGAGCACCGGGTTCAGGTTCGCAGCGGGTACGGGATGAAGGTGCTGCGGTTCTCGTCCACGTCCAGCTGCCGGCTGATCGGCGGGGCGGCCCGCTGTGGGCAGGTCATCCGCTCGCAGGTCTTGCAGCCGGGTCCGATCGGTGTCGCGGCCTCCGCCGCGTGCAGGTCCATCCCGGTGGAGTAGACCAGCCGGCTGGCGTGCCGCACCTCGCAACCCAGCCCGATCGCGTACACCTTGCCCGGCTGCCCGTAGCCGCCGTGGTGTCGGGTGATGGTCCGGGCGATCCACAGGTACCGCTGCCCGTCCGGCATCGCGGCGACCTGGGTCACCACCCGGCCCGGCGCGCCGAACGCCTCGTAGACCGTCCACAGCGGACAGGTGCCGCCGGTACGGGAGAACGGGAAGCCGGTGGCCGACTGGCGTTTCGACATGTTGCCGGCCCGGTCGACGCGGACGAAGGAGAACGGCACCCCGCGTGCCCGGGGCCGCTGCAACGTGCTGAGCCGGTGGCAGACCGTCTCCCAGCCCATCGCGTAGTGCTGGGTGAGCAGGTCGATGTCGTAGCGACGTTGCTCGGCGGCGGCCAGGAAGTGCTCGTACGGCAGGATCAGCGCGGCGGCGAAGTAGTTGGCCAGCCCGACCCGGGTGAGGATCTGGGTCTGTGCGTCGTCGAACTCCTCCGACTCGACGATTTCGTCGATCACGTCGGCGAACTCCAGCAGCGCGATCTGCGCCGCCATCCGCATCGCCTCCTGCCCGGCGCGTAACGACGTGGACAGGTGCAGCGTGCGGGTCTGCGGGCGGTACCGGTGCAGTTCCCCGCCGAGCGCGGCGGCGTCCTCGCGGGTGACGCGTACGCCGTGCCGCTGCGCCAGCCGGTCGCGCAACAGGGCGCGGACCTCGCCGCGGCGCAGCCCCATCCTGACCGCCAGCCGTTCGGCCTCCTCGTCCAGGTCCGGTACGTAGTTCTGCCGTCGGTAGAAGAACTCGGTGACCTGGTCGTGTGGGCTGCGGCCGATCCGCTCGCGGTCGCCGACCAGCTCGGCGAGCTGCTCGTCGGCCTGTTGGTAGCGGCGGTGCAGCTCGATGACCGCCGCGGCGACCTCCGGCAGCCGGGTGGCCAGTTCGGTGAGTTCGGTCAGCCCGGCCCGCCCGGGCAGCGCCTCCCGCAGCCCCGCGACCAGCCGCGGGGTGTCGTGCGCGGCGAACACGGTCGGGTCGACGCCGAACAACTCGGTGATGCGCAGCAGCACCGGCACGGTCAACGGCCGGGTGTCGTGCTCGATCTGGTTGAGATAGCTCGGGGAGATGCTCAGGTGCCGGGCCAGCTCCGTCTGGCTGAGCCCCCGCTCCTCGCGCATCCGGCGCAGTCGGGCCCCGGCGAAGGTTCTGGCCACCGTCCGCACCTCCCTGCTGTCGCGCTACGGATCCGGCCACATTAGCACTGCTGCGAATGAGCGCTTTCACAACTTCGCAAAACCGCCTGTTGACTTTTCAATAATTGGCTATTTCCGTCTCTCGACCACCTCCGGCTTGCCATGTGACCGTGGGCTGCACACCCGGCGGCTCGGCGTCTGGCGCAGCGTCACCAGGTGACGACGCAATTCGAAGGGAATGAGATAACGATGGTTACCGCGGTCGAGCAGTTGCAGCACGAATGGGACACCAACCCGCGCTGGCGGGGTGTGCGACGCAGCTACCGCGCCGAGGACGTGGTGCGGTTGCGTGGCGCGATCCAGGAGGAACACACCCTGGCCCGGCACGGGGCGAACCGGCTGTGGCGGCTGCTGAACAGCGAGGACTACATCCACGCCCTCGGCGCGCTCACCGGCAACCAGGCCGTGCAGATGGTCCGGGCCGGACTCAAGGCGATCTACCTCTCCGGGTGGCAGGTGGCCGCCGACGCGAACCTGGCCGGGCACACCTACCCCGACCAGAGCCTCTACCCGGCCAACTCGGTGCCCGCGGTGGTGCGCCGGATCAACAACGCCCTGCTGCGCGCCGCACAGATCACCACCGCCGAGGGAGAGACCTCCGGCATCGACTGGCTGGCGCCGATCGTCGCCGATGCCGAGGCCGGCTTCGGCGGCGTGCTCAACGCGTACGAGCTGATGAACGCGATGATCGCGGCCGGTGCCGCCGGGGTGCACTGGGAGGACCAGCTCGCCAGCGAGAAGAAGTGCGGCCACCTCGGCGGGAAGGTGCTCATCCCCACCGGCCAGCACATCCGCACCCTGGAGGCGGCGCGGCTGGCCGCCGACGTGGCGGGCGTGCCGTCGGTGGTCATCGCCCGCACCGACGCCCAGGCCGCCACCCTGCTCACCACCGACGTCGACGAGCGGGACCAGCCGTTCGTCACCGGTGAGCGCACCGCCGAGGGCTTCTACCGGGTCCGCAACGGCGTCGAGCCGTGCATCGCCCGTGGCCTGGCGTACGCGCCGCACGCCGACCTGCTCTGGATGGAGACCAGCACGCCGGACCTGGAGGTCGCCCGCCGCTTCGCCGAGGCGGTCAAGGAGCAGTACCCGGACCAGCTGCTCGCCTACAACTGCTCGCCGTCGTTCAACTGGCGCAAGCACCTCGACGACGCGACCATCGCCAAGTTCCAGCGCGAACTGGGCCACATGGGGTACAAGTTCCAGTTCATCACCCTGGCCGGATTCCACGCCCTCAACTACTCGATGTTCGACCTGGCCCGAGGGTACGCCACCGACGGCATGTCGGCCTACGTCTCCCTGCAGGAGCGGGAGTTCGCCGCCGAACCGGCCGGCTACACCGCGGTCAAGCACCAGCGTGAGGTCGGCACCGGCTACTTCGACCTGATCAGCACGGTGCTCAACCCGGCCGCCGAGACCACCGCGCTGCGCGGCTCCACCGAGGAGGAGCAGTTCTCATGAGATACGAGATCATCGGCCCGATGGCCGAACGCTTCGACGAGGTCCTCACCGGCGAGGCGCTCGACTTCCTGGTCGCGCTGGACAGCGAGTTCGCCGCCCGTCGGGTGGCGCTGCTGGACACCCGCCGCGCCCGCCGCGACCGGTACGCCACCGGGCAGCTGCCCGACTTCCTGCCGGAGACCGCCAGTATCCGGGACGACCCGAGCTGGCAGGTGGCACCGCCCGCGCCGGGCCTGGTCGACCGGCGGGTCGAGATCACCGGGCCGCCGGACCGGAAGATGACCATCAACGCGCTCAACTCCGGCGCCAGGGTGTGGCTCGCCGACTTCGAGGACGCCACGGCCCCGACCTGGCGCAACGTCATCAGCGGCCAGCTCAACCTGATGGACGCCCTGGACCGCCGGATCGACTTCACCGACGCCCGCGGCAAGCGGTACGCCCTCGGCGAGGAACTGGCCACGATCGTGGTCCGGCCGCGCGGTTGGCACCTGGTGGAGAAGGGGATCGTGGTGGACGGGCGGCCGATCTCGGCCAGCCTCGTCGACTTCGGCCTGTACCTGTTCCACTGCGCCCGGCGGCAGCTCGACGCCGGCAAAGGCCCGTACTTCTACCTGCCGAAGCTGGAGAGCCACCGCGAGGCGCGGCTGTGGAACGAGATCTTCGTCTTCGCCCAGCGGTATCTCGGGCTGCCCCAGGGCACCATCCGGGCCACCACGCTGATCGAGACGATCACCGCCGCCTTCGAGATGGAGGAGATCCTCTACGAGCTGCGGGAGCACTCGGCGGGCCTGAACGCCGGCCGCTGGGACTACATCTTCAGCATCATCAAGAACTTCGGCCAGTGGCCGGACTTCGTCCTGCCGGACCGCGCCGAGGTCACCATGACCGTGCCGTTCATGCGGGCGTACACCGAACTGTTGGTGCGCACCTGCCACCGGCGTGGCGCGCACGCCATCGGCGGAATGGCCGCCTTCGTGCCGGCCCGCGACCCGCAGGTGAACGAGGTCGCGCTGAGCAAGGTCCGGGCGGACAAGCAGCGCGAGGCCGGTGACGGCTTCGACGGCTCCTGGGTGGCCCATCCCGGCCTGGTGGCGACCTGCCGGGAGGTCTTCGACGGGGTGCTGGGCGAGCGTCCGAACCAGCTCGACCGGCGCCGCGACGAGGTGACGGTCACCGCCGCCGAGCTGTTGTCGGTGGACAAGACCCCGGGACAGGTCACCGAGGCGGGGGTGCGGGCCAACGTCGCGGTGGCGTTGCGCTACATCGACGCCTGGCTCGGTGGCGCGGGCGCGGTGGCGCTGTGGAACCTGATGGAGGACGCGGCCACCGCCGAGATCGCCCGCTGCCAGCTGTGGCAGTGGCTGCACCACGGCACCCCGCTGGCCGGCGGGGGATCGGTCACCGAGGAACTGGTCCGTTCGATGCTCGACCAGGAGCTGGCCACGGTGACCGAAGGGCGTGCGGACGCCGAGCGGGAACGCGCCGAGCAGGCCGCGCGGATCGTCGAGGAGACGGCCCTCGGTGAGGACCTGCCGGCGTTCTTCACCACCAGCGCGTACGCCCGGCACCTGCGGCCCACCCGGGAGCCGGCCCTGGCAGCTGCCTAGATAGGTCCACGATCGCGGTCCCTGGCCGGCTGTGGCCCGACCAGGGACCGCGGCGGGCGCCCGGCGCGGCGCCCAGCCGCGGTGGCCATCACCATCCGTAGGCATCCGCTCCGCCCCGCGCCTTCCACCCTGCTCGCTTTGCTCTGCTTCAACCCACGCAACGGTCACACGAAGTGACTGACCGTCAAGCCGGGCTGACGTCATCAGCACGGAGAATGTCCAGCTCAGTCGCGCGTGCGTTGGTTGAAGCAGAGCAAAGCACGGCAAGGGTACGGTGGTCAGGTGCGCGCGGTGGTCGCGGAAAGTGACGGTTCGGCAGCGAGTCTGCTGTTACTCACGGTGAGGTTCAGCCGTCGATGCGGGTGATGTTGCGTATCTTGTTCGACGCGTCCAGGGCGGCCACCTTGTACGCCTCGGCCAGGGTCGGATAGTTGAACACGGTGTCGACCAGGTAGTCCACCGTGCCGCCGCAGCCCATCACCGTCTGGCCGATGTGGACGATCTCGGTGGCGCCGGTGCCGAAGACGTGCACCCCGAGCAACCGGCCGTCCGCCGGCGAGACGAGCAGTTTCAACATGCCGTACGAGTCGCCCACGATCTGGCCGCGCGCCAGCTCGCGGTAGCGGGCGACGCCGACCTCGAACGGCGTCGCGCTGTCGGTCAGTTCCTCCTCGGTCTTCCCGACGAAGCTGATCTCCGGGATGGTGTAGATGCCGATCGGCTGCAAATCGTGCATCGGGCGGTCCGGCTCGCCGCAGGCGTGCTGCGCGGCCAACCGTCCCTGCTCCATCGACGTCGAGGCCAGCGCCGGGAAGCCGATCACGTCACCAACGGCGTAGATGTTGCTCACCGCGGTGCGGTAGTTGGCGTCGACCTCGATGCGGCCGCGCCGGTCCGCCGCGAGCCCGGCCGCGGCCAGGTCCAGCCCGTCGGTCTGGCCCTGCCGGCCGGCGGAGTACATCACCGTGTCCGCGACGATCTTTTTGCCGCTCTTGAGGACGCACAGCGCGGCGGTCTGGTGCTTCTCGACCGAGGCCACCTCCTCGCCGAAGCGGAAGGTCACCGACAGGTCCCGCAGGTGGTATTTCAGCGACTCGACGACCTCCTCGTCACAGAAGTCGAGCATCCGTTCCCGCCGCTCGACCACGGTGACCTTCGTGCCGAGCGCGGCGAACATCGAGGCGTACTCCATGCCGATGACGCCGGCACCCACCACGACCATGCTGCGGGGCACCGCCTGGAGGTTGATGACGCCGTCGGAGTCCACGATGGTCCGGTCGTCGAAGTCGACGCTGTCCGGCCGGGCCGGCCGGGTGCCGGCGGCGATGATGGCCTTGTCGAAAGTGATCTTGGTTTCGCGCCCGGAGCCGCCGTCCACCCAGACCGAGTGGGCGTCGGCGAATCGCCCGGTGCCGGTGATGACCGCGACCCGGTTGCGCGCCAGCTGGTTACGGATGACGTCGGTCTGCCTGTTGATCACATGCTGGGTCCGGGCGGCCAGGTCTCTGACCGTGATCTCGTCCTTGACCCGGTAGCTGCTGCCGTAGAGGTCTCGTTGGTTGAGGCCGGTCAGGTAGAGCACGGCCTCGCGGAGGGTCTTGGACGGCACGGTGCCGGTGTTGATGCACACCCCGCCGAGCATGTCGCGCCGCTCCACCAGACCGACGCGTCGGCCCAGCTTGGCGGCGGCGATGGCGGCCTTCTGACCGCTGGGCCCGGAGCCCAGCACCAACAGGTCGTAGTCATACACGATCACCAGCGTCGCAAGATGTGGCGGTCCGCGCCAGCCCTGTCGGGCATGCGGCAGGCGACGTTAACCAGCTTGGAACACGAACGGCTCCGCCCGACCGGCAGCAGGGTCAGGTGCCGGCCGTGGTCCCGGCGAGAGCGGCCGGACCCACCTGGAAGTCAGGGTCGATCTGCCGGGTGAGGTCGATGCCGGCGCGCTCGTTGGCCCAGGCCTCGGCGTTACGCCGGTGGAACTCGTGGGCCCACCGGGTGAACGCCGCCCAGTCCTGCGCGGTGCCGTCGACGGCGTCGGTCATCTGGCTCAGCACGGCCCGGTTGGCCTCCTCCAGGTCGTGCAGTGGGCCGACGGTGCCACGCTCGGCCCGCCGCACGTACGCCGACCGGCTCATCCAGGTCAGCAGGTCGTCGCCGACGTGCTCGTGGAGGAACTCCACATCGGTCGCGTCCTCGACCTTGTTGCCGATCACGGACAGGGCGACTCCGTAGTCGCGGGCGTAGCCGGCGTACTGGCGGTAGACGCTGACGCTGCGCACCGTCGGCTCACAGACCAGGAAGGTGCGGTCGAAGCGGGTGAACAGACCCGAGGCGAACGAGTCGGCGCCGGCGGTCATATCGACGACCACGTACTCGCCGGGCCCGTCGAGCATGTGGTTCAGCAACAACTCGACGGCACCGACCTTCGAGTGGTAGCAGGCCACTCCGAGGTCCTCGGCGCTGAACTCGCCGGTCGCCGCCAAGCGCACGCCACTGACCATGGCGACGCAGTCCGCGTAGATCGGGTTCTCCTCCACCACCCGCAGCAGTCGTGAACCACGTCCCGGTGGGGTGGTCTTCACCATCTCGGCGGCCGAGCCGATGCGCGGGTTGTCGCCGCGCAGGTACTCCTTGATCGCCGGCAGGTGCTCGCCCAGCGGCCTGGTCGTCGGGGTGTCGTGGGCCGGGCCGCCGAGGGCCACCGCGAGATGCTGGTTGATGTCGGCGTCGATGGCCAGCACCGGCCGGCCCTGGGCGGCGAGGTGACGGGCGTGGAGCGCGGCGAGGGTGGTCTTGCCGCTGCCACCCTTCCCGACGAAAGCGATCTTCATCGGCGCCCCTCCACCCAGATGCTAACGGTAACCGTTTCCATGAGTGGCATGGTAGCCGGTCGCTACCGCGCGCGGCGTCGAACCCGACCAACTCGCCGGTGCCGGCGTGTCCCGCCGCTGTTCGTGACTCGCGGCGAGGTCGAGCACGTCGGTGGCCAACCGGCGGATGTTGGCCAGCCCGACCTCGGGTCCGCCGCCGGCCTCCACCATGAACAACAGATGGCGTACGCCCGGCAGGGCCGCCGCCCGTGCGACCGCCCCTCGGCAGCGGCCGGGTGAGCCCACCGGATGGATCTCGACCAGCCGGTCGACGTAGGCGGCCGGATCCCGTTGCCCGGCCGGTGCGCCGTCCAGGCGGACGTACTCCCGGGTGCCCGCCAGCAGTGGGGGGAGCCCGGCGCGGACCATTCGCGCCGCCGCGGCGTCCGTCTGCGCGACCTGGGCGAGATGGGCGCTGGCGTGGTCGATGCCGGCGAGATCATGGCCGTTCGCCTCGGCCACCCGCGCGTAGCGGTCGAGCAGTTCCGCCTTCTCGTCGAGGTCGGCGTGCAGGCCGAGCAGCAGCGGCAGCCCGTGCCGGGCGGCGAGTTCGACCGTGCCGGTCGAGGTCGCCGCGACCCAGACCGGCAGCCGGCCGCGGGGCCGGGGCACCACCGGGACGGCGCGGAACGGGAAACGGTCGTTGCCGGCCACCGTCGGCTGTCCGGACAACCACCCGGTCAGCAGCTCCAGCGACTCCGGGAAGCCGTGCGCGAACCGCTCCGCTCCGGTCCCGAACACCTCCAGGTCGACCCAGGGGCCACCCCGGCCGACGCCCAGCCGGAACCGGTCACCGGACAGCTCGTGCAGCAGCGCCGCCTCCTCGCCCAGCGCCACCGGGTGGCGGTTGGACAGGATGCACGCGGCGGTGCCCACCTCGATGCGGCGGGTGGCCCCGAGCAGGTGCGCGGCGAAGGTGATCGCCGAGGGGCACACCCCGTAGGAGATGAAGTGGTGCTCGGCGATCCACACCCCGGCGAACCCGACGGCCTCGGCCTCGCGGCCGTAGCGGTGGGCGGTCGCCAGAGCCTCGGCGTGGCTGTCGCCGGGGCGTCGCCCGGCGAGCAGGAACAGGTGCGCGCGTACGCCCTGACCGGCCCGCCGGGCCTCGCTGGAATCAGCAGTCACGCAGCTCGGGGGACTGGTTGAGCAGTTGCCCCCGCACCGAGATGAACCGGCGGTAGGTGTCGGAGTCGACGGCGGCCGGTCGGAACGCCGCGATCCGGTGGCAGTTCTGGAAGGCGAGCTTGACGCCGAAGTGACGCTCCAGGCTGGACCGGATGGCGTCACTGGCCAACGCGCGCAGCAGTTGGCCCCGCTCCGCCTCGCTGGGCGGGGGCACCTGGTTGTCGGCGAACTCGGCGTCGGAGGACGCCAACTCCGCGGCGACCCGGCTGACGGTCTGCCAGGCGTACGGCAGTGACTCGCGGACGCAGGCCACGAACGCCTCGTCGTCGACGGGTCCGGACTCGGCGGCCCGCAGCAGGCTCGGCGGCACGGTGAGAGACATGCTCCTCCTCAGCTAGCGATCACGGTTGTCATTACCGCTACTGTGTGAGCACATCACGTCACTGTCGGCGGTGTCAATGCTCGCCGCGTCGGGTCGCGGAACGGTAGGTTAGGTCTGCCTAACAGGAGGTGCCATGGGGGTTCGCGGCGCGAGTGCGGGACGTGACCAGAGCGGACCCCGGCTCGTCGAGCGCCGCCGGATTCGGGCCCAAACCGCCCGGATGTACCGGCAGGCGTGTGCGTCGCCGCGCGCCCCGACGCCAGCTGACGAGAGCGGGCACACTGATCCGTCCGAGGAACCGACGGTCAGGCGAGGGCACGCAGCCGGGCGGCGAGGTCGTCCTGAAAGAAGTCGAGGAAGCCGTCGGGATCGGGTCCGGCGTTCTGCAGCACGATGTGGTCGAAGCCCGCGTCGACGTACGTCCGCACCGCCTTGACGTGCACCTCCGGGTCGGGCCCGACGGCGAACTGCTGCCGGATGTCGTCCTCGGTGACGGTGCGGGAGGCCGCGTCGAAGTTGACCGGGTTCGGCAGTTCGCTCATCACCTTCCAGCCGGTGACCGCCCAGCGGCTGGTCTCCCAGGCCGCCGCCACGGCCTGCCGCTCGTCGGTGGCCCAGGCGAGCGGGACCTCGGCGTAGCGCGGGCCCTGGCCGCCGAGTCGCTGGTAGGTCTGCACGAGGTCGGCCTCGGGTTCGGTGGCGAACAGGCCGTCGCCGAGTTCCGCGGCGATCGCCGCGGACGCCTCACCGCTGGCGGCGACGGCGATGACAGGGAGTTGCTCGGGCAGATCGAACACGCGGGCGTCGTCCAGCTGGAGGTGCTTTCCCTCGTACGACCGGTAGCCGCCGGACCAGAGCAGTCGGATGATCTCCAGCGCCTCACGGAGCCGTTCGTGTCGTCCCCGTACACCGGGGAAGCCCTGGCCGACCACGTGTTCGTTGAGGCGTTCGCCCGCGCCGACCCCGAGGGTGAACCGGTTGTCGGAGACCAGGGCGAGCGTGGCGGCGGCCTGCGCGATGATCGCCGGGTGGTAGCGCACGCTCGGGCAGGTGACCCCGGTCGCCAGGGCGATCCGGTCGGTCCGGGCGGCGATCGCGCCGAGCACCGTCCAGGTGAAGGACGAATGGCCCTGGCTGTCCAACCAGGGATGGAAGTGGTCGCTCATCTCGACGAAGTCGAACCCGACCTGCTCGGCGCGCACCGCCTGCCGGATGATCTCCTGAGGTCCGAAGCCCTCGCTGGACAGCTTGTATCCGATCCGCATCAGGTCTCCCGATCATGAACCCGGCCCGTCTCTGCCACCTTTGCACTAGTTGGATCGGGTAAGGGGCAGGTTGGATTCACGTCACCCCGCCGCCCGCCGGGTCGATCGCCGGACCGGGATCTCCAGCACGACGGCGGTGGCCCCGTCGCCGTCGGTCATGTGGTCCTCGGTGGTCGGGCCGGCGGGGGAGAGGCGGTGCCGGTGCAGCCAGGCGAACATGTCCTGGCCGGCGCGGACCACGCCACATCCCTGAGGAACCACGGCACGGATGACGGAGCGGGCCGGCAGGGTGAGTGCGCTGCCCTGTCCGTCAGTCGTCACGGCCACCTCGAAGGCGCCAGTGGGCACGCCGGTCAGCCAGGTGACCAGGGTCGACGACGGACCTGCGCAGAGCGCCGGCAGTTCGGCCGCGTCGGCCACCCGCAGGTGGCGTACCCGTAGCCGACGCGGGCCGACGCGGGTCTGCTGCGGTAGGAGCGGGCTGTCCGTGGCGAGCCGGTCCTCGGCCGCGGCCACGGTCTCGTCCAGGGTGGCGATGTCCCGGCGCAGGGCCGTCACCGTCTCGGTCAGCGCCTGGCGCAACTGCGTGTCCGGCGCGTCCGCCAGCTCGGCGATCCGGCGCAGCGACAAGCCGAGTCGTTGCAGGCCCCTGATCCGCTCCAGCCGGGTCAGTTCGACCACTCCGTACCACCGGTAGCCGGTGCTCGGATCCACCGCCGCCGGCCGGAGCAGGCCGACCGTGTCGTAGTGGCGCAGGGTGCGTTCCGACACCCCGGACATCCGGGCCAGCTCTCCGATGCGCCACATGAGTCCTCCTCGTGGCTTGACCTTGCCGCTGCGTCAAAGTCCTAGCGTCGGCGCCCATGAGATGGGTTCACCAGACCGATCCGGCCCGGCTGGCCGGTGCCCTGCTGCTGACCTCGCTGACGGCCATGATTGCCGGTGCGGCCATCGTCGTGCCATCCGGACTGACCCTGAATCCGGCCGAGCCGACCGCCACGCTGGCTGCCGTGCACGCCCGGCCCGGACTGCACCTGACCGAGCTGGCCCTCGACGTCGTCGGCTGGCTGGCGCTGACCGGCGCGGCCCTCTCGGCGCTGGCCGCCGTCGCCCGGACCGGGCGGTACCCGCTGGTGCTGCCCGCCGGGCTGTTGGCCGCTGCCGGCCTGGCCGGCCTGCTGCACGACGCGGGGAACCTGGCGGTCACGCAACTGTCGACCGACCCCACCGACCCGTCGGTCGTCGCCGCGGCCACGGCGATCCTGCTCACCGCGAAGTGGACCGTCAACCTGGCCGGGCTGCTCTGGGTCGCCGCCACGGCGGCCGCCGTGGTCTGCGTACCGATGGCGACCGTCCTGCGGCGCGCCGGCGCGTTCGCCGCGCTGTCCGGCCTCGCCGCGGTCGTCCTGCCCTGGACGACGGGCGTGGCCGGGCCGTCGGCGGCGCTGGAGCAGGCCGGCTACGCCCTGCACCTGCCGGTCATGATCTGGTACGCGATGGTCGGCTGGCGTCTGCGTCAGGGATGCCGGTGAGCCGGCACAGGGCGGCGAAGCCGTCCTCGGTGCCCGGCCAGTGCCGGCGCGCCCTGGTGAGCGTCCCGGCGCAGGGCGAGCACTACACCCGACGTCCGCTGCACACCGTGCGCGAGCTCGGCCTCCCGGTGGTCGCCTCGGAACGGCTGACGTACGGCGCCATCGAACGCGTCCACGCTCGTCGCGCGGAGGGGCCGACAAAAACGTAACCGATGGGTTACGCTTTCTCGGTGGACGACGTGGCCGGCGCGATCGCCGATCCGGTCCGGCGGCGCATCCTCGAACTGCTGCGCGAACGCCGGCTGCCGGCCGGGCGGATCGCCGAGGAGTTCGAGATCAGTCGACCGGCGATCAGCCGCCATCTACGCGTCCTCCGCGCCAGCGGCCTGATCCGCGACACCGTCGTCGGCCGCCAGCGGCTCTACGAGCTGGATCCGACCCGGTTCACCGATCTGATCCGGTGGCTGACCCAGTTCACCCGGACCGACCTCTGGAATCGCCGACTCGACGCTCTGGAGACCGAGGTCCACCGTGCCCGCCGCGACCGCCGCACCGGCGGCTCGCCATCCGCCCCGCAGGAGCGCACCGCATGACCCGCATACCCACCGGTCGACTCTTTGGCGCCGAGAACGGCGTCGATCTGGTCCTCACCCGTACGTTCCGCGCCCCGATCGACGACGTCTGGGCCAGCCTCACCGAACCGGAGCGTACGGCGCGCTGGTTCGGCCCCTGGGAGGGCGACGCCGCGCCCGGCCGCACCATCCGGGTGCAGATGGCCCTCGAGGAGGGAGCGCCCTGGTCCGATCTGCGCATCGACGCGTGCGAACCGCCCCGTCGGCTGGCCGTGTCGATGCGCGACGAGTACGGCAGCTGGGTGCTGGAAATGCTGCTCACGTCGCAGGGCGAGCGGACCGAGCTGCGCTTCGTCCACCACCTCGACGACCTCACCGGCATCGGTGGGGTGGGGCCGGGCTGGGAGTACTACCTCGACTGTCTGGTGGCCGCCCGCGACGGCACCGCGAACCCGGCGTTCGACGACTACCACCCGCCCATGAAGGCGTACTACGAGCAGCTGCGGCCAGCGTGACCAGGAATACCTGACCGCGCGACATTCGACCTGTTTTGCTCGCTCTGTCCCGGGTACCGCCCCTGGCATATGGCTCTCGTGCCCCAGGAGGTACCCGTCGAGATGAATGCCCGCAACCCCGCCAAGGCGGTCAAGGATGTCGTGGAGGCCGCGGCGGACAAGGTGAGTGACGCGCTCACCCCGGAGGTGCCCGGTGCGCCGGGCAGCGCCCCGCCGACGTTCGACGAACCGACGACGCCGCACGACCCGCTGCCGCCGAAGGCCGAGCAGGGCGCCCCGCAGACCCGTACACCGACCGGCGCGGAGACCGGCGCGCCGGCCACCGCCAACGGCCAGCAGGGTGCCTTCCTCACCACCGCACAGGGCGCGCGGCTGCGGGACACCGACCACTCCCTCAAGGCCGGCCCGCGCGGCCCCGTCCTGCTCCAGGACCATCACCTGCGGGAGAAGATCACCCATTTCGACCACGAGCGCATCCCCGAGCGGGTCGTGCACGCCCGCGGCGCCGGTGCCCACGGCGAGTTCACCGCGTACGGCACCGCCGAGGCGGTCACCCGAGCGGGTTTCCTCGCCAAGGGCCGTACCACCGAGGTCTTCGTCCGCTTCTCCACCGTCCTCGGTTCCCGCGGGTCGGCCGACACCGTCCGCGACACCCGGGGCTTCGCCACGAAGTTCTACACCGACGAGGGCACCTTCGACCTGGTCGCCAACAACATGCCGGTCTTCTTCATCCAGGACGCGATCAAGTTCCCCGACATCATCCACGCCGGGAAGCCCCATCCCGACCGCGAGATCCCCCAGGCCCAGAGCGCACACGACACCTTCTGGGACTTCGTGTCGCTGCACACCGAGGCGCAGCACCACACCATCTGGAACATGTCCGACCGGGGCGTCCCCCGCTCGTACCGGACGATGGAGGGCTTCGGCGTGCACACCTTCCGGCTGGTCAACGCCGCCGGGGAGACGGTGCTGGCGAAGTTCCACTGGAAGCCGAAGCTGGGCGTGCACTCCCTGGTCTGGGAGGAGGCCCAGATGCTCAGCGGCATGGACCCGGACTTCCACCGGCGCGACCTCTACGACGCCATCGAGGCCGGCGCGTTCCCCGAGTGGGAACTGGGCCTCCAGGTCTTCCCGGACACCCCCGAGGAGACCTTCGCCGGCATCGACCTGCTCGATCCGACGAAGATCGTGCCGGAGGAACTCGCGCCGGTGCAGCCGGTCGGCAAGCTGACGCTGAACCGCACCCCGACGAACTTCTTCGCCGAGACCGAGCAGGTCGCCTTCCACGTGGGACACCTGCCGCCCGGCATCGACGTCACCAATGACCCGCTGTTGCAGGGACGTCTCTTCTCGTACGTCGACACCCAGCTGACCCGCCTGGGCGGGCCGAACTTCTCGCAGATTCCGATCAACCGGCCGCACGCCCCGGTGAACGACATGCTGCGCGACGGCTTCCACCAGCACGCCGTGCACGCCGGCGTGGCACCGTACCGGCCCAACTCCCTCGACGGCGGCAACCCGTTCCCGGCGGGCGACGACGACCACCCGTTCATCGACGTGCCGGTGCAGGTGGCCCAGGCCCCCAAGGTACGCGCCAACCCCGCCTCGTTCGACGACCACTTCAGCCAGGTCCGCCTGTTCTGGCTCAGCATGTCCCCGGTGGAGAAGGAGCACATCATCCGGGCGTACACCTTCGAGCTGGGCAAGTGCTACCGCCAGTCGATCAAGGAGCGGCAGCTCCAGTGCCTGGCCAACATCGATCCGGTGCTCTGCGCCCAGGTCGCCACCGGCCTCGGGCTGCCGGCACCGGAGCCGACCGTACCGTTGGCCGACGTCGAGCCCAGCCCCGCGCTCTCCCAGGTCGGCCGGCAGTGGCCGGCCGACGGTCGGATGGTCGGCATCGTCGTCGACCCCGACGCCGACCTGGACAGCGTGCGGGCGGTACGCGAGGCGGTCTTCGCCGCCGACATGGTGCCGCTGCTGATCGCGCCGCACGGCGGGACGATCGGCGACCTGCCGGCGCAGCGAAGCTTCGCCACCGGCCGCTCGGTCGAACTCGACGCGCTCCTGCTCGCCACCGCACCCGCGCCGGCACCGGACGCGTTGCCGGCCCGGGACGCCAAGGCGGGTGCCGCCGGCTCCGCCACGGTCGACCCCCGGGTGCTGCTGATGGTCGAGGAGTGCTGGCGTCACGCCAAGGCCGTCGGCGCGTGGGGGACCGGCGTCACCGTGTTGGATCAGGCCGGTGTCACCGGCTCACCCGGCGTCGTCACCGGCGACTCCGCCAGCGTGGTCCTGGACACCGTGCGGGACCTGATGGCCAACCACCGCGTCTGGGAGCGATTCCCCGCCACAGTCGCCTAACCCTCGTTCACAGATCTTGGTCCGTGAGCGCCCCCAGGAGGGCGCTCACGGACCAAGATTCACATGCATTCGCTCGTGTCAGCGGACCACACGGGGCTCGAGGCCGGTCAGGTCGGGCAGCGATCGTTCCGCGATCACCGTGCCGGTCGCGTCGTAACCGACAAGCGTCGGTGGATCGATGGTCCTGTTGGCCACGTACCAGAAGACGAACGAGCCTTCCGCAAGTATCGCCGGCCGGACGGTCCCATCGGAGAGCAGTAGTTCCGCCCGCGCCGCGTTCCCGGCGTTGGCCCACATGGTGTGCCGGTCGTTCTCGTCGGTCGAGGCGCTGGTGCTGGCGAACGGCTCCGAGTCTTCGGGCCGGGCACACTGGCCACCGGCGAGCGTGAAGTTCGCCGGTGCCGGACGGCCCAGGTCGCCGGGCGGCTCGAACAAGGGAGCGATGCAGGTGGTGCCGTCCGGGGCGGTGGCGGACCAGACCGACAGCACCAGGCCGTCGGGGCCTGGCATCTGGGCCACCCGCCGGGCCTGTTGAGCATCCACCGTGTCTTTCGTTTCTGTGGACCAGAACGACAGCGGGCCGGTGAACGACTCCGGCAGCAGCCCACCGGCGGCGGCGACACCCGCACCGGAGGCCACGAAACCGACGGTCAGCGCGGCGGTGAGCAGCATCCGTCGGCCACGCGTGCGCCGACCGGGTGGAGGCAAGGCGTTCAGTAGCCGGTCCAGCGCGGCCTCCCGGGCCGTTGTCGGCCACTGGTCCGTCACGGTGGTGCCCGGCCTGAGCTTCTCCAGAATGTGGATCAAGTCGCGCTTGTCGGTCATGCGGTGCCTCCAGCAAACGGGACCGGACGTGGGGTCTTGGGGTCGGCCAAGGCAGGCGGGTCGGTGTCGGTACCTAGTCGCCGCCGAGCCCGGGAGAGCCGTACGTGAAAGGTCGGAACCGAACAGCCGGCGACCCCCGCCGCTTGCCTCGGGGTCAGGCCGTCCCAGGCGACCAGCAGCACTGCTTCCCGCTCGGTGGGAGTCAGCGTGGCAAGCCGGGTCAGCACCTCCGCGCGTTCGGTGGCGAGCACGTCGGCGGCGGTCGCTGACTCGGCGACGTGCCGGAACCGCTCCAGTTCGACGGCCACCCGGGACTGTCGGTGCGCCGAGCGGCGCAGGTTTGCGATGGTGTTGCGGGCTACCACCAGCAGCCAGGGCAGGGGGTAGTCCGGCACCTTTGTCAGTCGTCGCCAGGCCACCAGGAACGTCTCCGACACCACCTCCTGGGCGGTGTCCGGATCCACGTGTCGCAGGGCGTACGCCATCACCCGGGGTGCGTACTCGGTCCACAGCGTGACGAGTCGCTGCTCCTGCTGCTTGGCTGAATCGTCGCGTTCCACACCAGGTAGTGTCCGAGCGGGCCAAGAACTTACCGCGACACTCAAGCGGTCCCGGTTCTGTTCGGCAAACGAAATCCCCCGGTGACCGTCAGTGGGCTGTGACGATCACCGTCTCCGGCTCCGGTGCGGCGAGCTGGCCCGGGCGTACCACGACGAAGAGCACGACCAGCGCCGAGGCCATCCCGCCGGCGATCACCAGGGCCATCGCCACGGCGCCGGTGCCGATGGCGCCCACCAGCGGCGCGGCGATCGCGCCGATGCCGAACTGCACCGCGCCGAGCAGGGCGGAGGCCGTACCGGCCGCCTCGCCGTGCCGGGTCAACGCCAGTGCGGGTGCGTTCGGCAGCGCCAGACCGGCCGCCGCTAGCACCACCCAGAGGGACGCGAGCAGGGCCGGCAGCCCACCGATCCCGGTAGCGGCGAGGCCGAGCAACACCAGGCTGGCCGCGGAGCCCACCAGCAGAGCGGCCACCAGGATCCGCTGCGGGGACCACCGGCGCAGCAGGCGCACGTTGCCCTGGGTGGCCGCGATCAGCCCGACCGCCCCGGCGCCGAAGGCGAAACCGAACTGCTGCTCGTTGAGCCCGTACTGGCCCTGAAGCACGAACGAGGAGCCACCGACGTAGGCGAACAGGGCCGCCATCGCCAGCCCGGCCACCAGGACCAACCCGACGAAGGCGCGGTCCCGCAGCAGCGAGCCGTAGAGCCGGACGGTGGGCAGCACGCCGCCGCGCTGGCGTCGCAGCGGCGGCAGCGTCTCCGGCAGGCCCAGCATCGCGATCAGCAGAAGCAGCACGCCGAAAACCGCGAGAGCGGCGAACACCCCCCGCCACTGCGTCCACCGCAGCAGCTCGCTACCGAGCGTCGGCGCGAGGATCGGTGCCGCGCCCATCACCAGCAACAGCCGGGACAGCAGCCGGGCGAAGGCCGCGCCGCTGAACAGGTCGCGGACCACGGCCATGGCGATCACCGCCGCCGCGGCCGCGCCCAGGCCCTGGACGACCCGCAGCGCACCGAGCACGGCGATGTTCGGGGCGAGGGCGCAGCACACGGAGGCCACGATGTGCAACGCGGTGCCGGCGATCAGGGGCGCCCGGCGGCCGACGGCGTCCGACAGCGGGCCGATCAGCAGCTGTCCCAGGGCGAGGCCGATCAGGGTGCCGGTGAGCGTGAGTTGGACCGCCGCCGAGGTGGTGCCGAAGTCGTCGACGATCGCGGGCAGCGCCGGAAGGTACATGTCGATGGTCAACGGGCCCACCGCGATCAGCGAGCCGAGGACCAGGATCAACCGCAGCCGCTCGCGGCGGCTCATCAGGTCACCCGGCATCAGCGAAGCCGGCGGCGCGGCGGTGTCGACGGCGCTCACCGGGAGGTCTCCGGCCGGCCCGGAGCCGGCGCGGACTGTGGTGCGATGGTCATATCTTGCTCCAACCCGCTACTGGCGCGCTGATTCCCACCTGATCAAGAGGTAACTCAACTCACACCCATGACGAGCTGCGGCGTCTCCCGGCCCGTCCGGTTGTCGAGGTGGTGGCGAGCGGAGGAGTCAGGCAGCGAGCATGAGATCGGCCGCCCGCCAGGCCAGGGCCATCACCGGGGCGTTGAGGTAGCCGGAGACCAGGATCGGCAGCACCGAGGCGTCCACCACCCGCAGGCCGGTCACGCCGCGTACCCGCAGCTGCGGGTCGACCACGTGGTCGTCGTCGGGGCCCATGGCGCAGGTGCCGATCGCGTGATAGCCGCAGTAGCCCAGCGCCAACCCGGCCTCAATGATATCGCCGTCGTCCTGCACCGCGGTACCGGGCAGGGTCTCCGCCGAGATCCGTTTGGCGAGCGGCGCGGTGGCGAACAGCTCCCGGGCACGCCGGAAGGCGCCGACCGCGACCTGTCGGTCGTGTGCCGCGTCGAAGTAGTTGGCGACGATCCGGGGTGGGGTCGCCGGGTCGGCCGAGGCGATGGCGAGGCTGCCCTCGCTCTCCGGCCGGGTGACGGTGATCTGGGCCATCAGCCCCGACTCGGACTCCAGCTCGATCGCCCGGCCGGGCCGTCGTGGTGCTGCTGAGAACGGCGCGATCAGCAGCTGAGCGTCGGGATGCGCGACCTCCGGCGCGGAGCGGATGTACGCGCCGAGGTCGTACACCGGCAGGGCGAGCGGTCCTCGGCGGGTCAGCAGGTAACGCAGCATCTCGCGGGCCTGTCCCAGCGGGCCGCTCAGCCGTGGGTTGTAGCCGGCCCGTCCGGTCAGCCGGAACTGCATCGGCGTCGTCCGGTGCTCGCGCATACCGGTGCCCACCCGGGGTCGGTCCAACAGCACGGTCACGCCGGCCTCGCGTAGCGTGTCGGCGGGACCGATCCCGGAGACCTGCAGCAGCTGGGGCGTGGCGAGTGCGCCGGCGGCGAGCACCACCTCGGCGGTGGCCCGGTGGTCCACCGTGCTACGACCCTCGCGGGTGCGTACGCCGACCGCGCGACCCTGCTCGATCAGGACGCGCAGCACGACCGTGTCGACGAGGACGGTCAGGTTGGGCCGGTGCCGAACCGGGTGCAGGAAGGCGTCGGCGGCGCTGCTGCGGCGGCCGTCGCGGATCGTCGCCGTCAGGTAGCCGATACGTTCGTCCTCGGTGGCGTTCAGATCGTCGACCCGGCGCCAGCCCAGCTCCTCGGCGGCGGCGATGGTGTCTTCGCACACCTCGTCGGTGCCGGTGGCGGTGGACAGGCGCAGCGGCCCGCCGACACCGCGTGCGTCGGACGCGCCGAGCGGGTGATCCTCCAACCGCTTGAAGATCGGCAGCATGGTGTCCCAGCCCCATCCAGGGTTGCCGAGGCTCTCCAACTCGTCGTAGTCGATCCGGTCGCCGCGCCCGTACACCATGCCGTTGATCGAGCTTGAGCCGCCGATCAGGCGGCCGCGTTGCCAGGTCTCGTGCTGGCCCGGCCGCACCTCGGCGGGGTAGTGCCAGGCGGTACGCCGGTCGTCCATCAACCGGCTGAACCCCTTGGGGATGCGTACCCACGGGCTGCGGTCCCAGCCGCCGGCCTCGATGAGCAGCACCCGCGCACCCGGGTCCTCGGTCAGTCGGTTGGCCAGCACGCACCCGGCCGAGCCGGCACCGACCACGATGTAGTCGAACTCCGCCATACGGGACCTCCGCTCGTCGGCCCGAGTGCCGGACTCACGGTAAGCCCTTGATCACCCTGGGGGAAGGGGATGCCTCACCCAACGACACTGCCAGCTCGCCGAGACGGCCGGTCGCCGGCCCCAACGTCGATGGTGGGACCGGCGACCGGTGGTTCATCTCGGTGGTGGACGGGTGGCTCAGGCGGCGTCGGCCGTCGTGCCGGCGGTCACCTCCCGCCGGGTGGCCGGGTAGCGGATGCTCTCCACCATCTCGACGATCTCGTCCGGTGGCGGTGCCGTCATCTTGGACACCACGATCGTCACGATGAAGTTGACGATGGCACCGATGGTGCCGATGCCCTCCGGGCTGATGTCGAAGATGTGCGGGTTGGCCGCGGTGCCGAACACCGGCAGCGTGTAGATCATGTAGCTGGCGGTGAAGACCAGACCGGAAACCATGCCGGCCGCCGCACCGGTGGCGTTACATCGTTTCCAGAAGATGCCGAGCACGATGGCCGGGAAGAAAGTCGACGCCGCCAGACCGAACGCGAACGCGACCACCTGCGCCACGAACGCGGGCGGGTTGATGCCGGCGTAGATGGAGACCAGGACCGCCAGGCCCATCGCGATCCGGCCGGCGAGCAGCCGCTGCTGGTCGGTGGAGTCCCGCTTGACCCGACGGAAGTACAGGTCGTGCGAGAAGGACGACGAGATGACCAGCAGCAGACCCGCCGCGGTGGACATCGCGGCGGCCATGCCGCCGGCCGCCACCAGACCCACGATCGGTGCCGGCAGGCCGGCGATCTCCGGGCTGGCGAGAACCAGGATGTCGTTGTTGACGATCAGGTCGGCTCCGGAGGTCGCGTTGTTGCTGACCGTGTTGATCGTCGTTGCGCTGTCGCTGACGGTGACCAGGCCGGTGGCCGCCCAGTTCTCGATCCAGCTGGGCAACGCGTCGGCGGAGACCCCGTTGACGTCCCGGAGCAGGTTCAGCTTGGTGAAGGCGCCCACCGCGGGGGCGGTGGTGTAGAGCAGGGCGATGAAGAACAACGCCCAGAACGCCGAGTACCGGGCGCCCCGCACACTCTTGGTGGTGTAGAAGCGGACGATCACGTGGGGTAGTCCGGCAGTACCGATCATCAGCGCCATGGTGACCAGGAAGACGTCGATCTGCGGCCGGGCCGCGAATGCCTCGGTGTACTGGTTCAGCCCCATCTCGACGCTGATCGCGTTGAGTTCGTCGAGGATCTGCCCGAACGACACCTGCGGGATCGGGATGCCGGTCATCTGCTGGGCCACCGCGACGGCGGGGATCAGGTAGGCGGTGATCAGCACGGTGTACTGCGCCACCTGGGTCCAGGTGATGCCCTTCATGCCGCCGAGCACCGCGTACAGGCCGATGATGACCGCGGCGAGGATGACGCCCTGGGTCACGTCCAGCTTCAGGAATCGGCTGAAGACGATTCCGCCACCGCGCATCTGCCCCACCACGTAGGTGAAGGAAATGATGATCGCGGCGACGGCGGCGATGGTGCGTACCGTCTCCGAGTACCGGTCACCGACGAACTCGGGAACGGTGAACTTGCCCCACTTGCGCAGGTAGGGAGCGATCAGCAGGGCCAGCAGCACGTAGCCGCCGGTCCAACCCATCAGGTAGATGGTGCCGTCGCTGCCGAGGAACGCGATGAGCCCGGCCATCGAGATGAACGACGCGGCCGACATCCAGTCGGCGGCCACCGCGGCACCGTTTGCGATCGTGGGGATACCCTGACCGGCCACGTAGAAGCCGGCGGTCTCCTTTACCCGGCTGCGCCAGGCGATGTAGAGGTAGACGGCGAAGGAGGCGACGATGAAGACGAGGGTCCAGGTCTGGATCTGACTCATTTGCCAGCCCCCTGGTTCTCCTGCTCATCGACACCGAACTGGTCGTCGAGGCGATCCATCATCTTCGCGTACACCAGAATCAGAATCACGAAGACGTAGATGGATCCCTGCTGGGCGAACCAGAACCCGAGTGGGAATCCAGCGATGACAATGTTGTTGAGCGGTTCGACCAGCAGGATTCCGAAGCCGAACGAGACGATGAACCAGATGGCCAGCAGGATCACCATGAGCCGCAGATTCCGGCTCCAGTACTCCTTGCGCCAGCCGTTGTCCGGCGGCGACGCCGGTGGTGGTGCCGACGGTGGCGGTTCACCGCCACGGGTTTCCTTATCGGGGGTTACCTCGGTCATGTCTGGAGCCTCCTAGTCGGTATGGAACCGGTTGATCCGGCGAGGGGCCTGCGACACGGCGCCCGGTTGGTGGTGACGCGGTGCTGGTGCCGTGGCCCGATCCGCCCGTCCGTGTCACCGTGCTGCTCGACGCGGTTGTGCGGTCGGTCACACCTTCAGTCTGGGAAGCGAACGTGACGCAGCTTGGCCAGGCAAGAGTTGATCCGGTCAGGTGCGGCTTCAGGTCGCCGAGCGGTCCGTTGGACCCCGTGAACGGTCGACCGGGGCGGTACCGGGCGCCAACTTGTCCGCTTTTGAGGTTCTTCGTGGATTTGCGTCGGCCGCCCACCGATACCGCGCGACCGCTCACCGATCTGTCGGTTCGGTCAACGGCGGTGAGCGCCTAGCATCCGGACATGGCCGACACCGCATCCACCGCCGCTCCGGCTCGCCGCCGCATCCTCCACGCCGGCAGTCTCGGCATGATCGTCGGCGGCTTGCTCGCGCTGGTCGGCTCGCTGCTGCCCTGGGTCATCACGCCGTTCGGTTCGCTCTCCGGCCTGGCCGGGCCCGGCCTGTGGACCCTGAGCGTGGCGTTCCTCGCCATCGCGGGCGCCCTGCTGCCGTACCGGAAGGTGGCCATCGCCCACAGCCTGTTTCCGGGGCTGGTCGTCGCCGTCATCGTCGGCTGGCAGGTCGCCCGGCTGATCAGCCTCAGCGCCAGCACCGGTGCCTGGGGCCAGTTGATGCCCGGCATCGGCCTGGTCATGGCCGCCGGTGGCGCGGTCGTGCTGATCCGCACCGGGATGCGGCTGGTGTCGCTGCGCTGACCGGCTCCGGCCGGTCCGTTCGCGGCACCGACCGGTGCCCGGAATACGGCCTCGAACGGTGAAACCTCCCACCGCACTCACGCGTCATCCCGCTGAACGACCAGGGACCACCCGCCGACCGGGCGGACGGCCCCGGTGCTGAGCGGCTCGGGAGGAATCGTGGTGCTGGGTAGGTGGCTCGCCGGTGCGGGCCTGGTGGTGCTGACCGGCGTCGTCGTAGGGGTGTACAGCGTGGTGCCGGCCTCCGGTGACGGTCCGGCGAGCGCGGCGGGGGACGGATCGCGGCCGGCCGCTGACGCTCCGGCGGGCGTGGCGGTGGGCGGCGGTCTGCCGTCCGGCGACGCTCCGACGGGTGTGGCGGCGGACGGGGCCCGGCCGGCCGGTGGCGCGGCGGCCGCGCCCGCGTCCCGGCCGCAGCAGGTCGCGGATCCGCTGCTGTCCGGCAAGCGTCGGGTCACCATCGTTCGGGTCGGTGCCTTCGAGTCGGGGCTGGCGCTGCTCGACGGCGGCCGGTTGGCCGAGGTGGACGACGACCAGGGCCGGCAGGTGTTCGTACCGACGCCGGTGGGTTCGGGCCAGTTCCTGATCAAGTCGTACTACGGTGGCGGCACCGGGCAGCCGCTCTGCTGGCAGGTACGCAACCCGGGCGACACGCGGCCGCTGTACGTGCGGGGGGCGACCTGCCGGGCGAGCGATCCCGCCCAGCGGTTCGAGATCATCGCCGCGCCCGGCGGCGGGCCCCGCGAATACCTGATCAGCAACCGGTGGGCGTACCTGCGGGACTCCGCGCGGTTCGGGCTGATCATGGAGGAGTTGGGAGATGCCCCTCCGGCGAGTAGCTTCCGGTTCAACGACACCGGGCCGGCTCCCCGACGGTAGTGCGGTCGGCGACGCCCCCGGCACCGGCCCGGGGGCGTCCGTCCGCCATGCGCCGGGGTCACGACCAGCAACGACAGCAGCGGGTGGGAACGTGAGCGATGCGCGACGCTGAGGAGTTCGACGCCTTCTATTCGGCGTCGGCGCAGCGGGTACTGGGCCATCTGTCCGCCATGGTGGGCAGCCGGGCCGAGGCCGAGGACGCGGTGGCGGAGGCGTACGCGAGAGCGTGGGACCGCTGGGCGTCGGTCCGGGAGTGCGACAGCCCGGAGGCGTGGGTACGCAGCGTCGCGTACCGCATCGCGGTGAGCGCGTGGCGCAAGACGGTGAACCGGCTGCGCGCCCACCGACGGGAGGTGGCCGGGCAACAGGTCGAGACGACCTCTGTCGACCATGTGGCGGTGGTGTCGGCACTTCGCCGCATCCCCGCCGAGCAGCGGCGCGTGGTGGTGCTGCATCACCTGGTCGGGCTCGGTGTGACCGAGATCGCGGCGGAGATCGGGAGCAATGTGAACACCGTCAAGACGCGGCTGGCCCGGGGACGCCGGGCACTGGCCGCTCACCTGAGCGACGGGGAGTACGAGACCACCGGCGGGGGAGGCAGGAATGGGTCCTGAGCCGAATCTCGACGACGCCCTGCGCGCACTGGACCGGCACGGCCGGCAGGGAAGGGTGCCGACCGCCGTGGACATCCGCCGCCGCGGCGACACCCGCCGTCGCCGCCGCCAGGCCACCACCGTCGTCGCGGGCGCCGTGCTCGTCGGTGTCCTCGGTGCCGGCGCGGTCCTGGTCCGCCTCGCCGGTGGGCCCGACTCCGCGCCCGTCGAACCGGCCGGCCCGACCACCGCGTCAGCCAGCCCCGGCCCGACCGGAAGCTCCGGCCCACCCGGCGGCACCGCGATCGACGATCCGCTGCTGTCGGGGCAGCGGCAGGTGACCGTCGTCCGCGCGGCCGAGCAGAGCGGCGGGCTGTCCCTGCTCGACGACGGCCGCCTCGCCGAGGTCGACGGCGACGAGGGCCGGCAACTGTTCGTGTTCACGCCGCAGGGCGACGGCACCTACCTGGTCCGGGTGGCCGAGCGGGGTGACGACCTGACCGACACGTGCTGGGAGGTGCGGTCCTCGGGCAGCCAGCCGCTACGCGTGGTCGGTGCCGCCTGCGCGCCGGAGGAACCGAGGCAACAGTTCACGGTCGTCCGGGACGGGCAGCGCGGTGGCGCGCCGACGTACGCGATCAGCAGCAACTGGGCGTACCTGCAGAACTCGCCGACCCGTGGTCTGATCCTGGAGGAGTTGGGTGACGCGCCACTGACCACCCGCTTCCGCCTGGTCGACAACGGCCCCGCCCCGGGCTGACAGCTCACGCGATCGGTGATCTGTGGCCGGGCAGGTGTTCCCTGCCCGGCGTGTCGACTGCTACAACTGCCACAGATCGGGACCTCGGCATCTTCGGGCGGGCATGGACAGGATCGAGCGTGACGAGTTCCGCCGCCTCACGGCGGACTTCAGGCGGTGGACTCGTCTCGCCGAGGACGTGCAAACCTGGCACCGGGCCGTCCAGGGCGCGGCCAGCACCGTGGAAGAGGCCATGCGCGCACGAAGCGTCCTGGTCAGCCGCTCCGGCCGGGCCGGGTGGCGCGTGCTGGCGCTGCGGGAGAGCGATCGCGACGTCGTCCAGCGCCTGCGGGAACGGGCCCTGCTACCCGCGATCGAGCCGGCCGACCGGGCCCTGCTGCGGCTGCTCACCGACGAGGCACCCCGCGCCGTCGCCGACATCGCACCCATGATCGGCGTACGCCGCTTCTTCGCCGGGCCTGCGGTGAGGCAGGCGGCGCTGACCGCTGGCGAGTTCCTGCGTCATCGACACCCGGACGTCATCGGCGTCGGAGGCCCGGAGCGACTGGCGCGCCTCGGCGTGCACACCGGGACTCTCGATCCGGCGCGGGCGAGGATCGAGGACCTGCTCGACCCGACTCTGCGCTTCGCTCTCGTCGCCGAGCGGACGGGACCGGAGCCCGAACTGGTGGACCGGTCGGTCTTCGCCGGTCTGCCGGAGGCGCTGGCCGCCATCGACAAGGTCGTAGCCGGCGAAGCCGCGTACCGCTCGGCGGTACGCGACGCGGGCGAGAAGGTCAGACACGCCGAGGTGCGACGGATCCTGCGGGACATGCCGGTGGACGCGTTACGGAGGGTAACCCGCGACCGGCTCCGACTCGGACCGCTTCCGGAGGCGGGCATCCACAGCGTGCAGGACGTGCTGCAGGCCGACGTGTCCCTCCAGGCGCTGCCGGGCCTCGGGGAGACCTCGGCCCGCCGCATGATCGGCGCAGCCCGCACCCTCTGGCGGACGACGTACGACGAGACACCGGTCCGCATCGACGTCGACCATCGCCACCCGGAGACCACTCACCTGCTGCGGTGCCTCGCCGAGTGGGACGCGCACCGGCGGACCCGCGGTGCGGCGGCCGACCTCGAACGCGCCGCCGAACTCGCGCCGCTGGGCAGGACCATCAACCGCAGGACCAGCCACCTCCTCGTGGTGCCGACCCGAGGGCTCGCCGCCAGCGAGCTGCGCGAGAGTATCCGGATCGTCAAACGGCGAGCCGAACTGCTCCGTGGTTCGTCCGCACCCGGCCGGCGGGGCCGGCGGGTGGACCCGTGGCACGACTTCCTCACCCGACCCGCCGACTACTTCGCCATGCTCGCCGAGCTGGGCTTCGTGACCGACGACGAGAACGCGGTGCACGGCGATCTCCCAGAGGAGATCATCCAGGCGGTACGTGACCAGGCGCTCGACGGTACCCACCTGACCGCCTCGTTGCGTGGTTATCAGAGCTTCGCGGCCCGCTTCGCCCTCGTGCAGCGCAAGGTCATCATCGGCGACGAGATGGGCCTCGGTAAGACCGTCGAGGCGATGGCCGTCCTCGCGCACCTGCACAGCAGGGGAAGCACCCATTTCCTGGTGGTGTGCCCGGCCGCAGTGGTCACCAACTGGGTCCGCGAAATCGCCGGCAAGTCGACGCTGCGTCCGCACCGGGTCCACGGCCCGGGACGCGAGCGCGCGGCCCGTCTCTGGACCCGTGACGGGGGTGTGGCCATCACCACCTACGAGACCCTCGCCTGGTGGGCGCCGGCCCTGCGGGAGCTGTCGAACCTGGCCTGTGTCGTGGTCGACGAGGCCCACTACATCAAGAACCCGCAGGCGCAGCGGACGATCAGGACGAAGGAGATCGTCGTCCGCGCCGAACGGGCCATCCTGCTCACCGGTACACCACTGGAGAACCGGGTCGACGAGTTCCGCAACCTCGCCTCCTACGTCCGTCCCGACCTCACCGTCGACGCCACCGATCTGTCGCCCAAGCGGTTCCGGCGGCAGATCGCCCCGGCGTATCTCCGCCGCAACCAGGAGGACGTGCTCACCGAGCTTCCCGACCTCATCGAGGTCGACGAGTGGCTGCCGATGTCGGCCGCGGACACCAGCCGCTACCGTGAGGCGGTCCGGCGCGGGAACTTCATGGAGATGCGCCAGGCGGCCATGCTCCAGGCGGCCCGGTCCACGAAGATGCGGCGCCTGATCGAGATCGTCGGCGAAGCGGAGGAGAACGAGCGCCGGGTCATCGTGTTCTCCCACTTCCGGGAGGTGCTCGACCTGGTCGCCCGAGCCCTGCCCGGGCCGGTGTTCGGGCCACTGACCGGGTCGGTACCAGCGAACCACCGCCAGCAGATGGTCGACGAGTTCTCGGCCGTCCGCCACGGGGCCGTCCTCGTGGCGCAGATCGTGGCCGGTGGCGTCGGGCTCAACATCCAGTCCGCGTCCGTCGTGGTCATCTGTGAACCCCAGCTCAAGCCGACCACCGAGGCGCAGGCCATCGCCCGCGCCCACCGGATGGGACAGGTCCAGGCCGTGCAGGTCCACCGGCTGCTCTCCGAGGAGGGCGTCGACCAGCGGATCACCGAACTGCTGGCGGGGAAGCGGCGCATCTTCGACGAGTACGCCCGGGTCAGCGACACGGCGGCGTCGAGCCCCGAAGCGGTTGACCTCTCCGAGGCCGAACTGGTCCGAGAGGTGCTGGCCGCCGAGCACAAACGCCTCTTCGTGCCCTCTTGATCCACATCACCTGGGGATCCGTGGCGGTAAAGGTGGCAACTGACCGGCGTGTCGTCTACCCCGGCTGCCACGGATCGGCGAGTGCTTTCTTGATGTTGTGCTCGGCCAGGTTCAGCATCCACTGGCCAGGTCGCGCACGTCGTCCGGCCGCAGGAACGCCCGTTCCATCGTCACCCCATCCTGGGACCCGGCCGGCCGCGACGCCATGTCACAGATCGAGGACGGCGACGGTCTGGCCGCCGCTCTTCTCGCCGGTCGGCCGGAAGCCCAGCTTGAGGTAGAAGGGTTCCGGTCCGCCGGCCCGGGGCTCCCAGGTGACGTACGCCCGGGTGCCACCTCTGGCCCTGATCTCCCGGCAGACGGCCTCGACGGCGAAGCGGCCGTAGCCGCGTCCCTGTGCGTCGGCCGAGATGTTCAGCCGCCACAGGCCGGACCGTCGATCGTCGGGATCGCGCTCGGGGTCCCACGGGATGTCCAGGAACGCCATCAGGAACCCGACCAGGGCGTCACCGTTGTAGATCAGTCTCGGCCAGGCGTGCTCGGGATAGACGTACGCCTCGGCGAGCGACTTGACCACCGGGGCGACCAGATCCTCCTGGTCGGGGCGGACGGACAGGGCGAGTGCCGCCTCGTAGTTCTCCGGTGTGATCGTCTGCAGCCGCATGCGGCGGACCATAGCGGGCGGAGCCGGAGCCGGCGACCCAGTTACCCGTGCACCGTGGGGACGCCGCCGAGCGGGGAGCGCCTGCCTCATCACGGGAGCAGTGCTTCGGACGCAGTCCCACGAGAGGAGACCCGGGCGATGCCGGTGGCGACGACGGTCGCAGCCAGGACGGAGACGGCGGCTACCGGGCCGATCCAGGTCGGGCCGAGCCCGACCGCGAGGACCGTTCCGCCGAGCGCGGCACCGAGTGCTCCGGCGGCCCCGGCGACCGAGATGTTGACGGCGGCGACCAGGCCGGTGGTGCCCGCGTCGACCTGGCTCATCAGCCAGGTCTGGACCAGCGGCACGACCAGGAACGCCGCCGCGCCCAACAGGGCCAGCCCCGCCAGTGCCAGCGGGGCCACCGGCAGCAGGAGCGGCTGCGCCAGCAGGATGAGGGTCAGGGCGCCGACGGCGGCCGGCAGTCGGCGGGTGATCGCGTCGGGGCGTACCCGACCGGCGAGCAGATTGCCGGCGATGGTGCCCAGGCCGTAGCCGACCAGACCGACACTCACCCAACCGGGGCTCAACCCGGTGACGGTGCGCAGCATCGGGGCGACGTAGGTGAAGGCGGCCACGAAGCCGGTCAGCGCCAGCAGGGTGACCGCGAGTCCGGCGTAGACGGTGGGGCGCAGCATCGCGCCGATGCTGTCGCGGACGCCGGCCGGCGGCGGATCGGGAATGCGGGGGCAGAAGACGAGGACGCCGAGCAGTCCGGCGGCGGCCAGGCCAGCCACGGCCACGAAGGTGGCCGGCCAGCCGTACGCCTCGCCGATCAGGCTGCCCAGCGGCAGACCGAGCACGGTGGCCAGGGCGAATCCGCCGAAGAGCCGGGCCACCGCGACGGTCCGCCGCTCCGGCGGTACCGAGGCCATGGCCACCTGGGAGGCCACCGCCATGAACAGCGCCTGGGCCAGCGCCGAGCCCAGCCGCGCCAACAGCAGCATCGCGTACGAGGTGGCCATGGCGCTGACCACCGCCGACACCGCGGCCAGCGCCATGGTGCCGGCGAGCAGTTCACGACGCGGCAGCCGGCGGGTCAGCACGGTGGCCACCGGACCGCCGACGGTCACCACGATCATGTACGCGGTGACCAGTTGCCCGGCGGCGGCAACGGACACGTCCAGGTCGGCGGCGACCTGGGGGAGCAGGCCGACCAGCACGAACTCGGCGGTGGCCACGGCGAATGAGCAGACGAGGAGCACATAGACGATCACGGAGGGACGCTAAAGCCTGACATCGACGTTAGAGTCAAGTGATGCGGATCGGTGAGTTGAGCGCGCGGACCGGCGCCTCGGTGCGGATGCTGCGCTACTACGAGGAGCAGGGCCTGCTGTCGCCCGTACGCACCGAGTCGGGATACCGCAGCTACCAGGAGGACGACGTCGACCGGGTGGCCCGCATCCGGTGCATGCTGTCGGCGTCGCTGCCGTCCGGAGTGGTCGGGCAGGCGCTGAAGTTCCTGCTGGACGGCCGCGCGGCGATCCCCGACGAGCCGGCCGACCGGGCCCGCCTGGCCGACACTCTTCAGGGCGAACTGGACCAGCTGACCGAGAAGATCGAGTCGTTGCGGTCCAGCCGGGACCTGCTGGCCACCATCGTCGCCGACGTCCGCGGCGACGTGGTGGGACCGGGCCATCCCGGTGATCCGGGCTGCGCGGTGGTCCGCCGGTCCGTCCTCAAGGCGGGCCCGGCGGTCGGACGGGTCCACTGAGCACGTGTTAAGAAGGGGCCCCTGCTATACACGAGGCGTTAATAAGGTGCCCTTCCTTACATCGGAAGCCGCAGGCCGTGCATCCCGCCGTCGACGGCGAGCACGCTGCCGGTGGTCGACCCGGACAGCGGACTGGCCAGGTACGCGACGGCGGCGGCCACCTCCTGCGGGGTGGTGAGTCGACCGGTGGGCTGGCGGGCCCGCAACGCGGCCAGTTCCGCCGCCGGATCCTCGGCGGCGTCGAGCAGCCGACGCACCCAGGGGGTGTCCGCCGTACCCGGGTTGACGCAGTTGACCCGGATGCCGGCGGTGACGAGGTCGGCGGCCATCGCCAGGGTGAGGGCCTGGACCGCGCCCTTGCTGGCGCTGTAGAGCGCCCGTCGCGGCAGACCGAGCCAGGCGGCGATGGAACCGATGTTGACGATCGCGGCATGTGCCGAGGCGCGCAGGTGCGGCAGGGCGGCCCGGGTCACCCGGACGATGCCGACCACGTTGACGTCGAGCACCCGGTGCCATTCCTCGTCGCCGTCGGTCTCCACGGTGCCGACCGCGCCGACGGCCGCATTGTTGATCAGGATGTCGAGTCCGCCGAACGCGGTGTGCGCCGCGGCGACCGCGGCCCGTACGGACGCGTCGTCGGTCACGTCGGCGGCCAGCCCGAGCAGCGGCTCCGGTACGTCCTGCGGGTTCAGGTCCAGGCAGGCCACCCGAGCCCCCCGCTCGGCGAGCAGGGTGGCGGTGGCCAGCCCGATGCCGGAGGCGCCACCGGTCACCAGCGCCGCCAGCCCGGCGAACTCGCCCGCGCCGCTCCTGCCGGCGAACCGGTGCTCGACGCCGGTCATGCCGGGGCCAGGGTCTGCCGCTGCCGGCCCAGGCCGTCGATCTCCAACTCGACCACGTCACCGGCGGTCAGATACGGCTTGGGCTCCGGCTGCCCGAGGGCGACGCCGGCCGGGGTGCCGGTGTTGATGACGTCACCGGGATAGAGCACCATGAACTGGCTCAGGTAGCGGACGATCTCGGCCACCGGGAAGACCATGTCCTTGGTGGTGCCGTCCTGCCGCAGCACGCCGTTGACCCACAGTCGTAGCCGCAGGTCCTGCGGGTCCGGGATCTCGTCGGCGGTCACCAGCCACGGGCCGAACGGGTTGAACGTCTCGCAGGACTTGCCCTTGTCCCACTGGCCGCCCCGGTCGAGCTGGAACTCCCGCTCCGAGACGTCGTGGGAGATGGCGTACCCGGCGACGCACGCCAATGCGGCCTCGACCGACGGCAGGTAGCGTGCCGTGCGTCCGACGACGACGGCGAGTTCCACCTCCCAGTCGGTCCTGGTGCTGCCGCGGGGCACCAGCACCGGGTCGTCGGGACCGACCACCGTGTCCGCCGCCTTGAGGAAGACCACCGGCTCGGTGGGCAGCGCCGCCCCGGTCTCGGCGGCGTGATCGCGGTAGTTCAGCCCGATGCAGACGATCTTGCCGGGGCGTAGCGGGGGACCGATCCGCAGACCGGCGCCATCGAGCACCGGCAGGTCGTTCGGGTCGATGGTGGCCAGTCGAGCCGGGCCGTCGGACGCCAGGAAGGCGGCGTCCACGTCACCGATCAGCCCGCGGAGGTCACGCAGCTGACCGACCTCGTCCAGCAGCGCGGGCGATTCCCGCCCCGGCGCGCCCACCCGCAACAGCTTCACGTCGCCCCCAGTCACCGCGTTGCACCCGAGCCGGTCGGACGTGTGATGTCTATCAGGTGATCGTGACCGCTCACAATCCCGGTCCCATGCCCCCTCCCATGGCCGCCGGGACTTCCGGCCCCTCGGGTCAGGACCTCGGCTGCTGGTCCGGGCACCGGTGCGCACGCTGCACTGGAGGCAGACGGAGAGGAGTGAGGACGATGACATACCTGATCGTTGTCGGCGTCGATGGTTCGGACGGTGGGCGGCGCGCCCTGCGGTGGGCGGCCCACGAGGCGGCCGAGCGCAAGGGCACCGTGCAGGCGGTCACCGCCTGGCGGTGGGATGGTCTGGACGGTGGTGCCATGGTCGCGCCCAACCCGATCGAGGAGGAGGAACGGGCCACCGCGCTGCTGGCCAGGGAGATCGCCGAGGTGACCCGGGACGCGTCGGTGACGCCGGTCGCGGCCGAGGTCGTCGAGGGTCGGCCGGCCGACGTGCTCACCGCCGCCGCCCGCGACGCCGACCTGCTGGTGCTCGGCAGCCACGGGCACGGCCGGCTGCGGCACACCGTGCTCGGTTCGGTCAGCGAGGAGTGCGTACGCAAGGCGACCTGCCCGGTGGTGGTGATCCCGGTGCCCGCACCGGTGCCGACAGGTACCGCCGTGCCGGCGGTGCCCGCCTGATGGCGGCCGACGGGGGTTGCCGGCGTCTGCCATGATCGGCAAGTGACCACCGGCCACCCCCGCCCGCACCGCCGCAACCGCCGCACCAGGCTCGGGCTCCTGTCCACCCTCGGTGTGGTGACCGCCCTGGCCGTGGCGGCCGTGATCGTGCTCCGTCCGGCGGGTCCCCGCCCGCTTTTCCAGATGCCGGTCGGGTGCGGCGAGACGTGGCAGGTGGGCACCTACCCCGGCCACGGTGACTACGACGTGGACTTCTTCCCGCTCTCCGGCGACCCGTGGGGTCAGCCGGTGCTCGCCTCGTACGACGGCACTGTCAGCGTCGCCGGGATCAACGGTGAGCTGGGTGGCCGTACCCCGGACAACCCGGACGGCCCACGGGGCCGGGGCGGCGGCTACTGGGTGAAGATCGACCACGGCGGGCGCTGGGAGACCCAGTACCTGCACCTGCTGGAGCCGCCGCTGGTGCAGGTCGGCCAGCGGGTCGTCCAGGGCCAGCAGATCGGCCGCATCGGCAGCACCGGCAACTCCGGCGCCCCGCACCTGCACTACGAGCAGCGGCGCGGCTGGCAGAAGGTGGAGACCTGGTTCGACGGCGTCCCCTCGGGCATCACCCACGACGACGCCGAGTACACCCTGCGGCTGACGAGCAACAACTGTCCGTAGGGGGTGCCGCCCGTGCCCCGCGCGATGGTCACGGAACGGCGGCGATCCCCGCTACCCGGGAGGCGAGACCTGCCGACCGCTGCGTTTGCGGTTAGCGTGGGGCGAGATCGACTGCCGGAAGAATCCCGGGGGAGGACCATGTCCAGGACCAGATTCAGGTTGACCGGCGCGACGATCGCCCTGATGCTCGCCGCCGTGGCCGGCTGCAGCGCGGGCGAGGGCGTCGACGTCGACGGCAACGACACGGGCTCCGGTGGCGTGCTCAACGCCGCGATCGGCGGCGAACCCGACCAGCTCGACCCGCACAAGACCTCCGCCTACTACAGCTTCCAAGTGCTGGAGAACGTCTTCGACACGCTCGTCGAGCCGGACGCGAACCTGGAGATGAAGCCGTCCCTGGCCACCGAGTGGACCACCAGCGAGGACCAGCTGACCTGGACGTTCACCCTCCGCGAGGGGGTCACGTTCTCCGACGGCTCGCCGCTGACCGCCGAGGACGTCGTCTACTCGTACAACCGGATCATCGACGAGAAGCTGAACAACGCGTACCGGTTCGGCACGGTGAAGTCGATAGAGGCGTCCGACCCCCGGACCGTCGTGGTCACCCTCAACGCGCCGACCCCGAACCTGCTGGCCAACCTCGGTGGCTTCAAGGGCGTGGCGATCGTCCAGAAGTCCAACGTGGAATCCGGTGACATCACCACCAAGCCGATCGGCAGCGGTCCGTTCGCCGTGGAGAACTACAGCTCCGGCGACAGCATCCGGCTGGTCCGCAACGACAACTACTGGGGCGAGAAGCCCAAGCTGGACGGCGTGCGGTTCACCTTCGTCAGCGATCCCACCGTCGCCCTGCAGAACCTGCGCGGCGGGGAGGCGCACTGGACCGACAACCTGCCGCCACAGCAGGTGCCCGCGCTGCGTGACGGGGACGACCCGACGGTGCAGTCGGTCCCCTCGACCGACTACTGGTACCTCGCGCTCAACCAGGCCCGCAAGCCGTACGACGACGTGAACGTGCGGCGCGCGATCGCTTTCGCGCTCGACCGCGAGGCGATCACCAAGGCCGCCAAGTTCGGACTGGCGACGGTCAACCAGACGGCCATCCCGCAGAACAGCGCCTTCCACTACGAGTACGCGCCGTACTCGCACGACGTGAACCAGGCGCGACAGCTGCTCGACCAGGCCGGAGTGAGCGGCCTGAGCATGGACCTCATGGTCACCAGCGAGTACCCGGAGACGGTCACCGCCGCCCAGGTCATCGCCTCGCAGCTGGAAGCCGTCGGGATCACCGTCAAGATCCGTACGCTGGACTTCGCGCAGTGGCTCGACGAGCAGGGTGCCGGCAGGTTCGACTCGTTCATGCTGGGCTGGCTGGGCAACATCGACCCCGACGAGTTCTACTACGCCCAGCACCACAGCGACGGCACGTTCAACTTCCACAAGTACGCCAACCCGAACGTGGACCGGCTGCTCGACCAGGCCCGGACGGAAACCGACCAGGCGGCCCGCAAGCAGCAGTACGACCAGGTGGCCAAGCAGATCGTGGACGACGCCAGCTACATCTACCTCTACAACCCCGACGTCGCCCAGGGCTGGTCCAAGAAGGTCACCGGCTACGAGGTACGCACCGACCGGGCGATCCGGTTCCGCGACGTGGCCCTCGCCCGGTGAGCCGGCGGGGGACCTCAGGTGGCCCGCTTCGTCATCCGTCGGCTGTTGCAGTCGGCCGTCGTGCTGCTCGGCGTGACCCTCGTGGTGTTCCTGCTGCTTCAACTGGTGCCGGGTGACCCCGTCCGGGTCGCGCTGGGCACCCGCTTCGACCCGCAGACGTACGAGGCGCTGCGGGCCCGGGCGGGGCTGGACCAGCCCCTCGTCGTGCAGTACTTCGACTACCTGCGGCGGGCGCTGACCGGCGACCTCGGTGTCAGCTTCCGCAGTGGACGCCCGGTCACCGCGATCGTGCTGGAACGGCTGCCGGCGACGCTGTCGCTGGCGCTCACCGCGGTGGTGTTCGCGATGGTGATCGCCTTTCCGCTGGGGATCGTCTCGGCCATCCGCAGTGGATCGCTGATCGACCACGCCGCCCGGGTGTTCAGCCAGTTCGGCGTCTCGGTGCCGGACTTCTGGATGGGCATCATGGGCATCCTGCTCTTCTCCGGGATGCTCGGCTGGCTGCCACCGTCGGGGTACGTCGCGCTCACCGAGGACCCGGCCCGCTGGGCCTCCCACGTGGCGCTGCCCGCCGCCACGGTCGGCCTGGTCACCGCCTCGATCCTCACCCGGTTCATCCGCTCGTCGATGCTGGAGGTGCTCTCCGAGGACTACGTCCGCACCGCCGAGGCCAAAGGGCTGCGGACCCGGGTGGTGGTGCTGCGACACGTGCTGCGCAACGCCCTCATCCCGGTGGTGACCGTCGTGGCGGTGCAACTGGCCAGCCTGCTCGGCGGGGTGATCGTGATCGAGGTGCTGTTCGCCTGGCCCGGCATCGGGCGGCTCACCTACGACGCGGTCCAGGCCCGCGACTACCCGGTGCTGCAGGGCGCGGTGTTGCTGGTGGCGGCGTTGTTCCTCCTGGTCAATCTGCTGGTCGACATCCTCTACGCCCGCCTCGATCCAAGGATCACGGTCAAATGAGCGAGCAGCAGGTCCACCGCGAGGGGCAACTGCGCCGGGCCCTGTCGGCGCTGCGGCGCGATCCGCTGGCCATGACCGGCAGCCTGGTACTGATGGTGCTGGTCGTGGCGGGCGTGGGCGGCTCCTGGCTGGCGCCGTCGGGGATCAACGAGGTCGACGTCGACCGGATGCTCCAGCCGCCCAGTTGGGCACACCCGTTCGGCACCGACGAGTTGGGCCGCGACGTGCTCAGCCGGGTCATGGTCGCCGCCCGGGTGTCGTTGCAGGTCGGCCTGGTCAGCGTCGGGATCGCGCTGGTGGTCGGGGTGACCCTCGGTCTGTTCGCCGGCTATTACCGCGGCTGGCTCGACAACGTGCTGATGCGCTGCATGGACGTGCTCTTCGCGTTCCCGGTCCTGCTGCTCGCGGTGGCCATCGTGGCGGTGCTCGGCCCGGGGCTGGTCACCGCGATGGTGGCGATCGGCGTGGTCTACACACCGATCTTCGCCCGGGTGACCCGGGCCGGCGTGCTCTCGGTGCGGGAACAGGTCTTCGTCCGGGCCGCCGTCTCCGTCGGCGCCTCCGACCTGCGGATCATGCGACGGCACGTGCTGCCGAACATCGCGGCACCACTGATCGTGCAGACGTCGCTCTCCCTGGCCTTCGCGATCCTCTCCGAGGCGGCGCTGTCCTTCCTCGGCCTCGGCGTGCAGCCACCCGACCCCGCCTGGGGGCGGATGTTGTTCGACGGCCGTGGTTTCGTCACCGAGGCGTGGTGGCTGGGCTTCTTCCCCGGCGCGGCCATCTTCCTCACCGTCCTGGCGTTCAACCTGGTCGGTGATGCGCTGCGGGACGTGCTCGATCCCCGCCAGCTCACCGTCAGCGAAGCCAGGAGGAGCACCGCATGACGCCGGTACTGGCCGTCGAGGACCTCACCGTCACCATCGGCACCCGGCGCGGGATGGCCCGGGCCGTCGCCGGGGTCGACTGGTCGGTGCGGCCGGGGGAGACCCTCGCGCTGGTCGGCGAGTCCGGCAGCGGCAAGAGCATGAGCGTGCTCGCCGCCACCGGGCTGGCGCCGCGCACCGCGCGGGTGACCGGGCGCGTGCACCTGCTCGGCACGGAACTCACCGGGCTGACCGAGGAACGCCGCCGCCGACTACGCGGGCGACACATCGGCTTCGTCTTCCAGGACCCGATGACCTCGCTCAACCCGGTGCTCACCGTCGGCCGGCAGGTCACCGAGGCCGCCGAGGAGCACCTCGGGCTGACCCGGCGGGCGGCCCGGTCCCGTGCCGTCGAGCTGCTGGACATGGTCGGCATCCCGTCGGCGGGGCAGCGGGTCGACGCGTACCCACACCAGTTCTCCGGCGGCATGCGCCAGCGGGTCGTGATCGCGATGGCACTGGCCTGCGAACCGGACCTGCTGATCGCCGACGAACCGACCACCGCCCTCGACGTCACCACCCAGGCCCAGATCGTCGAGCTGGTCGCCGACCTGCAACAGCGCCTCGGCACGGCAGTCGTCTGGATCACCCACGATCTCGGTGTCGTCGCCGGCATCGCCGACACCGTGGCCGTCATGTACGGGGGCCGGATCCTCGAACAGGGACCGGTCGACGCCGTATTCGGTCAGCCGTCGCACCCGTACACCGGGGCCCTGCTGGCCGCCCGCCCGGACCCGGCGGCCGGCGACGCGGACCTGGCCACCATCGCCGGCGCGCCGCCCAGCCCGTTGGACCTGCCTGCGGGCTGCGCGTTCTGGCCCCGCTGCCCGGTACGCGGTGACGCGCGCTGCGAGCACGAGGTGCCACCGCTGGTGTCGGTGTCGACCGGGCACCAGGTCCGCACCTTCTACCCGGGGACGCCCGACGGGGAGGGCCGATGAGCGAGCCTCAGCGGGTGGCCGGTGCGCCGGTGCCGACCGACAGCGGGACGCACCCCGCGGTGCCGAAACAGCGGGAGCCGGACGAGGTCGTGGCCGAACTCGACGAGTTGGCCGTGTGGTTTCCGACGCCGGCCGGTGTGGTCCGCGCCGTGGACGGCGTGTCCCTGCGGGTACGCCGCGGCGAGACGCTGGGGCTGGTCGGTGAGTCGGGCAGCGGCAAGTCCACCACGGGGCTGGCGCTGCTGCGGCTGGTGGACCCCACCTCCGGCACTGTCCGCGTGGCCGGGCAGGACGTCACCCGGTGGTCCCGGCGACGGCTGCGGGCACTTCGCCGCCGCGTCGCCATGGTGTTCCAGGACCCACAGGCATCCCTGGACCCCCGGCTCACCATCGGGGCGAGCATCGCCGAACCGCTGATCGTGCACCGGCTCACCGATGGTGGCGTCGCCCGTCGCCGCCGCGTCGAGGAGCTGCTCGACATGGTCGGACTGCGCGGTGACCTCGCCGACCGGCATCCGCACGAACTCTCCGGCGGCCAGCGGCAGCGGGTCGGTATCGCCCGCGCCCTGGCCGGCGAGCCGGACCTGATCGTGCTGGACGAACCGATCGCCTCGCTCGACCTGAGCGTGCAGGCGCAGATCATGAACCTGCTCCGCCGCCTGCAACGGGACCTCGGCCTGACCTACCTGTTCATCGCCCACGACCTCGCCGCCGTCGAGCACATGAGCGACCGGATGGCCGTGATGTACCTGGGCCGGATCGTGGAGAGCGGCACGCCGGAGCAGATCTGGCGCGATCCCGCCCATCCCTACACCGCCGCCCTGTTGTCGGCGGTGCCGGTCGCCGACCCGCAGGTGGAGCGGGACCGTCGGCGGATCATCCTCAGCGGTGACATTCCCAGCCCGGTGGATCCGCCGGACGGCTGTCGGTTCCGGACCCGCTGCCCGCAGGCGCGGCCGGAGTGCGCCCGGACCGATCCGGTGCTGGCCGAGGTCGCCCCCGATCACCGGGCGGCGTGCCTGTTCGCCGGGGAGGCGGTGCGGGCGATGCGCTCGGCCTGATCCGGCAGTCCCGACGCGTCCTCGGACGCGTCACGACGTTGGCCGTCCGAACCCTGCCACTATCCCTACATTTTCTGTCGGGAATGCCGGTGACGGGGGGTGTCGCTGCTCCTCCGTCCAGCGTGGCGTGCCGCTGCGGCCGGGTTCGCCCCACCCGAACTAAGTCTTGAAAACCTGCCGGGTTGGTGGGATATTCGGTGCGCGCTCGACGTGCGCGGCCTCGGCCGACGGGTCGACGCGCGGGTCGAGCGCGACGCGTAGGTTGTCGCGGCGCTGCCGGGCATCGGGGCCCGACCCGACTGTCTCCCACTGCTGCTCCAAGACGCGACTCGACAACGGACGAATTACCTATCTAATCGATCGGATTTATATGGTGCGGGTACGCGCCGGAGGAGGACGGGTTCGCACATGAGGCACCGGATCAGATCAGTCAGCGCCCTGGCCGTCATCGTCGGTCTGGTTCTGGCCGGTTGCGGTGGCGGTGACGCGGCCGGCAGCTCCAGCACCTTGAGCATCGTCGGTTTCGCGGTACCCGAGGCGGCGAACAAGGCGATCGCCGCAGAGTGGAACAAGACCGAGGCGGGCAAGGGGGTCCGGTTCCGGACCTCCTACGGCGCCTCCGGTGACCAGAGCCGGGCGGTGGTCTCCGGCCTGAAGGCCGACTACGTCCACTTCTCCGTCAGCAGCGACGTCACCCGGCTGGTCGAGGCCGGCCTGGTGGAGGAGAGCTGGGACGACGGACCGAACAAGGGGATCGTCTCCTCCTCGGTCGTGGTCCTCGCCGTACGCAAGGGCAACCCCAGGAACATCCAGGGCTGGGACGACCTGATCCAGCCGGGCATCGGCATCGTCACGCCGAACCCCGCCTCGTCGGGTGCCGCCCGGTGGAACGCCCTGGCCGCGTGGGGGCACGTCGCCGCCAACGGCGGCACCGAGGCACAGGCCGAGGAGTACCTCACCAAGCTCTTCGCCAACGTGGTCGCGCTGCCCAACAGCGGCCGCGACGCCACCACCACCTTCCTCGGCGGCACCGGCGACGTCCTGCTCGCCTACGAGAACGAGACGATCCTGGCCCGGCAGAACGGCGAGGAACTGGACTGGGTCCTGCCCGCCACCACCATCCTGATCCAGAACCCGGGTGCGAATCTCAAGGACGCCGATCCGAAGGCCAAGGAGTGGCTCGACTTCGTGCTCGGCCCGCAGGGTCAGCGGCAGTTCGCGCTCACCGGCTTCCGGCCCATCATCGACGGCGTCGACACCACCGGCATCGAGGGCGCGCTCGACCCGAAGAATCCCTTCCCCACCCCCGAGAAGCTGCTCACCGTCGACAACGACTTCGAGAGCTGGTCGGCGCTGTCGACGAAGTTCTTCGACGAGAACGAGGGCATCGTCACCAAGGTCATCGCGGCCTCCGGGAAGGCGAGGTGACCTCGACGCCCCTGGCACCGGACCGCCCGGCGGGCACCCGCCGGGCGGTCCGGGCCGGCCTGCCGTTGACCCGCGTCTCCGGCCTGGGGCTCGGCGTGGCGATGGTCTGGTTCAGCCTGCTGGTGCTGATCCCCCTCGCCGCCGTGGCGGTGACCGCCGCCGAGGGCGGATGGGACGGCTTCTGGCGGACGGTCACCAACGAGCAGACGGCCGCCACCATCCGCCTGACCATCGGCACCGCCCTGCTCGTCACGCTGGTCAACATCGTCATGGGCACCCTCATCGCCTGGGTGCTGGTGCGGGACCGGTTCCCCGGCAGAAGAGCGCTGGAGGTGCTGATCGACGTCCCGTTCGCGCTGCCGACCATCGTCGCCGGCCTGGTGCTGCTGTCGCTGTACGGGCCGGACAGCCCGCTCGGGGTGAACATCGCCAACACCCGGATCGCGGTCTTCCTGGCCTTCCTCTTCGTCACTTTGCCGTTCATCGTGCGCACCGTGCAGCCGGTGCTGACCGAACTCGACCCGGAGGCCGAGGAGGCCGCGGCGTCGCTGGGCGCCAGCCGGCACGTCACGTTCCGGCGGATCATCCTGCCCAGCCTCGCCCCGGCCATCGCCGCCGGTGCCGCGCTCTCCTTCGCCCGCGCCGTCGGCGAGTACGGCTCACTGGTGCTGCTCTCCGGCAACCTGCCGATGCGTACCGAGGTGGCGTCGGTACGCATTCTCAGCAGCATCGAGAACGACAACCCGGAGAGCGCGGCGGCGGTCGCGGTGGTGCTGCTGGCCGTGTCGTTGGTCGTCATCGTCGTACTCGACGTCATTCAGCGGAGGGTGATGCGCCGTGGCTGACCGCCCGATCGCCGCCCGTACCCCCGTCGGTCACCGGCCGGGCCGACACCTCCTGCGCGCCGTGGTGGTGGCGTACCTGTTCTTCCTGGTGGCGTGGCCGTTGTACCTGGTCGGCCGCAACGCCTTCGCCGACGGGTCCGCCAGCCTGCGGGACATCCTCACCGACCCCGACGTCACCCACGCGCTGCGGCTCACCGTGCTGATCGCGGTGGTCGCCGTCGTCATCAACACGGTGTTCGGTGTCGGCATCTCGATCCTGCTGGTCCGCTACGACTTCCCGGGCAAGCGGACGCTCAACGCCCTGCTCGACATGCCGCTGTCGGTCTCACCGATCGTCGTCGGTCTCGCGCTGGTCCTGGTCTACGGCGGACGGGACGGCTGGTTCGGACCGACCCTGGAAGCGGCCGGATTTCAGATCATCTTCGCGGTGCCGGGCATGGTGATGGCCACCGTGTTCGTGGCGCTGCCGCTGGTCATCCGGGAGGTCGTGCCGGTCCTGCAGGAGATCGGCGACGAGCAGGAGCAGGCCGCCCGCAGCCTCGGCGCCAACGCCGTGCAGACCTTCCGCCGGATCACCCTGCCGTCCATCAAGTGGGGCGTGAGCTACGGGGTCGTGCTCAGTCTCGCCCGTTCGCTCGGCGAGTTCGGCGCGGTCAAGGTCGTCTCGGGCAACGTGCTCGGTGACACCCGTACGGCCACCCTCGTGGTGGAGGAGAAGTACCTCAACTTCGACAAGGGCGGTGCGTACGCCACCGCCTTCCTCCTCGCCCTGGTCGCGGTGGCCTGCATCATCGTCGTATCCGTTCTCAGGCCGAAGGAAGAGCGTTGAGCATCGAGATTTCCCACGTCGGCAAGCGTTTCGGAGACTTCGTCGCCCTCGACGACGTGTCGGTGAGCATCCCGGCGGGTCGGCTCACCGCCCTGCTCGGCCCCTCCGGTGGCGGCAAGTCCACGCTGCTGCGGATCATCGCCGGGTTGGAACGCGCCGACACCGGGCGGGTCGAGATCGACGGTGTCGACGCCACCGGGCTGCCACCGCAGAAGCGCAACGTCGGCTTCGTGTTTCAGCACTACGCGGCGTTCAAGCACCTGTCGGTACGCCGGAACGTGGCCTTCGGGTTGGAGATCCGCAAGCGCTCCAGGGACGAGATCCGCCGTCGGGTCGACGAACTGCTCGCGCTGGTCCACCTGGGACAGTTCGGTGACCGGTTGCCCGCACAGCTCTCCGGCGGACAGCGGCAACGGATGGCGCTGGCCCGGGCGCTGGCGGTGGAGCCGACCGTGCTGCTGCTCGACGAGCCGTTCGGCGCCCTGGACGCCAAGGTCCGCAAGGAACTGCGGGACTGGCTGCGCCGGCTGCACGACGAGGTGCACGTCACCACCGTCTTTGTCACCCACGACCAGGAGGAGGCACTGGAGGTCGCCGACGAGATCGTGGTGATCAACGACGGGCGGGTGGAGCAGATCGGGTCGCCAGACGACCTGTACGACCGCCCGGCCAACGAGTTCGTCATGCGTTTCCTCGGCCCGGTCACCCAGCTCGGCGACCGGTTGGTGCGTCCCCACGACCTCCAGCTCTCGGCCGACACCGCCGACGGCGTGCCCGGACGGGTCAGCCGGATCACCCGGATCGGCTTCGAGATCCGGGTCGAGGTCACCACCGCCGACGGTCAGCCGGTCACCGTGACCCTGACTCGCAACGAGTTCCTCGCCCTGGGCATCGACACCGGGGCCGACGTGCGCCTCCGCATCGCCCCCGACAGCCCCACCACGGCTCTGTCCCCGCCCGCCCACCCGGTCGATCTCGCCGCCGCCCGTTAGCGCTCCGACCCATTGACCAAGAAGGTGGCGTCGGCCGTCGAGCCCCGATCCGACGCAAACTTCTTGATCACGGCTGGTTCTGGACGCCGCGTCAGGTCCGGGCGTGGCGCAGCGCCCAGTCGAGGGCGTAGTCGGCGATCTCCTCCCAGCCCTTCTGCGCGGGCAGCAGGTGCGCGTAGCCGGCATACTCCTTGACTTCGGTGAGCGCGTTCGACTTGTAGTGCTTGGCGTTGGAGCGTTGGACGGCCGGCGGCATGATGTGGTCCTCGCTGCCGGAGATGAACAGCAGCGGAGGCCGGTCGTCGTTGTGGTAGTCGACCCAGGTGTCCTGGTGGCCGGGGCGGAAGTTGGCCAGCACGCCGCCCCAGACGACTCCGCCGCTGGCCGGGATGTGGTAGCGCTCGTAGAGGACCCGGGATTCCTCCTCGCTGAAGGTGTTGGTGAAGGCGTAGCGCCACTGCTCAAAGGTGAGCCCGACCGCCTTGTGCCGGTTGGCGGGGTTCTTGAGCACCGGGAACGTGGACTTCAGCTGGGATGGCGGTACTACAAGAACTCCCTCGGTGGGGGCGGAGTTGAGCGCCACACCGACGGCGCCGAGGCCACGGTCGAGCAGGATCTGGGTGAAGGCGCCACCCGCGGAGTGGCCCATGATGATCGGTGGCGCGTCGAGCGCCTCGATGACCTCGGTGAGGTGGGCGATCACATTTGGCACGGTGAGGTCGACGATCGGCGACGGATCCGCGTTGAGTGCCTCGACCTCGACCTCGAACCCCGGGTACGCGGGCGCCAGCACCGTGAAGCCGCGTGATTCGTAGTGGGCGACCCAGTTTTCCCAACTGCGGGGTGTGACCCAGAATCCGTGGACGAGGACGATCGTGTCGGGCGCGGTCATGGCAGCTCCCTCGCGTCTGCATATGCCTGACGACGTCAGGCTCTTCCTCGGCGTGGCACGGAGCATCGCCTCGTAACACGCGCGTGGGAACCTTAGGCGTCCGACGAGCCTGTGCTGGTGCTGTGCGTGCACGGATTTCCGGCCCACAGTGCACACCGGACGTCCGGTGCCGACGTCGACGAGGTGACGCGATGGCGATTGTCCTGGACACCGCGGAGCTGCCGCCTGGTGATCGGGTCGAGGCGGTGCACACCGCGATGGCGGAGGCCTCCGCGCCGTGCCACGTCATTCACGAGGACCCGGGCGGCGACGTGTACGCCCGGATGGGCGTGTGGCGGCTCGGCGAGGCCAGTGTCTTCACCACCGAATCGTCCGGGATCCGGCTGCTGCGTACCGCTCGACAGGCTCGGCAGGACGTGATGCCCGTGGTGGCGCTCTCCGTCCAGCGACTCGGTGACGGCCGTCACGACCAACTGGGCCGACGGGCGCTCGTCGCCCCCGGCGAGCTGATGGCGGTCGACCTGTCCGCCCCCTACGACTTCTCCTGGTCCGGTACGGGAGCGGCCGGCAGCCTCCAGGTGCCCATCGAGCAGCTCGGCCTGCCTGTCGACGTCATCCGTCGCGCCCTGGGCGGCTTGCCGGCCAGTCCGTTGTACCCGCTGGTCACCCGGCACATCGCGGGCCTGGTGACGGCGGTGGGTCGGCTCAGTGCCGACCCTGCGGCACCTGCTCTGGGCGCGGCCAGCATCGAACTCGCCCGGGCCCTGCTGGCGTCAGCCGCCCAGGCCGGGCGTGACGCCGTCGACCCGGCCGCGACGCTGCTCACTCGGGTTCGCGCGTACGTCCGGCGGCACCTCTCCGATTCCGACCTGTCCCCGACGGGCATCGCCGCCGCCCACAACGTGTCGCTGCGCCACCTCTACAAGGTCTGCGCCGCAGCCGATCTGAGCCTGGAGCAGTGGATCATCACTGAACGCCTGGAGGGCGCTCGTGAGGAGCTGCTCCGCCCGCAGAGCCGGGACCGGACGATCGTGGCGGTCGCGCGCCGCTGGGGATTCCGCGATCCGACCCACTTCACCCGCCGCTTCCGTGCGGCCTACGGCCTCACCCCCGGGCAGTGGCGACGCCTCGGCAGGGAAGGCAGCCGGCGGGAGTGACGCTGCCTGGGCTGGTCAGGTCACCTGGCCTCCGGGACCGGTCCCGCCAGCTCGAGCGGCTGCCTGCCGTCGGGGAGCAGTCTCGGCTGTCGGGCGACCAGACCGACGGCGCGGTCGTAGCGGACCGGGACGGGGTCGCTGAGTTCGCCGACGAAGTCGCCGTCGGCGTGCTCGACGAAGCCGATGAGGGACCAGCCGTCGCCGTCGGGGACCAGCCGGGGGGCGTACAGGTGCGGTTGCGCGACCGGCTGGGCGGCGGCGACGTCCCACGGTCCGCGCACGGTGGGGCCGGGGGCGACCCAGAGCCGCTGCCCGGGCTCCCGCTCGGCGCCGAAGGCGTTGGTGCAGAACAGCAGCAGCGGCTGCCCGTCGACGACGGCGACCTGCGGCACCTCCAGGTGACCGAAGCCGGCCGGCCCGGACAGCGGGGGCCGTACCGTCCAGTTCACCAGGTCCGGGGAGGTGGCGTGGCCGACGACGCCGCGCGCGTCACCCGGTCCCTGGTTGGTGCGGGCGGTGATGAGCATGTGCCAGCCGTCGCCCTGCGGGTCCGGGAAGACCCACGGGTCGCGCCAGGCCTGCTCGTACCACATCTCGCGGTCGAGCAGTTCGTACCAGGTGGGGTCGGCCTCCAGCAGCGGCGCGTCGCCGTGCCGGTGCCACGTGACCAGGTCGTCGGAGACGGCCAGGCCGATCCGCTGGACCAGTCCGTCCTCAGCTCGACCCACGCCGGTGTAGAAGAGGTACCACCTCCCGTCCGGGCCGTGAACCGTGCAGCCGGTCCAGGTCGCCAGGTCGTCCCAGGCCGGAGCGTCGGCGGGTACGAGCGCGTCGGCGAGCAGGTGCCAGGAGCGCAGGTCGGGGGAGACGGCGTGGCCGATCGAGGCGCGCCGGTGGCGGCGGTGCGGGTCGAGCAGGGCCCGGGAGGCGCGCAGGAAGAACGCGTGCCAGCGGCCGTCGTCGTCCTGGGCGTACCAGCTGTCCCACACCCAGTGGTCGGGCAGTCGAAGCATGGCCGGAAACGTATCAGTGAATCGGTTTAGCGGCGAGAGTGGGTGCCCCGGCCGCCAGGCGGGGGGCGACGTCAGTCGGTGGGTGCGGCCACCGACCGACGTCGCCGCAGCGGCATCGGCACGTACGACGCGCCGGACTGCCCGCCGTCGAGCAGCACCTCCACCGCGCGACGTCCCATCTGTTCGTGTGGCAGCGCCGCGGTGGAGAGCCCCGGCCGTAGCCAGGCCGCGATCGGATCGTCGTCGAAGGAGATCACCGAGAGGTCGTCGGGAATGGTCAGGCCGGCCTCGCCGAGCGCCTGGTACGCGCCGAAGGCGAGCCGGTCGTTCATGCAGATCACCGCGCTGGGCCGGGTCGCGCGGTCCAGCAGCGTACGCATGGCGGTGTAGCCGTGTTCGGGCAGCCACTCCGGGCAGAAGCCCTCGGCGAGCAGCGAGACACCGGCGGCGGCGAGGGTGCCCCGGATGCCGCGCAGCCGGGCGTCGGCGGCCAGCGAGATCTCGGGGTCGATCTCCTTCTCCCGGTTACGGCCGATCAGGGCGATCCGGTCCCGGTGACCCTGGGCGAGCAGCGTCTCGGCGACCGCCACCCCGGCGCCCTCGTCGTCGGGCAGCACGCAGGGCAGCTGCTCCGGGCTGGTGGCGTTGAGCAGCACCACCTGACCGCCGAGGATGGCCGGGGGCACCGCCAGCCGGCGGGTCGCCATGGCCGCGTAGATCACGCCGTCGACCTGGCGGTCGAGGATCGCCTCGATGGCGTACCGCTCGAACGCCGCGTCGCCCTGGGTCTCGGTGATCAGCAGGACGTGGTCGCGCTCGCGCGCGGCGTCCAGCGCGCCACGGATGAGGCCACCGGCGAAGCGGGTGGTGGCGACGATGTCGGAGACGAACGCGATGGTGGCGGTCTTGCGGGTGCGCAGGCTGCGGGCCGCCACGTTGGGCCGGTAGCCGAGTTCCTCCGCGGCCGCGAAGACCCGCTGGTGCGCCTCGGCGGAGAGCCGGGTGCCCTCGCGCCCGTTGAGCACCATCGACGCGGCGGTCTTGGACAGACCGGCCCGTCGCGCCACGTCGGCCAGTGTCGCTCTCTCGCGGCCCATGAGTCCTCCGATCGCGGCGGTACGTCCCGACGCCGCCGTGGTCCCATCATGATGCGTCGGGTCCGGTCCCGGGGTCACCGGTGACGGACCCGGCCGCGCGTCGTGGCCGGTGAACCAGCTGTTTCCAGACCGTTGCCAACTCGTCCTTGACAGGCCTCCGGCCCCGCGCGCATGCTCTGCTAAATCAGTTTAGCGACGTGATTTGGCTGCTGAGGTGGGCACCGAGGTGTCCGCCGAGGTCTTATTGGACACCGCGAGCCGTGGGCCGGGAGAACGGCGCGTGACGTGCGCGAACGTGGCGGGCGTCACGCCCGGTCGATGGGTGGGGCGCGCGGACGAGTCAAGGAGCATGAGGTGCCGGAGTTCTCGACGAGGTTCACTCGACGCCGGATGGCGCTCTTGGCGCCACTACTGGGCGTCAGCATGGCCATCACCGCCTGTAGCGCGCCGGGTTCGGAGCAGACCCCCTCGGGGGACTCCGACGCCCCGGTCAGCACCGAGCTGGGTGCCGACCCGATCACCCTGGAGATGTACGCCGAGACCGGCTTCCCGCTGGCCAAGGCCCTCGCGGACGAGTTCACGAAGCAGCACCCGAACGTCACGTTCAACATCCGCGAGGACCAGTTCACCGTGATCACGGAGAACGCCCCCCGGGTGCTCGCCTCGGACAACGCGCCCGACATCATCCGGCTGCCCACCATGGTCGACCTGGTCAAGGACGGGCTGCTGAAGAACCTGGACCCCTACTTCGACGCGTACGGTTGGGACAAGTTCCCCGCCTCCTCGCTGATCCAGCTGCGTCTCTCCGACGGTGGGGCGGTTCGCGGCAGCGGGTCGCTCTACGGCATGGGGCTGGGCTACAGCGTGACCGGCGTGTTCTTCAACAAGAAGCAGGCCGAGCAGGTCGGCATGACCGAGCCGCCGAAGACCATCGCCGAGTTCGAGGAGCTGCTGGCCAAGGCGAAGGACGCCGGCCTCCAGCCGATCATGCAGTTCAACAAGAACACCGCCGGCATCAACTTCCCGCACCAGGCCCTGCAGAACCAGTACGGCGACCCGACCGCGATCGCGGACTGGATCTTCCAGAAGCCCGGTGCCACCTTCGACACGCCGGCGGCGCTCAAGGCCACCGAGACCATCCAGAAGTGGGCCCAGGCCGGCTACTTCCCCAAGGACGCCAACGCCATCGACTACACGGCCATGATGGGCGAGTTCCAGAAGGGCAACGGCCTGTTCATGTTCAACGGCGACTGGGAGTCGGGGAACCTGGACAAGAACATGGCCGGTGACGTCGGGTTCTTCCTCTTCCCGGGTGAGACCGCCGACGCCAAGCGGGTCGCGATGTCCGCGCCGAACACGTTCGGTGTCGGTGCCCGGGCGAAGAACCCGGACGCCGCGGCCTTCTTCCTCAACTGGGTGCACACCAATGACAAGGCCCGCGAGATCTCGGTCAACATCGGCGGCTCGCACCCGGGCGGCCCGGCCGACCTCGCCCTGCCGCCCGTGTCGGAGGGAACCGTGCTGGCCGAGACGCTCAAGGCGTCCCAGCAGCTCGGTGCCGACAACGGCGCGGTCGACTTCACCGCGAACGCCACCGGCGGCATCTTCGCTGCGGCCATCACTCCCGAGATGCAGAAGCTGATCGCCGGCCAGCAGACCCCGGAGGGGTACGTGAAGGCGGTCCAGGCCGAATACGAGAAGGAACTGTCCCGATGACGTCTGCCCTCGGCAGCGCCCCGGCCGGGTCGGGCATCGCGTCCCGACCCGGCCGGGGGGACACCCGCTCACCCGCGCGGCCCCACCGGAAGAGGTGGGGCCGCACGGTCCGGTGGACCGGGTGGCTCTGGGTACTACCCGCACTGATCATGTACGGCGTCTTTGTGCTGCGTCCGCTCGTGCTGACCATGCAGTACTCGCTGTACCACTGGAACGGCATCGGCGCGGCCCGCTGGGCAGGGCTGGACAACTACCTCACGGTCTTCACCGACCGGGACCTGTTGAAGATCATTTCGAACGCGTTCATCCTGATCATCTTCTTCAGCTTCATCCCCGTCATCCTCGGCCTGCTGGTGGCCAGCCTGGTTCGGCGGATCACCACCGGCCCCGGCGGCACGATGGTCCGCACGGTGCTGTTCCTGCCCCAGGTGATCCCCCTGGTTGCGGCCGGCATCGCCTGGAGCTGGGTGCTCTCCACCAATGGCCTGGTCAACCAGGCGCTGCGGGCGGTCGGGCTGGACGGGGTCACCCGGGCCTGGCTCGGCGAGTTCGACACCGCGCTGCCGGCGGTGGGCGTGATCGGCACCTGGGTGATGCTCGGCCTCTGCACGATCCTGCTGGTCACCGGGATGAGCAAGATCGACCCCTCGCTCTACGAGGCCGCCCGCATCGACGGCGCCGGTCCGGTGCGCGAGTTCTTCGCGGTGACCCTGCCCAGTCTGCGCCAGGAGATCGGGATCTGCCTGACGGTGACCATCATCGCGGCGCTGGCCAGCTTCGACATCGTCTACATCTCGACCAGTGGCGGCCCGGGGATCCAGACCACGGTGCCCGGCCTGGAGATCTACCGGCTCGCCTTCTCCCAACGTCAGGTCGGACTCGCCTCGGCCCTGGCCGTGGTGCTGATGGCGCTGGTCCTGGTGTGCGTCCTGCCGATCCAGCGGCTGACCCGGGGGGAGAAGTGATGAACATGACCACCCGCAGTGAGCGGCTGACCGGACGGATCTTCCTGATCGCACTGGTCGTCGTCACCCTGCTGCCGTTCCTGAGCATGCTGTCGGCGGCCCTGCAACCGCGTGGCACCGTGCCCACCGGCCTGGCCTGGCCCAGCGACCCGCAGTGGGGCAACTTCGTCGACGCCTTCACCGCCGCGAACATGGGTGCCCTGCTGAAGTCGAGCGCGCTGATCGTGGCCGGCGTGGTGCCCGTCGGCGTCCTCATCGCGACCATGGCCGGTTTCGGGCTCGGTCACCTGCGGGTGCCCGGCGGCCACTTCGCGTTCGGGCTGCTGCTGCTCGGACTGACCCTGCCCTTCGAGGCGGTGGTCACCCCGCTGTACTACCAGATGCGCGACCTGGGCCTGCTCAACACCAGGTGGGCGATCATCCTGCCGTTGATCGGGCTCTACATGCCGTTCGCGGTCTTCTGGATGCGCGCCCACTTCATCAACGTGCCCCGGGAACTGTCCGAGGCGGCCCGGGTCGACGGCAGCAACACCTGGCAGCTGTTCTGGCGGGTGCACGTGCCGCTGGCCCGGCCGGCCGTCGCCTCGCTGACCATCCTGCTCTTCCTGTGGACCTGGAACCAGTTCCTGCTCGCCATCGTGCTCGTCGACGACGCGACGAAGCGGACGATGGCCGGCGCGCTCGGTGCCTTCCAGGGGCAGTGGGGGACCGATCTGGTGCTGCTCTGCGCTGGCTCGCTGCTCATCCTCACGCCTACCCTCATCGTGTTCCTGATCTTCCAGCGACAGTTCATCAAGGCCCTGCTCCAGGGCTCCGTGAAGGGATAACGGGTTGAGCGACAGCCAGATCCACGGTGACGTCGACGAGGGCTTCGGCCGGGTCGCCGACGTCTTCCGTGACAACTTCGCCCACCGTCGGGAGGTGGGCGCCGCGGTCGCCGTATACCTGGCCGGCCGCAAGGTCGTCGACCTGCACGGCGGGGTGGCCGACGCCCGGTCGGGACGCCCGTGGACCGCGGACACCCCGACCGTCGTCTTCTCCTGCACCAAAGGGATCATGGCGATCTGCGCCTACCTGCTGGTCCAGCAGGGGCGGCTCGACCTTGACGCGCCGGTCACCCGCTACTGGCCCGAGTTCGGCCAGAACGGCAAGGCGGACATCCCGGTGCGTTGGCTGCTCACCCACCAGTCCGGCCTGCCGGCACTGGACAAGCCCTTCACCCGCGAGGAAGTCATCGCCTGGGAGCCGGTGATCAGGGCGATCGAGGCACAGGCGCCGCTGTGGCGACCCGGTACCGCGCACAGCTACCACGCGATCACCTACGGCTGGCTGATCGGCGAGGTGATCCGTCGCATCACCGGCGAGATGCCCGGCGCCTACTTCGCCCGCACGCTCGGCGAACCGCTCGGCCTGCGTACCTGGATCGGGTTGCCGGCCGCCGAGCACGACGCGGTCGCCTGGCTGCTGGCGCCGATCGGCGACCCCGGTCCGGCCGTCGACCCGGTCGCCGAGCGCGGCATCACCATGGGCGGCGCCTTCGCCTTCCCCGCCGACGACGACGGCCTGGTCAGCTTCAACGATCCGGCGATACAGGCCGCCCAGATCCCCGGCGCGGGCGGAATCAGCACCGCCGAGAGCCTGGCCCGCCTCTACGGCGCCTGCGTCGCCGAGGTCGGCGGCCCGCGGCTGCTCACCGCGACCTCCGTCGACGACGCAGTCACGGTACGGGTCAGCGGGCAGCAGGTGTACGGGCACCCCGACGCGGGACACCGTTGGGGCACCGGCTTCCTGGTGCACTCGACGCCTCGGCCGATGCTCGGCGGACGCAGCTTCGGCCACGACGGCGCGGGCGGGCACCTCGCCTTCGGCGACGACGCCCACCAGGTCGGCTTCGGCTACGTCGTCAACCAGATGGGCGGGGTCGACGACGAGCGGGCCGAACTGCTCTGCGCGGCGCTGCGCGACTGCCTGGGGGAGTAGCCGGCCACGAGTTACGGCGTCTCGGGCCGCCCCGCCGGGGGCCCGGGACGCCGCGACTCGCGGAGATGACGTGACGGCTCAGGGCTGGCGCTTCTGGATCACCGTCCAGCCGGTCCAGCCACGCTCGGCGATCAGCTCCCGCAGGCGAGCGACAACGGGGTGGGCAGCGGCGGCGTACGAGTCCATCAGGCCGACGAACGCGGTGTCGGGAGTGATTGTGAACTGCTGATCCAGCTCGCCGTTGGCCTCCGCCTGCTCGAACATCTCGATCATCAGGTCGGCCGCCTCGCGTAGCAGGTCCTCGTCCTCCCAGTTCTCCGCGATCCGACCGGCGAGCTGGTAGAACCGCACGACCTTCGGGTTGGACAGCTGAGCCACCTTGTCGACCATGAACGCCGGAATCGATTCCGGCCACCGCGCCGACATCAGGATCCACGCGTCGCGCTCACCCTCGACGGCGGCCTCCGGCGCCCCGATGGCCCGTAGCCGGTCCAGGTAGTCGACCACCTCCTCGGGAACGGCCAGGGACTCGCCGCGGCCCAGCCGCGCGATCCGCCGCCGGTGCTCCTGCAACGTGCGGATCTGCGCCCGCAGTTGCCGGTCGATCTCCGTGGTCGCGGCGGCGAACGTGTCGGGGTCCGCGTCGAGCAGCTCGCGGACGCGGGCCAGCGGGACGCCGGCCTCGGCCAGGGTCCGGATCCGAACGAGTCGCACAACCGCGGCCGCGTCGTACGTCCGGTAGCCGGAGGCGTCGCGCTCCGGCTCCGGAAGTAGTCCGATCTGGTGGTAGTGCCGCACCGTACGGATCGTCACCCCGGCGTAGGCGGCCAGCCGGCCGATCGTCAGCATGCCTTCAGCCTGCACCACGCCGACCCATCGTCAACTGATCTTGCCGCGGTAGACGGCCATGGCGATGCCGTAGGCGACCACGAGCAGGCCGGCGCACCAGCCGAGGGCGGTCCAGATCTCGGCGTCGACCGGCTGCTGGCTGTACAAGCCGCGGATGGCGTTGACGATCGACGTCACCGGCTGGTTCTCGGCGAAGGCGCGCACCGGGGCGGGCATGCTCTCGGTGGGCACGAAGGCCGAGCTGATGAACGGCAGGAAGATCAGCGGATAGGAGAACGCGCTCGCGCCGTCCACGGACTTCGCGGTCAGGCCGGGGATGACGGCGAGCCACGTCAGCGCCAACGTGAACAGCACGATGATCCCGGTGACCGCGAGCCAGGCCAGCGCGCCGGCCCCCGACCGGAAGCCCATGACGAGGGCGACCAGCACCACCACCGCGAGCGAGATCAGGTTGGCGACCAGCGAGGTGAGCACGTGCGCCCACAGCACGGACGAGCGGGCGATCGGCATGGACTGGAAGCGCTCGAAGATGCCGCCCCTCATGTCCAGGAAGAGCCGGTACGCGGTGTAGGAGATGCCCGAGGCGACCGTGATGATCAGGATGCCGGGCAGCAGGTAGTTCACGTAGTTGTCCGATCCGGTCTGGATCGCCCCGCCGAACACGTAGACGAACAGCAACAGGAACGCGATCGGCATGATCGCGGTCGAGATGATGGTGTCCGGGCTGCGGCTGATGTGGCGTAGTGACCGCCCCAGCAGGACGGCGGTGTCGCCGAAGAAATGCCTGTTCATCGAGGACTCCCTAGTTCTTCGTGCCGTCGGGGCTGGCGGCGTCGACCGTGCCGTCCCGGTGTTCGTCGCCGACGATGGCGAGGAAGACGTCTTCGAGCGTCGGCTGCTTCTCGACGTACTCGACCTTGGCGGGTGGGAGCAGTCGCTTGAGCTCCGGGAGGCTGCCGTTGGCGATGATGCGGCCCTGGTGGAGGATCGCGATCCGGTCGGCCAGTTGTTCGGCCTCGTCCAGGTACTGCGTGGTGAGCAGCACCGTGGTGCCCTGCCCGGCCAGCTCCCGCACGGCCTGCCACACCTCGAGACGCGCCTGCGGATCGAGCCCGGTCGTGGGTTCGTCGAGGAAGATCACGGGTGGGTTCCCGATGAGGCTCATCGCGATGTCGAGACGGCGGCGCATGCCACCGGAGTACGTCGACACCCGTCGGCCGGCCGCGTCGGTCAGGGAGAACCGCGCCAGCAGGTCGTCCGCGATCGCGCCGGGGTTGGGCAGATGTCGTAACCGGGCCACCAGCACCAGGTTCTCCCGCCCGCTGAGGATCTCGTCGACCGCCGCGAACTGTCCGGTGAGGCTGATCGACTCCCGGACCTTGGCCGCCTGCCGGCCGACGTCGAAGCCGTTGACGCTGGCCGTCCCCGCGTCCGGCCTGAGCAGCGTGGCGAGTATCCGTACGACGGTGGTCTTGCCCGCTCCGTTGGAGCCGAGCAGGGCGAAGATGCTGCCCCGCGCCACGTCGAAGTCGACGCCGCGTAGCACGTGCAGTTTCTTGTATGACTTCTCCAGGCTCCGGACCTGGATCGCTGGACCACGGACCTGCTCGGGTGGTACCTGGGATTTGATTGACATGGCGTCAGCATGCGGGGTTGACGCTGCGTCAAGGTCAAGCCCGGACGTGGCCGGGGTTGCCCGCCCGGCCGAACCGCCGATGTCCGTGCGAGGACAAGTGCCAGGTCGGTCAGCCGTCGGACCGATCTGGGGGTGGCCTGGCGCAGCGTCGACACCGGCGGGCAGCACACCTGCGGGATGTCCACCAGCGACGTCCTGTACTGCTGGGGCTCGAACGGCAGCGGCCAGCTCGGTCTGGGCGGCTCCGGTGGGATCCACTCGACACCGAAGGTGGTGGGCTGAGAGCCGCGAGGCAAAGCTGGTAACTCAAGTTCCGTCGATGTTAGCGTGCTCAGAGTGTCGGTCCGCACATGTCTCGGCCGCATCCCGGCGTGACCCTGCCGACACCGACCCGGGCGGCAGAATCATCTGATGTTCCGCGCGGCCCGACGGTTGCCGTCGGTGCAAGCCCTCCAGTTCGAGGACGACAATCCCATGCGGCGGGACGTTGACGTTGACGGATGTACACGTCTAACGTCTGATGTCTGAGGCCCTTGAAGCCGCCCACCACCCCGCCGCCCTACGGAGGGATCGCCATGTCCCGTGTCGCCCGTGTCGGCTTCCCGGCCCGACCAGCTAGCTGGATGACCTCTCAGACATGGAGGAACGGCAATGAAGCGTAGGACTGTGCTGAGTGTCGGGCTGGCGACGATGCTGGTCGCATCAGCGACCGTCGCCACAGGCTGCGGCGACGACGCGGACCGCGGGTCCGGCCCGGGTGGTTCCGAGCTGCTCGTCGGGGTGGACTATCCGCGCTCCGACACCGACTTCTGGAACTCGTACATCAGATACGTGCCGCAGTTCGCGCAGGAACTGGGGGTCGAGCTGAAGGCCACGAACTCGCAGAACGACATCGCGAACCTGATCTCGAACACGCAGACGTTCATGAGTCAGGGAGTCAAGGGAGTCGTGATGGCTCCGCAGGACACCGCGGCGATCGCGCCCACACTGGGCCAGTTGGAGAGCCGGAAGATCCCGGTGGTCACCATCGACACCCGACCGGACACCGGCAACGTGTTCATGGTGGTCCGTGCCGACAATCGCGCCTACGGCACCAGGGCGTGCCAGTTCCTCGGCACCAAGCTCGGCGGCAAGGGCAAGGTCGTCATGCTCCAGGGCGGCCTGGACTCGATCAACGGTCGGGACCGCACCGAGGCGTTCAACGAGTGCATGCAGAAGGAGTTCCCCGACATCACCGTCTTCGGCGAGGCCACCGACTGGAAGGCGGACGTGGCGGCGTCGAAGTTGCAGACCCGGTTCGCCTCCGACCCGGATGTCAAGGGCATCTACATGCAGTCGTCGTTCGCTCTCTCCGGGACCCTGCAGATCCTCAAACAGCGGGGCCTGCAGGTGCCGCCGAGCGATCCCGCGCATGTCTTCGTGGTCTCCAACGACGGCATCCCGGAGGAGCTGAAGAACATCGGTGCGGGCCTCATCGACGCCACCGTGAGCCAGCCGGCCGACCTGTACGCCCGGTACGGGCTGGAGTACGTCCGGGCGGCGATCGAGGGCAGGACGTTCCAGCCGGGCCCGACCGAGCACGGCAGCACCATCATCCAGGTGCGCGAGGGTCTGCTGGAGGACCAGCTACCGGCTCCGTTGGTGACCCTGGACGGCGCACCGATCGCGGGCGAGCCCACGACGAAGTTCGACGACCCGTCCCTGTGGGGCAACAACACATGAACGCCACCCGGCGAGCCGCGACCGACGGGTCGGTCGACGACGACCGGCCCGTCGTCGAGGCGGTGAGCATCACCAAGCGTTTCGGATCGACCCTGGCGCTGTCCGAGGCGGGCATCGTGGTCCGGCGGGGGGAGACGCACGCCCTGGTCGGTCGCAACGGTGCCGGCAAGTCGACCCTGGTCGGCATCCTCACCGGACTCCAGGCCGCCGACGAGGGTCGCGTGGCGTTCGACGGCCGGCCGGCACCGTCCCTCGGTGACCGCGACGGGTGGCGACGGCGGGTCGCGTGTGTCTACCAGAAGTCGACGATCATTCCGACGCTGACCGTGGCGGAGAACCTGTTCCTCAACCGGCACGCCCGTGGACCCGGCCGGCTGATCCGCTGGAGCGTCTTGCGCCGGCAGGCGCAGGAGTTGCTCGCCGAGTGGTCGGTGGAGGTCGACGTTCGGCAGCCCGCCTCGACGCTGACGGTCGAGCAGCGGCAGTTCGTGGAGATCGCCCGGGCCCTGTCGTTCGGCGCCCGGTTCATCATCCTCGACGAGCCCACCGCCCAGTTGGACGGCGCGGGCATCCAGCGGTTGTTCACCCGCATCCGCGACCTGCGCGCCCAGGGCGTGACGTTCCTGTTCATCAGCCACCACCTGCAGGAGATCTACGAGATCTGCGACCAGGTGACGGTGTTCCGCGACGCCCGGCACATCGTTACCGCCCCGGTGGCCGAGCTGAGCCGCCCGGCTCTGGTGTCGGCGATGACGGGGGAGGACGTGAGCATGCCCGAGGCGACGTATCGACCGTTGTCCTCCGACGTACCGGTGCTGGTGTCGGTACGGGACCTGGTCACCGCGTCCGGGGCCGAGCTGTCGCTGGAGGCGAAGGCCGGTGAGGTCGTCGGAATCGCCGGCGGCGGGGGCAGCGGCAAGGTCGAGGTCGCCGAGGCCATCGTCGGTCTGGCCCGTCCGGCGAGTGGGACGGTCACCCTCGACGGCCGGCAGTTGCGTGCGGGCAGCGTGCCCGACGCGCTAGCCGCCGGGATCGGCCTGGTGCCGCAGGACCGGCACCGGGAGGGCCTGGTGCCACTGCTGTCCATCGCGGAGAACGTCACCATGACCGTGCCGGACCGGGTGGGTCGGCGTGGCCTGATCTCCCCGGGCCGTCGTGACGCCCTCGCCCGGCGGACGATCGCCGACCTCGCGATCAAGGCCACCGGCCCGCAGGTGCCGGTCTCCGAGCTGTCCGGTGGCAACCAGCAGAAGGTGGTCATGGGCCGGGCGTTGGCCAGCGACCCGAAACTGCTGGTGCTCATCACCCCGACCGCCGGTGTCGACGTGCGGTCCAAGCAGACCCTGCTGGGCGTCGTCGAGGAGGTACGCCGCCGCGGTACGGCCGTGCTCGTCGTCTCCGACGAGTTGGACGACCTGCGGATCTGTGACCGCGTGCTGGTGATGTTCCAGGGCCGGGTCGTCCGCGAGATGGCCTACGGCTGGAGCGACAACGAGCTGGTAGCCGCCATGGAAGGGGTGGATCTCCACCATGTCTGAGACGCTGTCCACCGCCGCGTCGTCGTCGCCCCCAGCGTCGTCACCGCCACCATCGGCCGCACCGCCGTCGCGGACCCTGGCCATCGCCCGGCTACGGGATCTGGCCCTGGTACCGGCGATCATCGCGGTCGCGGTTGTCGGGTTCGTCGTCAACCCGGTCTTCCTCAGCGCCGACAACATCATCAACGTGCTGCAGAGCATGTCGGAGATCGCCATCGTGGTCCTCGCCCAGACCATCGTGCTGATCACCGGCAAGATGGACCTGTCCCTGGAGTCCACCTTCGGACTCGCACCCGGTGTCGCCGCCTGGCTGATCGTCGACCCGGCACTCACCCACGGCCTCGGGCTCGACGTGCTGCCGTCGGCCTGGGCGGTCCCGGTCGTGCTGGCTGTCGGCGCCCTCGTCGGCGCCTTCAACGGCCTGCTCATCGTCCGTTTCGGCCTCAACGGGTTCATCGTCACGCTGGGCATGCTCATCGTGCTCCGTGGTCTGCTGACCGGCATCTCCGGCGGCAAGACCTTCTTCGCCCTGCCGGAATCGATGACCTACCTGGGCTCGGCGAGCTGGTTCGGCGTGCCCGCGTCGATCTGGGTGTCACTGCTGCTGTTCGCCGCCGGTGTCGTCGTACTGGGCTACACCCGGGCCGGTCGCGCGCTCTACGCCATCGGCGGCAACGTCGACGCGGCCCGCGCCGCCGGTATCCGCACCGACCGGGTGTTGTGGATCGCGCTGATCGTCGCCAGCATGCTCGCCGCCCTGGCCGGGCTGCTGATCAGCGGCCGGCTCGCGGCGGTGCCCGCGGCCCAGGGTAGCGGCGCCATCTTCCAGGTGTTCGCCGCCGCGGTCATCGGCGGAGTCAGCCTCAACGGTGGCAAGGGAACGGTGTTCGGCGCCTTCACCGGCGTACTGCTGCTGTTCATGATCATAAATGTGTTGACCCTGGCCGGAGTACCGGCCCAGTGGACCAACTTCCTCAACGGCACGGTCATCCTGGTGGCCCTGGTGGTCTCCCGGATCACCGGAGGCAAGGCGCAGACCTGACTCGGCCCCTCCGCCGTCCGGCTGGAGGGGTTCCACGATGCCCGGCACCGGCAGGTCAGCCGTCCGATCCCCACAGGAGTCCAGGTGACTGAGCTCGTCTCGTCCGTAGAAACCACCGACGTGCGGTTCCCGACGTCCCGCCACCGTGACGGATCCGACGCGATGAACCCCTTCCCGGACTACTCCGCCGCCTACGTCCTGCTACGCACCACCGCCGGAGCCGAGGGGCACGCCCTGGTCTTCACGGTGGGTCGTGGTACGGAGATCCAGGTCGCGGCGGTGCGGTCGCTGGCCGCCATGGTGGTCGGTCAGCCGGTCGACGACCTGGTCGCCGACCCGGGCGCGCTGGCCCGCCGACTCGTCGGTGACAGTCAGATCCGCTGGCTTGGCCCGGAGAAGGGGGTGGTGCACATGGCCGCCGGTGGCCTGGTCAACGCCGTGTGGGACCTGGCGGCCCGGCTGGCCGGCAAGCCGCTGTGGAAGCTGCTGGCCGACCTCACGCCGGAACAGCTCGTGGCCCAGGTGGACTTCCGTTACCTGCGCGACGCCCTCACCGAGCAGGACGCGTTGGGGCTGCTGCGGGCGGGCGCGGCCGGCCGTACCGAGCGTGAGCGGGTCCTGCGGGCCGAGGGGTATCCCGCCTACACCACCACCCCGGGCTGGTTGGGCTACGACGACGAGAAACTGGACCGGCTCTGCCGGGAGGCCGTCGAGGCGGGATACGACCTGATCAAGCTCAAGGTGGGTGGGAACCTGGCGGACGACGTCCGTCGGATGCGCATCGCCCGGCAGGCCGTCGGGCCGGACATCCGCATCGCGGTGGACGCCAACCAGGTCTGGGGCGTACCCGAGGCGATCCGGTGGATGCGTGAACTCGCCGCGTTCGAGCCGTACTGGATCGAGGAGCCGACCTCGCCGGACGACGTGCTCGGTCACGCCGCCGTACGCAGAGCCCTCGCTCCGGTCAAGGTGGCCACCGGTGAACACGTGCACAACGCGGTGATGTTCAAGCAACTGCTCCAGGCCGAGGCGGTCGACGTGGTACAGATCGACGCCTGCCGGGTCGCCGGCGTCAACGAGAACCTGGCGATCCTGCTGCTCGCCGCCAGGTTCGGGGTGCCGGTCTGTCCGCACGCCGGTGGTGTCGGCCTCTGCGAGCTGGTGCAGCACCTGGCCATGTTCGACTTCGTCGCACTCAGCGGCAGCACCGACGACCGCGCCATCGAGTACGTGGACCACCTGCACGAGCACTTCGTGGACCCGGTACGGATCAGGGGCGGGCGTTACCTGCCACCCACCGCGCCCGGCATGAGCGCCCAGCTCGTCCCCGCCACGCTCGACGACTACCGCTACCCGGACGGTCCCGAGTGGGCGGCGACCACCGTGGCCGGCGGCCCCTCCCACCGGGGCTGACCGCGAGCACGTCGATGCGGTACGTCTGATGTCTGGCCCGACCCGGCCGGTGCTGCTGTTCGGATCGGGCCGGTCCGGAGCGTCCGGCGGGCGCTGCCGGCTGCGCTACGTGTCGGCCGCCTGAGCCGCGAGCACCGTGCGCAACCACGCCTCGGACGTGTTCACGTGCATCAGCGCGCTGGCCTGGGCGAGCAACTGATCGCGTGAGCGCAGGGCGAGGTAGATCGCGTGGTGTTCGTCGATCGTCTTGTGTGCCGCGTTGCCCTCGATCAGGCCACGCCACACCCGGGCCCGCAGCGTCCGGCTGGACAGCCCGTCCAGCAGCGAGGTGAGGGTCTCGTTGCCGGTGGTCGCGATGACGGTGTGGTGGAAGGCGGTGTCGAACCGGATCAACTTCTCGGCGTCGTCGGCCGCCGCCCGCATGTCCTCGAGTATCCGGGCCAGCTCGTCGAGCTCGGTGTCGGTCATCCGCAGCGCCGCCAGGCCGGTGGCCACCGGCTCCAGCATCCGGCGCACCTCCATGACCTCCAACAGGGTGTCGTCGCGCAGCAGCTCCACCGCGACGCCCAGTCCTTCGAGCAGCAGCCGGGGGGCGAGGCTGGTGACGTAGGTGCCGTCGCCGCGTCGTACGTCGAGCACCCGGGCAGACTCGAGCACCTTCACGGCCTCCCGGACCCCGCTGCGGGACAAGCCCATCTGTGCGGCCAGCTGCGGCTCCGGTGGCAGCCGCGCCCCGGGCGGCAGCTCACCGCTCTGGATCATGCTCCGGATTCTCGCGATCGCGTCGTCGGTCAGTGCCATCCCGCCCCCTTCGGACCGCTCGGCTCGTCCCGCGTGACGTGCATCCGCCGTCCGCTGCGGCGACACCGGCAGCCCTCGTCACTATAGAGACGTCGGACGTTTGTCGCCGTCGCGGTTCGCCTCGCCGTCCGGGCGGCGTGCCGGCGTCGCGTTCCGTCGGCGGACGAGCGGCGACCGGAGCGCGACCATCGATCCGGGGGCGGCGGCACCGGGTCGGTCAGGCTGCCGGTCAACCATCTCGCCCTTGCGATGTTATCGATAACATTATACTTTTCGATAAGGGTTCGAGGCCCTCACCGCCCGCGGCGTCTGCCGTCGGGCACCGCCGGCATGGGCGCCAGGCCGCGGAGGTCCGCCTCGACACCGGTTCCGGGTTGGCATCACCGGGCGGGCGATGGGCGGCTCGCCGACCGCGGTGAAACGCGGGCAGGTCGGGGCACTGCTCCTCCCGCTTCGGGCGGCGTACCACCGTCCGACGGGTCGAGTGTCGGGCGCCGGACGGCAAGGCAACCTGCGACGGACCATCACCGTGATCTGCACCCGATCCGCGCCGGTGCGCCGGCGCCGGTCGGACCGACTCATCGACGAAGGGACGGGACGGCTCCGAACGGAGACCCTCCCCGGGCCCAGCCAGTAGAAGGGAACTCCATGCGGCTACCGGGCCGGTACAGGGACACGGCGCGAGCGTCGACGGTCATCGGCTGCGAGCCGGAGGCTGGCCGGCGACCGCCGGGGACCCTCACCCCAGAGCGGGCCGCCGCGCTGCTGATCCGCCGGGCCGGGACCGTGGCCCAGCCTCTCGATCTTGCCGAGGTCGATCGGCTGGTGCGGATGTGCGGGCATCTGCCGCTGGCGATCGGCCTCGTCGCCGTTCTCCTGCGAGCCGATCGTGGCCGTACCGTCGCCAACCTCGCTGAGGAGTTCGAGCACGCCCGGCAGCGGCACCTCGAACTGCATGGGAAGGAACTGGCCGTGGCCGCCGCCTTTGACCTCGCCTACCGCGACCTGCCCGCCAGTGGGCGGCGGTTGCTGCGCTACCTGGGCCTCTGCCCAGGCTCGGACTTCGACGTGTGCGCGGCCGCGGCGTTGGGAAACCTGACCCCCGTGCACGCCCGGCGGACCCTGACCGACCTGTGTGAGCGCCAACTGATCGCGGAAAGCGGCACCCGCTACCGGATACCCGACCTGATCGCCGAGCACGTACGCCGGCTCGCCGCCGACGAGTCCGCAGTACTCCGCACCGCCGCCCTCGACCGGCTGGCCCACATCGGATCGATCTACCGCCCGGACCGCCCGCCGCGCCCGGGTCAGGAGGCCGCGACTGATCAGCCCTGATGCCCTGGACGCGATGACATCTGATGTCTGCGTCCAAACCTGTCTCGCCTGTCCGACCGCTCGGCGTGCCTGAGGGTTGCCGACGGTTGGTCGATCGCTGCCCGAGATCGGGCTGTCGGCAGGCATTTCAACGCAATGAGCGGGTGGGCGGCGAGGAGGGCATCGACCGTTGCCCATCGCCTGGGCCGGGAGTAACATTCGCGCAACACATCAGACGTATGCCGGCTACCGACCGCGACCGGCGCATGGCGACCGCTCCGACGGGCTGGTTCAGAAGTCGGCTCTCACAGTTTCCGCGCTTCGAGTGGCCGGGACCGGTCACCGGTTGGAGGATCGATGTCAGACCTGACCCGACGGCAGGCCCTCAGAATCGGTGCGGCGGGTGCCGGCGGCGCCCTGCTGCCGCTGCCGTGGAACGCGATCGCCCGGGCCGACTCGGTGGCACCCCCGCAGGTGCTGGCCGCCGGCGACCTGGCGCTCTGGTACGACCGGGCGGCCGGCACCGACTGGCTGCGTGCGCTACCCATCGGCAACGGCAGGCTCGGCGCCATGGTGTTCGGCAACACCGACACCGAACGACTGCAGCTCAATGAGGACACCGTGTGGGCCGGCGGACCGCACGACCCGAGCAATCCCAGGGGGCTGGGCGCCCTCCCGGAGATCCGGCGGCAGGTCTTCGCCAACCAGTGGACCCGAGCCCAGGACCTGATCAACCAGAACATGCTGGGCAACCCGGTCGGACAACTGGCCTACCAGACCGTGGGCAACCTTCGCCTGGCCTTCCCCGCCTCGGGCGGGGTCTCGCAGTACGACCGGCAGCTGGACCTCACCACCGCGACCACCTCGGTCACCTACGTGGCGAACGGGGTGCGCTACCAGCGGGAGGTGTTCGCCAGTGCGCCGGACCAGGTCATCGCGATGCGGCTGACCGCGGACCGGTCCGCGTCGGTCACCTTCACCGCCACCTTCGACAGCCCGCAGCGGACCACCACGTCCAGCCCGGACGGGGCCACGATCGCCCTCGACGGCGTCTCCGGCAACCAGGAGGGCGTCACCGGCGCGGTACGGTTCCTCGCCCTGGCGCACGCCACCGTCAGCGGCGGCTCGGTGACCAGTTCCGGCGGCACGTTACGGGTCACCGGCGCCACGAGCGTGACGCTGCTGATCTCGATCGGCTCCAGCTACGTCAACTACCGCAACGTCGGTGGCGACTACCAGGGCATCGCGCGGCGGCACCTCACCGCCGCCCGCGCCAGCAGCTACGACCAGCTGCGCGCCCGGCACGTGACCGACTACCAGGCACTGTTCGGCCGGGTGAGCCTCGACCTGGGGCGTACCGCCGCCGCCGACCAGCCGACCGACGTGCGGATCGCCCAGCACAACAACGTCAACGATCCCCAGTTCTCCGCGCTGTTGTTCCAGTTCGGCCGCTATCTGCTGATCTCGTCCTCCCGGCCGGGCACGCAGCCGGCGAACCTGCAGGGAATCTGGAACGACTCGCTGACCCCGGCCTGGGACTCGAAGTACACCCTCAACGCCAACCTGCCGATGAACTACTGGCCGGCCAACACCACCAACCTGTCCGAGTGCCATGCCCCGGTCTTCGACATGATCAGGGACCTCTCGGTGGCCGGGGCCCGCACCGCCCAGGTGCAGTACGGCGCCGGAGGCTGGGTCACCCACCACAACACCGACGCCTGGCGGGCCACCTCCGTGGTCGACGGCGCCTTCTGGGGCATGTGGCAGACCGGCGGCGCGTGGCTGGCCACCATGATCTGGGATCACTACCTGTTCACCGGCGACGTCGAGTTCCTCCGGGCCAACTACCCGGCCATGAAGGGCGCCGCGCAGTTCTTCCTGGACACCCTGGTGACCGAGCCGAGCCTCGGCTACCTGGTCACCAATCCCTCGAACTCGCCGGAGATCGGCCACCACGCCGACGCCAGCGTCTGTGCCGGCCCGACCATGGACAACCAGATCCTGCGGGATCTCTTCGACGGCTGTGCCCGGGCCAGCGAGATCCTCAACACCGACGCCACCTTCCGCGCCCAGGTGCGGGCCACCCGCGACCGGCTCGCCCCGACCCGGATCGGCTCGCGCGGCAACATCATGGAGTGGCTCTACGACTGGGTGGAGACCGAACGCAACCACCGGCACATCTCCCACCTCTACGGCCTGGCGCCCAGTAACCAGATCACCAAGCGTGGCACCCCTCAGTTGTTCGAGGCGGCCCGGCGGACCCTGGAGATCCGCGGCGACGACGGCACCGGCTGGTCACTCGCCTGGAAAATCAACTTCTGGGCCAGGATGGAAGAGGGCAGACGGGCCCACGACCTGATCCGCTACCTCGTCACCCCCGCCCGTCTCGCCCCCAACATGTTCGACCTGCACCCACCGTTCCAGATCGACGGCAACTTCGGCGCCACCGCCGGCATCGCCGAGATGCTGCTGCACAGCCACACCGGTGAGCTGCACATCCTGCCGGCGCTGCCGCCGGCCTGGCCCAGCGGGCGGGTCAGCGGCCTGCGTGGTCGGGGTGGGCACACCGTCGGCATCACCTGGAGCAGCGGTCAGGCAACCGAGGTTCTCATCCGGCCGGACCGCGCCGGCACGGTCCGGCTGCGGGGTCGGTTGTTCACCGGCACCGTCACCGTGGTCGACGCCGCCGACGGCACGCCGGCCCGGACCACGCGGATCGAGTCCGACCTCGTCGAGGTCACCGTCGCGGCCGGGCGCACCTACCGGGCCACCGGCTCCGGGACCGTGCCCACCCCGCCCACCCTGGAGCAGAGCTTCACCAACGCCAGCACCACCAACGACAACAACACCGGCGCCGGGAACTTCGACGGCAACGGTGCCACGCTCTCGGCGCAGGCCCTGGCTCAGGCCGGGGTCACCCCGGGCAGCACGGTGAGCCGAAACGGGGTCACCTTCCGCTGGCCCAACGTCGCGCCGGGCGGTGCCGACAACGCCATCGCCTCGGGGCAGTCGATCAGCGTGACCGGCACGGGGCGTACCCTCGGCTTCCTCGCGACCGGCACCTACGGTGCCGTGTCGGGAACCGCCACCGTGGTCTATGCCGACGGCACCCGCCAGAGCTTCACACTGAGCACCCCGGACTGGTACGGCGGACCGCACGCCGGTGGCACCGCCGCCATCGTGACGGCGTACCAGAACCGGCCCGGCAACCAGCGGCAGAACGTCGCCGCCTGTGTCTACTACGTCGGGGTGGCCCTGCAGAACAAGCCGGTGAGCCGGATCGAGCTGCCCAACATCAGCGCGCGTCCCGCGGCGAACGTACCGACCATGCACATCTTCGCCATCGCGGTCGGGGGCTGACGGCTCCCCGGGGTGGTCGTGCCCGCGGCGATCGCGGGCGGGACCGCCGGACCGGGGCTCGCCGGCTGCGGCAACGGGTACCGCGGCCGGCGAGCCCTCGTCGCGCTCGGGACGCTCCGGTGAACCGGGTCGTCAGCGCTGGGCCAGCAGCCACCGCAGGATGCCGCTGTCGTCGTACGTCGGCCCGTAGGCCGCGTGGTAGTCGGGCAGCGAGAACGCCTCGTTGCCGTACTCCGTGTAGCGCAGCAGTTCGGCGATCCGCTGGGGTGACGTGCCCCGGGCCTCGTACGCCGAACGCAGCGCCGCCTGCGTGTTGCGGGCCAGCGAGATGTTGAGCAGGTGGTCGTTGACGCCGTGGGTGATCCACAGCGGGATCTCGGCGGCGGCGATGGCCGTCGCCTGGCTGGCGCTCACCTGGAACCCACCGGTGACCAGGCCCGCGGTGAACAGGTCGGGACGCTTCGCGAACGCCTCCCACAGCAGCCGCGAGCCGTACGAGACGGTGGTGGCGTACACCCGCCCGGTGTCCACCGCGAAGTCCCTGCTGAACTGCTCGACCAGCTTGACCAGCAGGTCGGCCTCGGCCACGTCGCCCACCCGCTGGTGCTGCGGGGCGAGCACGATGACCTCCTCCGAGCTGCCGGTGACACTCGGCTGGAGCCAGGCCGTCGCCGGGATGTCGGCGGCGATCTGCACGCCCGTGTTGTCGCCGTCCCAGCCCATGCCGTGCCCGGGCAGGACGACCATCAGCGGGTACTTCCTGCCGGGCTGGTAGTTCTCCGGCAGGTGGTAGTGGTACGGCAGCACCATGCCGCCGCTGAGGTACGAGCCGTAGCGGAACTCGTCGACCAGCAGGTTCACCGGTGCCTCGGTCACCCCGTGTGAGGTGCCCGGCGCGCCCTTGGCCAGCACCGGACCGGCGCCCTTGCCCTTGCCCGGCTGGGCGTGCACGTTCTTGCGCTGGGTCACCCGGGTCGGCAGGTCGGGGTTCACCTTCACCGTGCACAGGAAGGTCGGACACTTGGAGACGATGACGGTCCAACCTGCGTTCTGGTCGGGGTCCAGCTCGACGATGACGTACCGGCCGGGCACCGACCGGCGATCGGCGCGGGTGGTGGCCGCGTCGTTGGTGTAGGTGTGGGTGACCTTGCGGTCGACCAGCTTGGGTAGGTCCTCGATGGGGTTGAAGCGGAAGTTGTAGCTGGTGTCGGAGACCGAGAAGGTCGAGTTGTCGAGCTTGTGGGGGTTGACGGTCGCGCCGTATTCGACGGCGACGGCCGAGACCTTCTGGCCGTAGGTGTAGACCGTGGTGATCGGTGTGACGCTGCGGATGCCACCGGTGCCGTCGCCGTGGTCCCGGGTCGCGGCGTAGGCGGCCGTGCCGGACGTGGCCAGCAGCAGCATCGCGACGACGGAGACGAGCGTCCTGCGCAGTCTCATCGGCTCTCCTCGTTGGACGCGTCCGTCCGGTCCGGCTTGCGCCGGCGCGGCTCTGCCGAGCCGTGAAGCAACGGGCGCTAAACTGATTTAGCAGAGCATCGACGGCCGCCTGGTCGATGTCAAGGTCACGTCGGTGACGGAGCGGAAACCGAGCGTTCACCTCGCCGGCTCCTCCCGGAGGTGACCGATGCCGGCGGCGACCGGGCGCCTCGGGCGGCGACCCTTGGTGGGCCGGGGGTCGGGTGTGGACGAAATTCGGCGGCGGGATGTTCGTCGGCCCTGGCGTGCCGTATTCTCTGACGTCGATGGCGGCCGCCCGGCTCGGCCCGCCGGCTCCGCGGCTGCACCCGTGATCACCGTCTTGACCTGGGACGACTCGACCGCTCGGAGGAGTGGAGCGTTCGTTACGAGACCGTGACCGCGGTATTTCCAACCAGGTGTTGACCAATGCATTGTGAGCGCTAACACTTGGGCCCCAAGTGCGACCCGCGCAGCCGGTCCGACGGCGCGAGTTCCAGATTGGGGAAGCCAGTGAACAGAAGAGTCCTGGCCGCTCTCGGCAGCGCCGTCCTGGCGCTGAGCATGGCGGCTTGCAGTGGTGAGGGTGCCGGCAGCGGTGGAAACGACGGTGACAAGCCCGCCGACCTGACCATCGGCGTCTCGATGCCGACCCAGACCTCCGAGCGGTGGATCGCGGACGGCAACTCCGTCAAGGAGAAGCTGGAGGCCAAGGGTTACAAGGTCGACCTCCAGTACGCCGGTGACGACATCCCCACGCAGTCCCAGCAGGTCGATCAGATGATCACCCGGGGTGCCGACGTGCTCATCATCGCGGCGATCGACGGCACGGCGCTCAGCGGGCAGTTGCAGGCGGCGGCGGACGCCAAGATTCCGGTCATCGCGTACGACCGGCTCATCCGGGACAGCCCCAACGTCGACTTCTACGTCAGCTTCGACAACTACAAGGTCGGTGTCGCCCAGGCCACCGCGTTGCTGGTCGGCCTCGGCGTGCAGAACAAGGACGGCGCCAGGGGCGAGGCGAAGGGTCCGTTCAACGTCGAGTTGTTCGCCGGCTCGCTCGACGACAACAACGCCCACTTCTTCTTCAACGGCGCCATGGACACCCTGAAGCCGTTCCTCGACGACGGCACCCTCAAGGTGAAGTCCGGGCAGACCGCGATCGACAAGGTGGCGATCCTGCGGTGGCAGCAGGAGGGCGCGCAGAAGCGGATGGAGGACCTGCTGACCTCCAGCTACAACGACGGCACCAAGGTCGACGGGGTCCTGTCGCCGTACGACGGCCTGTCCCGCGGCATCATCACCGCGCTGCAGAACGCCGGCTACCGCGGGGCCGACTTCCCGGTGGTGACCGGCCAGGACGCCGAGATCGCCTCGGTCAAGCTGATCGACGACGGGGTGCAGAGCTCCACCATCTTCAAGGACACCCGCCTGCTGGCCGAGCAGGCCGTCGTCGCCGCTGAGGCGTTCCTGACGGAGAAGACCCCGGAAGCCAACGACACCGAGACCTACAACAACGGCAACAAGGTCGTCCCGTCGTACCTGCTGCCGGTCCAGACGGTCTTCAAGGACGACATCAAGCCGGTCCTGATCGACTCCGGCTACTTCACCGCCGAGGAGGTCGCCGCCGGCCAGGCCAAGGGCTGACGGCGATCCCGGGCTCGGCGGCGGTGCCCGCCGCCGAGCCCGGCGCTACCCTGCCACTCACGATCTAGACGCTCAGGACGGTGAGCATGGACGACAACATCCTCGAGATGCGTCGCATCACCAAGACCTTCCCGGGGGTGGCGGCGCTCCAGGACGTCTCACTGGCCGTGCGCCGTGGGGAGATCCACGCCATCTGCGGCGAGAACGGTGCCGGCAAGTCCACCCTGATGAAGGTGCTGTCGGGCGTCTACCCGTCCGGCAGCTACGACGGGGAGATCCTCCTCGACGGCGAGCCGGTGCACTTCCGGGGCATCCGGGACAGCGAGGACCGGGGCATCGTCATCATCCACCAGGAACTCGCCCTGGTGCCGTACCTGTCGATCGCCGAGAACATCTTCCTGGGCAACGAACGTCGCGGGCCCGGTGGCCTGATCGACTGGAACCGCACCAACGCCGAAGCGGCGAAGCTGCTCGCCTCGGTCGGGTTGCCGGAGAACCCGGTGACACCGGTGGTGCAGCTCGGCGTCGGCAAGCAGCAACTGGTGGAGATCGCCAAGGCCATCTCCAAGAAGGTCCGACTGCTCATCCTCGACGAGCCGACCGCGGCGCTCAACGACGTCGACTCGGCCCACCTGCTCGACCTGATGCGCCGACTGCGCGACGAGGGCATCACCTGCATCATGATCTCGCACAAGCTGAACGAGATCACCGCGATCGCGGACTCCACCACGGTGCTACGTGACGGGCGGACGGTGGAGCGGCTGGACATGGCCTCCGGAGAGGTGACCCAGGAGCGGATCATCCGGGGCATGGTCGGCCGCGACCTGGACAGCTTCTACCCCGACCGGGTCTCCACGCCGGGGGAGGAGGTGCTGCGCATCGAGGACTGGTCGGTGCGACACCCGACCCAGGACCGGATGGTGGTCTCCGGCGCGAGCCTGAACGTCCGGGCCGGCGAGGTGGTCGGTATAGCCGGGCTGATGGGCGCCGGCCGGACCGAACTGGCCATGAGCGTCTTCGGGCGCTCCTACGGCCGGGACATCACCGGTCAGCTGTTCATGCACGGCCGCCCGATCAGAGCGCGTACGGTCGCGGAGGCCATCCGGCACGGCATCGCGTACGCGACCGAGGACCGTAAGCGCTTCGGACTGAATCTCATCGAGGACATCCGCCGCAACATCTCGGCGGCCGGGCTGCGCCGGCTCGCCCGGCTGGGCTGGGTGCACGACAACGAGGAGATCAAGGTCGCCGAGACCAGCCGGCGCGACATGAACATCAAGGCGCCGAGCGTGATGTCGGTGGTGGGCAAGCTCTCCGGCGGCAACCAGCAGAAGGTCGTCCTGTCCAAGTGGCTGTTCACCGATCCGGACGTGCTGATCCTGGACGAGCCGACCCGGGGCATCGACGTCGGGGCGAAGTTCGAGATCTACACGATCATCAATCGGCTGGTCGCGGACGGCAAGGCCGTCATCATCATCTCCTCCGAACTGCCCGAGCTGCTCGGCATGTGCGACCGCATCTACACGTTGTCGGCCGGCCGCATCACCGGCGTGGTGCCGGTCGCTGAGGCGACCCAGGAGAAGCTCATGGAACTCATGGCGAAGGACAAGGAAAGCGTCGGATGACCAGCACCAAGCCCTCCTCGGCGGACCCGAAGGCGGCCGAGCGCGCTCCCGCCGCCGCACTGCACGTCGGCACCAGCGACCCCCGTACGCTGATCATGAACAATCTGCGGCAGAGCGGCATCTTCGTCGCCCTGGTCGTCATCGTCGCCCTGTTCGCGTTCCTGACCGACGGTCTCTCGCTGAGCCCGGGCAACATCACCAACATCGTCCTGCAGTACTCCTACATCCTGGTGCTCGCCATCGGGATGGTCATCGTGATCATCGGCGGACACATCGACCTGTCGGTCGGGTCGGTGGTGGCGCTGACCGGCGCGGTCTCCGCCGTGGTCGTCATCCGACAGGGGCAGCCGTGGTGGGTCGGCGTGCTGGCCGCTCTGGCGGTCGGGATCGCGGTGGGCGCCTGGCACGGCTTCTGGGTGGCGTACGTCGGCATTCCCGCGTTCATCGTGACCCTCGCCGGCATGCTGCTGTTCCGTGGCCTCACCCTGCGGGTGCTGGACAACGTCTCGCTGTCGCCGTTCCCGGCCGAGTACAACCGGATCGCGGCCGGATTCCTCAACGGTCTGATCGGTGGTGACGGCTACGACGCCTTCACCCTGCTGATCGGCGGCATCGCGGTGGCCGGCTACGTGGTGAGCTGTTTCCGCACCCGGGTGGCCCGCATCCGCTATCAGCAGCCGGTCGAGTCGTTCGCGCTCTTCGTCGCGCGGATGGCGCTGGTCAGCGCCGTCGTCATGTGGTTCGCCTGGCAACTGGCCCACGCGCGGGGCCTGCCGATCGTGCTGATCATCCTGGCCGTCCTGGTGCTCGTCTACGGACTGCTCACCCGGCGTACCGTCTTCGGCCGACAGGTCTACGCGATCGGCGGCAACCTGTCGGCGGCGATGTTGTCCGGCGTCAAGGTCCGGACCGTGAACTTCTGGATTTTCGTCAACATGGGCTTCCTGTCCGCGGTGGCCGGCATCATCTTCTCCTCGCGCTCCAACGGCGCGCAGCCCGCTGCGGGGAACATGTTCGAACTCGACGCCATCGCCGCGGCCTTCATCGGCGGTGCTGCGGTGACCGGTGGTGTCGGCACCGTCGTGGGCGCCATGGTGGGCGGGTTGATCATGGCGGTGATGAGCAACGGGATGCAGCTGATGGGGGTGGACCAGTCGTTGCAGTCGGTGGTCAAGGGCCTTGTGCTGCTGGTCGCCGTGGCCTTCGACGTCTACAACAAGCGGCGGGCCGGCGCGAGCCGCTGACCGGCCAGGGTGCGGGCCGGAACCGGCCCGCACTTGACTGGGCGTCACTATGTGGAAACACTCCCTGGCGTCGGCTCCGCGCTCCAGCGGAGCCGGTGCCCGGAGGTCGGATTGGTCCAGGAGGAGATTCGCCGACGCAACGCCGGCACCCTGCTGCGGCACGTGCATCTCCGCGGCCCGCTCTCCCGAGCCGAGTTGGGCGAGCTGATGGGCCTGAACCGCAGCACCATCATGGCGTTGACCACCGAACTGAGCCGGTTCGGCCTGGTTGGCGAGGAGTCGCCGGCAGACACCCGTCGTGCCGGCCGGCCGTCGCTGGTGGTCCGGCCGGCGTCCGACCGGTGCTACGTGCTGGCCTTCGACGTCGCCGTGGACCGGCTGGTCGCCGCCCGGGTGGGGCTCGGTGGAGCGATCCTGGACCGGCGGGAGGCGACGCGTCCGCGCGCCGGTCCGGACCTGCACGATGTCGTCGCGGTCCTCGCCCGCTTCGGTCGTCAGCTGCACCGGGCGGCACCGCCGGACGCGAGATGCGTCGGCGTGGGCGCCTCGTACTGCGGCATGATCCGGCCGGGTGACGGGATGGTGCGTTACGGACCCGACCTGGGCTGGGTCGACCAGGCGTTCGGCGACGAACTCGGTCGCCGCCTGGGCCTCGGACTACCGGTGGTGGTGGGCAACGAGGCCCACCTCGGTGCGCAGGCAGAGCAGCAGCGCGGCGCGGGAGTGGGCCTCGACAACCTGATCTACCTGCACGGTGACGTCGGTGTCGGCGGCGGAATCATCGTCGGTGGGCGACTGCTGGGCGGCGACGGCGGTTACGGCTGCGAACTGGGGCACATGGTGGTCAACCCGTATGGCGGCCGGCCCTGTGGTTGCGGCTCACGAGGTTGCCTGGAGGCGGAGGTCGGCGAGCGGGCGTTGCTCGACGCCGCCGGTCGGCCCACCGAGCTGTTCGGCCGCGAGGCGGTCCGGTCCGTCGCCGACGACGCCGACCGAGGGGACCCGGCGGCGCGGCAGGCGCTGCGCCGGATCGGCGACTGGCTCGGTATCGGGGTGGCGAACCTGATCAATCTGTTCAACCCGGGCATGGTGGTCTTCGGCGGGATGCTGTGCGACCTCTACCCGGGTGCCGTGGCGCAGGTGCGCGCCCGCATCGCCCGCAACGTGCTGCCCGTGGCCCGGGAGAGCGTACGGCTGCGCACCGCGGCCCTCGGCGACGACGCCACCCTGGTCGGCGCGGCGGAACTCGGCTTCGCTCGGCTGCTCGGCGATCCGTTGGCGGTATTGGCGGAACCGCCGCCGCCGGAGACCGGCGGGCAGGCCGTAGCGCCGTCGGGTGCCGGGTTCCAGGCCGCGACAGGAGGTGTGAGAAGGCGCGCCGGGACCTGATCGCGCGGGACCGGGGTAGCCGACCGGTGGGTGTGCCTGCGACCATGCAGTCCGTTACGTAGCTGTTGCCGGGAGGTGTCTTGACGACATCGGATGTGAGCGTTAACACTGAGGTCCGTCATCGGCCGGAGGTAGAGATGAGCGGTGAGGCAGCGGGCGACCGGTACGTCGTCGGCGTGGACTACGGCACCCTTTCGGGGCGCGCCCTGGTGGTCCGCGTCCGCGACGGTGCCGAGCTGGGAACCGCGGTGCACGAGTACCGCCACGCGGTGATCAGCTCCGCGCTGCCGGACGGTGGCACGCCCCTGCCCCCGGACTGGGCGTTGCAGGACCCGGAGGACTACCGCGAGGTGCTGCGGCACGCCGTTCCGGCGGCGGTGGCCGCGGCCGGGGTCGACCCGGGTGACGTCATCGGCATCGGCATCGACTTCACCGCCTGCACGGTGCTGCCGACGCTGGCCGACGGCACGCCGCTGTGCGAGGTGCCGGAGCTGCGCCAGCGGCCACACTCCTGGGTGAAGCTCTGGAAGCACCACGCCGCCCAGCCGCACGCCGACCGGATCAACGCGCTCGCCCACGAGCGTGGCGAGCCCTGGATCGGCCGCTACGGCGGCAAGATCTCCGCCGAATGGCAGTTCGCCAAGGGCCTGCAGATCCTGGAGGAGGATCCGGAGATCTACCACCGGGCCGAACGGTTCATCGAGGCCGCGGACTGGATCGTCTGGCAGCTGAGCGGCGTCGAGACCCGCAACGTCTGCACCGCCGGCTACAAGGGCATCCTGCAGGACGGCAGCTACCCGTCGGCGGACTACCTGACCGCCCTCAACCCGGACTTCGGCGACTTCGTGGCCAAGTTGGACGGTCCGCTGATGCCGCTCGCCGAGCGGGCCGGGGGACTGACCGCGCGCGCCGCGGCCTGGACCGGGCTGCCGGAGGGGATCGCGGTCGCGGTCGGCAACGTCGACGCCCACGTGACCGCGGCCGCCGCCCAGGCGCTCGACCCGGGCCGGTTGGTGGCCATCATGGGTACCTCCACCTGCCACGTGGTCAACGGCAGCCGCCCCGCCGAGGTGGCCGGGATGTGCGGCGTCGTCGACGGCGGCATCAGCGCGGGGGCGTGGGGCTACGAGGCCGGACAGAGCGGCGTCGGCGACATCTTCGGCTGGTTCGTCAAGCACGCCGCCCCCGCGGGCGTCGACTCGCACGAGCGGCTCACCGAGCTGGCCGCCGCCCAGCCCGTCGGCGCGCACGGCCTGGTCGCGCTCGACTGGTGGAACGGCAACCGGTCGCTGCTGGTCAATCACGACCTCAGCGGGCTGATCGTCGGGCTGACCCTGGCCACCCGCCCGGAGGACATCTACCGGGCCCTGCTGGAGGCGACGGCGTACGGCACCCGGATGATCATCGAGGCGTTCGTCGAGGCCGGCGTGCCGGTCGACGACCTGGTGATCGCCGGTGGCCTCACCTCGAACGAACTGCTGATGCAGATCTACGCCGACGTCACCAACCGACCGCTCGGCATCATCGGCTCCGCGCAGGGGCCGGCGCTCGGCTCGGCGATCCACGCCGCCGTGGCCGCCGGCGCCTATCCCTCGATCCATCAGGCGTCGCGGGCGATGGGTCGGATAGCGGCGGCGGTCTACCGGCCGGATCCGGACCGGGTACGCGCGTACGACGCCCTCTACGCCGAGTACCGGGCGCTGCACGACCACTTCGGTCGCGGCGCCAACGACGTGATGCTGCGCCTGCGGGCGATCCGTAACGCGGCCGTGGAGTCGGCCGTCGCACCGCAGGAGGTGTTCGCGTGAACGGCGACCTGGCCCGGCAGATCAGCGAGCTGCGCGAGAGCGTGGCCCGGCTGCACGGGGAGCTGACCCGGTACGGGCTGGTCGCCTGGACGGCCGGCAACGTCTCGGCGCGGGTCCCCGGCCACGACCTCATGGTGATCAAACCGAGCGGCGTCGACTACGACGACCTCTCGGCGGACAACATGGTGCTCTGCGACCTCGACGGTGCGCCCGTCGAGGGGGAACTGTCGCCGTCGAGCGACACCGCGGCGCACGCCTACGTCTACCGCGCCATGCCCGAGGTGGGCGGCGTCGTGCACACCCACAGCACGTACGCCACCGCCTGGGCCGCGCGGGGTGAGTCGATCCCGTGCCACCTGACCGCGCAGGCCGACGAGTTCGGCGGGGAGATCCCGGTGGGCCCGTTCGCGCTGATCGGCGGCGACGACATCGGCAAGGGGATCGTCAGCACCCTCACCGGGCACCGTTCGCCCGCGGTGCTGATGCGTAACCACGGCGTCTTCACCATCGGGCGCAACGCCCGAGCGGCCGTCAAGGCCGCGGTGATGTGCGAGGACGTCGCCCGGACCGCGCACCTGGCGCGCGCGCTCGGGCAACCGGTGCCGATGGCGCAGGCCGACATCGACGCCCTCTACGACCGCTACCAGAACGTCTACGGCCAACGTTCATCGCCTCCGGCGAACTCCTGAACCGGCCCCGGCGTGCCGGGGTCGCTCCGCACCACCTGACGCACAGGATCCGCACCACCAGCGCCGGCCCGCGCACCTCGGCGGCCGGCGTGGACAACCGCACCCCACCCGAGGAGATCCGATGAGGAACATGCGAATTCCGATGGCGCGTCGGCGCGCCATCGCGGTCGTCGCCGCCGTGCTGCTCGCCGGCGGCGTGGCGGCCTGCGGCAACAGCGACACCGGCGGCGGCGGCAACGGCGGCGACGACGGCAAGCTCGTCCTGGGCTTCTCCCAGGTCGGCGCGGAGAGCGGCTGGCGTACGGCCAACACCAACTCCATCAAGGAGGCGGCGGCCGAGGCCGGCATCGAGCTGAAGTTCGACGACGCGCAGCAGAAGCAGGAAAACCAGATCAAGGCCATCCGCAACTACATCCAGCAGAAGGTCGACGTGATCGCCTTCTCGCCGGTGGTGGAGTCCGGCTGGGACACCGTGCTCAAGGAGGCCAAGGACGCCGGCATCCCGGTCATCCTGACCGACCGCGCGGTCGACTCCGCCGACAAGTCGCTCTACAAGACCTTCCTCGGCTCGGACTTCGTCAAGGAGGGCCGGCTCTCCGGTGAGTGGCTGGTGGAGAACAAGAAGGACGCGACCGGCGACGTGAACATCGTCGAGTTGCAGGGCACCACCGGCTCGGCCCCGGCCAACGACCGGAAGAAGGGCTTCGCCGAGGCGATCGCGGCCGACCCCAAGCTGAAGGTCATCGCGTCCCAGTCCGGCGACTTCACCCGGGCCGGCGGCAAGCAGGTGATGGAGCAGTTCCTGAAGGCCCACCCGAAGATCGACGTGCTGTTCGCGCACAACGACGACATGGGTCTGGGTGCGCTGGAGGCGATCACCGCCGCGGGCAAGGAGCCGGGCAAGGACATCACCATCATCACCATCGACGCGGTCAAGGACGGCATGCAGGCCCTGGCCGACGGCAAGTTCAACTTCATCGCGGAGTGCAGCCCGCTGCTCGGCCCACAGCTGATGGACCTGGCCAAGAAGGTGCACGCCGGCGAGGAGGTGCCGGCCCGGATCGAGACCGAGGAGACCACCTTCACCCAGGAGCAGGCCAAGGAGGCCCTGCCCAACCGCAAGTACTGATCGACGCGGGGGCCGCCGCACCGGCGTGGCGGCCCCACCGCGTCGCCCATTCCGACGGACTGGGCGTCTGGCCCGACACTCCGTGCCACGCCGCCCGGCCGGCCCCGCAGGCCGGCCGGGCGGCGTGCCGGGGTACCTGGCCCTTCCACATCGATGAAAATTAGAAGAGGATCGATGGGATGACGGATGGTCGTCCGGTCCTGACGATGACCGGGATCAGCAAATCCTTTCCCGGGGTGCGCGCACTCCACAACGTCGACTTCCGGCTCTTCCCCGGCGAGGTGCACGCCCTGATGGGCGAGAACGGCGCCGGCAAGTCGACCCTGATCAAGGTGTTGACGGGGGTGTACGGCATCGACGAGGGCACGGTCACCCTCGGCGATGAGCAGGTGGCATTCACCGGACCGATGCAGGCGTCCGCGGCCGGAGTCAGCACGGTCTACCAGGAGGTCAATCTCTGCCCGAACCTGTCGGTGGCGGAGAACATCTTCATCGGCCGGGAGCCGCGTCGCTTCGGCGCCGTCCGCTGGGGCGAGGTCCGGCGGCGGGCCCGGCAGCTGCTGGCGCGCCTGGACCTCGATATCGACGTCACCGCGCCGGTGGCGAGTTTCTCGCTGGCCGTGCAGCAGATGGTCGCGATCGCCCGGGCGATCGACGTGCGGGCCCGGGTGCTGATCCTGGACGAGCCGACCTCCAGTCTGGACGCCGGCGAGGTCGCGCAACTGTTCCGGATCATGCGGCAGCTGCGCGACGAGGGCATCGCCATCCTCTTCGTGACCCACTTCCTCGACCAGGTGTACGGCATCGCCGACCGGATCACCGTGCTGCGTAACGGCGCGCTCGTGGGGGAGTACCCGATCGCGGAGCTGCCGCAGCTGGCACTGGTCGAGAAGATGATCGGCAAGGAACTGGACGTCCTCGAACGGCTCGAGGAGCAGCCCCGGCGGGAGCTGACGGCACTGGAGGGCGACACCCCCTTCGTGCAGGTGTCGCAGCTCGGTCGCAAGGGCGCGGTCGCGCCGTTCAGCATGACCATCCACGCCGGCGAGGTGGTCGGTCTGGCCGGACTGCTCGGCTCCGGGCGTACCGAGGTGGCGCGGCTGTTGTTCGGCGCGGATCGGGCCGACCGCGGCGAGGTCGAGGTGGACGGCAACCGTACCGGCCTGCGCAATCCGGTCCAGGCCATCGAACAGGGCATCGGTTTCTGCTCGGAGAACCGCCGGGCGGAAGGGATCATCGCCGACCTGTCGGTCCGGGAGAACATGATCCTGGCCATGCAGGCGGCCCGGGGCTGGTTGCGCCCGATTCCCCGTCGCCGCCAGGACGAGCTGGTCGACCGGTACATCAAGGCGTTGAGCATCCGCCCGGCGAACCCGGACGTGCCGGTGCGCAACCTCTCCGGCGGCAACCAGCAGAAGGTCCTGCTGGCCCGCTGGCTGATCACCGAGCCTCGGCTGCTCATCCTCGACGAACCGACCCGAGGCATCGACATCGGCGCGAAGGCCGAGATCCAGAAGCTGGTGGTGCAGCTCTCCGACGGCGGCATGGCGGTGTTGTTCATCTCCGCCGAACTGGAGGAGGTGCTGCGCCTGAGCCACAGGATCGCGGTCATGCGCGACCGGGAACTGGTCGCGCACCTCGTGAACGACGACACTGTGGACGCCGACCGGGTGATGCAGACCATCGCCAGCGGAACCGAGCGTGAGGAGGCGAGCCGATGAGCGACGCCGGGAACCGCTTCCGTACCCTGCTTGGCCACCGGCTGTTCTGGCCGGTCGCCGTGCTCGTGGTCATGCTGGCGGCCAACACGATCTACCGTCCGGGTTTCCTGGCCGTCGAGGTCAACAACGGGCACCTGTACGGCACCCCGATCGACATCCTGCGGTTGAGCGCCCCGCTGATCCTGGTCGCGCTGGGCATGACCCTGGTCATCTCCACCGGCGGCATCGACCTGTCCGTCGGCTCGCTCTGCGCGATCAGCGGCGCCATCGCCTGCCTCTACATCAGCCGGGCACCCGACCAGAACAACATGGTCACCGTGCTGACCGCCCTCGCGATGGCGCTCGGTGTCGCGCTGGTGCTCGGCGCCTGGAACGGAGTCCTGGTCGCCGTCATCGGCATCCAACCGATCATCGCCACGCTCATCCTGATGGTGGCCGGCCGAGGGCTCGCGCAGCTGATCACCGAGGGTCAGATCATCACCATCAACTCCGGCCCGTACCGGGCGATCGGGCTGGGTCACCTGCTGACCCTGCCCCTGGCGATATTCATCGCCCTGGCCGCGGCCCTGCTCGTCGCGGCGTTCACCCGCCGCACCGCGCTCGGCATGATCGTCGAGTCGGTGGGCGGCAACCGGGAGGCCAGTCGGCTGGCCGGCATCCGCTCCGGTCGTGTCGTCTTCCTCGTCTACGTCGTCAGCGCAGCCTGCGCCGCGATCGCCGGGTTCATGATGACCGCCAACGTCTCCAGCGCCGACGGCAACGCCGCCGGCCTGTGGGTGGAACTCGACGCGATCCTCGCGGTCGTCATCGGCGGTACCTCGCTGGCCGGAGGCCGGTTCTACCTCAGCGGCACCATCCTCGGCGCCCTGATCATCCAGACCCTCACCACCACGGTGTACGCCATGAACATCTCTCCGCAGACGGCCCTGCTGTTCAAGGCGGTCGTCGTCATCGCCGTCTGCCTCATCCAGGCACCGGCCTTCCGCGCCAAGTTCCGCCGCCGACGGCACGGGCCACCGCCGTCGCAGTCGTCGCCGCAGCGGCAGAAGGAGCAGGTGCCGGCATGAGTACGACGTCCTTGACCACCGGGCCGAGCTGGGCCCGGCTGCCCCGGCGGCACGTGCCGGTACTGGCCACCCTGGCCCTGCTCCTGGTGATGTACGGCATTGGAGTCTCCCAGTACCGGGCGTTCTCCAACATCCAGGTAGTCTTCAATGTCTTCATCGATAACGGTTTCCTTCTCGTCATCGCCGTCGGGATGACCTTCGTGATCCTGACCGGCGGCATCGACCTGTCGGTCGGCTCGGTGGCCGCGATGACCGCGATGGTCTCGGCGTCGCTGTTGCAGTCCGGCCTGCCCGCGTTGCTGGTGCTGGTCATCGCCCTGTTGATCGGACCGACGCTCGGGTTCCTGATGGGCTGCGTGATCCACTTCTTCGACATCCAGCCGTTCATCGTCACCCTGGCCGGCATGTTCTTCGCCCGTGGCATGTGCACGTTCATCAGCAACGCGTCGATTCCGATCACCGACGGGTTCTGGACCACGATGTCGCAGTACCGCATCGGAGATCCGCGGGGCAACTTCGTCTCGGTCAGCGTGCTGGTGGCGTTCGCGGTGGTGCTGATCGCCGCCTACGTGCTGGCGTACACGCGGCTCGGGCGCAACGTCTACGCGATCGGCGGCAACCCCCAGTCGGCGCTGCTGATGGGGCTCCCGTTGGGGCGTACCCGGATCGCCGTCTACACCATCAGCGGCCTCTGCGCGGCGATCGGTGGGATCCTGCTGTCGTTCTACACGCTCTCCGGCGCACCGCTGATCGCCATCGGGATGGAACTGGACGTGATCGCGGCCGTGGTCATCGGTGGCACCGTGCTCACCGGCGGCTCGGGCTACGTCTTCGGCACGGTGCTGGGCGTGCTGGTGCTCGGCGTGATCCAGACCTTGATCACCTTCGACGGAAGCCTCAACTCCTGGTGGACCAAGATCGTGATCGGAGGCCTGCTCTTCGCGTTCATCCTGCTCCAGCGCCTCATCGGCATCCGCTACAAGTGACCGCCCCTCTCGCGGAAGGCAACTCCCATGGCAACACACCCTGAACCCGAGGTCTGGTTCCTCACCGGAAGCCAGGCAATGTACGGCGAGGACACGCTCCGGCAGGTGGCCGACCAGTCCCGTCAGATCGCCGCTCTGCTCGACGAATCGCCGCACATCCCCGCCCGGGTGGTCTGGAAGCCGGTCCTGACCACCAGCGCCGACATCCTGCGGATCTGCCGGGATGCCGCGACGCAGGGGGCGGTCGGGGTGATCGCCTGGATGCACACCTTCTCGCCGGCGAAAATGTGGATCTCGGGCCTGGACGCGTTGCAGACGCCACTGCTGCACCTGCACACCCAGGCCAACGTCCTGCTCCCGTGGGACGAGATCGACATGGACTTCATGAACCTGAACCAGGCCGCCCACGGCGACCGGGAGTTCGGGTTCATCCAGACCCGGCTCGGGGTGGCTCGCAAGACCGTTGCGGGGCACGTCTCCGATCCGCGCGTCACCGCCCGCGTCGGTGCCTGGACCCGGGCCGCGATCGGCTGGTCGGCGATGCGTTCGCTGCGGCTGGCGCGATTCGGCGACAACATGCGCGACGTGGCGGTGACCGAGGGGGACAAGGTCGAGGCGGAGCTGCGCTTCGGGGTCTCGGTGAACACCTACGGGGTCAACGACCTGGTGCGGGTGGTCGACGAGGTGGCCGAGGCGCAGATCGACGACCTGGTGAAGGAGTACGACGACACGTTCCGGGTCGCCGCCGAGCTTCGGCCCGGCGGCGAGCGGCACGACTCGCTGCGATATGCCGCCCGGTTGGAACTCGGCCTGCGTACCTTCCTGGACGCCGGCGGCTTCCGCGCGTTCACCACCAACTTCGAGGACCTGGGCGGGCTGCGTCAACTGCCCGGTATCGCGGTGCAGCGGCTCATGGCCGACGGCTACGGCTTCGGTGGTGAGGGGGACTGGAAGACCTCGGTGCTGGTGCACACCCTCAAGGCGATGGCCGTCGGCACCGAGGGCGGGACCTCGTTCATGGAGGACTACACCTACGACCTCACCCCGGGCGAGGAGCTGGTGCTCGGCGCCCACATGCTCGAGGTGTGCCCGTCGATCGCCGCCGACGTGCCGAACGTGGAGATCCATCCACTGAGCATCGGCGGTCGGGAGGACCCCGTCCGGCTGGTCTTCGACGCCGAGCCGGGGCCGGCGGTGGTGCTCGGCCTGGCCGACATGGGCGAGCGCTTCCGGCTGGTGGCCAACGAGGTCGACGTGGTCTCCCCGCCGCACCCCCTGCGCCGGCTGCCGGTGGCCCGGGCGGTCTGGCGGCCACGGCCGCACCTGGCCGGCTCCGCCGAGGCCTGGATCACCGCCGGCGCTCCCCACCACACGGTGCTGTCGCAGGCGGTGGGCGTGGAGGAGTTGCACGACCTCGCCGAGATGAGCCGGACCGAACTCGTCGTCATCGACGCCGACACCGATCCTCGACGGTTCGCCGACGAACTGCGCTGGAACCAGGCGTACTACCGGCTCGCCCGGGGGTTCTGAGCGCCACCCGACGCCGGTGGGGTGACGGACCGGGTCGCAGCGGCCCGGTCCGTCACGCCGTCGACCGTCCGTGCCTGCGAGTGGCCGGCGGCCCGGCCGGCGGGTCACCCCGCCGGTCGGCAAGCCCTGGCAACGTCAGCAGAATCCTCCAGCCGGCTCCTGAGTCGTCGATGTTACGTCTTGACGAAGGCCGTGTTATCGCTCACAGTCGATAGTGACGACGGGCGATATTTGCGGCCGTCCGGGACGCCTTGCGTCGCTCTACAACTGGTGGCCATCCTGATCTCTCCCTTGGGCAGAGCGGTCATGTTAGCGATCACAAGCCAAACCGGAAGAGCGACGCCGGGCCGCAGCGCGACCGTCGAGCTGTTCGTTCTGCTCGCAGGGCTGAAGGAGGATCATGATTGCCATTGGTGAGGTCCCACGGCTCCGGCCGGGCCGGCGCGGCTGGTTGTCCCGTGCCGTCGCCGTGCTGGCGGCGACAGTGGTGGGCGGCGCCCTGGCGGCGGTCGCGCCGTCACCGGCATCGGCGGCCACGGTGGACACCAACGCCTGGTACGTGCTGGTCAACCGCAACAGCGGCAAGGCGCTCGACGTCTACAACCAGGCCACCAACGACGGTGCGCGGATTACTCAGTGGGCGCGTAACGACGGCGCGTGGCAGCAGTGGCAGTTCGTCGACTCCGGTGGCGGCTACTACCGGCTTCGCTCGCGGCACTCGGGCAAGGTGCTCGACGTGTACAACTTCTCCACCGCCAACGGCGCGTCGATCGTGCAGTGGAGTGACCACAACGGAACCAACCAGCAGTTCCGGTTGGCCGACTCGGCCGGCGGCTACGTCCGCCTGATCAACCGGAACTCGAACAAGGTGATGGAGGTGCAGAACGCCTCCACCGCCGACGGCGGCAACATCGTGCAGTACGACGACTGGGGTGGCGCGAACCAGCAGTGGCAACTGGTCCAGGTCGGCAGCGGCGGCAACCCCGGCACGCCCCCGGGCGGCAGCTTCACCAACCCGGTGGTCTGGCAGGACTTCGCCGACGTCGAGGTGATCCGGGTCGGCGAGGTGTACTACATGACCGCCTCGACCATGCACTACTCGCCGGGCGCCCCCGTGCTGCGCTCGTACGACCTGGTGAACTGGGAGTTCGCCGGGCATTCGGTGCCCCGCCTGGACTTCGGCACCAAGTACGACCTGCCCAGCGGACAACAGGCGTACGTGGACGGCATCTGGGCCTCCACGCTGAACTACCGGCCGAGCAACCGGACGTTCTACTGGGCCGGGTGCATCGACTTCGCCCAGACGCACATCTACACCGCGTCGGCCGTCGACGGCACCTGGAGCCGGCACGCCACCATCCCCAACTGCTACTACGACGCCGGAATGCTGATCGACGACAACGACACCATGTACGTCGCGTACGGCAACGGCACGATCAGCGTGGCCCAGCTCTCCGCCGACGGGCGTACCCAGGTGCGGGCCCAGCAGGTCTACCAGACCCCGTCGAGCATCGGCACCCTGGAGGGCGCGCGCTTCTACAAGCGCAACGGCGCCTACTACATCTGGCTGACCCGTCCCGCCAACGGCCAGTACGTGCTGAAGTCCACCAACGGCCCGTTCGGTCCCTACGAGCAGCGGCAGGTGCTGCTCAACATGCAGGGGCCGATCTCCGGTGGTGGGGTGCCCCACCAGGGCGGACTGGTGCAGACGCCGAACGGCGCCTGGTACTACATGGCCTTCACCGACGCGTACCCGGGCGGCCGGATGCCGACCCTCGCGCCGATCAACTGGACCGCGGACGGCTGGCCGCAGGTGCAGACGGTCAACGGTGCCTGGGGGGTGAACTACCCGAACCCGCTGCCGCTGCGGCCGGTCAAGCCGCTCACCGGCGTCGACACGTTCGCCGGCACCACCCTCGGCCCGCAGTGGGAGTGGAACCACAACCCGGACAACAGCCGGTGGTCGGTGAACAACGGGCTGCGCCTGCAGACCGCCACCGTGACCAACGACCTCTACCGGGCCCGCAACACGATCACCCACCGCATCCAGGGGCCGACCTCGACCGGCACGGTCGAGATCGACTACTCGACCATGCGCGACGGCGACCGTACCGGCCTGGCCATGCTGCGGGACGTCTCGGCGTGGATCGGAGTGCGGCGCGACAACGGGGCCACCCGGGTGGTGATGACCAACGGGCTGAACATGAACAGCAACTGGGACACCAGCAGCACCGGCAGCGAGATCGCCAGCGCCCCGGTCTCCGGCGGGCGGATCTGGTTGCGTGCCAACGCCGACATCCGGCCCGGCACCGGGCGGCAGGCACGCTTCTCGTACAGCACCGACGGGGTCACCTTCGTCCCGCTGGGCAACGCCCTGACGCTGAACAACAACTGGACGTTCTTCATGGGATACCGGTTCGCCATTTTCAACCACGCCACCCAGGCGTTGGGTGGTGCGGTGACGGTACGGCGGTTCGAGCTGACCACGCCGTGAGATAGCGGTGACCGGCCCGACACCGTACCTGTTGAGGCCGGTTGGTCACCCACAGGCTGGGGCCTGTCGTCTGCCCGCCGAGCGGACGACAGGCCCCTTCTCGTCTGGCGGGCCTGCCCGCACACCGCCTCGTTGATCGGTCTCGCAGGACCGCGCCGGCACCACCGCCCGCAGTGGCTGTTGCGGACCGTGGCCGAGGTGAGCAGGTCGACCCGGCTGGCGCTGTCGAGCTGAGAGCCCAAACGACTCACGCCGCCGAGTGAGAGCACAAACGATTCAGCTCGACAGGACGCGCGCAACCCACCGACGGCCCCCCACCACCGCGCAGCGACGGGACCCACCGGACGCGGGCAACCCACCTCCGACCGGATCCAGGGGCAGGGCAACCTGGCCGCCGGAGACGCGGATGCCGGGTGGGAGGATCCCACCCGGCACCCCTCCGCGCGCCAAGGGTCAGGCGGTGCGGGACCACTGCATGCTGGTCGCGGAGCCGCAGGTCCGTTGCTCCAGGGCGGCGCCGAGAGCGGTGGAACCACCGACCACGTTCAGGCACTTGTTGCTGTTGACGTTGACCAGCTGGTGGTAACCGTCACCGGTCGAGCGCCAGCTGAACACCTGGTTCAGGCCGTCGTGGCAGGTGTACTGGATGATCTGCGCCCCGTCGGCCGTGGAGACGTCGCGCACGTCGACGCACTTGCCGCTGTGCACGCTCTGCAGCCGTACGTTGCCGTTGCCGGCGTCGAGGAAGCGCCACTGCTGCCAGGCGGCGCCGTTGCTGCTCCACTGGCCGATCACGGCGAGATTGTCCAGGTTGGGCTGCTGGACGTCGACGACCTGCCCGCTGTTGCGATTGGTGATCCGGTAGGCGGTGGGGGTGCTGCCACCGCCGGCGAACTGCCACCAGTTGACGTTGAACAGGTTGCCGCTGCCACCGGCGAAGCGCAGGTAGAGGTCGCGGGTGCCGGTGGCCCCACTCACGCCGCAGCTGGTGGTCGTCCAGTTCTGCCAGCCGCCGGTGCCGGCGACCGTGCAGGTGCCGACCACCGGTCCGCTGGCGCTGTCGAGCCGTACCTCGATGCGGCCACCGCTGGTGGCGGAGGCGACCCGCGCCGAGAAGGAGGTGGCTCCGGTGCCGAAGGCCACTCCCTTGACCTTGATGTAGTCGCCGTTCTCGATCCAGCCGACGTTCATGCCACCCTCGCTGGACGGCTCGGTCTCGATGCCGGAACCCCAGGCGATCGTCTCGGCCTCCTGGCGTACGTAGGGGTTCAGCGTGCCGACCTGGGGAGCGCCGGCGGTGGTCATGTTGATGGTGGGGATGGTGCCGTTGGCGTTGTAGGTGAACTTCTCCACGGCCACCGACCGGGTGTAGCCGCCGCCGCCCGGCAGCGCGCCGTTGTGGTAGAAGAAGTACGACCCGCCGTTGAAGTCGATCACGCCGGGATGGTTGGTGAAGCTGGAGCCCTGCCGGGGCATGACCGTTCCCCGGTAGGTCCACGGTCCGGTCGGGCCGGGGGCCGTCGAGTAGGCGATGAACTCCGAGCAGCATTCCGCGGCGAACACGTTGTAGTAGAGACCGTTGCGCTTGTAGACCCACGGCCCTTCCTCATAGAGGGTCGGGCGGCTGGCGTTGCCGGTGCGGGTGCCGAACCCGGCGGTGGTGAGCGGGATCTGGGTCGGTCCACCGGAGAACGAGATCATGTCGGGGTTGAGCCGGACGTACCACAGGTTCGGGTTGCCCCAGTACAGGTACGCCTGTCCGTCGTCGTCGATGAAGGCGTGCGGATCGATCTCGCCGTTGCCGACGAGTGGGCGGCCGAGCGCGTCGCGGAACGGACCGGTCGGGCTGTCCGCGACGCCCACCCCGATGACCATCTGTCCGTTCGAGCGTTGCCGGACCGGCACGTACCAGTAGAACTTCCCGTTGCGGGCGATGACGTGTCCCGCCCACGCGTTCGCGTCCGCCCAGGCGAACGTGGCCAGGCTCATCGGTACGCCGTGGTCGGTCCAGTTCACCATGTCGGCCGAGGAGAAGACCCGCCACTCACGCATGGTGAAGTAGGTGGACCCGTCCTCGTCGTGGCCCGTGTAGACGTACACCCGGCCGTTGTGCAGCATCGGTGCCGGGTCGGCGGTGTAGATGTGCTGGACGAAGGGGTTGTCGGCCCGCGCCACGCCCGGCAGCAGGGCGATCACGCAGGCCACGCTGGCGATCACGGCGAGGGCGCGCCGCAGCGCAGCGGCGCTCATGCCCGGCTCCACCGCTGGTTGGTGTTGCCGTGGCAGGACCAGAGGATCACCGCGGTCCCGTTGGCGGTGCCCGCGTTGTTCACGTCCAGGCACAGCGACGGGAAGCGGACGTTGCTCACCGTGCCGTTGCCGTTGAACGTCCACTGCTGGTTGGTGCCCCCGTTGCAGTCCCAGATCTGCACCCGGGTGCCGTTGGCCGCGTTCGTCGGCACATCCAGGCACTTGCCGAGGATCCGCAGCGTCTGGCCGTTCTGGGTGATCTGCTGGTTGGGGTTGCCGTGGCAGTCCCAGATCAGGGTTCCGGTGCCGTTGGCGGTGTTGGAGTTGTCGAGATCGAGGCAGCGACCGGCCGACTCGCTGCGCAGCCGGAAGGTGGTCGGGACCGGCGGGTTGGTGGTGCCGCCGCCGCTGACCCGGTACACCACGGTGCCGTGTGCCGGAACACTCGCGGAGATCGCCCCGGTGGTCGTGGAGGTGCCGTTGGTCCACGCGTCGCGCAGCGTGAACGAACTGCCGGTCTTGCCGATCGCCGCCGCCGTGGTGGAGACCGTCGTGGTCGAGTTGCCCTGGTTGAACAGGGCGACCGCGACGTCGCCGTTGGCCAGGCGCTTGGCCAGGACGCGCCGGGTGCCGTCATGGGAGATCTGGACGGCCTGGAGCCCCAAGGTGTCCTGGTTGATCGCGACCAGGTTCTGGTTGCGCAGGATGTCCAGGGTCGCCGCGCTGGCCGAACGCAGGTCGTTGCCCATCATCAACGGCGCCGCCATGATCGCCCACAGTGCGAAGTGGCTGCGCATCTCGGTGTCGTTCATGCCGCCGTTGCCGACCTCGAGCATGTCCGGGTCGTTGAAGCCGCCCGGCGCGGCGTACCCGGCCAGCGGCACGTTCACGTTGACGATGTTCTGGATGCCCATCGGGTATCCGTTCGTCTGGCCGGTGTCCCACGCGTTGGTGATGTCCTCGGTGGTCCGCCAGAGATTCGCCACGTCGCTCCAGTTGCGCTGCGGCCCGGTCTTCTCGTGGATGCTGTTCGGGTTGATGCTGTAGACGATGGGCCGGCCGGTGGCCGCCAGCGCGTCGCGCATGATGCCGAACCGTGCCACCTGGTCGTTGATGGTGCCGGTGGGGGAGCACCAGTCGTACTTGAGGTAGTCGACGCCCCAGGCGGCGAACTGCCGGGCGTCCTGGTACTCGTGCCCGAGGCTGCCGGTGGCGCCCGGGAAGGAGTTGAAGTACTGGGCGCAGGTCCGGTCCAGCGGGACCTGGTAGATGCCGAAGAGCAGACCTCGTGCGTGCAGGTAGTCGCCGAGCGCCTTCATTCCGCTCGGGAACCGTTGCGGGTGGGCCTGGAGGTTGCCCTGCGCGTCCCGGTTCGGGTTGAACCAGCAGTCGTCGACGACGACGTACTTGTACCCGAGGTCGCGCAGTCCGTGGCTGACGATCGCGTCGGCCATCTGGCGGATGAGTGTCTCGTTGATGTTGCAGCCGAACGTGTTCCAGGTGTTCCAGCCCATCGGCGGGGTCCGGGCGACGCCGTTGTTGAGTGCCTCTGCCGGCCTGGGCGCGACGATCCCGTCGGCGACGCTCGCGGTGAGCGTCAACGTCAGGATGCCCAGGAAAGCGGTCAACCACCTTCTTGCGCTACGCACGTGAGTTCCTCCTGTCGGTGGTGGGGAGATCGGCTCGGCGACCGGGTGCCGACATCGCGGCGATCGCGGGTGTGGCCCCTGGCCCCGCTGACGGATCATGGCCACACCGCGCGGCTGGCGGGCGCTGCCGTCGGAGCGTCGGTGTGGAAGGCCCGGTGGTCACAGCCGTCGCGGACCTGGACGGCTCCAGCCGTGCCGTACCGGGCGGAGGCCGTTCAGATGACCAGAATGTTATCGCTATCATCAACGCCTGTAAATTGTGTGTTGCTGCCCGCGACCGATGCCAGCTTGGAGGTTTGATGCGAAGCGAGCAGTACGGAGGCCCATAGCTGTGATCGCTAACAGAAGGCGCCGACGGAGATTGCTCCCGGGACACCAACGCGCGGAAGTGGCCGCCCGGGTGGCCCTCGATCGCCGGACGGGACGACGTGCTCCGGGATGAGGTCGGTCGATTCGCCGGACAGCCGCCGACTTCTGCGGTCGGGCCGGCGGCCAGCGGGGCGGCTGCTGGGGCTAGACTGTGCGTGATCTAGCGCTCTCCACCCGGACGGCACGGGCCGGCGTGGGCACCGCGCGAGGGGATCTGTACCTGAGCCGTGCCAGTCATCGCCGACGGGCTGCGGCGACTTACTGGCTTGCGGGGAGTGTGAGATGGCCGTACGCGATCCTGCAATGACGGACGTGGCCCGCCTCGCCGGTGTCTCCCACCAGACCGTGTCGCGGGTGCTCAACGGGCACCCGAACGTACGCGAGCAGACCCGGCTCCGCGTCCAGGCGGCCATCGCCGAGCTCGGCTACCGGCCGAACCGGGCGGCCCGCGCACTGGTGACCGGCCGATCACAGGTGATCGGAGTGGTCGCCCAGAACACCACCCTCTACGGTCCGGCCTCGCTGCTGGCCGCGCTGGAGCAGACGGCCGCCGAGGCGGGGTTCGCGGTCAGCGTCGGTAGCGTGCGGGACCTCGACCACCGGTCGATCTCGGCGGTGGTCGAGCGGCACCTGGCCCACCGGGTCGCCGGCATCGTGGTGATCGCGCCCGTGGAGTCGGCCGGTGAGGCCCTGGAACGCCTGCCCAAGGACGTGCCGCTGGTCACCGTCGACGGGGACCCGCACCGGCCGATGCCGCTGGTGACGGTCGATCAGGCGGCCGGCGCCCGGGCCGCCACCCAGCACCTGCTCGACGCCGGCCATCGTACGGTCTGGCACGTCTCGGGTCCGTCGGACTGGTTCGACAGCGCCGGTCGTATCGAGGGTTGGCGGGATGCACTGAGCGTGGCCGGTGCGGAGATCCCGCCGCTGGTGCCGGCGGACTGGTCCGCCGCGGCCGGCTACCGGTGCGGGCAGATGCTGGCCCGGATGCCCGATGTCACCGCGGTCTTCACCGCCAACGACCACCTGGCCCTCGGGGTGCTGCGGGCCCTGCACGAGCATGGCCGCCGGGTGCCGGACGACATCAGTGTGGTCGGCTTCGACGACGTGCCGGAGGCCGCCTACTTCATCCCGCCGCTGACCACCGTGCGACCGGACTTCGGCGCGGTGGCCCGGGCGAGCCTGGAGATGCTGCTCGCGCAGATCGAATCGGTCAGTGGCGGCGCGTTGCGCGAGACCATCGCACCCACCCTGGTGGCGCGCCGAAGCGTCGGCCCCCCGCCCCGTCGCTGACGAGCCCTCAAGGGTTGATCAAGAAGTTCTGGTCGCGCCCAGCTCGAATTCCGACCAGAACTTCTTGATCAACCGACGTCACCGGGCCGGGGGAGCGGATCAGGTTGCGGTGCAGGTGGGGGTGCCGGACGGGCCGACGCCGGTGCCCTGGAAGCCGAACTCGGTACTGCCGCCCGCGCCGACCTGGCCGTTGTAGCTGACGTTGCTGAAGTTCACCGTCCCGCTGCTTCCGCTGGCCTGTGCGTTCCACGTGCCGGTGACCGCGGTGCCGCCGGGCAGTGTGATCCGCACGGTCCAGCCGCGGATCGCGGCGTTGCCGGCGGTGACCCGTACGGTGGCCACGAAGCCACCGTTCCACGAGTTGAGCGACACCGTGGCCGAGCACGCCCCGCCGGCCGCCGGCGGTGGTGTGGTGGTCGGCGGCGGGTTGGTCGGGTTGGGTCCGCTGACACTGTTCAGCGCGTTGAGCACCGAGGTGTACGCGGGCTTCTTGTTCCCGTTGCGGTCGAACAGCAGCGGGTTGTCCGAGCGCCAGGAGGCGGCGTCCCAGACGCCCCAGACCGTGATCCCGGTACACCGGGCCACCGCCAGGCAGGCCCGGGTCACCCGCTCGTAGATGCTGGCCTGGTTGGCGCCCTCGGCGACGTCCAGCTCGGTGATCTGGACGTCGACGCCGAGATCGGCGAAGCGTTGCAGGTTGGCCTGGTAGTCACCGGCGAGCGTGGTGCCCAGGTGGGACTGGAAGCCCACGCAGTCGATCGGCACACCACGTTGCCTGAAGTCCCGGACCATGTTGTAGATGCCGGTCGACTTCGCGTTGATCCCGTCGGTGTTGTAGTCGTTGTAGCAGAGCTTGGCCCCGGGGTCGGCCGCGCGGGCGGCGCGGAACGCCGCCTCGATCCAGTCGTTGCCGGTGCGTTGCAGGTTCGAGTCGCGCCGGGCACCGCTGCCGCCGTCGGCGAACGCCTCGTTGACCACGTCCCACGAATGGATCTGCCCGCGGAAGTGGGTGGCCACCCGGGTGACGTGGTTGATCGCGGCGTTGCGCAGCGCGCTACCGGACAGGTTCTGCGCCCAGCCGGGCTGCTGGGCGTGCCAGAGCAGCGTGTGGCCACGGACGGACATGCCGTTGGCCCGGGCGTGCGCCACAAGTCGGTCGCCCCCGGTGAAGTTGAAGGCGTTCTGCTGGGGCTCAGTGGCGTCCCATTTCATCTCGTTCTCGGCCACGATCGAGTTGAACTCGCGGTTGAGGATCGTGGTGTAGGACGCGTTGGAGAGTTGGAACGAGTTGGTGGCGGCGCCGAAGTAGCGTCCGCTCTGGGCCGCCGCCGCACCGAGCGTGCTGGCGGCGGCATTGGCGGCCGTGGCGACCAGCACGGTCGACGCCAGCAGGGCGGTCCCGGCCGCGAGCGACATCAACACGGTGCGCGGCCGGAGCCTCGGGGATGTTCGGTGGGCGGATCTGGTCTTCATGGGTGAACCTTCCGGTGGTGGGTGCCGGCGGAGTCGGCCTGAACACGCCGAGCCGTCGGAACAGGCTGGGTGGCGCCCACGTCGTCGGTGGCGGTCCGGGGCGGGACAGCGGAACCGGTTCGCGTCGATCATGAAGTTGTTGTCGCCGGGGAGCGCTCTCCGGGGTAAGAACATCATGATCAACGGGGCGAGGGCGGACGCGGCGGGGCCGCGCGACGCGGACTGGCCGCGCCGGTGCCGTGCCGATGTGGGTGGATGTCCTCGTGGCTGCCGGCCGTTACGAGGCGGATCGGTGACTGCCTACGTCGAGGTGGCCCTTCCGCGCGGACAGCGCGGTGCCTCGCGGAGGCGAACCCGGACAGGTCGCCGATGATCGGCGGTGTGGCGGAACTCCGCCTCGGCCTGATGGCCGGCGACCAGGATGCAGGAGCGTGCCCGTTACTCCTGCCGGAAAACTAGCATGTTATCGATAACAATCTCAAGTGACGATGGTGAATATGGAGACGGTGCGCGACCCGGCGAGGACGGCCGGATCGCGCACCGTGGCGGCTAGATGAATCGCCAGCGGTGGTCGCTGGCGCCGTTGTCGTCCCAGATGACGATCTGGGTGCCCTGGCTCGACGAGGCGTTCAGCACGCCGAGGACCCGTCCACCGTTGGCGGACTGGATGCGGAAGTAGCCGTTCGCGGCGTACCGCAACCGCCAGCGGTTGCTGGCCGCGCCGTTGTCGGCCCACTGCACCACCCGGGCGCCGTTACCGCTGCCGCCGTTCTCCACCCCCAGCACCTTGCCGCTGTGCGAGTTACGGAAGCGCAGGTAGCCCCCGCTGTCCACGATCGCGGTCCAGAGGTGGTCGGCGGTTCCCGTGTCACCCCACTGGATCACCAGGCCGCCGTCGGCGGTGGACATGTTCTGTACGCCGAGCACCAGGCCGGTGGCCAGGTTCTGAAGTCGGCGCGCACCGTTGGGCAGGAACCGCCACTGGTTGTCCGGCGTGCCGTTGTCCGGATCCTGCACCACGCGGGCACCCTGCGCGGTGGAGCCGTTCAGGACGGCGAGCAGCTTGCCCGTGTGCCCGTTACGGATCTTGTGCGAGCCGTCACCGACGTCCACCACCGTCCACCGGTGGTCGGCCGTGCCGGTGTCCGACCACTGCAGGACCTGCGCGTTGTCGGCGGTCGACATGTTCTGCACGCCGAGCACCTTCGCGCTGTTGGCGTTGCGGAACTTGACCGCGTTGCCGTCGACGACGAGCTGCCAGTCGTGGTCGGCCGTGCCGTTGTCGGCCCACTGCAACGCCGGTGCCCCGTCGGCGGTGGACATGTTCTCGATGCCGAGCACCAGGCCGCTGGCGACGTTGGCGAGCCGGAACGTGGCGGCGGAGGTGCCGCCGCCCTGACCGTTGGCGTTCCAGTAGACGGTGTAGTTGTGGCCGTGTGCGTCGTAGAAGGGGATCAGATTGACCGATGAACCGTTGGCGGTGGCGGTGAAGGCGAGGGAGGTGCCGCTGGTCCGGGTGACCGAGGTGGTGGCCAGGGCGGGCAGCGCCGAGAGCGAGGTGTTGCCGTAGTTGCCGGAGAGCACCGCCGGGCCGTAGGTCAGCGCCACCACGTTCGGATCGTCGTTGGCCGGCTGCACGATCACGCGCATCGGCAGCCGCACCGTCACCGTGTCACCGGAGGTCCAGGACCGGGTGAGGGTGGCGTAGGTCCCCGGGGTGGTGGCGATGTTCTGCGCGGTGCCGTTGACGCTGACCGTCGCGCCCTGCGTCCAGGCCGGGATGCGGATCCGCATCGCCCAGGAGCCGCTGACGTTGCCGGTGACGGTGAGGGTCGTGGTGTCGCCGACCGGGTACGTGGTGGTCTGGGTGACCGTGATGCCGCGCTGCGACCAGGTGAGCACCGAGGGCATGAAGAGGTTCACGGTGAGCGTGCTGCCGTTGTGGAAGTAGATCGCGTCCATCAGCGTGGTGTTGCTCTCCAGCCCGGTGCCCTGGCAGCACCAGAAGGAGTTGTAGTCGGTACTCCAGGTGCCACCGCCCCACGCCGGTCCCACGCCCCGCCGGGCGCCGGGATTCAACGGCGTGAAGTAGGTGATGTGTCCGTGGTTGTCGGCCGGGTTCTGCGCTCCGACCAGGTGGTTGAGCAGCGCCCGCTCGTAGTAGTCGAAGTACGCCACCCGGTTCGGATCCAGCAGCCACAGCTCCCGGGTCAGCTTGAGCATGTTGTACGTGTTGCACGCCTCGCAGGTGTCGTTGCGCAGGTATCCGGCGATGGCGTTGGGTGCCCGGAAGTGTTCGGCCTGGCTGTTGCCGCCGATGACGTAGGTGTGCGCGTTGACCGTCATGTTCCAGGCGTTGCTGGCGATGTCCCGGTACCGGGTGGTGCCGGTGGCCTTGAACTCCCTGGCCGCGCCGATCCACTTCGGTACCTGGGTGTTGGCGTGCAGCCCGTTGAGCTGGTCGGAGTTCGCCGCGAGGGGGTTGAACACGGCGGCGTGGTCGAAGCGCTGGGCGGCGGTCAGCCAACGGGCGTCGCCGGTCTGCTGGTACAGGTCGGTCAGCACCGCGTTCATGCCGCCGAACTCGGTGCCCAGCATCGCCTGCATCTGGGCGGAGGTGAGCCGGCTGGTGCGCCAGTCCACCCAGCCGGCGAGCGCCAGCAGGACGTCGCGGGCCTGGGTGTTGCCGATGTGCCGCCACACGTCGAGCAGACCGGCCAGGGTCTTGTGGATGGTGTAGTACGGCACGTTGCCGTTGCTCAGGGTCCGGGCTTCCAGGGCGGTGAAGTCGGATTCGGGATAGCCGGACAGGTAGCCGGTGTTGAAGCCCGCCGCCGCGTTGTTGGCCTGGCACTTGGCCAGCTCCGCCACCATGTGGTTGGCCTTGTCCCGGCAGGTGGTGTCGCCGAGTACCGCCCACATCTGCGCCCACGCGGTCAGGAAGTGCCCCTGGGAGTGGGTACGGAACGGGAAGTTGGGTGCCTCCCAGCCGCCGAGTGCCGTAGCGCCGGCCGTGGAGAGGCGGTGGTTGGCGCGGAAGGTGTAGAGCAGCCGGTTGACGTCGACGAAGCGCAGGTAGTTCAGGGTGCGGTTCTGGTTGTCCAACCACCGGCTGGCGGTCAGCCGCACCTGGCCGGGTTCGAAGGCGTAGGCGGAGACGCCGAGGTCAGGCCGGGCCGGCGGGATCGCCGCCCCGGCGGTACCGGTGCGCAGGACAGGGCCGACCGCGGTGGCGACGGCCGCCGCGCCGGCGGCGCGGAGTACGTGTCGACGGTTGAGGGACGGGTGGGGCATCACGGCCTCCGGGTTCCGTTCGGGGGAGACGAGCAGTCGTGGTGAAAGGGGCGGTGGCGGGGAAAGCGGCCCGCTCGACGTCGGTAGGTGCGCGATCGCTGTGCCCGGTGCGACCGCGTCTCCTGTGGCCGAAGCGCGTCGTGCTGTTCCGGGCAGCTGCCGGAGGTCTGTGCGAATCCAAACCCATGCGGCCCGGTCGATGTTATCGTTAACATAGCGGCAGTGTGAACGGCCGCGCAAGACCGGATTTCGGTAGGTCGTCCATCGGAAACAGGCCGGAAAATTCCGCCGACGACCGGAGGGGTCGCCGGCCCTTCGGACTCGTTGTGACCGGTCGGCGATCGCCGTGGCCCGGAGCTTGACTCTCCACCTGGTCGAGATCGAACAGTGCTCCCCGTGGACAGCGGAGAGTGGGAGCGGCCCCGGTGACAGTGACGGTGACACGGATCGGGGCGGCGGTACCCGGCGGATACTGGACCTGGCTGGGCGGCACCGCGCTGAGCCTCGTCGCCACGCAGGCCATGGCGTTCGCGATGGGCTGGGTCGCGGCCGGGCAGGGCGGCAGCTTCGCCGCCCTGGTCCTCACCGCGATCACCCTGCCCCGGGTGCTGCTGCTTCTCACGGGTGGGGCGCTCGCCGACCGGGTCGGAGCCTGGTCGGTCCTGGTCGGCGCGGACGCGACGATGGTCGTGGTCACGACGGCGCTTGCCATGGCGGTTCGGTCGACGGAGGACCCGAGGCTGCCCCTGCTGCTCGCCGGCCTGGCCATCGGGATCGTGGATGCGTTCCACCTGCCGAGTGCGGGATCGATGCCTCGGCGCCTGGTGCCGCCGGCCGCCCTTGCCCGGGCGATGTCGGCTCGCCACCTGGTCGGGCAGTTGGCGCTGTTCGCCGGACCGCCGCTGGGGAGTCTGCTCCTCGGCGCCGCCGGGCTCACCGGTGTGGCCCTGGCCAACACCGCGACCTTCCTGGTGATGCTCTCCGTCCTGATGGTCCTGCGCCGACGGGTGGCGGGCGTCGCGGACGCCACGGTGGGCGTCGCGGACGCCGGAGCGGGCTCGACGGCGGGCGGGCCGGCCGACGGGGCGGGTCCGGGTTGGCCCGCGCCCCTGGACGGCCTGCGCCTCGGCTGGCAGCACCGCACGCTGCGAGCCGCGCTGCTGGTGACCGGGGTCGCCGCAGGATTCCTGCTGCCGGTGGCCGCGTTGCTCGTACCGCTGCTGGCCAGGGAGCGGGCGTGGTCTCCGCAGGCCGCAGGCGCGCTCGTCGCAGCCGTGGCGCTGGGCACGGCCGCCGTCGCGGTGCTGGTGCTGGTGCGCGGCACACTGTCTCGGGGGGCCATGGCGGCCGGGGCGGGTCTGCTGACGGCCGCCGTCGGCGTGGCCGTGCTGGCGAACGGGTACGTGGCGAGGTCCACGCTGGTCGCGGTCGGTGCGGGGGCGGTCGTCGGGGTCGGTGCCGGACTGTTCGCCACGCACATCGGTCCGCTGGTGCTGGCCGCGACGCCGGTGACGCACCTGGCCCGGGTGCAGAGCGTGCTCGTGCTCGTGCAGAGCCTGGCGCTGCTGCTGACCACCAACGGGCTCGGGCGGCTGGCGGAGCTCGCCGGGGCCGCGGCGGCGCTCCACGTCTGTGCGGGCGTGCTGGCGGTGAGCGCTCTGGTGACCTTGACCTCGTCCGCCCGGTCGGGAGGCGCCGGAATCGGCGTGGAGACGTCGGTCCGCGCCCAATCATCCCGGGGGGACCTCCCCGGAAACGATATCGCTGACTAAAGTCAGCAATCATGGATCGCGCACTTGTCGACGTGGTACGGCGCTTCAACCGCACGGTGACCCAGCGCGTCGGCGCGCTGGACGACAGCTACCTCGCCCGTGACCGGCCCCTCGCTCAGTCGCGGCTGCTGTGGGAGATCGGTCCCGACGGTGCCGAGGTCGCGGCCCTGCGGACCCGGCTCGATCTCGACGCCGGCTACCTCAGCCGGCTGTTACGCACCCTGGAGGGGGCGGGTCTCGTGGTCGTCGGACCCGGCGAGGGCGACGGCAGGGTACGCACCGCGCGCCTGACCGAGGCCGGTCGCACCGAGTGGGAGATGCTCGACCGCAGCTCCGACGACCTGGCCTGGTCGGTGCTGGCGCCGCTCAGCGACGGCCAGCGGAGCCGGCTCACCGCCGCCATGGCCGAGGTCGAGCACCTGCTCATGGCGTCGCTGGTCACCATCGGGCGCAGCCATCCGGGCGAGCCCCACGCGCGGGCGTGCCTGCGCGCGTACGCGCGGGAGCTGGCCGAGCGGTTCGACGCCGGCTTCGACCCGGCGGGCAGCGGTGTCGACGATCACGAGCTGGTGCCGCCGGCCGGGCTGTTCCTGGTGGCCACTCTCGGGACCGAGGCGGTGGGCTGCGGCGCACTGCGCCTGCCGCCCGGCGAGCCCGCCGAGATCAAACGGCTGTGGGTGTCGGCGTCGGTGCGTGGGCTCGGCGTCGGACGCCGCCTGCTCAACGAGTTGGAGCGGTACGCCGCCACCGCGGGCGCGGGCAGCGTACGCCTGGACACCAACCGCACTCTCACCGAGGCGATCCAGCTCTACCGCAGTGCGGGTTACCAGGAGATCCCGCCCTACAACCGCAACCCGTACGCACACCACTGGTTCGCCAAGTCGCTGGCCTGATCAGCCCCGGTGATGCCCTTGCCGTGAAGAAATGAATGATGGTTCAATTCTTGGGTGGCGTATCGGAGCACCGAGCGGGTGAAGGCGCGGCTGACCGCCTCGCGCGAGCGGCTCCTCGACGCCGCCCTGGCCATCCTGGCCGAGCACGGCTACGCCGGCTGCTCGGTCGCCGCCGTCGCCGAGCGGGCCGGCGTCGCGACCGGCAGTGTCTACCGGCACTTCCCGACCAAGGCCGACCTCTTCACCGAGGTGTTCCGCACCGCCAGCCAGCGCGAGATCGACGCCGTCACCCAGGCCGCCGCCGTGGAGGCTTCCGCCGCCACACGGATCCGGGCGGTCATCGAGACCTTCTCCGGCCGGGCCCTGCGATCCCCGCGACTGGCCTACGCGCTGCTCGTCGAGCCGGTCGATCCGGCGGTGGAGGCGCAGCGGCTGATCTTCCGGCGCGCCCACGCGGCGCTGATCGCCGGCTACGTCGCCGACGGCGTGGCCGCCGGGGAACTGCCTCCGCAGGACCCCGAACTCACCTCCACCGCCGTGGTCGGTGCCCTGGCCGAGGCGATGGTGGGTCCACTGGCCGCCGGTGTCGCCGGGCCGGACACCATCGGCGGGCTGACCACCTTCATCCACCGCGCGTTGGGAGTTCCGTCGTGAGCACGCACGAGGTGTTCAACCAGGTTCCGCCGCTGGTCGGCCACGACACCGCGGACGACCCCGCGCTCCTCGACGCGCTGACCCGGGAGGGGGCCGGCTGGGCAGCGGCGGAGCTGCACGAACTCGGCCGGCTGGCCGGCACCGAGGAGGCCGCCGAGCACGGCCGGCTGGCCAACGAACACCCCCCGGTGCTGCGTACCCACGACCGGTACGGCAACCGGGTCGACGAGGTCGAGTTCCATCCCTCCTGGCACGAGTTGATGCGTACCGCCGTGGAGCACGGCCTGCACGCCGCGCCCTGGGCCGACGAACGGCCCGGCGCCCACGTGGCCCGGGCCGCGAAGTTCCACGTCTGGCGTCCGGACGCCGGTCACGGTTGCCCGATCTCGATGACGTACGCGGCCGTGCCGGCGCTGCGGCACGCTCCCGATCTGGCCGCGCGGTACGAGCCGTTGCTCACCACCCGCGGCTACGACTTCGGGCTGCGGGCACCGCTGACCAAGCGGGGGCTGCTGGCGGGCATGTCGATGACGGAGAAGCAGGGTGGGTCGGACGTCCGGGCCAACACCACCACGGCGCGCCCCGCGCCCGACGGCAGCTACCGGCTGGTCGGGCACAAGTGGTTCACCTCCGCGCCGATGTGCGACCTCTTCCTCACCCTCGCCCAGGCGCCGGGCGGGCTCACCTGTTTCCTGGTGCCGCGCGTGCTGCCCGACGGCACCCGCAACCCGATGCGGCTGATGCGGCTCAAGGACAAGCTCGGCAACCGTTCCAACGCCTCCAGCGAGGTCGAGTACGACGACGCGGTGGCCTGGCGGGTGGGCGACGAGGGTCGGGGCGTACGCACCATCATCGACATGGTCAACCTGACCAGGCTGGACTGTGTGATCGGCGCGGCCGCGGGGATGCGGCACGGGGTCGTCACCGCCGCGCACCACGCCGCCCACCGGCGGGCGTTCGGCCGGTACCTCGCGGACCAGCCCTTGATGCGTAACGTCCTGGCGGACCTGGCGGTGGAGTCCGAGGCCGCCACCGTGCTGATGATGCGGCTGGCCGGGGCGACCGACCGCTCCGCCCGCGGCGACGCGACGGAGACGGCGTTCAAGCGGATCGCCCTCGCCGTCGGCAAGTACTGGGTCTGCAAGCGGTGGCCGGGTCACGCCGCGGAGGCCCTGGAGTGTCTGGGCGGCAACGGCTATGTGGAGGAGTCCGGGATGCCGCGACTGTTCCGTGAGTCACCGCTGAACTCCATCTGGGAGGGTTCCGGCAACGTGGCCGCGCTGGACGTGCTGCGCGCGCTGGCCGGCCAGCCCGAGGTGATGGCGGCGTTCCAGGCGGAGGTGGACGTCGCCGCCGGAGCCGACGCCCGGCTCGACGCCGCGGTTCGCCAGGTGCGGGCGGCGCTGGCCGATCCGGCCGATCTGGAGGTACGCGCCCGTCGGGTGGTCGAGCAGTTGGCACTGGTGTTGCAGGGTGCGCTGCTGGTGCGGCACGGTCATCCGGCCGTCGTCGACGCCTTCTGCGCGTCCCGGCTCGCCGGCGACCGGGGGCAGGCGTACGGCACGTTGCCGGCCGGCGTCGACTTCGCCGCGATCATCGACCGGGCCACCCCGAAGGTGGGCTGACCGGCCCGGCGCCGCCGGGGGTGTGGCGGCGCCGGAGCTTGGGGTCAGCAGTAGAGGTTCGCTCCGGCGGGCACCCCGAGGATGCCCACGAACTGCTGGTACCGGGTGACCCGACTCTGCACCTGGGCGGGGTTGCCGCCGTTGCACTCGATCGAGCCGTTGATGCTGCGGATGGTCTGCCCGAAGCCGGCACCGGTCACCATCGCGTGGTGCGCGGTCATCGTGCCGGGCCCGTTCTGCGTCATCCAGTACCAGATGGCGGTCTTCCAGGCCACGGCGGCGTCGTTCTGGACCAGCCAGGGGTTGGTCAGCAGCGGCAAGCCCAAGGCGTTGCCCGCCGCGTGGTAGTTGAAGTTCCAGCTGAGCTGGATCGGGCCACGGCCGTAGTAGGCGGCCTGCCCGGCGGGGCAACCGTAGGGCTGGGTGCGGTCGCAGTAGTGCGGGTAGTTGGCCGTGTTCTGCTCGACGATGTGCACCAGGCCGCCGGTCTCGTGGTAGACGTTGGCCAGGAAGGCGGCGGCCTCCTGGCGCTGCACGGTCGCGCTACCGGTGCGAGCGAACGCGGGATAGGCGCCCAACGCGTTGACCAGCCCGGAGTATGTGTAGAAGGAGTTGCGGCCCGGGAACATCTGGTTGAACTGGGCCTCGCTCACCACGAAACCGCCAGGGTTGGTCGGCGGCGTGCTGCCGCCGCAGGCCCCGAGATCCTGCCAGACCCCCGAGGTGCCCGGCGGCGCCTCGTTCTGGGTCCACCACTTCGCCTGGTAGTTGCGTCCGTTGTGGGAGACCTGCATGCCTCCGGTGTAGACCGCCGAGGACTGCCACGGCGTGGCGCAGGTGGCGGCGGAGGCAGGGGACGAGGGAACGACCGCGAGCAGCGCACCGGTGAGCGCCAGCGCCATGAGCGTGGCCAGTCTGCGCGATCTCGACATGTGACCACTCCTTCCGATGGGTACGGGACGTCGAAGGTGAGGCTTCCATCGACGTACGTGATGGTAACACCTACTGTTCACAAACCTTACTAATGGTCCCGATGGACGAACGGGTCGTTGAGTCGAGCCCGATGCTGTGGGATTCTTGAACGCCGATGCGTTGTCGCGCGTGAGTAGCCGTCGCCCGATGGGCAACCGGGGCCGGTCAAGGCCCCGGGGGACGACGGTGGATGACTGGATCCGTCTCCGTTCCACCGCCCCCGAGCCGTGTCAACCGGCTCGGGGGCGGTGGAACTCCGCATGACCGACGAAGGACGGCCATGGCAATCTCGGACCGGCACGGTGTTCGACCCCTCGCCCCGCCCCCGCGCCCCGCCCGGCGCGCCCACGCCGCATTCGCGGTCGGCCTGCTGCTCGGCACGGCCGCTCTGGTCGGGCTCGACCAGCCGAGCGCCGCCGCGGCGACCACGCCGGTGGCGGTGACCGTGAACGCCCGGGCCGGGCTCGCCACCGTGCCCGACACCGCCCTCGGCGTCAACCACGCCATCTGGGACTCCCAACTGGGCACCACCGAGACGTCGGACCTGCTGCGGGCGGCCGGCGTGCAGATGATGCGCTACCCGGGCGGTTCCTACGCCGACATCTACCACTGGCGGGACCACACCGCGCCCGGCGGGTACGTCGCACCCGGCACCGACTTCGACACCTTCATGGCCGGGGTCCGGCGGGCCGGCGCCCAGCCAATGATCATCGCCAACTACGGCACCGGCACCCCCGAGGAGGCGGCGGAGTGGGTGCGGTACGCCAATGTCACCAAGGGCTACGCCGCCCGGTACTGGACGGTCGGCAACGAGAACTACGGCAACGGCCATTACGGCTCGGCCTGGGAGGCCGACCACCATCCCGACAAGAGCGCCAGCTACTACGCGAACCTCGTGGTCGCGTACGCCGACGCGATGAAGGCGGTCGACCCGACCATCAAGGTCGGCGCGGTGCTCACCATGCCGGCGAACTGGCCCGACGGGCTGACCGCCGGTGACGATCCGGGCCCGTGGAACCAGACCGTGCTGGCCATCGCCGGCCAGAAAATCGATTTCGTCGACGTGCACTGGTACCCGGGCGGGACCGCCGCCGAGTCGCTGCCCCGGACCGGCCACATCACCGACGCGGTCCACCTGCTCCGGCAGCAGATCACCCGGTACGCCGGGCCGAACGCCGGGCGCATCGGCATCAGCCTCACCGAGGTGAACGTGACCTCCGAGGGGATGACCAGCCAGCCGGCGGCACTGTTCCTGGCCGACGCGTACAGCGGGCTGCTGGCCAACGGCGTCTTCACCGTCCACTGGTGGAACGTGCGCAACGGCATCGGCCGGGTGTCGACCGTGGCCGGGCAGACCGACTACGGCGACTTCGGCATGCTCTCCAGCGGCACCTGCACCTCCGACGGGTCGGTCTGTGAGCCCCCGTTGAACACGCCCTTCGCCGCCTACCACGGGCTGTCCATGATGGGCCGCTTCGCCCGCACCGGCGACCAGTTCATCCGGGCCGCCACGAACGAGCCGCTGGTCGCCGCGCACGCGGTGCGCCGGGCCACCGGGGAGGTCGCGGTGCTGCTGGTGAACAAGGATCCGGACAACGCGCGTGAGGTCGCCATCGACTACACCGGCTTCGCCCCGTCGAGTGGGGAGCCGACGGTCCACACCCACACCAACGGTGCCACCGCCATCGCCACCAGCCGGTCCGGCAGCGCGACCAGCCGGACGCTGCCGCCGTACTCGCTGACCACGCTCGTGGTGCGTCCGGCCGGTGCCACCACCGGGCAGCCCGGCGCACCGGGGCAGCCGACGGTCGCCGAGGTGACCGACCGGACCGCGACGATCTCCTGGCCGGCGGCGGCCCGGGGGAGCAGCCCGATCGCCAAGTACGAGGTGTACCGGCAGTACGGGGCGGTCAGTGAGCAGCTCGGCGAGACCTCGGGCACCTCGCTGGCCGTCGGCAACCTCGTCGCCGGCACCAGGTACACCGTCAACGTGCTGACCCGGGACACCGCGGGCCGGGTCTCCTGGGCCTCGCCACCGCTGACCTTCACCACCGGCAGCCCGGCCACCAGCACCTGCGGCGTCCGCTTCACCCGGACCACGGACTGGGGCAACGGCTACGTCGCAGGCGTCGACATCGTCAACAACGCGAGCACCGCCATCGACGGCTGGACGCTGACCTGGACCTGGCCCACGTCCTGGCAGCGGGTGGGCAGCGGCTGGAGCGCGAACTGGGAACAGGTCGGCACCACCGTCCGGGTCACCGGCACCGACGACAACCGCCGGATCCCCGCCGGGGGCGGCACCAGCGCCGGCTTCGTCGGGGAGTACAGCGGCCCCAACGTGACGCCGACGGCGTTCCGGCTCAACGGCACGCTCTGCACCGTCCTGTGACACCGCCGCCGTCGCCGGTGGGGCAGTCGTGCTCCGCCGGCGACGGCGCGGCCCGGTGACTGGTGATTTTGCCGATGCGGTGCTGGCGGACCACCCCAAACACTGATCGCAGTCGATACCGCTCCGACCCAAGGGAGTATCCGACGTGCGATCTACCACCACCACCCGTCCCCGTTCCGCCTCGATCCTGGCCCGGCTGGCGATGGCCGCCGTCCTGGCCTCCGGTGGCGTCGTCGCCACCTCGTCCCCCGCCCAGGCCGCCAACCCGTACGAGCGGGGACCGGCACCGACCAACGCGATCCTGGAGGCCAGCCGCGGCCCCTTCGCCACCTCGTCGACCACCGTCTCCTCGCTGGTCAGCGGCTTCGGTGGCGGCGTCATCTACTACCCGACCACCACCACCGCGGGCACCTTCGGCGCGGTGGCCATCTCGCCCGGTTACACCGCCTCCTGGTCGAGCCTGGACTGGCTGGGGCCGCGGATCGCCTCGCACGGCTTCGTGGTCATCGGCATCGACACCATCACCCGGCTGGACCAGCCGGACAGTCGCGGCCGCCAACTGCTGGCCGCGCTGGACTACCTCACCCAGCGCAGCTCGGTACGCGGCCGGATCGACGCGAGTCGACTCGCCGTGGCCGGTCACTCGATGGGTGGCGGGGGCAGCCTGGAGGCCGCGGCGAGCCGGCCGTCGTTGCAGGCCGCGGTGCCGTTGGCGCCGTGGAACCTGACCAAGAACTGGTCGAACCTGCGGGTGCCGACGCTGATCATCGGCGGTGAGAGCGACTCCGTCGCCTCGGTCTCGACGCACTCCAAGCCGTTCTACAACAGCATCCCGGCCTCCGCCGAGAAGGCGTACCTGGAGCTCAACAACGAGGGTCACTTCTTCCCGAACACGGTCAACACCCCCACGGCGAAGCAGATGGTGGCCTGGCTGAAGCGGTTCGTCGACGACGACACCCGCTACGAGCAGTTCCTCTGCCCGGGCCCGAGCGGCCTGGCGATCCAGGAGTACCGCAACACCTGCCCGCACTGACGCCCTCCGGGGCGGTCGCGGCGCGGTCGCCCCGGATCGTCCGGCCGCCGGTCTTCCGTCCCATGGACCGGCGGCCGTATATTGCATCGGGAGTGCAATAACATTGGAGGTGGCCAGTGTCCGACCACACGGCCGACGGACTGCGCGGGCTGGTCGCCGCGTTCCTGCGGACGCACGACCCGGGTGCTGATCGCACCGGCTTCCTGCGCGCCCGGTTCGACGCCGGCCTGGCCTGGGTGCACCATCCGCCCGGCCACGGTGGACTGGGTGCGCCGCCGCACCTGCAGGCCGTGGTGGACGAGGCCTTCGCCGAGGCCGGCGCGCCGGACAACCGGCCCCGGCGCAACAGCATCGGACTCGGCATGGCCGCGCCGACCCTGCTGCGGCACGCCAGCGAGGCGCAGTGCCGGCGCTGGCTGCGCCCGCTGTGGACCGGCGAGGAGGTCTGGTGTCAGCTGTTCAGCGAGCCCGACGCCGGCTCCGACCTGGCCAGTCTGCGCACCCGGGCGGTGCCCGACGGCGACGACTGGGTGGTCGACGGGCAGAAGGTGTGGACGTCGCTGGCCCACCAGGCGCGCTGGGCGATCCTGCTGGCCCGCACCGACCCGGCCGCGCCCAAGCATCACGGCCTCACCTACTTCGTCTGCGACATGACCGCGCCGGGGGTGCAGGTGCGCCCGCTGCGCCAGATCACCGGAGAGGCGGAGTTCAACGAGGTCTTCCTGACCGGCGTCCGGGTGCCCGACGCCCACCGCGTCGGCGCCGTCGGGCACGGGTGGCAGATCGCCCGCACCACGCTGATGAACGAACGCGTCGCCATCGGTGGCCGGCCGCTGCCCCGGGAGGGCGGCATGGTGGGCGTGCTGGCCCGACTGTGGCGGGACCGGCCGGAGCTGCGCACCTTCAGCCTGCACGAGGAGGTGCTGCACTCGTGGGTGCGCGCCGAGGCCGCCCGGCTGGCCGCCCTGCGTCTGCGCCAGCTGATCGCCGCGGGCCAACCCGGCCCGGAGGGCTCGGCGGTCAAGCTCTCGTTCGCCGAGCTGAGTCAGCGCATCAGCGGGCTGGAGGTCGAGCTGCGCGGCGCCGAGGGGCTGCGGCACGACGACTGGACGATGCGTCGTCCGGAGGAGCCCGACCTGCTCGGCCGTACCGCCACCTACCGCTACCTGCGCGCCCGGGGCAACTCCATCGAGGGCGGGACCTCGGAGATCCTGCGCACCATCATCGCCGAGCGGGTGCTCGGGCTGCCCGCCGAACCCCGGGTGGACCGATGACCGACCTGCTCTACGACGCCGACGAGGAGGCGCTGCGCGACAGCGTACGGGCGCTGCTGGCCGCGCACGCACCGTGGCAGCGGGTCCTCGCCGCGGTCGACGGCGATGCCGCGTACGACGCCGAGCTGTGGCGCCGCCTGGTCGACCAGCTCGGCGTGACCGGCCTGGCCGTACCCGACGAGCACGGCGGCGCCGGAGCCGGCTTCCGGGAGGTCGCGGTGGTGCTGGAGGAGCTGGGCCGGGCGGTCGCGCCGGTGCCCTTCCTCGGCACCGTCGTGGCCATCCGGGCGTTGCTCGCCTGTGGGGAGTCCACTCTGCTGCGCCAGGTGGCCACCGCCGAACGCGACGTGGCGCTGGCGGTCGGCCTCGCCACCGCCCCTGGCGTACCGCCCGGGCCGGTCCGGGTCGACCTCGGGCCGACGCTGTCCGGGCGGGTGACCGGCGTGGCCGACACCGTTCCGCACGGCCTGCTACTGGTCCCGGCCGGCGACGGGTTGTACGCCGTCGACGCCGCGGCGCCGGCGGTGCGGACGACCCCCGTGGTGTCGCTGGACGCCACCCGACCGCTGGTCGACATCGACTTCATCGGCGCGCCCGCCCGCCTGGTCGCGGCCGGCGCGACGGCGACCCGGGCGGTGACGTCGGCGTTGACCGCCGGCGCGGCGCTGCTCGCCTCCGAGCAGGTCGGGCTGGCCCAGTGGTGTCTGGACGCGACGGTGGCCCACGTGCGGCAGCGCCGCCAGTTCGGCCGTCCGATCGGCTCGTTCCAGTCGGTCAAGCACCGGCTGGCCGACCTCTGGGTGGAGCTGACCGAGGCCCGGGCGGTGGCCCGGCACGCCGCCGATCGACTGGACGCCGCCGACCGGTTTGACGCCGCCGACCGGTTCGACGCCGCCGAGGCGGCACTGGCAGCCGCGCTGGCGCAGGCCTACTGCGGCCCGGTGGCGGTCCGGGCGGCGGAGGTCTGCGTCCAGTTGCACGGCGGGCTCGGCTTCACCTGGGAGCACCCCGCGCACCTGTATCTCAAGCGGGCCAAGAGCGCCGCGATCGCCTTCGGCACCGCCGACCGCCACCGGGCCGCCCTGGCCCGGCTGGTCGACCTGCCCGGGCCGGGCACCGTCGGCGGCGTCACGGATCGCGGTACCGGCAGGTAACAACCAGGCATCGAGGGTGTTGACGAAACACCTGAGAAACGTACACTCCGAGTGTAATAAGTTCGGTCGTGAGGCGAGGGGCGGGTTGATGGCGGACGGTCTCGCACTGCACCGGGTCGGCGTCCGCTTCGGCGGCCTCACCGCCCTCGACGACGTCTCGCTGCGGGTCGGTCCGGGCGAGGTGGTCGGGGTGATCGGGCCCAACGGCGCCGGCAAGACCACGCTGTTCAACGTCGTGTGCGGCTTCGTCACCGCGCACACCGGCACGCTGACCCTCGACGGTCGGCCACTGCGGCCACGCCCGCACCGGTTGCCCCGGCTGGGCATCGCCCGGACGTTGCAGGGCACGGGCCTGTTCGCCGGGCTGACCGTGCTGGAGAACGTGATGACCGGGGCCACGCACACCGCCCGGGCCGGGCTGCTGCCCGCCCTGCTCGGGCTGCCCCGCAGCGACCGCGACGAACGCCGGCTGCGCGAGCACGCCCGCGCCGTGCTGGCCGAGCTGGGCATCGCGGCGTTCGCCGACGCCGCGCCGGACACCCTTCCCTTCGCGCTGCGTCAGCGGGTCGCGCTGGCTCGTGCGCTGGCCGCCCGCCCCCGGCTGCTGCTGCTCGACGAGCCGGCCGGCGGCCTCGGCGCCGACGACGTGGACACCCTCGCGGAGCTGATCCGGGGGCTGCCGCACCGGGCCACCGACCCGTGCGCGGTGCTGCTGGTGGAACACCACATGGACCTGGTCATGGCGGTCTGCGACCGGATCGTGGTGCTCGACTTCGGGCGGGTCGTCGCCGCCGGGCCGCCGGAGGCGGTCCGCGAGGACCCGGCGGTGGTGGACGCCTACCTCGGCGCGGCCGTCGACGAGGCCGCGTAGTGGGCGCCGACCTGCTCACCGCCGAGGCCCTGGCCGCCGGCTACGGACCGGTGCCGGTGTTGCACGGCATCGACCTGCGGGTGCCCGCCGGCACCATCGCCGCCGTCATCGGCGCCAACGGCGCCGGCAAGACCACTCTGCTGCGCACCCTGTCGGGCATGCTGCGTCCGACCGCCGGCCGGATCCTCCTCGACGGGCGGGACCTGCGCGGCACCCCGGTCGAGCAACTCGTCCGGCGCGGCGTGGCACACGTGCCGGAAGGGCGCGGCGTGATCGGCGAACTCACCGTCGAGGAGAACCTGCGCCTCGGCGCGTTGTGGCGGCGGGACCGCGGCGCCGCGTCCCGCGCGCTCGACGAGGTCTACCAGTTGTTCGAGCCGCTGGCCCGGCGTCGTCGACACCTCGGCCACCAGCTCTCCGGCGGCGAACGGCAGATGCTGGCGCTCGGCCGGGCCCTGGTCGCCCGTCCCCGCCTGCTGTTGCTGGACGAACCGTCGCTCGGCCTCGCCCCCCGCGTGGTGGCCCAGACCATGGCGTTGCTGCGCCGACTGCGCGACGACACCGGGCTGACCGTGCTGCTGGTGGAGCAGAACGTGCGCAGCGCCCTGGCCGTCGCCGACCAGGGCATCGTGATGTCGCTCGGTCGGGTCGCCCTGGCCGCTCCGGCCGCCCGGCTGCGCGACGACGCCGACCTGCGCCACGCCTACCTCGGATTCTGAACGCAAGGAGGACCGTGGACCGCTTCCTCTTCCTCACCCTCGACGGCCTGTCGAGAGGCGCGGTCTACGCCGCGTTCGCGCTCGCCCTGGTGCTCATCTGGCGGGCCGGTCGGATCGTCAACTTCGCCCAGGGCGCGATGGCGGTGGCCGCCGCCTACGTCGCGTACAGCGTCACCGCCGCGACCGGTTCGTACTGGCTCGGCTTCGGTGCGGCACTGCTCGCCGGGCTGCTGCTCGGCGCGGTCGTCGACGTCGCGGTGATGCGGCTGGTGGACCACCGGTCACCGCTGAACCCGGTGATCGTCGCGCTCGGTCTGGTCCTGCTGATCCAGGCGGTCCTCGGCATGGTCTACGGCAACGAGTACCTGCCCGCGCGGGCCCCGTTCAGCCGTACCGCGCTGACGGTGGGCGGCACCGCCGTGCTGTCCCCGTACGACCTGTTCGTCTTCGCCACCGTCGGGGTCGTCGGCGCGGCACTCGTCTGGATCTTCACGCGGACCGCGATCGGGCTCCGGATGCGCGCGGCGGCGTTCGCCCCCGAGGTGTCCCGGCTGCTCGGGGTGAACGTCGGCGGCATGCTGACGCTCGGCTGGGCGCTGGCCTCGGGCGTCGGCGCCCTGGCCGGGATGCTGGTCATCCCCACCGAGCTGGGCCTGCATCCGCACGCCATGGACCTGGTCTTCGTCACCTCGTTCACCGCCGCGGTGCTCGGTGGGCTGGACAGTCCGCCCGGCGCGGTCGTCGGCGGCCTGGGTGTCGGTCTGCTGCTGTCCTACGTGAGCGGGTACGCCGGCGGCGACCTCATCCCGCTGGCGGTGCTCGCCCTGCTGCTGACGGTGCTGCTGCTGCGCCCCGGCGGCCTGTTCGCCCCGGTCACCGCGAGGCGGGTGTGAGCGCCACCCGGGCGTCGGCGCCGCCCGCCCGGCACGCCGCCGCCGAGCCCACCCGACCTGGCCGTCCGGTGCCGACCCTGGTGCGCCACCTCGCCGTCGCGGTGGGCGCCGCGCTGGTGGTGCTGGCCGTCAGCTACCAGCTCGACTCGTTCCGCAACTTCCAACTGGCCACCGTGGCCGCCTACCTCTGCGCCACCGCCGGGCTGACCGTCCTGACCGGGCTCTGCGGGCAGCTCTCGCTCGGCCACGGTGCGCTGATGGCCACCGGCGCGTACGCGGTCGCGCTGTGCCAGAACGCCTTCGCCGACCGGGGCGTCACCTCCGGCTGGGTGCTGGTCCTGTCGTTGGTCGCGGCGGTGCTCGCGGCCGTCGCCGTGGGCCTGGTCGTCGGGGTCGCCGCCGCCCGGCTACGGGGGCCGTACCTGGCCGGGCTCACCCTGGCGGTGGCGGTGGTGGTGCCGGCGCTGACCGTCACCTTCGACGGCGTCTTCAACGGCGAGCAGGGTCTGGCCGTGCCGGTGGCACCCGCACCGGAAGGGCTGGGCGTCTACTTCCCACACGAGCGGTGGCAGCTCTGGGTGGCCGCCGCGGCGACGCTGCTCTGCCTGGTGCTGCTGGCCAACCTGGTCCGCAGCCGGTACGGCCGGTCCTTCCGGGCGGTACGCGACGACGAGGTCGCCGCCCGACTGGCCGGCATCCACGTGGCGCGAACGCAGGTCATCGCGTTCGTGGTCAGTGCGGCCAGCGCCGGCCTCGGCGGTGCCCTGCTGGCGGTGCTCGCGCAGAGCGTGTCACCCGGTGCGTTCGGCCTGACGCTGTCGCTGTTCCTGCTGATGGCCGTCGTCATCGGCGGTCTCGGCCGACTGGCCGGGGCGGTGTGGGGTGCCTTCCTGCTGGTCGCCCTGCCCGACCTGACGCATTCCCTGACCAACCTGTTCACCCTCTCGCCCGCGGCGGCGCAGCGGCTGGAGGGCAACCTCCCGCTGGCGATCTTCGGGATCACGCTGATCGTGGTCATGATCGCCGCGCCCGGCGGCGTGCAGGGTCTGCTGTCCCGGCTGACCCGGGTGCTTCGCGCCCGCTGGCCGGTCGGGCGGTCGTAACCGTCCCACCCGCCCCCAACCATCCACCTCGCACAACCGGACCGATGAAAGGTCGGTGTCCCATGCGAACCACGGCACGGCGCGGTCTCGTGATCGCCACCACCCTCACCCTGCTGCTCAGCTCCACCGCCTGTGGCTCCGACGACGGTCCCGGCTCGGGCGAACCGGTTCCCGGTGTCACCGACACGGAGATCGTCGTCGGCACCCACATGCCGCTGACCGGGCCGGCGTCCGCCGGCTACTCGAAGATCGCCCCGGCGACGAAGGCCTACTTCGACTACGTCAACGCCAACGGCGGGGTGCACGGTCGCAAGATCACCTACAAGGTCATGGACGACGGCTACAACCCCGCCACCACCCAGCAGGTCGTCCGTCAACTCGTCCTGCAGGACAAGGTCTTCGCCATCCTCAACGGGCTCGGCACGCCGACCCACACCGGCGTGCTGGACTTCCTGCACACCAACCGGGTGCCCGACCTCTTCGTCGCCTCCGGCAGCCGCAACTGGGACCAGCCCGACCGCTACCCGAACACCTTCGGCTTCAATCCCGACTACACCGTCGAGGGCAAGATCCTGGCGAACCACGTGAAGACCGCCCTGCCCGGGCGCAAGGTCTGCTTCCTCGGCCAGGACGACGACTTCGGTCGGGACGCGCTGGCCGGGGTGGAGAAGGTGCTCGGCGCCGACGGTGTGGCGGCGCGTCAGACGTACGTCACCAGCAACACCAACGTCGCCCCGCAGATCGGTGCCTTCAAGGCGGCCGGTTGCGAGGTGGTCATCCTCGCCACCGTCCCCGGCTTCACCGCCCTGTCCGTCGGCACCGCCGCCCGGCTGGACTTCCGCCCGCAGTGGCTGGTGTCCAACGTGGGCGCCGACCATCCGACGCTTGCCCGGCAGCTCGGCGACGCCGCCGGACTGCTGGAGGGGATGATCGGGCTGAACTACCTGCCGATGCAGGGCGACGCCGACGATCCGTGGATCCAGCTGTTCACCAAGGTGAACGCCGAGCACAACGGCGGTGCGGAGTTCGACGGCAACACCGTCTACGGGATGGCCGTGGGTTACCTGTTCGTGCAGGTGCTGCTGGCCGCCGGCAAGGACCTCACCCGCGAGTCGCTGGTCGAGGCCGTCCGCAGGGGCGGCTACCAGGGACCGGGTGTGGCGCCGTTGCGCTTCTCCGCCACCGACCACTCCGGCTACGGCGGTGGCCGGCTGACCCGGGTCAGCGGGGGAGAGCAGCGCTACTTCGGCCCGACGTACGAGACCGACGAGTCCGACGGACCCGTCAACGAGTACGCCGGCACGTCGGTGCCGCCGCCGGCCAACGGCGTGCCGACCGCCTGAGCCGGTCGTCCGCGTGGTCCGCACCGCCTTCCGGGTGCGGACCACGCCCACGGCGTCGGGCCGGACCACGATCCGCGAGGGGACCGCATGGACTTCCGCCACGACGAGACCACCGAACGGCTGCGCGAGCGCCTGAGCGACTTCATGACCGAGTGCGTGTACCCGGCCGAGCCGGTCTTCGACGCCCAGACCCGAGTTCCGGGGGAAGCGTGGACGGCGCCGCCGGTGGTGGCCGAACTCCAGGCCGAGGCCCGCCGGCGCGGGTTGTGGAACCTCTTCCTCCCCGGCGAACACGGCGCCGGCCTGACCAACCTCCAGTACGCGCCGCTGGCGGAGATCACCGGCCACTGCCCATGGCTCGCGCCGGTGGCGCTCAACTGCGCGGCCCCGGACACCGGCAACATGGAACTGCTCGCGCAGTTCGGCTCGGTGGAGCAGCGGGAGCGATGGCTCCGGCCGTTGCTGGCGGCCCGGATCCGCTCGGCATTCGCGATGACCGAGCCGGCGGTCGCCTCGTCCGACGCCAGCAACATCGCCACCCGGATCGAACGCGTGGGCGACGAGTATGTGGTCAACGGCCGCAAGTGGTTCGTCACCGGCGCGATGGACCCCCGGTGCGCGATCTTCATCGTGATGGGCCGGACCGACCCCACCGCGCCCCGGCACCGGCAGCACAGCCAGCTCCTCGTGCCCCGCGACACCCCGGGCGTCACCGTCCGGCGGGGCATGACGGCCTTCGGGTACGACGACGGCGACCACGGAGGCCACGCCGAGATCGACTTCGTCGACGTGCGGGTGCCGGCGCGGAACCTGATCGGCGCGGAGGGCTCGGGTTTCGCCATCTCGCAGGCCCGGCTCGGTCCCGGCCGGGTGCACCACTGCATGCGGCTGCTGGGCATGGCGGAACGGGCCGTCGAGCTGATGTGCCGGCGGGTGAGCGGCCGGTACGCCTTCGGTGCGCCCCTGGCCGAGCAGGGCGTGGTGCGGGACTGGATCGCCCAGGCCCGGGTCCGCCTGGAGCAGGCCCGGCTGCTGGTGCTCAAGACGGCCTGGCTGATGGACACCGTCGGCAACCGGCAGGCCCACGCCGAGATCCAGGCCATCAAGATCGCCGTGCCGGAGACGGTCGAATGGATCATCGACCGGGCGGTCCAGGCGCACGGCGCGGCCGGGGTCAGCCAGGACACCCCGCTGGCCCGGCTCTGGGCCCGGGCCCGGGCGGTCCGGATCGCCGACGGCCCCGACGAGGTGCACCGGCAGTCGTTGGGGCGTCGGGAACTGCGCCGGCACCGGGACGACGATGCCCTGTCGACGCGCGTACCGGCCCGGTCCCGCCGATCATCGCCGGGCGGCGCCTCGCCCCGGCATGATCGACAGGACAGGGCCTAGACTCGGCTGGCACGAATGGGACCGGGACGGGGGAGGAGACGGGCGCGGATGGTCAGTGCCGAGGCGACCGGTCGGATCGACGGGCGGACGGCCCGGGCCGAGCGCACCCGGGCGGCGATCGTCGAGGCGCACCTCGCCCTCATCTCCGAGGGCGACCTGCGCCCGACCGGCGAGCGCATCGCCGACCGGGCCGGCATCTCCCTGCGTACGCTCTGGACCAACTTCAAGGACATGGAGACGCTGTTCGAGGCGAGCGGTGTGGAGCTGCTCCGCCAGCAGGACGCCGTCTGGCGGCCGATCCCGCCCACGTTGCCGCTGGCCAAACGGGTCGACGCGTTCTGTCGGCAACGGGCGAAGCTGCTGCAACTGATCGCGCCGTCGGCCCGGGCGGCGCAGATGCGCGAGCCGGTCTCCGCGCAGTTGCGCCGCAACCGGCTCAAGCACATCGCCCGGGTACGCGACGAGGTCGAGCAGCTCTTCGCCGCCGAGCTGGAGCGCTCCGGGGCGACGCGGGAGCAGGTGGTCAACGCCGTGGTGGCCGCCAGCACCTGGCCGGCCTGGTCGACCCTGCGCGACGGTCTCGGGCTGGGTGTGGACGCCGCCCGGGCGGTGATGGCCCGTACCGTCGGCGCGCTGCTGGCCGAGGCGGGCGACCGCTGACCGGGGCACGGGTCATCGCGACGGCCTGCGGCGGGCCCTGACCACCAGGTCGTGGATGGTCCTCCGGGTCGCGCCGTGGCTGACCAGACGGGTGCGGGGTTCCGCCACGGCCACCTCCCACAGGTCGTCGCTCAGCGCGCCGGTGACGGCGTCGAGACCGATCGAGGCCTGCCGGGGAGCGTGGGCGGCCGAGTGCCGGTCGGCGTGGTCGTGACCGACGACCAGCAGCGTTCCGCCGGGGATCACGGCCCGGGCCAGCCGGGCCACGAAACCGCTGAACGGCATGTCGGGATGAACGTACTGGCTGACCACCAGGTCGTACTGCCGGGGCGGCTCCCAGGTGGTCAGGTCGGCCACGACCCAGGAGATCCGGGCGGCGATCTCGGGCTGCTGCTGGGCCGCGAGGGCCCGGGCCGCACTCACGGCGGTCGACGAGACGTCGACCGCCGTCACCTCCCAGCCGCGCCCGGCGAGCCAGAGCGCGTCGACTCCGCGCCCGCAGCCCGCGTCCAGTGCCGTCCCGGCGGGCAGCTCCGTCACCTCGGTGACCAGGTGCGAACTGGGTTAGCCCGGTCCGGCCTGGTGGCCCTGCCGGTAGTGGCGATCCCACCAGTGTGGGCTGAATGCGGGCTGTTCCGGGTGCGTCTCGTCGCTCATGACTCGACGGTACGAAGACTTCCGCTGACCGCAAGGATCCATGCCATTTCAGCAAATTCATGCCTGTCGACGGAGCGCGACGGGTGATCCGGGTCGTTACCGCAGCGTTTCGGTCCTCCTCTTCTCAACGGGTGGACGATAGGCGAAACTCGATGCATGGTAAGTGCATCAACAGTGCAAATAACCACGCTGCGGGGCCGGCAGGCGGAGTGCCGGGAGATCCGGACCCTGCTCGCCGCTCCGGCCGGGGGAGCGCTGCTGCTGCACGGCGAGCCCGGCTCCGGGCGCACCGCGCTGCTGGCGTACGCGCACCGCCACGGCGGGGGTCGCCGGCTGCTCACCGCCGCCGGCCTGCCCGACGAGGCGATGCTGCCGTACGCCGGGATGCAGCGGCTGCTCGCCCCCGTGCTCGACCGCGCGACCGCGCTGCCCGAGCGGCAACGGCAGGTGCTCCGCCGCGCCCTCGGCGGCGAGGGCTGCCCCGACCAGGACCGGCTCGTCCTGTCGACGGCCGTGCTCGGGCTGCTCGCCGCCGCCGCCCACGACCGCCCACTGCTCTGCACCGTGGACGACCTCGACGCGGGCGACGCGGACACCGCGCGGGTCCTGACCCTCGTGGCCCGGCGGCTGCCGCACCTGCCCGTCGTCCTCCTGCTCACCGCCGGCAGCGACACCGGCGCCGACGCGATACCCGGCCGCCGGCTACGCCCGCTCGACGGCCCGGACAGCCACGCCCTACTGGCCGCCCGCCGTCCGGGGCCGCCACCACCCGAGCCGGTGCTGGCCGCGCTGACCGCCATCGCGGCCGGAAACCCGCAGGCTCTGGCCGACCTCGCGGACTCGCTGACCCCCGGCCAGTGGCACGGGCGGGACCCGCTGCCCGTGGCACCGCCGGCCGACGGAGCCCTGGGCCGGGCGTACCGTGGCGTGCTCGCCCGCCTCTCCGGCGACACCCGGCGCGCGCTGCTGCTGGCCGCGATCGCCGCGGCGGAGCCGGTCAGCCCGGCCCCGGCCGACCGGGTCGCCGCCGTGGATCCGGTCACGCTGGGTCGGGCGCTGCGGGTGGCCGGCGGCAGCGTCGAGGCGCTCGCGCCCGCCGAGGCGGTCGGCCTGATCCGGATCACCGCACCGGGCGGTGCCGACTTTCCCCGACCGCTGGCCCGGAGCATGGTCGAGGCGACCGCGTCCCCGGCGGCGCGCCGCGAGGCCCACCTGCTGCTCGCCGCCGCGCTTGACGGCACCGGTCGCCGGTTGCGTCAGGCCCTGCATCGGGCCGCGGCGACCGACGGACCGGACCCGGCGTTGGCGGCAGAGCTGGCGGGCGCGGTGGGGGAGGGCGAGGACAGGTCGAGAGCCGCCACGGCGCTGACCCGGGCCGCCGAACTGAGCGACGATCCGCTGCTTGCCGCCCGATGGCAGGTCACCGCCGCCCGCTACGCCTGGCAGGCGGGGGAACCGGACCGGGCGCGGGCGTTGCTGCACCGCGTCGCGTTCGCGGCGGACGGTCGGACCGCTACGCCACCGCCCGTGCCGGCCGTCCTCGCAGCGCTGCCCGGCCAGCCGTCGGCCGCCGCCATCATCGGCCACGCCGAGCTGCTGCGGGGCGAGATGCGGCTGCGCTGCGGCGCGTCGACGACCGCGCTGCCGACCCTGCTGGCCGCCGCCGACGCGCTGGCCGACGTCGACCGCGAGTCGGCGCTGGTGGCACTGTTCCGAGCCGGCGAGGCGGTCTGCTTCGCCGGCGACCAGTACCGCTACGCCGAGGTGGCCCGTCGGATGGCGGCACTCGGCCGCGACGGGGATCCGCCGTGGGCGGACCTGCTGACCACCCTGGTCGCCGGAGTCGCCGCCACGCTGCGCGGCGAGCACGCCCACGGTGGCCCGCTGCTGCGCCGCGCGGTGGCGCTCGGCGGCCGGCTGACCGGTGCCGCACTCACCCCGACCGCGTTGACCGGCGCGGCCGTGGCCGGTCTGCTGGTGGCGGTGGACGCCGCGGCGTACCGGCTCGCCGACCGTGCAGTCGAGCTGGCGACCGACCGTGGCGAGGTGTCGCTGCTGCCCAGGGCGCTCGAACTGCGGGCGATGAGCGAGTACTGGCTGGGGCGGCACGACGCCGCGGCGACAAGCTGCCGGGAAGGGCTACGGGTGGCGCGGGCCGCCGGTCAGCACACCAGCGCCGGCGTACACCTGGGCCTGCTCGCCGTGCTCGCGGCCGTGCGGGCCGACCGGGACGCCACGTACGCCCACGTCGCCGAGCTGGGTGACACCGCCGTCCCGGATAGCCGCCCGTACGCCCTCGCCCAGTGGGCCCTCGCGGTGCTGGACCTGGCCGACGCCCGCTACGCCGACGCGGCGGACCGCCTGGCCGCGCTGGCCCGACCCGGTACCGGACGCGGTCAGGTGCTCGTCCAGGTGATGGCCACGCCCCACCTGGTGGAGGCGGCCGCGCACGACGGTCGGCACGCCCGGGCCCGCGCGGCGCTCGCCGTCTTCGACCGCTGGGCCGGCAGTACCGCCAGTCCGCTCCGCCGGGCGTTGTCGGCCCGCTGCCACGCGCTGCTCGCCCCGCGCGGCAGCGCGGCGGCCGAGGCGCAGTTCCGCACGGCGTTGAGCCTGCATCCGGCCGACGCCGCCACCTTCGAACGGGCCCACACCGAGCTGCTCTTCGGCCGGGAACTGCGTCGCGCGCGCCGCCCGCGCGAGGCCCGCGGGCACCTGCACCGGGCCCGGCAGACCTTCCTCCTGCTCGGCGCCGACGTGTGGGCGCGGCAGACGACCGAGGAGCTGCGGGCGGCGGGGGAGGCCGTCGGCACGCCGGACCGGCAGGCCGTGCGGCTGCTCACCGGTCAGCAGCTGCGCATCGCCCACCTGGTCGCCTCCGGCGCGACCAACCGGGAGATCGCCTCGCAGATGTTCCTGTCCACCCGGACCGTCGATCACCATCTGCGCAACATCTACCACCGGCTCGGCATCCGGTCCCGCACCGAGCTGGTCCGCGCGTTGGGCTGACCGCCCACCGATATTTAACCGATCCATGACGGGCGTCAGAATTTCTTGACATTTGCGAGCCCGTGGCCCACGATGGCCAACACGGCCGGGTGATCTCACTCACATCGAACCCGCCCGTAGGTCCCAAGGCACCCGTCGGTGTTGACGCACCCACCACCCCCGCCCAGGAAGGGCCTTGTCGATGAAGAAGATATTCACGCTCGGGCTGATCGCCGGTGTCACGATCGCCCTCGCCGGATGTACGGACTCGGACGCCACCCCCTCGGGAGAGAGCGACGGCGACCTGCGCCAGGTTCGGGTCGCGGCGCTGCCCATCACCGAGACCGCCGCCCTGTGGGGCGGCATCAAGGCCGGCCTCTTCGAAAAGCACGGGCTCTCGGTCGAGGTGCTGCCCGCGCAGGGCGGCGCACAGGCCATTCCCGCCCTCATCAACGGCGACATCGACTTCGCCATCGGTCAGCCGTTCGGTCCGTTCCGGGCCGACCTGCAGGACCTCGGCGTCGTGGTGATCGGCAACTACGCGTCGTCCTACGCCGAGGGCGACGACATCAACGCCGTGGTGGCGTCGGCCAAGTCGGGCATCACCCGGCCGGCGGAACTCGCGGGCAAGCGGGTGTCGGTCAACAGCCTGGGCGCGGCCGGCGACGTGACGATCATGGCGGCGGTGGAGAAGGACGGCGGTGACCCCTCGACCATCAAGTTCGTCGAGGTCGCCTTCCCCGACGTGCCGGCGCAGCTCGAAGCCGACAACATCGACGCGGCCTGGGTGCCGGAACCCTTCGTCACCCAGCTCCGCAGCCGCGGCGACACCTTCATCGTCGCGCCCTACCAGGCGGTCGCCCCCGGGCTCGCGACGCTCACCACGATCGCCACGAAGGCGCGGATGGAGTCCGACGCCGAGCTGGTCGCCGACTTCTCGGCCGCGATGAAGGAGACGCTCGAATGGGCGCAGGACCCCGCCAACGAGGCGGCCGTCCGCCAGGCGATCAAGGACAACCTGCAGCTGCCTGAGGCGGTCGCGGACTCGGTGAAGCTCCCGCGGTTCGGTTGGGAGGTGGACCGGGCGAGCCTGGAGTCGCTGGCGACCCTCGCCGGCAAGTACCAGGTGCTCGACCGGCAGCCCGACTTCGATCGCCTCATCCAACAGCAGTAGCCTGCGCGGTCCCGCCCTTCCCGGTGACCGGCCGGGAAGGGCGTCGCCGCCGACCACGGGAGCGACATGCACCTTCTGTCCATCCGGCGTCCCCGTGCACTGCGCAAGGTGACGCTGGGCGTCGTCGGGCTGACGGGGTTCCTCGTCGTCTGGCAGCTGATCCCGACCCTGGGTCTGATCAACTCGCAGTACCTGCCGTACGTCACCGACGTGCTCGCCCGGCTCGCCGAGGAGTTCCGTGACCTCGCCTTCTGGCGGCGGATCGGCAACACCATGACCTCCTGGGCGATCGGGCTGGCCGTCGCCACCGTCGCCGCGGTCGTCCTAGGCACGATCATCGGCCTGGTGCCCTTCCTGCGCCGCGCCACCCACACGGTGGTGGAGTTCCTCCGACCCATCCCCTCGGTGGCCCTCATCCCGCTCGCCGTGCTGCTGTTCGGCATCCAGATGCAGGCCGCCCTCGTCATCATCATCTACGCGTCGTTCTGGCAGGTGTTCGTGCAGGTGATCTACGGCGTCGCCGACGTCGACGCGGTCGCCCGGGACACCGCCCGCAGCTTCGGGCTGACCCGACGCGAGCGTCTGTCGTACCTGGTCTTCCCGACCGCCCTGCCGTACCTCATGACCGGCATCAGGCTCGCCGCCGCGGTCGCTCTCATCCTGGCCATCACCGCGGAGATGGTGATCGGCAATCCCGGGCTGGGACGGATGATCGAGCTGTCCCGCTCGGCCGGCGACGCGGTCGGGCTGTACGCCCTCGTGGTGGTCACCGGGCTGCTTGGGCTGCTGGTGAACCTCGTCTTCCGCTTCATCGAGCGCCGGTCGTTGTCCTGGCACCAGTCCGTACGCGGTGAGGAGGTCCTGTGACCGCGCACCCCGGCCAGGTCGCCCAGCGGTCGCGCGGGCGCGGCCTCGGGCGTCGGCTCGCCTCGGGCTTCCTCTACCCGCTCGGGCTGCCCTTTCTGCTCCTGGTGGTCTGGGGCCTGGCCTCGACCAGGTCGACCAGCCGCTTCTTTCCCGGCCCCCTCACCATCTTCGAGGCGTTCCGGAACACCTGGATCGGTCCGGCGTTCGTCGACGACGTGCTGCCCAGCCTCTACCGACTCGCCCTCGGCATCGCGGCCTCGATCGTGGTCGGCATCGCCGCCGGCACCCTCATCGGGCTGTTCCGCTGGCTGCGGGAACTGCTGGAACCGTTGCTGGAGTTCTTCCGGGCCATCCCTCCGCCGGTGCTGATCCCGGTCGTGATGCTGCTGCTCGGCATCACCGACACGATGAAGGTGGTCGTCATCGTCTCCGGCGCGGTCTGGCCGATCCTGCTCAACACGATCGACGGCGTCCGGGCCACCGACAGCGTGATGTCGGAGACCGCCGACTCGTTCCGGATCACCTGGTGGGAACGGCTCTGGTTCCTGGTGCTCCCGGCGGCGAGCCCACGGATCATGACCGGGGTCCGACAGGGACTCTCGGTCGCGCTCATCCTGATGGTCATCTCGGAGATGTTCGCCTCGTCCGCCGGACTGGGCTATCGGATCGCCTACTTCCAGCGCAACTACCTCATCGCCGAGATGTGGAGCGGCATTCTGCTGCTCGGCCTCGTCGGCGTGCTTCTCGCCGCGACCTTCGGAATCGTCGAGCGACGCGTGCTGCGCTGGTACCACGGACTGAGGGAGGTCAATCGTGCCTGATCGGAGCACCCTGCTGCGGGTGGAAAAGCTGCGCAAGGTCTACGAATCAGCGTCCGGCGACGTCGAGGCGATCGGGGACATCACCTTCACCATGCGGGAGGGTGAACTCGTCTGCATCGTCGGACCGTCGGGCTGCGGCAAGACGACCCTGCTGAAGTGCCTCGCCGGGCTGCTCCGGCCCACCAGCGGCGTGGTCGAGATGGACGGGATGCCGGTGACCGGTCCCAGCCCCGCGATGGCCGTCGTCTTCCAGGAGTACGGACGTAGTCTCTACCCGTGGTTGACCGTCCGGGGCAACGTCGAGCTGCCGCTGCGCCACAAGCGGCTCTCCCGTGCGGCCCGCGACAAGCTCGTCACCGACGCCATCGAGGCGGTGGGGTTGGCGCACGCGGCCCGCAGTCACCCGTGGCAGCTATCGGGCGGGATGCAGCAGCGCGTGGCGATCGCGCGGGCCATCGCGTACCAGCCCGAGGTGCTGATCATGGATGAGCCGTTCGCCGCGGTCGACGCGCAGACCCGGGCGGACCTGGAGGATCTCGTGCGTGAGCTGCACGTGACGCGCAAGATATCGGTCCTCTTCGTCACCCACGACATCGACGAGTCGGTCTACCTGGGCGAGCGGGTCCTGGTGCTCTCCGCCTCCCCGACCTGGGTGCAGGAGGATCTGACGATCGATCTTCCGCCGGAGCGCGATCAGATCACCACCCGTGCGCTACCGCGCTTCACCGAGCTGCGTACGCATGTGTACGACCAGATCCAGCGTGCGAAGCGCGGGCAGACCGTCGGCCCGTGACCGTACCGACGCTGGAATCCGCTCGAGAGGGACAGTTGTGCGCAGTCGTCAGCCCAAGCAGTTGCTGCTCGCGTTCTTCGGTGAGCACGTCGTCGACGACGCCCCGGGCCCGATTCGCGCCAGCGTCCTGATCGGGGTGCTCGAAGGCGCCGGCGTCGCCGCACCGGCGACGCGGGCGACCCTCGACCGGCTGGTGCAGACCGGCCTGCTGGAGCGGAGCAAGAGCGGGCGGGAGATCCTGTTCTCGCTGACCGGGCACGGGGTGGCGGTGCTGCGCGAGGCGACGGAACGCGTCCGCGGCCCGCGCCCGTTCGAGCCACAGGGCACCGGTTGGACACTCGTCACGTTCACGATCCCCGAGGGGCAGCGGACCCTGCGTCACCGGTTGCGGTCGACCCTCACCTGGGAGGGCTTCGCGCCGCTGCGCGACGGGCTCTGGCTCGCGCCCGGTGAGGTCGACCTCGCCGGCTCACTGGAGCCATTGTGCCGCGACCTTCCCCCGAAGACGGTCATCGCCTTCCACGCCCGGGAACTCGCGGGGTTCCCGATCGCCGACAGCGTACGGGCGGCGTGGGACATCGAGGCGATCCGGCGTGAGCACCTGGCGTTCATCGAGATGTGGGACGATCCGGGCGCCGCGACCCAGGCACCGAGTGCGCTGACCGTGCGGACGATGCTCGTGGCCGACTGGCTCGCGTTGCTGCGCGCGGACCCGAGGCTGCCCCGCGAGTTCATGGACGCGCAGTGGCCGGCCACCCGGTCGACCCAGGTCTACCGACGGATGCACGAGCGGCTGGCCGAGGCGTCCGCGGCGGAGTTCGCCGCACTCGTCACCACCCGGACCAGGAGCGTCCGGCAGTAGGGTGGTGGCGGGGTCGCGGCCCTGGTGCCGGGCCGCTAACCGGCGAACCGGCTCCGCAGGTCGGCCTTGCGCACCTTCCCCGACGCGGTCCGCGGCAACTCGTCCACGATGACCACGTTCTTGGGCAGCTTGTAGCGGGCTACCTTGCCGTCGAGGAACTGCCGCACCGTGGCGACGTCGACCACGGCACCCTCCCGCACGGTCAGCACCGCCCACGGAACCTCGCCCCATCGCGGGTCCGGTACGCCGATGACCGCCACTCCGGTCACCCCGTCGATCTCGCCGAGCAGAACCTCGATCTCGGCCGGGTAGATGTTCTCACCCCCCGAGATGATCATGTCCTTGAGCCGGCCCGCGATGTAGAGGTAGCCGTCGGCGTCGAGGTAACCGAGGTCGCCGGAGCGGAACCAGCCGTCGGCGGTGAACGCCTCGGCCGTCGCCTCGGGCAGCAGATGGTAGCCGGGGAAGACGTTCGGACCGCAGATCTGGATCTCGCCGATACCGCCGTCGGTGACGGGCGCGCCCTGCTCGTCGGCGATCCGGACGCTGGTGAAGAAGTGGGGCAGGCCCACGCTGCCCTGCTTGGCGCGGGTCATCGCGGGGGACAGTGAGGTCGCCCCCGGCGACGCCTCGGTCATGCCGTAGCCCTGCGAGAACGACAGCCCGCGATCCTCGTACGCGTTGAGGATCCGGGTGGGTACGGCCGATCCACCGCAGGTGAGCTTGCTCAGCGTCGACAGGTCGGTGGTGGCCCAGTCCGGGTGGTCGGCCATCAGCTGGTAAGTGGTCGGTACGCCGCTGAGCATGGTGACGCCGTGCCGCTCGATCTGGGCCAGCGCGCGTCCCGGCTCGAAGCCCTTCTCCAGCACGAGAGTGGCGCCCTTGAGGATGACCGGCAGCGCACCCATGCCGAGGGACGCCACGTGGAACAGCGGCGAGATCATCAGCGCGACATCGGTGGAGACGACGTCGTAGTCGACGACGCAGTTGAGCGCCACCCAGGTGAGGTTGCCGTGGGTGAGCACCGCGCCCTTGGCCCGGCCGGTCGTGCCCGAGGTGTAGATGATCGCGGCCGGGTCGTCCATGCTCACCTCGACGGCGGCGGCCTCGTCCACGGCGGTCGTCCGCAGCAGACGGGCCAGTCCCGGCCGTTCGGTGGTGCCCGCCCCGGTGACGATGACCCGGGGGGACAGCGTGCCGCCGATGGCGTCGGCCACCCGCTGATGGAACTCGAAATCGTGGATCAGCACCCGCGCGCCGCAGTCGGTGAGGACGTGGGCGATCTCGGGCGGTGCCAGCCGGGTGTTGACCGGCACGAAGACGGCGCCCAGCCGGGCCGCGCCGAACATCACCTGGAGGAACTCCGGACTGTTCTCACCCAGGTAGGCCACCGCGTCGCCGCGGCCGACGCCGAGCCGTCGCAGCAGCGAGGCGACCCGGTCGACGGCGTCGGCGAACTGGCGGTACGTGACGGTGGACCGGTCACCGTGGACGAGGGCGACCTTGTCGGGGGACTTGAGCCGGCGCTTCGTCGGCCAGGCGCCGATTCCCTGTGCGTGCATCAGCGGTCTCCCGGCGGTCGCCGTCAGGCGTAGAAGCGGTAGAGGCCGCGCGCCACGACCGCGGGCTTGGTTCCGCCGTCGATCTCGATCGTCTGGTCGACGGCGATCTGGTACCCGCCGGGAACCTCGGCGACCTCGGCGACGGTCGCCGTCATCCGCACCCGCGATCCGACCTTGACGGGAGCCGGGAAGCGCACCTTGTCCAGGCCGTAGTTGACCTTCGTGGTGACCCCCTTCACGTCGAGCAGCTCCGTCCAGAAGGGCACCGCCAGTGAGAGCGTGAGGAACCCGTGGGCGATGGGCGCTCCGAACGGCCCGTTCTTCGCCCGCTCGGGGTCGACGTGGATCCACTGGTGGTCGTCCGTGGCGTCGGCGAAGAGGTTCACCTGGTCCTGGGTGACCGTCCGGTAGTCGGTGTACCCGAGGTCGGTGCCGGCGAGGTCGGCGAGCTGTTCGTAGGTGATCGTCGTCGTCATGGAGCTTCCTCTCGTCGTCGTCAGCCGGACAGGCGCAACAGCCGGACGGCGTTGTCCTTCAGGATGCCGGGGAGCACCTCGGGCTTGAGGTCGGTGCTGCGTACGTCCCGCAGCCAGCGGTCGGGGGTGAGCAGCGGGTAGTCGGTGCCGAAGAGCACCCGGCGCTTGAGCAGCGAGTTGGCGTAACGCACCAGCTCCGCCGGGAAGTACTTCGGACTCCAGCCGGACAGGTCGATCCAGGTGTTCGGCTTGTGGGTGGCCACCGACAGCGCCTCGTCCTGCCAGGGCACCGACGGGTGGGCCATGATGATTTGGAGGTCCGGGAAGTCGGCCGCGACGGGATCGAGCAGCATCGGGTTTGACAGCCCGAGCCGGAAGCCGTAGCCGCCCGGCATCCCCGCTCCGATGCCGGTCTGCCCGGTGTGGAACAGCGCCGGTACGCGGGCCTTCTCGAGCAGACCCCACAGCGGCGCGTACCGCTCGTCGCTCGGATCGAAGCCCTGCACCGTGGGGTGGAACTTGAAGCCGCGTACGCCCTCGTCCTCGATCAGTCGGGTGGCGAGATCCAGCGCCTCCGCGCCGGTGCGCGGGTCGACGGACCCGAAGGGGATCAGCACGTCGGCGTGCTCGGCCGCGGCGCGGGCGATCTCCACGCTCGACAGCGGTTGGTGCGCCAGTTGCGTACGGGCGTCCACGGTGAAGACCACGGCCGCCATCTGGCGCTCCCGGTAGTACTGCGCCACCGCCTCGATCGCCGGGCGCGGCCCGTCGGCCTTGAAGTACTTCGAGACCGCCGCCACCAGGTCGTCGGGCAGCGAGTTGTGGCCGTGCTCGTCGACCTCGATGTGCACGTGCATGTCGATCGCGGTGACGGTGTCGACATCGATGGCGGGCTGGTACATGGTGGGGAACTTTCCGTCCGGCGGGTCAGGAGCCTGCGGTCTTGAACTCCTCGGGGAGGTCCGGGAACCGCTCGCCGACGCTCTGCAGCGCTCCGGCGAACGTCGCCGGCCAGGCTTCGAGCAGGGCATCGTACGTCCAGCCGCCCTCGCGGTGCGCGGTCACGGCCGCCTCCGGGTGGGTCCAGATCTGGAGCCGGTCGCCGCCCACCCCGATCACCTGCCCGGTGACGGCGCCGGCCGCGTCGGAACCGAGGAACGCGATGAGCCCGGCGACGTCGTCCGCCGTGCCGAACCCGAGGTCGTGCCGGAAGAACGCCGGCATCTGCTCGCCGTTCTCGGCGGCCCGCACCGCGGCGGCGAAGTAGGGGACGGTGGCCGTCATGGCGGTCGCGGCCACCGGCACCACGGTGTTGGCGGTGATGCCGGCGCGCTTGAGCTCCAGCGCCCAGGTCCGCGTCATGCCGACGATGCCGGCCTTCGCGGCGGCGTAGTTGGTCTGGCCGAAGTTGCCGCGCTGCCCGGTGGGTGAGCCGATGCAGATGATGCGCCCGCCCTCGCCGGCCGTCCGCATGTGTTGCACGGCCGCGCGCACGGTGGTGAAGGTGCCGCGCAGGTGCACGTTGATGACGGTGTCGAAGTCCTCGTCGGTCATCTTCCACAGCACGGTGTCGCGCAGGACACCGGCGTTGGTGACCAGGATGTCGAGTCGACCGAAGGTCTCGACCGCCGTGGCGACCAACTGCTCGGCGGTCTCGGTGGGGCCGACCGGTGCGACCACCGCGGCGGCGCGACCACCGAGCGCCTGGATGGCGGCGACGGCGTCGGCCGTGGTCTGCGCGTCGACGTCGTTGACCACCACGGCGGCACCCTGCCGGGCTAGCTCCTGCGCGTACGCGAGGCCGAGACCTCGGCCGGAACCGGTGACGATGGCGACCTTGCCGTCCAGGGACATGCGAACTCCTTCGTGTTCACCCGATCTGAGCACGGACCGTTGAAAATGTCAATCATTGGAGAAACTTGCTACCATCGTCGCCATGTCCGCTAGCGCCAAGAGGTCGCCGGTGAATCCGACGGCCTCCAAGACCCGGCTGCCCGGACGGGACGCGCTGCGGGACAGCGTGCTCGGCGGTGACCTGGTCTTTCTGCTGGCGCGCGCCAACGCGCTCACGCTCGCGGCGGCGAACGCCGCCCTCGCGGAGCACGGGCTCAAGGCGCGTTCGTACTCCGTGCTCGCGTTGGCCGCCGACGGGGCCCGACCCACCCAGCGGGAGCTGGCCGAGTTTCTCCGCCTCGACCCGAGTCAGGTCGTCGCGCTCGTCGACGGTCTCGAACAACGTCAGCTGGTGGAGCGTCGCACCGACCCCGCCGACCGGCGGGCCAACGTCCTCGTCGCGACCGACGCCGGCCGGGACCTCTTCGCCCGCGCCCAGCAGGCCGCCCGTGCCGTGGAGCTGGGCCTGCTGGCCACGGTGACCCCCGAGGAACACGAGCGGCTGGCCGGCCTGCTGCGGTTGCTCGCCTTTCCCGACTGACGGTCAGAAACGGATCCAGGTCCGGGTGAGCGGGACCTGGCCGACGGCGGGCTTGGACCAGTCGCAGACGCCGCCGGGGAAGACCGCCCGCAGGCGGTCCCACTGCCCGGTGGTGAAGCGCACCCCGTACAGCGACTTCCGCATCGGCTGGAGCTGGCACTTGAGCACCGCCGAGGTGGTCGGTCCGCCCGCCACCACCCGTGGGTTGCGGTGGTACGGGTAGAGCTGGTTGCACCGGGCGTCCGGGTCGAGCGTCAGCCGCTCCACGATCCGGTCGCCGTCCGGCGTGACGCAGTTGTCGGCCAGGCCGCGTGGCCGCGACAGCCGGGTGAGCTGTACGGCGTCCAGGTGCGGACGGGCCGCCGCGAGCCGGCCGCGCGCCGTCAGCCAGGCGTCCATGTCGGTCAACGCCTGCTCCTGGAGGACCGTGCTGGCCGCGCCGGGGGGACCGGTCACGCTGACGTGGTTGTCGGCGTTGCCGTTGGCCCGGAGCAGGCGCTCCCGCATCGTCCAGGAGCGGAACCGGTCGTGGAAGTCGCCGGTGGGGTCGGTGTAGCCACGGGTCTCGATGATCGGGGTCCACCGCAGCCCGCCGTCGAACTGGTTGACCCGGCCGGTCGCGTACGCCCGTCGGATCGCCTCGACGTTCGCCGAGGTGCGCTGCGGCGTGCGGTTGCCCTCGACGTCCAGACCGCCGATGCCCTCGTTGAGCCGGACGAACTCTTCCGGGCTGAGCACGCCCGCCTGCAGGGCCCGTAGGCCGTACTGCACGCCGACGGTGTCGGGGATGACCGGCCGGCCGGCGCCGGTCCTGGGGTCGACGCCGTACACGTTCGAGACGAAGTCCGCCATGGCGCAACGGATGCCGTCCGGGTTGGTGACCGGGTGGTAGCGCCGCTCGGCGGGAATGTGGCCGGGGCAGGCGGTGGGCCAGTCGACACTGTCGAAGAACTGGTACCCGACGCAGGTGTTCGGGCTGCCGAAGCCGGTCACGGCGGTCTGCTGGGCCGCCGACAGCCCGGCGTCGGCGGCCGCCTGGGAGATGAACCGGCACTCGTGGCCGGAGATCGTCGTGGAGCGCTCGTCGGGGTAGCCGATGCTGCCGATGACGCCGTCCAGGATGCCGGGGTACGCGTTGGAGATCAGTAACTGCTGCATGGTGCCGGCCGAACCACCCCAGCCCATGGTGAACTCCGGCACGCCGAGCGTCTCGATGAAGTGCTCCTTGACCATCATGGCCGTCTCGGCGGACGTGACGTCGTTACAGTTGTGCGCGAACACGTTGAAGGTGGCGCTGGCGACGGCGTAGCCGCGGCCGAGCAGCGTGTGGTCGACAACCCCGCCGGTGCTGGTGGCCTGGGTGTGGCCGATGCCGCAGGCGCCACCGAAGGTGTACACCAGACGGTCGTTCCAGCCCGGGGCCGTCGTCCACGGGTCGGGGGCCGGCGTACCCGGCTCGTGCAGCAGCGCGATCTCGTACACCGCGCGGTTGATGGTGCCGCGCTCGATCCGCACCACGTACGGGACGGTCCGGCCGGCCGTGGTGGTGGTACGGGCCACGTCCGCCGGTAGCGGACCGTCGGGCAGGTCGACGAAGGTGCCGGCGGTGGTGCGGTACCGGTAGGTCACCTGCGCCTCGGCCACATGGCAGTTCTCGTCGACCGGACCCAGGTGCCACGGGCTGCCGGAGGCGGTGCAGAAGAGCGGAATGTGCGGCCCGGAGAAGACCGGGCCGGCGGCCGGATGGTTGATCAACGTCAGGGTGGCGGCGGGTCGGCCCTTGCCCGGCCCGTGAGCGCGGACGTCGAGTTTGTTCCGGCCCAGCTTCAGCCCGTCCACCAGGCCGAGCAGGGTCCGCTGGTCGCCCGCCGGGCGGAAGCGGCCGGTCACGTCCCGGCCGTCCACCCGGATCGTCACCCGGTGGGGTGGGACGGTACCCGGCACGTCGACGCGTACCAGGGCGTCACCGCCGCTGACCATGTCCGCGCGGCCGGACACCACCGCCACGCCGAAGCCACGGTCGACGCCCCTGACGCCCGTCGGGGCCGCGCCGGCCGGCGCGGAACCACTGACCAGCGCCGCGGCGACGAGCGCGGTCAGGGCCAGCCGTAGGGATCGTCGCCGGGTGCTGTTCCTGGATCGGTGGATGGGCATGGCGGGACCCCTTTCAGCCGGGAACGGACGGCTGGGCCTCCCGGGTCGAAGGCATGAGGGCAACGTAATGCGAAAACGGAACGACAGTCAATGGAAGTGCAATGCATCTATGTCAGCGGCCTGCGCGGGCTGTGGTCCGCTGTGGACCCACGGCCGGTGGGGTGCTGCCGTCAGGCCGGTTCGGGCCGCTGGACGAGATCCTCGAAGCGTTGCTGGGCCAGCGGGGACAGCGCCTCGGAGGTGCGCAGGAACATCGCCCGCGCCTCGGCCCGGGGAAAGGACGGCGGCAGGAAGTCGATCGGCAGGTCAGGGTCGGCACCCACCAGCGCCCGCCAGTCGCTCACCAGCCTGGTACGCGCCACGAGCGCCTCCGCCGGCGCCACCGCACCGGCCGTCGCCCGGCCGGCCAGATCCCGGTGGCCGCGCAGGAACTCCTGATAACCGGCGGCCACCTCGTCGATCCGCCAGGCGGCCTCCAGCCGTGCCCTGCCGTCCGGCAACAGGTCCACCTCCGTGGACCGCAGGATCACCGCGTCGGTGACCCCGAGTTCGCCGAGCTGTTCGCGTGCCTCGTCGAACCGGTCGTGCGGGGTCACCCAGGTCGCGTCGTACAGCGGCCAGAACGTCAACCAGCGCAACCGGGCCCGGAGCAGGCGACGCTGGTTCGCGTCCTCCAGGGGCAGCGTGAACGCGATCAGCGTCCACCTACCGTCCCAGGCGCTCTCGTCGGTGGTGGCGAAGATGCGGCGGGCACCCCGCTGGAGGATGTGCCAGGCCGGCTCGGTCAACCGGTAGCTGGTCCGCCGGCCCTCCTTGCTCCGCTGGAGCACCCCACGCTGGGTCAACCGGGCGAGCGTCGCGCGGGCGTTGGCGGGCGCGATGCCGAATTCGGCGAGCACCGTCACCAGGCCCCCGGACGGCAGCGGCGAACGACCGGCGTGCCAGTGGTCACCGAGCAGGGTCACCAGCAGACGCTGGGCGCGGGCCCGCCCGACCGCGGCCCGGTCCGACGGCGACGCCGGCGGGAACTGCCCGCCCGGATCGTCGCTCGTCACGACGCGGCCCGGTCGGAACTGGGTACGGCAGAGCGGACGCGGACCATCGGCACCCGGACACGTTACTGCGTCCCGCCACGGGGCGGTAACGGCCTCACCTGCCCGGTCGCCCCGGCCCGTACGACGTGCCGAGTGATCGGGAGATGGTCCGGCCCGCCGCCTGGACCAGCGGCGCCAGCGCCACCGGGTCCGCCCGGTGGTGGGCGACCACCAGCGAGATCGCGGCGACCACCGAGCCCTCCGGCCCGCGGATCGGCGCGGCGACCGAGAGGGCGTCCATGGTGACCTGCCGGTCGCTGATCGCGTACCCGGTGCGGCGCACCTCGGCCAGGCCACGGCGCAGCCGCCCGGGATCGGTGATGGTCAGTTCGGTGTACCGCTCCAGCGGCGCGGCAAGCACCTGCTCCTGGATCTCGGTCGGCGCGTACGCGAGCAGCACCAGTCCGACGCCGGTGGCGTGCAACGCGAAGCGGCCGCCGACCCGGGTGAGCACCGGCACCGCGTGCCGTCCGGCGATCCGTTCGATGAAGACGAGTTCGAGGTCCTGCCGGACGGCGAGCTGCACGTTCTCGTGCGTCACCTCGTACAGGTCCTCCATGGTCGGCAGCGCCAGCTCGCGCAGCCCGAGCCCCCGGGGTGCGAGCGAGCCCACCTCCCACAGTCGCAACCCGATCCGGTACCGGCCGTCCTCACCCCGTTCCAGCGCACCCCAGGCGACCAGCTCGGCGACCCGCCGGGACGCGGTGGGCAACGGCAGGTCGGCCCGGCGGGCCAGCTCGCTGAGGGTCAGCGCCGGACCGGCCGGGGTGAACGCGTCGAGCAGGGCCAGCACCTTGCTGGTGACCGACCGTCCGGGTTGCGCGTCCACCCCGCCATCATGCCGACCTCGACCGCGTCGGTCACAGCTCCAGGGTGAGCCGGGGCGTACGGGAGCGGGACACGCAGATCATCATGGCGTCGCCGGCGGCCCGTTCCGCCTCGGTGAGCAGGCTGTCCCGATGGTCCGGCACGCCGGCCAGGACGCCTGTCTCGCAGGTGCCGCAGGTGCCCTCCCGGCAGGAGGACAGCACCTGGACCCCGGCCGCCTCCACCGCCTCCAGGATCGACGTACCCGGCGGTACGGTCAGGGTCCGGCCGCTGAGGGCGAGTTCCACCTCGACGGCGGTGTCGGCACCCTCGGTGACGGCCAGCGGCGTGAAGCGCTCGACGTGCAGGGCCCCGGCCGGCCACGTCCGGCAGCGCTGCTCCACCGCGGCGATCAGCGACTCCGGCCCGCAGCAGTAGACGAGTTCGTCGGCCGGTCGGGCCAGCAGCTCGTCCAGGTCGAGCAGGCCAGCCTCGTCCTGCGGGTACAGGGCCACCCGGTCGCCGTACTTCTCCCGCAGGTCGTCGGCGAACGCCATGGTGGCGCGGCTGCGCCCGCCGTACACCAGTCGCCAGTCGGCACCGGCGGCGTCGGCGGCGGCGACCATCGGCCTGATCGGGGTGATGCCGATGCCGCCGGCGATGAAGAGGTAGCGCCGCGCCGCCAGCAGCGGAAAGTTGTTCCGTGGCCCGCGTACCCGGACGGTCGCGCCCGGCGTCAGACGCTCGTGCACGTGGCGCGAGCCGCCGCGCCCGTCCGGCTCCAACTGCACCGCGACCCGCAGGGTGGCGCGGTCGGCCGGGTCGCCGCAGAGCGAGTACTGGCGTACCAACCCCGGCCCGAGTTCCAGGTCGAGGTGCGCGCCGGGGGACCAGCTCGGCAGGTCACCGCCATCGGCGTGGCACAGGGTCAGCACGGCGACGCCGGTCGCCGCCGGTTCCCGGTCGGCGACCACCAGCTCCGCGCCGTCCAGGTCGTGGGCGGTCATACCGGCACCGCCGACCGCGTCGGGGCGGGCGGCACCGGAGCCCCGGCAGCGGCGTCTGGTGCCGGCGGAACCACCTCCGCCGGCTGATGACCGTACGGATGGGCGAGCAACCACTCCCACAGCTCGACCGGCTCCTCGGCGACGCGCTCAGCCCCGCAGTGGCAGATGCCCCGGAGGGTGTCGGTGCCCGGCAGCCAGTGGATCCGGTAGATCCGGTCGCCGGTGAGCATGCGGGCCGGCACGCTCATCGCGGCGCTCCCACCGATCCCGCCTCGACCATCCGGGCCAGCAGGCGGCGGGCGGCGAGGCCGCCGGTGTCGATGTTGATGCTGAGTTCCTGGTACTTGTCCGGCTCGGACGCGATCACCTGCTCCAGGATGTTCAGCGCCGTCACGTCCTGCATGACCACCGTGTGGTTGCTCTGGTGCAGGTACTCACTCACCGACTCGTCGTCGATGGCGAAGTCGCGGGCCACCGCCCAGAAGTCGTAGGTGGTGTTCTCCGTCGACGGCGTGATGGCGTACACGATCTCGGCGTGGAAGGCGTCGCTGTCCTCGCCCTCGGCCGGCGGGTAGACCCCCTGCGGCGCGATCCGGCTGTGCAGCAGGTACAGGCACGGCGGGTGGTACTCGATGTCCTGCCAGCGGGTGATCCGGCCCTGGATGCCGGTCGACTTCGCGTAGAACGGCGGGCACTCGGCGTCGTCCATGTGCCGGCTGACGTAGACGATGCCCCGCTCCTCGTCCACCTCCGTGGTGATCGGGGTGTTCGCCACCTCGGGCGTGCCGATGTAGCCGCCGTGCAGGTACGTCTCGTGGGACAGGTCCATGAGGTTGTCCACCAGCAGGCCGTACCGCGCGTTCAGCGGGGCCATCCCGCGTACGACCGTGTACCTCGGGTCGTCCAGCCAGGGCGCGCGGGGGATGGTGGTCGGGTCGGCGCGGTCGGCGTCGCCGATCCACACCCAGATCAGCGAGTCCTGCTCCACCACCGGGTACGCGGCGACCCGTGCGGTGCGCGGGATGCGCTGCTGACCCGGGACGAAGACGCAGGCGCCGGTCTGGTCGTAGGTGAAACCGTGGTAGCCACAGACGATGGTGTCACCGTCGAGCCGGCTCTCCGACAACGGGTAGCGGCGGTGCACGCAGCGGTCGGCGAGCGCCACGGCCTCCCCCGACTCGGTGCGGTAGAGCACGAGCGGCTCGCCCAGCACCGTGCGGGCGAGCAGGTCCCGTCCCACCTCACTGCTGTAGGCCGTCACGTACCACTGGTTACGGGCGAACGCCATCGCGACCCAACCTCCCTCGGACGTGGTGCAGGGGATGATCCCGTGTACGACCGGCGACCGGCAGCGTCTCTTTCACTGAGTGAAAGGCGGGCGCGGCCTTTCGTCGGCTGTCGGGACGCTGCGATGATCGGCGGCGTGACGGGGGTCGAGGAACCGGTGCGTACGGATCAGGGGGCGACATCCCGCCCCGACGCGGGTGGGCTGGGCGGCCGGTTCTGGCGGCTCTGGTCGGCGTCGGCGGTGTCCAACCTGGCCGACGGGATCGTCAAGATCGCGCTGCCGTTGGTTGCCGTCGGCTACACCCGCTCACCGGTGCTGGTGGCCGGGGTCGCCACCGCGTTCAGCCTGCCCTGGCTGCTCTTCGCGCTGCCGGCCGGCGCGCTCGTCGACCGGCGCGACCGGCGTCGGGTGATGTTGGCCGCCAACACCCTGCGCGCGGCCCTGCTCGGCGCGCTGGCAGTGGCGGTGGCGCTCGACGCCGGATCGATCTGGTTGCTCTACGCGGTGGCCTTCGGCGTCGGCATCGCCGAGACCCTCTACGACACCTCCGCCCAGTCGATCCTGCCGCAGCTGGTCGCCCGCGAACAGCTGCCCCGGGCCAACGGCCGACTCGCCGCCGTGGAGCTGGCCGCCAACCAGTTCGTCGGCCCACCACTGGCCGGTTTCCTGGTGGCCGCCGGGGTGGCCCTGGCGCTCGCCGGCCCGGCCGCGCTGTGGGCGGTGGCGGTCGCGGCGCTGCTGCTGATCCGTGGCCGCTTCCGGATCGAACGGGACGAGCCGACGACGATGCGTGCCGACATCGTCGAAGGGCTGCGCTTCCTCTGGCGGCACCGCCTGCTGCGCACCCTGGCCACAATGGTCGGGACCAGCAACTTCATCACCAGCGCCATATTCGCCGTGCTGGTGCTCTACGCGGTCGGCCCGACCTCCGCCATCGGCCTCACCGAACCCGGATACGGGATCCTGCTCACCACCGTCGCCGCCGGGATCGTGCTCGGCTCGGTGGCCAGCGGCTGGATCGAACGACGGTTCGGTCGGGCCCGGGCCCTCGCGGTCTCCGTGCTGGCGATGGCCGCCGTCGTGGTCGTACCGGGGTTGAGCACCAACCCGTTCGTGATCGGCGCGGTCTTCTTCCTGGGCGGCATCCTGCTCGCCGCCTGGAACGTCATCACCATTTCGCTGCGCCAGCGGATCACCCCGGACCGCCTGCTGGGCCGGGTCAACAGCGGCTACCGGATGCTGGCGTGGGGAAGCATGCCGGCCGGCGCGCTCGTCGGCGGTCTGCTGGCCGAGGCGTTCGGCCTCCGCGCGGTCTTCCTCATCATGGGAGTGCTGACGCTGACCCTGTTGCTCGGCATGTTCGTGGTCACCGACGCCAACATCGACGCCGCCGAACGCGACGCCACCGGGTGAGATACCACGGGCCATCGGCCCGATGCGGGTGTGCCGCCGAACTGACAGGAGAACCGTGAAGAGACGTACGCAATGGGTCCTCAGCGCTGCCGCTGTGCCGCTGGTGCTGCTGGCGGGACATGGCGTGTCCTGGATTGGACGGGCACCGACATCGGAAGCTTCCGCGGTAGCCGGCACGGTGGGCGAGTACCCGTCGATGACCGCGCTGCGCAAGGTCGAGCAGGAGGGAGCCGCCTACGAGCTGAGCTGGACGATCACCAGTTCGCCGCTGATCGTCGTCGCCCCACACGGCGGCGCGATCGAACCCCGCACCAGTGAGATCGCGGGTGCGATCGCCGGCACCGAACACACCCAGTGCCACTTCAAGGGCACGCTGCCCGCCGGGCAGAACTTTCCGCGACTGCACGTGACGAGTGAGCGCTGGGACGTCGAGGAATGCCTGATCCTGATCGGCCAGCGGACCCACGCCCTGTCGGTGCACGGCACGTCCAAGGCGAACAAGGTCGCCTACATCGGTGGGCGGGACACGGCGACCGCAGTGGAGTTGGCGACCGCGCTTCGCGGGGCCGGTTTCAGCGTTGTCCAGCCCGCGCCCGCCGACATCGCCGGCACCTCGGTCAACAACTTCGTCAACAAGGACGCCGACGGGGCCGGCGTGCAGCTCGAACTCACCTCCGAGCTGCGCACGGAGCTCTTTCCGACCAAGGACGGGCCACCCTCGACACGCGGCCAGGCGTTCGTGGACGCGGTGCGCAGCGTGTACTCCTGACCCCGCAGTTGACGCGGTGCCGGGTGCTTCCCGGCACCGCCTCGCCGTCGAGCCGCCTCAGCCGAACTGGACGACGGTGCGGCGCCTTCGCCCGCTAGCTGTCCCGCCCGGCGGACGCGGAGATGTAGGCATGGAAAGCTGCGACCTCTTCGTCCCGCACGGTCGGTGCGAAATCGAGGTGCTCGCTCGGATGTATGCCGGTGCCGGAACCGGTCACCGTCACGAACCAGGCCCCCTCAGCGCCGAACCAGTGCGCCTGCTCGTGGCGAACCCGCGCCCGCACCGCGCGGAGACGACAACAACAGGGAAGTTGTCCCCTCGGCACCCGCCGAGACGACAACAACAGGGAAGTTGCACTCACGCTCAACCAAGCGGAACGCCGTTGTGGCGCAGCGGACAGACCGGCTGGCGGCCAGGGCGGACGGACTTAGCTGGGGCGCTTGTCCTCGACGTGTACGACGTCAAGCTCACGGCCATCCCGGTCTCGCTTGCCCCGTCCGTACAGACCGATGGTCAGGTCGCTGCTGTCCGAGATCTCGTCGGGTCCCACGTAGGTCAGCACGTCGTTGTGGTGGCCGTAGATCACCCACCCGGGACCGGGATCGAGGGCGATCGTGCCGAAGTCTCCCGCAGGTGAGCCAGCGTGGACGGGGCCGTACTCGCGCAGGATGTCGGTCGCCTGAGCGGCGAGGTCGACGTCGGGCCCGGGATCTGGCAGCACGACGCACGTGCCGTGGGCGAATACGACCCAGGACTTGTTGTCCCCTTCGATGATGCGACGCCAGGTTCCGGCGAGATCCTGCTCCGACATGCCGATGATCCTTCCCGAGTTGGTGCACCGGCGCTACCCGCGACGTGCCCGATACAGCGGTCAAGAGGGGCAGTCGAGGCGACGGTGGCCGCACGGATTCACCGGAGCGATCACTTCACTCGCCTCGCTTGTGCGCGTCACCGCCCATCAGCGCCCGATGTCAGAGTCGGGCGCGGACACACCCGGACGACGCGCCCAGAACTTACAAGCGAGGGGCCATCGGCGTGCGACGTGTCGGGGTACCGTCGATGGGGTGGCGGCCGGTGAGTTCGCCCGGCCGGTTGAGCTTGGAGCGGCGCTATGGCCTCACCCATCGATCCGCGCTTCGGTGTAGCTCTGCGCGAGTTTCGGGAGCGGCGTGGTCTGTCGCTTCGGTCCCTGGGGCAGCTCGCTCATCGCAGTAAGAGTCATCTGCACGAGTTGGAGGCTGGGCTCAAGGCTCCGACGGTCGACACGGCGCGTCACCTGGACCGGATTCTCGATGCGGGGGGCGCGCTTGCTCGCATGGTCGATGCGCCGGTCGACCATGCGGCCGAGGCCGGCGAGCTGCGGGCGAGAGTCGCCGCCAGTGATGTGAGCAGAGACGTGCTCGACCGGATCGAGCAGGGCGTTGACGACCTTGCCAGTTCTTATCCGACGATGGCCCCGGCAGATCTTCTGCCGTTGGTACGGCGGCACCTCGCCTATGTGGGACGGTTGCTGGATGGACGGGTCACGCTTGCTCAACGACGGCGGTTGTTGATCGCTGGCGGCTGGTTGGCGGTGCTGCGGGCGACTGTTCACATCGACCTGCGGCAGCGGACTGCTGCGGCTGCCCACCTGCGAGCCGCTCGTGACCTTGCCGAACACGCGGAGCATGGCGAGATCCAGGCATGGTGTCTGGAAACCCGGGCCTGGGACGTGTTGACTCAAGGTGACTACCGGACGGCACTCGATCTTTCCGATCAAGCCCAGCGGGTCGCCCCGAAGGGTAGCTCCGCCCGCATCCAGGCGACTGCTCAGGAGGCCCGTGCCTGGGCGCGGATCGGAGACGTCGGTGCGACCCGGCGTGCGTTGGATCGGGTCGAGCGGCTGACGGCGAATCTGCCTGTCCCTGAGCGAGCCGAGCACCATTATCGTTACGACCCGGCGAAGGCCGCCGCGTATACGGCCACGACGTTGGCGTGGGCGGGCGACCCCGGTGCCGAGCAGGTGGCGCGGGCGGTGTTGGCCGATCTGGACCCGCACGGCGATGGGGGAGCGCGGCCCCGCCGGTCCGCTTCGGCCCGTCTCGACCTTGGTCTTGCCCTGGTTGCTGCCGGTCAGCCGGATGAGGCGGTGGCGCTGGGGGCGCAGGCGGTGGCGTCCGGGCGGGTGGTGCCGTCGAACTGGTGGCGGGCTGCGGAACTGCTGGCGAAGGTGGAGCAGTCGGGGGCGCCAGAAGCCGCGACATTGCGTGACCTGTGCATCGAGTACGCCCCTGGACGTAGGCCAGCAGCGGACAGCACACCTGGTTAGCGGACAGTCACCGTCTGGATCGACGACGTGCCCGGCGTGACGCTGGACCTCACTGCACTTCGGGCGCGGAACGATGCACATCAGTAGGCCTTGTCCGTGCCCTCAGGACGGAGGGGCACACATGACTATTGGACTCCTGCGCCGAATCGTCAGTCGGTATCTCCCATCCCCGCCGGCTGCGTCCAGCCTCGGACAGCGCATCCAGACGGAGGAGCAGGAGGCCGCCCGGCGGCGACTGTTGGACCAGTCACGAGGCGGACAACAGTGCCGGGCAGCGGGCAGAGATGCCTCGGTGTCGCTGGAGCGGCGCGTTTCGTACGACGAATACCTCTCGGCCACCGCGCTGACCTTCGCCCGGCGGCATCGGCCGGTCTGGTGCTGGCGGCGGTGGCGGCGCGTCTGCCGGTGCGGGGCCGACCTGCCGTGTCATGCCCGGCACCGGCTTCCGATCAATCGTGGTCACTGGCCGGGGGAGGGCGCGCAGTGATCGGCAGCCCGGAGCAGACGACCCTCGCGGTCCACGTCCGAGGGCTCGACGTCATGTGTGCCGGCTGTCGGGCATGGTGGTCGCGGCTGGCTCCGTACCCATGCTGGCAGGTGGGGTGGGCGACTAGCCGGCAGGACCGCGCGAGCGTGGCCCAGTTCCTCGGCGGTGTGCGGTGATCAGTCACGGGCCGGTGCTGCCGATCTGGAGCTGCGGAGGCTGCGACCTGCCGTGGCCGTGTCCGACGCGGCGGCGGGAGCTGAGGGCGGAGTACGCGGACGCTCCGGTGTCGCTGGCGCTCTACCTGGGTGCCTATCTCGTGCGGGCCGTCGAGGATATGCCCTGGGCTCCGGCCGGCGCGCTGCACCGCCGCTTCATCGGCTGGACCAGGCACCCGACGGAAGTACCGCAGCGGAGTGCCGCAATCGTGCCCGAACGGAGTCGGCACGACCGCGACCAGGCCGGATGACCTCGGACGGAACCCGACCGGTGCCAAGAGTCCACCGAACGGGTCAGTCGAACAGGACCACCGTGCGGGCGCCTTCGCCCCGGGCCATCCGGGCCAGCGCCTCCGGTGCCGCGTCCAGGGTGACCCGGTCGGTGACCAGGAAGTCGAGGTCGAGGGTGCCGTCGAGCACCGCGCGGGCCAGCTCGGGCACGTCGCGGTCCGGGTCGGAGGAGCCGTACACCGAGGAGCGCAGCGTCCGCGCCGAGTGGAAGATCTCCAGGGCGCTGAGCCCGACCATGTCGTCCTTGCCGCCCATGCCGACCACGGTGACCTGCCCGCCACGGCGGGTCGCCCGCCAGGCGGTGCGGATGGTGGCGGCCCGGCCGACGCACTCGACCGCGTGGTCGACGCCGCGCCCGCCGGTGAGTGACCGTACCGCGCGGCTGAGGGTGTCGTCGGCGAGCAGGAAGTCGGTGGCGCCGGCCGCGTACGCCAGGTCGGCCTTTGCGGGTGCGACGTCGACGGCGATGACGGTGGTTGCGCCGGCCGCGCGGGCCGCGGCGACGGCCGAGAGGCCGACACCGCCGAGGCCGATGACGGCGACGGACTCACCGGGGCGGACATCGGCGGTACGGCGGATCGCGCCGACGCCGGTGAGCACCGCGCAGCCGAGCAGCGCGGCGGTGGGGAAGGGCAGGTCGGCCGGTACGGCCACCACCGCGTGCTGCGGCACCACCACCTGTTCGGCCAGCGCGCCGAGGCCGAGGGTGACGTGCAGCGGTTCTCCAACGATGGTGTGCCCGACGGCGGCGGCCGGGTTGCCGGAGGTCTCGCACAACCAGGGTTCGCCGTGCGCGCAGTACCAGCAGGCGCGGCAGGGTGGTGCCCAGTTGAGCACCACGTGGTCGCCGACCGTGATCCGGTCGACGCCGTCGCCGACCTCGGCCACCACGCCCGCGGCCTCGTGGCCGAGCAGCAGCGGGTACGGCGCGGCGATGGTGCCGTCCACCATGGACAAATCGGAGTGGCAGACGCCGGCGGCGCGGATCGCCACCCGCACCTGACCGGTGCCGACGGCGGGCAGGTCGACCCGCTCGACCTGCGGTGGCGTGCCGGCGGTCCTGGCCACCAGGCCCCTCACCGTTGGATCGCCTTCACTTCGCAGAACTCCTCCAGGCCGTGGACGCCCAGTTCGCGGCCGAGGCCGGACTGCTTGTAGCCGCCGAACGGGGCGAGCGGGTTGAACGGCGCGCCGTTGAGGTCGACGGCGCCGGTGCGCAAGCGGCGAGCCACCCGCAGCGCCCGGTCCTCGTCGGCGGACCAGACCGCGCCGGCCAGCCCGTACCGGGAGTTGTTGGCGACCCGCACCGCGTGGTCGTCGTCGTCCACGGGGATGACCGCCAGGACCGGCCCGAAGATCTCCTCCTGGGCCAGGGCGCTGTCGGGGTCGACGTCGGCGATGACCGTCGGGGCGACGAACCAGCCCCGCTGCGGGACGGGGGCGTCGGGTCCACCGGCGACGAGCCGGCCACCGTCGGCCAGGCCACGGGCGATGTGTTCGCGTACCCGGTCCCGCTGCTGTGCGGAGACCAGCGGACCGAGTCGGGTGGCCGGGTCGAGCGGGTCACCGAGCCGGTAACCCTCGGTCGCCTTGGCGGCCAGGTCGACGGCCTCGTCGTAGCGGTCGCGGTGCACCAGCATCCGCGTCCAGGCGGTGCAGGTCTGGCCGGAGTTGAGGAACGCGTTGCCGACGCCCACCTTGACCGCGCCGGCCAGGTCGGCGTCGTCGAGGATCACGTTGGCCGACTTGCCGCCCAGTTCCAGCGCCACCCGGGCGATCCGGTCGGCGGCCAGGTGCGCGATCCGCCGGCCGGTGGCGGTGGACCCGGTGAAGGAGACCAGATCCACGTCGGGGTGACCGGCGAGCGCCTCGCCGACCACCGGCCCGGTGCCGGTGACCAGGTTGACCACGCCGGGCGGCAGGCCGGCGGCGTGGATGGCGTCGAAGAGCAGGTACGCGGTCAACGGGGTCAGTTCGCTGGGCTTCAGCACCAGCGTGCAGCCGGCGGCGAGGGCGGGCGCGAGCTTGGCGACGATCTGGTGCAGCGGGTAGTTCCACGGGGTGATCGCGCCGACCACGCCTACGGGTTCGCGTACCACCAGGGAGTTGCCCACGGTCTGCGGCGCCGGCGGGTGCGCGGCCAGGTCGACGTAGCCGCGCAGGACGGTCAGCGGCAGCCCGGCCTGGACGCGGGTGGCGACCTTCAGCGGGGTGCCGAGTTCACTGGCGACGGTGCGGGCGATGTCGTCGGCGCGGGCGGTCAGCTCGGCGTGCAGCCGGTCGAGATGACTGGCCCGGTCGGCGGGATCGGTGGCTGCCCAGCCCTCGAAGGCGGCGCGGGCGGCGGCCACCGCCCGGTCGACGTCGTCGCCCGTGCCGGCCGGGACCGTGCCGATGACCTCCTCGGTCGTCGGGTTGTGCACCTCCAGCGGCTGCCCGCCCTCGGCGCTGACCCACCGTCCGTCGAGGTAGAAGTCGGTCCGTACGGATTCCATGCGCCCCTCACCTCGACGTAAAACTAGCGCTGCAAGTTTGGACTCTAGTACGCCGCGCCCGCCGACGGGAGGGGTGGCAGCGGCCCGACCACGCGTTCGTAGGTGTGCGACAGCCCGTCGATCAGCGCCTCCAGGCCGAGGGCGAAGGCGCCCTCGTCGACGCGCTGCTGGTGCTCGGCGAGGCGGTGGGCCTGGCTGAGGTGCGGGTACTGCTCGGCGTAGAGCCCCGGGTCCTCCACGAAGCCCCGGGCGAACGACCCGAGCGCCGAACCCGTCACGAAGTAGCGCATGAGCGCGCCGATGTGCGTCGCCCGGGCGGGTGGCCAGCCCGCGGCGACCAGCCCGCCGTAGACGGCGTTGGCCATGAACAGCGCCGCCGGGCGCCGACCCGGACCCTGCGCCAGGTGCGGCACGATGTTCGGGTGGGCGGCGAGGGCGGCCCGGTACGAGTGCCCCCAACGGCGCAGCGCCTCGCGCCAGTCGACCTCGCCGAAGAACGACACGTCCACCTGGCCGTTGATGCTGTCGACCACCGCGTCGAGGATCTCGTCCTTGGTGGCGAAGTGGTTGTAGAGCGAGGGCCCGCGTACGCCGAGAGCGGCGGCGAGCCGGCGGGTGGAGAACACGTCCAGCCCTTCGGCGTCGATCAACGCGGCGGCGGCCTCGACGATCCGCTCCCGGGTGAGCAGCGCCTGTCGCGGCCGGGGCATGGGGATCCTCCTTCTCGTGGGTGGCTCGCGGGGAACCTCGTGGGTGGCTCGCGGGGAACTTTGCCACACCGGGGTCTGGACAGCGTAAAACTTGCACCGCTAGTTTACTGCCATGGACCTTCACCTCTCCGCCGAGCAGGTCGCGGTCCGTTCGCTCGCCGCCGACTTCGTCAACCGCGAGGTCGCGCCGCACGCGGCGGCCTGGGACCGGCGCGAGGCGGTCGACCCCGGCATCGTCGGCAAGCTCGGCGAGGTCGGTTTCCTCGGCCTCACCATCGGCGAGGAGTACGGCGGCTCCGGCGGCGACCATCTCGCGTACTGCCTGGTGCTGGAGGAACTCGGTCGGGGTGACTCCGCCGTGCGCGGCATCGTGTCGGTCTCGCTCGGCCTGGTCGCCAAGTCGATCGCCACCCACGGCACCCCGGAGCAGCGCGAGCGCTGGTTGCCCGCGCTCTGCTCCGGTACCGCGCTCGGCTGCTTCGCGCTCACCGAGCCGGGCAGCGGCTCGGACGCGGCGGCGCTGACCACCCGCGCGGTCCGTGACGGCGGCGACTGGCTGCTCACCGGCCGCAAGACGTTCATCACCAACGGCACCACGGCCGACGTCGCGCTGCTCTTCGCCCGTACCGGCGGCCCGGGCCACCGGGGGATCACCGCGTTCCTGGTGCCCACCGACAGCCCCGGCCTCGACCGGTCGGAGATCAAGGGCAAGCTGGGCCTGCGTGGGCAGGCCACCGCCGAACTCGTCCTCGACGGGGTACGGGTGCCCGACGCCGCCCGGCTCGGTGAGTGCGGCGGCGGTTTCCGGCTGGCGCTGGCCACCCTCGCCAAGGGACGGATGTCGGTCGCGGCCGGCTGTGTCGGCATCGCCCAGGGCTGCCTGGACGCCGCCGTCGACTACGCCGGCACGCGCACCCAGTTCGGCAAGCCGATCGCCGGGCACCAGCTCGTGCAGCAACTGCTCGCCGGCATCGCGGTCGACACCGCCGCGGCGCGGCTGCTGGTCTGGCGGGTCGCCGACCTGATCGACCGCGACCAGCCGTACGCCACCGAGGCGTCGATGGCCAAGCTGTTCGCCAGCGAGGCCGCCGTCCGCGCGGCCAACGACGCCATCCAGGTCTTCGGTGGGTACGGCTACATCGACGAGTACCCGGTCGGCAAGTACCTGCGCGACGCCCGTGTCGCCACCCTCTACGAGGGCACCAGCCAGATCCAGCAGCTACTCATCGGGCGGGCGCTCACCGGCGTCAACGCCTTCTGAACCCGGGAGAGGAACCGAGCACATGGACTTCGGGCTGTCCGACGAGGAACGGGCGATCCGCGACACCGCACGTGACTTCATCACCCGCGAGATCATGCCGCTGGAGCAGGAGCTGTTGCGTCGGGAACGGGCCCACCAGCCCGGCCTGGAACGCTCCGAGCTGCGGGAGTTGCAGCTCAAGGCCCGCAAGTTCGGCTTCTGGGGGCTGGCCACGCCGCAGGAGTACGGCGGCATGGACCTGCCCGCCGTCGTCCAGTCGCTGATCTGGACCGAGATCGGCCGCAGCTTCGTGCCGTTCCGCTTCGGCGGCGAGGCGGACAACATCCTCTTCCACGCCACCGAGGAGCAGCGGCGGGAGTTCCTGCTACCCACGATCGAGGGTGAGCGGCTCTCCTGCTTCGCCATCACCGAGCCGGGCGCCGGCTCCGACGCCGCCAACATCCGGTTCCGGGCCCGCCGCGACGGCGACGACTGGATCCTCAACGGCGAGAAGACCTTCATCACCGGCGGCAACGAGGCGGACTTCGCCATCGTCATCGCGGTCACCGACCCGGACCGGGGGGCCCGCGACGGCGGGGCGACCGCGTTCCTGGTGGACCGGGCGATGGGCTGGCGGTCGGAGTTCATCCCGACGATGGGGGAGGGCGGGCCGGCGTCGCTGTTCTTCGACGACGTACGCGTGCCGCACCGCAACATCCTCGGCGAGGTGGGCCAGGGCTTCGCCCTCGCCATGCAGTGGATCGGCAAGGGGCGGTACACGATTCCCTCACACGCCGTCGGTATCGCCGAACGCGCGCTGCGGATGGCCATCGACCATGCCAACACCCGGGAGACCTTCGGCGCCAAGATCGGCACCAACCAGGCGATCCAGTGGATGATCGCCGACTCGGAGACCGAGCTGGAGGCGGCCCGCTGGCTCATCCTGCGGGCCGCCTGGACCGTCGACGCCGGACTGGACCCCCGGCACGCCTCCTCGATGGCGAAGCTCTACGGCGCGGGCATGGTCAACCGGGTGGTGGACCGGGTCCTCCAGATCCACGGCGGCATGGGCTACACCCGCGAGCTGCCGATCGAACGCTGGTACCGGCAGGTGCGGCTGTACCGGATCTTCGAGGGCACCGACGAGATGCAGCGACTGATCATCGCCCGCGACCTGTTGCGCGGCTACACGAAACTCGGAGGACACCTGGGATGAGGAGCTTCGCCAGCATCGACGAGTTGGCCGGCGCGGTCGGCGAGACCCTCGGCCCGGGCCCATGGTTCCCCATCGACCAGCGCCGGGTCGACCTGTTCGCCGACGCCACCGACGACCACCAGTGGATCCATCTCGACCAGGAACGGGCGGCGGCCGGGCCGTACGGCGGCACCATCGCCCACGGCTACCTCACGCTCGCCCTGCTGCCCGCCCTGGTCGGTCGCCTGTACCGGGTCGGCGGGGTGCGGATGGGGGTCAACTACGGCCTCAACCGGGTCCGCTTCCCCGCGCCGGTGCGGGTCGGCAGCTCGGTGCGGGTGACCGCCACCATCGACCGGGTCGACCCGTTCGAGGGCGGGGCGCAACTGGTGGCCACGGTGACCGTGGAGGTCGACGGCGGCGGCAAGCCGGTCTGCGTGGCCGAGACGGTCAGCCGGCTGTACGGGGATCCGCCCCGATGACCGCGCTCTCCCCGGCCACCGTGCTGGCCGGGTCCGCCCGCCGGCACTCCGACACCGTCGCCGTCGTCGACGGCCGGGTCCGTGTCACGTACGCCGAACTGTGGTGGGAGGCCCGCTGCTACGGCGCCGCGCTGCGTGCGGCGGGAGTGCGCGGCGGTGACGCGGTGGCCCTGCTCGCGCCGAACGTGGTGGACTTTCCGCGGGTCTACTACGGTGCCCTGGCCGCCGGCGCGGTCGCCGTACCGGTCGGTCCGCACGCCGTGCACCTGGCGCGCGGCGCGCGGCTGCTGGTCTGCCACACCTCGCAGCTGGCGGCCGGACGGCGGGTCAGCGCCCGGGTCGGCGTACCGCTGCTCACGGTCGGACCGACCCGGGGCCCGTCCGGCGTGCCCCGGCTGGAGGACCTCGGTGATCCCGCGCCCGGCGGCAACGCCGCGTTCACCGACATCGACGTCGACCCGGGCGACCGACCCGGATCCGATCCGGACGACACCGACGTGGTGCTCGGCTGCCTGCCGCTGGGCGGCCGGTTCGGTCAGGCCGTCGCGTTGACCGGCACCTTCCGGGCCGGGGCGACACTGGTGCTGCTCAGCCGCTTCACCGGCCCGGTGGCGCTCGACCTCATGCTCCGCGAGGGGGTCACCGTCTTCCACGGCACGTCGGCGATGTACGCGGCGCTGCTCGACGCGGCCCGGGGCCGCACCGCGTTGCCCCGGCTGCGTCGCTGCGTGAGCAGGGCACCCCTGCCGCCGTCCCTGCGACAGCGCTTCACGGTCGCCTTCGACACGGTCGTCCACCCGGCCGAGGGAGAGCGGGCTTCCTCCGTTCCGGGCCCGCCCGCCGTGGCGCGCCCGGCTCGGCGGCTGCGTTCGCGCCGCCTGGGCTGTCACGGGGAGCGCTACCGGCGGTAGCCCGGTGGCTGAGCTGAGCACGGCGGCCGGCGACGATTCCCGGATACCGCCGGGCCGGGGGCGAGCAGGAGTACGGCGGCATCCCGAGGCGCAGTTCACCGCAGGCCGCGACCCGCGCGGACCGGGTTCGGCCACCGGCCGTCCGATGCCCTCGCCTACGATTCGCCCATGATCCGAAACGAGCCGGCCACGGCCGAGGTGCGGCTGCGCCCGATGACCGTCGCGGACGCCGACCGGGTGCTGGCGATCTACCAGGCCGGACTGGACGGCGGGAACGCCAGTTTCGAGACCGTCGCGCCGTCGTGGGCCGACTTCGACGCCGGGCGGTTGGCCGCGCACCGGCTGGTGGCGGTCGACGGGGACGGGACGTTGGTCGGCTGGATCGCGGTGTCGCCGACCTCCTCGCGGGCGGTCTACGCCGGGGTGGTGGAGCACTCCGTCTACGTCGATCCGGTCGCTCAGGGCCGGGGAGTGGCCCGCCTGCTGCTCGACGCGCTGATCGCGTCGACCGACGCGGCGGGGATCTGGACGATCCAGTCCGGTGTGTTCCCCGAGAACACCGCCAGCCTCGCCCTGCATCGGCGGGCCGGGTTCCGGGTCGTCGGCGTCCGGGAGCGGGTGGGCCGCCACCACGGCCGCTGGCGCGACGTCGTCCTGCTGGAGCGCCGCAGCCCGTTCGTGTAAGGAAGGGCCCCTTCTTAACGCCTCGCGTATAGGAAGGGACCCCTCCTAACGTCCTTACGGGTACTGCTTCAGGTAGACCGGAACGCCGATCCGGTCCATGTCGGCCGCCTCGCCCACGCCGTTGACCACGTGGTCGATGACGCCGGCGCTGAGGTTCACCGTCATGATGTGGTGCAGCCGGATGCCCGGCCGGACCGGCACCTCGAAGCCGTTCTCGGTGCGGATCGACGGGTTGTTCTGGTTGAACACGTACACTCCGCCGCCGTGCAGGGTGTGGTGGCGGACCCGGTCGCCGACCTTGTAACCGGCCCACCCGTTGACCTTGCCGTTGTGCCAGTCCGCCTGCGTCGGCGGGTCGTACGGCAGCTCGTTCTGGTACAGGATCGTGGTGCCGTGTTCACCGTTCCAGACGGTGTTGTACCGCTGGAAGTGCTCGACGAAGAGGCCGGTGGCGGTGACGTGGTCGCCGTTGATGACCGCGCCGTACCGGCCGGTGTTGGTACGCCAGCGGTCGGTGTCGCCGTTGACGCCCTCGGTGAAGCCCTCGACGCCGTGGTCGCCCCGCCACACCCAGGTGTGGTCGATCAGGACGTGGTCACTGTTGACCTCCAGCGCGGTGTCCGTCTTGCCGATGTGCGGGCCACCGACCCGGAAGTACACGTCGGACAACGTGATCGGGTTCTGCGGGGTGCTGTGGTTGCGGCCCTTGCGCTGACCGACCCGCAGCAGCACCGGCGATTCCTTGAGACCCGCGTCGACCGTCACACCGGCGACGACCACGCCCGGTACCCCGGCGACGTCGAGCGGCACCGCGCCGTTCACCGCGGTCAGGGTGGCGTGCCCGATGCCGAGCACGATGGTGTCGGGCCGGCGCACCTCGATGCTGCGGGCCACGTCGTACACCCCGGGGGTGAGCAGCAGATGCTTGCCGCGCGCGAGTTCCCGGTTGATGACGTGCACCGGGTCGGACGGCCGGGCGACGAAGAAGTCGCCGATCGGGATGCTCCGCCCCGGAGTCATCCGGGTCCCCCAGGTGATGCCGCGCGTGTCGCGCCGCACGGCCGGCACCCGTACCTGGTACTTCCCCTTGGCGTCGACGTACAGGTACGGCTTCTCCCGGCTCAGCGGGGTGGTGTCGAGCGTGGTGTACGGCGGGTCGGGGAACCCGGCGTCGTCGGGCGCGCCGACCACCCCGGCGAAGACCTGGTTCCACACGGCGTTGGACCAGCTCTCGACCTCGCTGTTGCGGGTCAGCCACTGCTGCTGCGAGCCGTTGGTGGTGGCCGGCAGCCGGGAGTCGGCGATGAAGCCGCCACTGGCGTACTGCGGACCGTTGGTGCAGTAGTCCATCAGCGACAGTCCGCCGCCGCTGATGTCGAGCCGGCGCATCGACACCGCCTGGGAGACCGCCCAGAAGTTGGCCGAGGCACGGCAGTCGTCCTGGCCTGCGGCGTTGATCGACAGAGACAGGTTGCTGAGCGTACGCCAGAAGTTGACCAGCGCGATGCAGTTGGCGGTGCCGCCCTCGGTGAGGCAGCGGTTGTACGTCTCGATCTTGCCGTTGATGACCACGTCGGTGGGGGAGGCGCCGAGGCCGGATATCTCGGTGTAGTAACCCACCTTGATCTGGAGGGGTTGCTCGGCGGTGCCGTATCGGCCCGGCCGGAACAGGTAGGCGTGCCGGGTGGTGCCCATCTCGTTGTCGACCTGCGCCGCGTGTGCCGCGTCCAGGGTCGCCTGGATCCGGCTGATCGGCATGCTCGGGTCGAATATCGTGACGTTGGGCCCGAAGTTGGGGGCGACGGGTCGGGGCGGGCCCGCGCTGACCGGCGTGTTCGTGGCGACGGCGGCGGTGGTCAGCACCAGCCCGAGGGCCAGTGCCCGACCGAGTCGCCGGCGGGGTGGTGGAATCGGCATGCGTTCGTCCTTCCCGTCGGGCCGATGCGAGCCCGACGACACGGTGGACCGAGGCGTGTGAGAGAGCGCTCTCCCAACGAGTGGACTTGTATCACGGTGTGAAGAAACGGGGTCCAGATGTTTCTACCCCGTAACGCCGCCGCGCGCCATGCCTCAAGCGGACGAGTCCACGCTCACCGGTCGGCAGGTCGGCGGACGAGCGCGCCGACGACCACGTCGACGACGAGGAAGCCGAGCAGGGGGAGACCGAACCAGGGCAGGGCCCAGCCGACCGCGCCGACCACGGGTACGCCGACCAGCACCGCCCACAGTGGCAGCCCGCGCAACCCGCCCCGCGCCGGTGGCGCGCCCACCGGGGCCCGCCGGTCGACCCGGGTCGGGCGGCGCTGCCACCACATCCGGTAGCCCCACACGATGACGCAGAGCAGGCCGACGGCCAACGCGGCGAGCAGGATCTGGTTGACCACGCCGAAGAGCAGCCCCATGTGCGCCTGTACGCCGAGGGCGCTGAGCTTGGCCAGCAGGGGCCAGTCGGCGAAGTCGCTGCGCGCGGTCACCGTACCGGCGTCCGGGTCGACGGCGACCTTGTCCAGCCGTACCGGCCACGTGTTGTCGGTCTGGGCGACCGCCCAGGCGGTGGTGCCAGGCTCACCGGGGCTGATCTCGACCGGCCCGGACAGGCCGGCGTCGCGGGCCACCGCCAGGACCCGGTCGAAGGTGGCCGGGTCGGCTGCCGCCGACGACGGCGCGGCGCCGTGCTGGTGCTCGCCACCACCGGCGGCGGGCGCGCCGGCCAATGTGGTGGAGAGCGTGGGTCGACGGGCGTCGAGCGCGTCCAGGCCGGCGCCGAAGTTCTCACCGGCGAAGCGGGACCAGGTCAGCCCGGTGGCCGCGAGGAACAGCAGGCCGACGGCGAGCCAGACGCCGGTGGTGGCGTGCCAGCCCCTGGTACGCCGGACGCCCCTGCCGGCGGAGAGATCCGGCACCAGCAGGTGCTTCGCGCGGCCGCGTCCGCTCTGGCGGCGACGCCACCACAGGACGACGCCGCCGAGCGCCAGCACCCACAGCCAACTGGCGGCGATCTCGGAGTAGTGCCGACCGAGGTCACCCAGGTGCAGGTTGCGGTGCAGGTCGTCCAGCCAGGTGGTGGCGGGGGTGGCGCCGAACCAGGTGGTGAGCTGCCCCTGGACCTCGCCGCTGTACGGGTCGACGTACACGGTGTGCTGCTTCTCGCCCAACTCCTCCAGCGCGAATACCACCCTGGTCGTCTGGTCGCCCGTACCCGGTGCCACCGCCACCAGGTCGCCGTCCGGGTGGGCGGTTCGGGCCGCGCTCACCTGGTCGGCCAACGGCCTGGGTTGGTCGCCGACGGTGGCGACGGTGAGCTGGTCGCCGTAGAGGAGCTGGTCCAGCTGGGGCGTGACGGTGTACGCCAGGCCGGTCAGCGCGGCGACCACCAGGAACGGGGCGATCAGCACGCCCGCGTAGAAGTGCAGGCGGACCAGCAGCGCCGACAGCGCAGAGGCGCGTCGCGGTGGGCGGGCGGTGGTTGCGGGCTCCGCGCCGGGTAGGGACTCCGGCGCGGATTCACCGGACAGTTCGGTCAGAGACATGCGCGTTCCGATCGGGTGAGGAGGTCGTGGTGCGGACCTGGCCCGTGCCCTTCGGGTCCAGTGCTGCCTGTCGTCGCCCGGCTGCCCGCCGCTCGATCACCTAGTCGGACGGCGGGTCGTGCTGGTTCCCGCGACTTCGACCCCCGTCGGTGCGCCGCTCGGCCGGCGGTACGGCCCGCCGCTGGCCGGGAAAGCAGCGGCCCGGAAGGTACCCTCGGCCGGTGTTCTCGCCTCACGGCCCGTCGCTACGGGAGCTGTGCGTCCAGGCGCTCTCCTCGGTCGAGCGCGGCTACGACCTGCTCGCGCCGAAGTTCGACCACACGCCCTTCCGTACGCCGGACAGCGTTCTCGGCGCGACCGTCGTGGCGCTCGGCGAACTCGGGTCGTTCGACCGGGGGCTGGACGTGTGCTGCGGGACCGGTGCGGGCATGCAGGTCCTCAGGCCGCTGTGCCGGCAGGGGATCACGGGCGTGGACTTCAGCGCCGGAATGCTCGCGCAGGCGCGCCGCGCCCACCCGGACGCCACCTGGGTGCGGGCCGACGCCCGGGCCCTGCCGTTCGCCGCGGGTTTCGATCTCGCGATCAGCGTCGGCGCGCTCGGGCATTTCCTGCCGGCGGAACGGCCCGCACTCTTCGGCGGGGTGTACCGGGCGTTGCGGCCGGGTGGGCTCTTCGCCGTTCCGATCGGTACCGGGTCGCCGCGTACCTCGGTCTCGCACTGGGTCACGCGCGGCTTCGACCTGGCCATGCGGGTCCGCAACGCCGTGTGGCGCCCGCCGTTCGTGATGTACTACCACACCACCAGCCTGTCCGCGCTGCGTGAGGACCTGACGGCGGTGGGCTTCACCGCGACGGACACCCCCCTGCCCGTGCTGGGTCAGCACCGCGACGGCCGTCCACGGTTCCGGCTCATCCTCGCGCGCAAGCCCTGACGTGAGTGACCGCTGGTGCTCAGACCTCGGGTAGGCCGACGTAGTTCTCCGCGAGGCTGGTCGCGTACGCCGGAGAGGTGGTGACGTACCGCAGGGTCGCCGACTGGAGCTTCGCCTCGTACGGGTCGTCGGCGTTGAGCCGGTGCAGCATCGAGGTCATCCACCAGGAGAACTGCTGCGCCCGCCACACCCGGCGCAGCGCGGTGCGCGAGTAGCCGTCCAGCAGGTGCGTGCTGCCGTCGGCGTACCAGGCGGCGAAGGCGTCACCGAGCAGCGCGACGTCCGCGAGGGCGAGGTTCATGCCCTTGGCCCCGGTCGGCGGCACGATGTGCACCGCGTCGCCGGCCAGGTACAACCGCTGCCACTGCATCGGCTCGACCACCAGGCTGCGCAACGGGGTGATCGACTTCTCCAGCACCGGTCCCTCGTTCAGCGTCCAGTTCGGCACCGTCTCCAGCCGGGTACGCAGCTCGGCCCAGATCCGCTCGTCCGGCCAGTCGGCGATGTCCTCGTCGGCCGGAACCTGGAGATACAGCCGGGAGATCTGGGGCGAGCGCATGCTGTACAGGGCGAAGCCACGTTCGTGGTGGGCGTAGATGAGTTCCTCCACCGCGGGCGGAGCGGCGGCGAGGACGCCCAGCCAGGCGAACGGGTAGGTGCGCTCGTAGGTGGTCAGCACCCCGTCGGGCACCGTCGGTCGGCTGATCCCGTGGTACCCGTCGCAGCCGACCACGAAGTCGCAGTGCAGTTCCTCCTCCCTGCCCTGATGCCGGAAGTGGACCACCGGCGCGGAGTCCAGCCCGGAGAGGCGCTCGGCCGGTGCCTCGAACAGGATCGTCCCACCCGCCGCCAGCCGGGCGGCGATCATGTCCTTGACCACTTCCTGCTGTCCGTACACGGTGATCGCCCGGCCGGTCAGCTCGGTCATCGGCACCCGGTGCGACTCGCCGTCGAAGCGCAGCTCGATGCCCTCGTGCCGCATCCCCTCCCGGTCCAGGCGCGCGCCCAGGCCGGTCTCCCGCAGCAGGTCGACCGAGCCCTGTTCGAGCACGCCCGCGCGCAACCGGTGCTCCACGTACTCCCGGCTGCGGCTCTCGATCACCACCGAGTCGATGCCGTGGCGGTGCAGCAGGTGCGACAGCATGAGACCGGCCGGTCCCGCTCCGATGATGCCGACCTGGGTACGCATCCATGCCTCCTTGGTTCCTGCTGACCTAGAACGGGTAGCGGGTGATGTCGCCCTGCATCGTGAGCCACTGGGTCTCGGTGAACGCCTCGATGTTCGCCGCCGCCCCACCGAAGCGGGAACCGGTGCCGGAGGCGCCGACACCGCCGAACGGTGCCACCGCCTCGTCGCTGACGGTCTGGTCGTTGATGTGCACGATGCCGCTGGGGATGCGCTCGGCCAGCGCCATCGCCTTCATCACGTCGCGGCTGAGGATGCCGAGTGACAGCCCGTACTCGCTGGCGCCGGCGAGTGCCGCCGCCTCGTCCAGGTCGGAGAAGCTGAGCACCGGGGCCACCGGGCCGAAGACCTCCTGCGCGTACGCCGGGGTGCTCGGGGTGACGTTGGCGAGCACGGTCGGCCGGTAGAACAGCCCGTCGTAGGTGCCGCCGGCGGCCAGCCGGGCGCCCGCGTCCACGCTCGACGTGACCAGCGAGTGAATCTTGTCGCGCTGCGCCTCGTCGATGATCGGCCCGAGCGCCACCTGCTCCTTGGCGGGGTCGCCGACCGGCAGGTGGTCGGCCTTGGCGGCCAGTTCGCTGACGTACCGTTCGGCGAGGCTCTCGTGGACCAGGTGCCGGCCGGTGGTCATGCAGATCTGCCCCTGGTGCAGGAAGGAGCCCCACGCGCCGGCCGAGACGGCGAGGTCCAGGTCCGCGTCGTCGAGCACCACGAGCGCGGAGTTGCCGCCCAGTTCCAGGTGCGCCCGCTTCAGGTGCCGGGCAGCGGCCTCGCCGACCTTGCGGCCGGCGGCGGACGAACCGGTAAAACTGATCACCCGTACCCGCGGGTCGGCGACCAGCACCTCGCCGGTGGAGATTCCGCCCGGCAGCACGTGCAGCAGGCCCTCGGGCAGCCCGGCCTCCTCGAAGACCCGCGCGATGGCCAGCCCGCCGCAGACCGCCGTACGCAGGTCCGGCTTGAGCACCACCGCGTTGCCCAACGCGAGCGCCGGGGCCACCGAGCGGATGGCCAGGATCAGCGGGGCGTTGAACGGAGAGATGACGCCCACCACGCCGACCGGTAGCCGGCGGGCCAGGCTCAGTCGTGGCTGAGCGCTCGGGATGATCTCACCGAGCGACTGCGAGGGCAGCGTCGCGGCCTCGTAGCACTCCTGCGCGGCGGTACTGGTCTCCAGCACGCCCTTCGGCGGGATCGACCCGGACTCGCGGACCACCCAGTCGCCGACCTCGGCGGCGTGCTGCTCCCACAACGCGCCGGCCCGGCGTAGCACGGCGGCGCGTTCGGCGTAGCTGGTGGCCGCCCAGGCCCGCTGCGCGGCGGCGGCCCGGGCGCAGGCGCGGGCGACGTCATCGGCGTTCGCCACGCCGATCTGGCCGATCTCCTCGCCGGTGGCGGGGGCGCGAACGGCGGCGGTGCCGCCGGCCGGCTGCACCCAGCCGTCACTGTAGAGCCGGCCGTGCCAGGTGTCGGTGTCGAGCAGGGGCATCTCGATCCTCCTTGCGCCGCGGGGGTGGGACAGCCGGGCTGCGGCCGGCGGGGTGGGTCCGACCACGCCTTCCACGTGCGGCGGTCCGTCGGCGGCCGAGGGGCCGGCCACGCGCCACGCCTGTTCGCCTGCCGAACAGGCGTTCTCATCTAGGACATTTGCACGGGACTCGGCTCGCGTCAACGGATCACCGCAACATTTCTCCGATGGGCGGGCCGTGCCCGATCCGGCCGGTCGGCACGCGTTGACGAACGCCGCCGATGCGGATTACGTTCGAGATAAGTACGTCGGTCCGCATGCCGAACAATGCTCGGCGGGTGTTCGACACAGGAGGCAGGGAGGCCCATGGCGAAGCTCGTCCCGCTGGCCGACGGCGTCGCGGAGCTGGTCCGCGACGGGGACACGGTGGCGCTGGAGGGGTTCACCCACCTGATCCCGTTCGCCGCCGGTCACGAGATCATCCGGCAGGGGCGGCGCGACCTGACCCTGGTGCGGATGACGCCCGATGTCATCTACGACCAGCTCATCGGTGCCGGCTGCGCCCGCCGCCTGGTCTTCTCCTGGGGCGGCAACCCCGGTGTGGGTTCGCTGCACCGGTTCCGCGACGCCGTGCAGAACTCCTGGCCCGCCCCGCTGGAGCTGGAGGAGCACAGCCACGCCGGAATGGCCAACCGCTACGTCGCCGGTGCCTCCGGTCTGCCCTTCGCCGTGCTGCGCGGCTACACCGGCACCGACCTGCCCCGGCACACCACCAACATCCGCAGCATCGACTGCCCGTTCACCGGGGAGACGCTGACGGCGGTCCCCGCGCTGCGCCCGGACGTGACCGTGGTGCACGCCCAGCGGGCCGACCGCGCCGGCAACGTGCAGATGTGGGGCATCACCGGCGTGCAGAAGGAGGCGGTGCTGGCCGCCCGACGATCCCTGATCACGGTTGAGGAGATCGTCGACGAACTCGAACCCGTGGCGGGCCAGGTCGTCCTGCCCGGCTGGGCGGTCACCGCCGTGGCGTGCGTACCCGGCGGCGCGCATCCGTCGTACGCGCAGGGCTACTCGGTGCGCGACAACGCCTTCTACGTGGGCTGGGACGAGATCAGCCGGGACCGGGACACGTTCCGGGACTGGATCGACCGGCACGTGCTGAACGCGGAGGTGCAGGCATGACCGACGCTCACTACACCGCCGACGAGATGATGACGGTGGCGGCCGCCCGGCAACTGCGCGACGGCACCGCCTGCTTCGTCGGCATCGGGCTGCCCAGCACCGCGGCGAACCTGGCCCGCGCCACCCACGCCCCCGGCCTGGTGCTGATCTACGAGTCCGGTTGCCTCGGTGCCAAGCCCGACCGGCTGCCGCTCTCCATCGGCGACGGCATCCTGGCCGACACCGCCGACGCGGTGGTCCCGGTGCCCGAGGTGTTCAACTACTGGCTGCAACCCGGGCGCATCGACGTCGGCTTCCTCGGCGCCGCGCAGCTCGACCGGTACGGCAACATCAACACCACCGTGATCGGTGGCGACTACACCGACCCGAAGGTGCGCCTGCCCGGTGCCGGTGGCGCACCCGAGATCGCCGCCTCCTGCGGCGAGGTGGTGGTGATCGTCCGGCAGAGCCTGCGTACCTTCACCGAACGCGTCGACTTCGTCACCTCGGTCGGGTACGGCGCGGGCCCGGGCGACCGGGAGCGGCTCGGGCTGCGGGGCGGTGGGCCGCGCACCGTCATCACGGACCTCGGCGTCCTCGAAGCCGACCCGGACACCTGCGAGCTCACCCTCACCCGGCTGCACCCGGGCGTCACCGTCGAACGGGTCCGGGCGGCCACCGGCTGGCCCCTCGCCGTCGCCGATGACGTGACCACCGGCGAGCCACCCACCGCCGACGAACTCGCCGTGCTGCGTGCCCTCGAAGCCACGATGCGGGCGGCGGCATGAGCCAGCGGCCGGTCAGCGCGACAATGAACCAGGTCCACGCCGAGCCGTCGGACTGGAAGTCTGAACGGAAGGAACGGCCATGAGCCAGGACACCGGCCGGAAACTGGTCCTGCCGACCTACCGGCGCGACGACGTCGACGCCCACCCACCACTGCTCAGCCCCGGCTACCGGTCCACCGTGCCGCGCGCTCCGCAGCAGCCGTTGACCTACCTACCGCAGCGGCTCACCGAGGTCACCGGCCCGCTGCTGGGCGAGGGCCGCCTCGGCGAGCTGGACCACGACCTGACCCGCCAGCACGACGGCGAACCCCTCGGGCAGCGGATCATCGTCCACGGCCGGGTCCTGGACGGCGACGGCCGGGCCGTGCCGCACACCCTCGTCGAGATCTGGCAGGCCAACGCCGCCGGCCGCTACCGGCACGCCGCCGACACCTGGCCGGCGCCACTGGATCCGAACTTCACCGGGGTCGGGCGCGCGTTGACCGACGCGCAGGGTCGCTACCGCTTCGTCACCGTGCAGCCCGGCGCCTACCCGTGGCGTAACCACGACAACGCCTGGCGGCCCGCGCACATCCACTTCTCGCTCTTCGGCCGCGCGTTCACCCAACGGCTGGTCACCCAGATGTACTTCCCGGGCGACCCGCTGTTCTTCCAGGACCCGATCTTCAACTCGGTCCGCGACGAGCGGGCCCGGCAGCGGATGGTGGCCCGCTACGACCACGCCGCCACCCGCCCCGAGTGGGCGCTGGCCTACGAGTTCGACATCGTGCTGCGTGGCCGGGAGGCCACCGTGTTCGAGGACGAGGACGACGATGAGTGAGCCGCTGGGCGTCACGCCCGCCCAGACCGTCGGGCCGTACCTGGCCATCGGCCTGCACTGGCCCGACGGACCGTACGTGGTCCCGGAGGGCACGCCCGGGGCGTTCTGGCTGCGTGGCCGGATCGTCGACGGCACCGGTGCCGCGGTGGTCGACGCGATGGTGGAGAGCTGGCAGGCCGACCCCGACGGCCGCTTCGACCACCCCGACGATCCGCGTGGCGCCCGGCCACCGACCGTCGACGGGTTCCGCGGCTTCGGCCGGGCCGAGACCGACGCCGAGGGCCGCTACGCGCTGCACACCGTCAGGCCGGGTCCGCTGCCCACCTTCGACGGCGACACCGAGGCGCCGCACCTGACCCTGTCGGTGTTCGCGCGAGGGCTGCTGCACCGCCTCGTCACCCGGGTCTACTTCGCGGGCGAGGCGGCCAACGCCGCCGACCCGGTGCTGCGTACCGTCGACCCCGAGCGTCGCGACACGCTGCTGGCCCGGCCGGCGGCGGACGGGTTCCAGTTCGACATCCGCCTGCAGGGAGAGCATGAGACCGTCTTCTTCGCCCTCTGAGGCACTGCTGCGCGGGCTGTCCGGGACTCCCGACGTCGACGCCGAGATCGGCGACGTGGCCCTGCTGCGGGCGCTGCTGGACGTGGAGTCCGCGTTGGCCCGCGCCGGTGCCGACCTGGACCTGCTGCCGGCCCCGGCCGCCGAGGAGATCGCCCGGCACTGCCGCGTCGAGCGGTACGACCCGGCGGCTCTGGGCGCCGCCGCCGACACCGCCGGCAACCCCGTCGTCCCGCTGGTGCGGGAACTGAGCGCGGCGGTCGCCGAACCGGCCCGGCCCTGGGTGCACCACGGTGCCACCAGCCAGGACGTACTCGACACCGCCCTGTCGCTGGTGACGGCCCGCGCCGCCGGACCTCTGCTGCGCCACCTCGCCGACGCCGCCGACGCCGCCGCCCGGCTGGCCCGGACCCACCGCGACACCCTGATGGTCGCCCGCACCCTCGGCCAGCAGGCCGCACCGACCACCTTCGGGCTCAAGGCGGCCGGCTGGCTGGTCGGCCTGGTCGAGGCGCGGACCCGGCTGGCCCACGTACGCGCCGGCCTGCCCGCGCAGCTCGGCGGGGCGGTCGGCACCCTCGCCGCGTACGGGCCGGCGGGACCGGCACTGGTCGAGCGGTTCGCCGCCCACCTCGGCCTGGCGGCGAGCCCGCTGCCCTGGCACACCCGCCGTCAGCCGGTGCTCGACCTGGCCGCGGCGCTCGGCGGGCTGCTCACCGCCACCGGCAAGATCGCCCTCGACGTGGGCCTGCTCGCGCAGACCGAGGTCGGCGAGGTGGCCGAGGGCGGCGCGGGGCGCGGCGGCTCGTCGGCGATGCCGCACAAACGCAACCCGGTGGACTCGGTGCTGGTCACCGCCGCGGCGAGGCGCGGCCCCGGGCTCGTCGGCACGCTGTTCGCCGCCGCCGCCCAGGAACACGAGCGGGCCGCCGGAGGCTGGCACGCCGAGTGGGAACCCCTGCTCGACCTGGTGCACCTCGCCGGCGGAGCCGCCGCCCGCACCGCCCGGATGCTGACCGGTCTGCGGGTCGACCCGCAGCGGATGCGGGCGAACCTCGACGCCACCGGCGGACTGCTGCTCGCCGAGGCGGTCGCGGCCCGGCTGGCGCCGGCCCTGGGCCGCGCCGCCGCCCACGACCTGGTCCGCCGCGCCGCCGCCCGGCCCGACTTCCGGGCGGCGCTGCTGGCCGACCCGGACCTGCACGCCCACCTGTCGGAACGCGACGTGGACACCGCACTCGATCCGGCGGGCTGGCTCGGCAGCGCCGGACACCTCGTCGACCGCGCCCTCGACCTGCACCGCGAGGCGCAGCCGTGACGGGGCTGCACGCCACCGTGGACGGCCCGCCGGACGCACCGGTGCTGCTGCTCGGCAGCTCCCTGGGCACCACCGGCGCGATGTGGCAGCCGCAGGCGACGGCGCTGGCCGAGCGGTACCGCGTGATCCGGTACGACCATCTCGGCCACGGCGCTTCGGCGGTACCGTCCGGGCCGTACACCATCGACCTGCTCGGCCGGAAGGTGCTCCGGCTGCTGGACGACCTGGGCGTCGCCCGCGTCCACTACGCCGGAATCTCCCTCGGGGGCATGGTCGGCATGTGGTTGGCCGCGCACGCCCCCGAGCGGATCGGCCGCCTCGCCCTGCTCTGCACCGCGGCGTCGCTCGGACCGGCCGACGGTTGGCAGGCCCGGGCCGCCACCGTGCGCGCCGGCCGGCTGGACAGCATCGCCGACGCGATCGTCGAACGCTGGTTCACCCCCGCCTTCGCCACGGCCCGTCCGGACACCGTCGCCGCCTACCGGGACATGCTGGTCACCACGCCCGCGATCGGGTACGCCGCCTGTTGCGAGGCCATCGCCGCGATGGACCTGCGCCCGGACCTGACCGCCGTGCGCGCCCCGACGCTGGTGGTCGCCGCCGCCGCCGATCCGGCCACCCCGCCGGAACAGGCCGCCGTCATCGCCGAGCGGATCCGCGCCGCCCGCCTGGTGGTGCTCGACGGCGCGGCGCACCTGGCCAACGTCGAGCAGCCCGAAGCCGTCACCCGGCTGCTCGCGGCCCACTTCGACCCGGAAGGCGCGGTGACCCGATGACCGACCAGCAGCGGTACGAGGCCGGAATGGCGGTACGCCGGCAGGTGCTCGGCGACGCGCACGTCGACCGGGCCGTCGCCGGCACCGACGAGTTCACCGCCGACTTCCAGGACCTGATCACCCGCTACGCGTGGGGAGAGATCTGGACCCGCGAGGGGCTGGACCGGCGTACCCGCAGCTGCGTCACCCTCGCCGTGCTGGCCACCCTGCACCACGACGAGGAACTGGCCATGCACGTGCGCGCCGCGCTGCGCAACGGACTGACCCCCGACGAGGTCGGCGAGGTGCTGCTCCAGGTGGCGGTCTACGCTGGCGTACCGGCGGCGAACCGGGCGTTCAAGGTGGCCCAGGAGACTCTGCGGCAGGAGGCCCAGTGACCGACGAGGCGACGGCGCGCTCCGGCGAGTTCGTCCAGTCGCTGGAACGCGGCCTCGCCGTCATCCGGGCCTTCGACGCCGAACACCCGCGGCTCACCCTGAGCGACGTGGCCCGCGCCACCGGACTGACCCGCGCCGCCGCGCGCCGCTTCCTGCTCACCCTGGTCGAGCTGGGCTACGTGCACACCGACGGACGGCTGTTCTCACTGCGTCCGCGCGTTCTCGACCTCGGCTACGCCTACCTGTCCAGCCTGGGCCTGCCCGAGGTGGCCCGACCGCACATGGAGGCGCTGGTCGCGCAGGTGCACGAATCCTGCTCGGTGTCGGTCCTCGACGGCGACGAGGTCGTCTACGTCGCCCGGGTGCCCACCAAACGGATCATGACCGTGGGCATCAGCGTGGGTACCCGCTTCCCCGCGTACGCGACCTCGATGGGCCGGGTGCTGCTCGCCGCGCAGCCGGCCGCCTGGCTGGACGACTACCTCGCCACGGCGCGGCTGCGGCCGTTGACCAGGCGCACCGTCACCGACCCGGCCAGGCTGCGGGCCATCCTGACGAAGATCTCCATTCAGGGGTACGCGCTCGTCGACCAGGAGCTGGAGGAGGGGCTGCGGTCGCTGGCCGCACCGATCCACGGCGACAACGGCGCGGTCGTGGCGGCCGTCAACGTCTCCGCCCACGCCAGCCGCGGCTCGTTCGAGATGATCCGCCGGGAACTGCTGCCGCCGCTGCTGGCCACTGCCAAGCGCATCGAGGAGGACCTGGGCGCCGGTCCCGCTCGCTGAGCCCGGCCGACGACCGGCGCTGCGGCGAATCGGCCGCGCGGCGCACCGTCGGCGTACCACCATGTGGAGGGCGACGAACCGGGGGGCGACGTGCGCGAGCTGCTGCTGGTCATCACCCTCGGCGTCGTCGTGCTGGTCGGCACCACCGTCGGCGGCCGGTACCGGGTTGCGCCGCCGGTGCTGCTCATCTGCCTGGGTGCGCTGCTCGCGTTGCTGCCGCCGTTCGAGCACGTGATCCTCGACCCCGAGGTGGTGCTGCTGCTGTTCCTGCCGGCGATCCTGTACCGCGAGAGCATCGCCATCAGCCTGCGGGAGATCCGGGCGAACATCATCGTCATCGCGTTGCTGGCGATCGGTCTGGTCGGTGTCACGATGGTCGCGGTGTCGCTGGTCGTGCAGCGCTTCGGCGTCGATCCGGCGGTGGCGTGGGTGCTCGGCGCGGTGCTCGCCCCGACCGACGCCGCGGCGGTGGCCGGGCTGGCCAAGCGGATGCCCCGACGCCTGCTCACCACCCTGCGCGCGGAGAGTCTGATCAACGACGGCACCGCCCTGGTGCTGTTCGCCATCGCCCTGGGCCTGCTCGGCGGGGGTGCCGCACCGAACGCCTTCGAACTGGTCGAGCGGATCGGCCTGTCGTTCCTCGGGGGCATCGGGGCGGGTCTGCTGGTCGGCACCGTGGTGATCCTGATCCGTAAGCGCCTCGACGATCCGCTGCGCGAGGGCGCGCTCAGCGTGCTCACCCCGTTCGCCGCGTTCTTCCTCGCCGACAGCATCCACGAGAGCGGTGTACTCGCGGTGGTGGTCGCCGGCCTGATGCTCTCCTACGCCAGCCCCCGGGTGATCCGGGCCCGGTCCCGCGTGCTGGCCCTGTCGTTCTGGGACCTGACCACCTTCCTCATCAACGGCGGGCTCTTCGTGCTGGTCGGCATGCAGATTCCTCGGGCGGTCGACCACGTCACCGGCACCTCCTGGGCGCGCGCCGCCGTGATCACGGTCGTGGTGGCAGTGGTGCTGGTCCTGGTGCGGATGCTCTGGCTGCACCTGATCGCCGCCGTGGCGTGGCTGGTGGACCGGGGCGAGTCGAGACTCGCCCGGCAGGTCAACTGGCGGGTGCGGACGGTCGCCGGCTGGGCCGGGTTCCGAGGGGCGGTCTCTCTCGCGGCGGCGCTGGCGGTGCCGTTGACCGCGAGCGACGGAAGCCGGGTGCCGGAACGGGAGCTGATCATCTTCTGCGTCGCCACGGTGATCCTGCTGACGATGCTCGTCCAGGGCACCACCCTGCCGTTCCTGCTGAGCTGGGCCGGCCTGCGCGGTGATCCGGAACGCGTCGCGGAGTCCCGGCGGGCGCAGGAGGCGGCTACCCGGGCCACACTCGACGCCCTGCCCGACATCGCCGACCGGATCAACGCCGACCCGGAAGCGGTGCGGCGGCTGCGCGCCGAGTACGAGAGCCACCTCGGCGCGGTGCGGGCCGAGCCGGAGGACGAGTCGGCGGCCGCCCGCGAGGTCGAGCGGCAGCTACGCCTGGCAGCCCTCGAACACAAGCGACGCGAGATCACCCGGATGCGCGACCGGCGGGAGATCGACGACATCGTGTTGCAGGAGCTGCAGGCGCGGCTGGACGTCGAGGAGATCCGGCTGCTGGGGCCGATGTCCTCCGAGTGATGGTCACGTCGACGCGCCGCCGCCGCCGACCGGGAGGGCGAGCGCGACCGTGAGGTCGAGCAGGCTACGCGGATCGGTGAGGCGTTCGCCGTAGAGCTGGCGCAGCTGACCCATCCGATAGCGCACGGTCTGCGGGTGCACGAACAGGTCGGCCGCGACGTCGTCGCGTCGCCCCTGGTGCAGCAACCAGGAACGCAACGTCTCGGTGAGTCGTTCGGCGGTGGCGGCCGGCAGCGTGGCGAGGGGTTGCAGGACCCGGGCCCGCAGGTCGGTGAGCGCCTCGAGGTCGGCGCTGAGCAACAGCTCGGCCAGGTGACGTTCGGTGTCCATGGGTTCGCCGTCGGTGGGCTGGGGGATACCGAGCGCGACGACCCGGACCACCCGCCGGTACGACGAGTCGACCCGTGTCCAGGGGCGGCAGGGCCCCAGCACCGCGCGGCGTCCGTGCAGCACCCGGGTGAGCTGCCGGCGCCGGTCACCGTGCATGTCCGGTACGAGCAGCACCGCGGTTTCCTCGCCGGGCTCGCCGGCCGGCAGCTCCTCGCTGCTCTCCAGGGTGTGCTCGCCCAGCAGGGCGAGCGCCCCACGCAGCTTCGCCTGCGGCAGCAACGCGACGGTGAGGGTCTGCGGCACCGGCCAGTCCGCCCGTTCGGCGCTGCGCAGCAGCACCTCCTCCGTCTCGCCGGCGAGCAGTTGCTGGGTGAGCCGTTCCAGGTTCCGTCGCCGCGCCCGACCCACACTGGCCAGCTCGTCGGCGTGCCCGGCGACGCTGGCGGCGGAGAGCTCGTCGATGTAGGCGAACATCAGCTCGGCGAACTCGGCGACCGTGGCGGCCGGCAGCCCGGTCGCCACGGTGGCGGCGGCCAGCTCCCGCCAGGAGACCCGGGCGCCCACCCGGTACGCGGCCAGCAGCGCGTCCACGCTGCGTCCTGACCGGGCCTCACCGCTGCCCAGGGCGTACGCGGCCTCCAGCGCCGGGACCAGCGGGGTGCTCGGGTCGCTGACCTGCGTACGATCCGGTGCCTGGGACTGTTCGAGCAGTTGCAGGAAGGTGCCCAGCGCGATCTGCACCGCGTTCTCTATCTTGTCCCGCATCTGCCCGGTCAGGGTGCCCGAGTAGCTGGGTACCTCCGCCGTGATCGCGGTGACGGTCTGCCCGGCGACCAACGGCAGTCGGTCGCGCAGTTCACGGGCCACCCGCTGGTCCAGCTCGATGCGGGCCGCCCGATTGGTCGTTCCCGACGGTTCCGCCACGGTTTGTTCTCCCCGCACAAAAGGGATGGATCGCTTTACCTTCGCCGGCCAAGATTTTATGCCCAGCGCGACGCGACCATCGTCCTATGACCGCCACCGTCCCGCGACCGGGCACGACGAGGTCCCTCCGGCGCCGCCTGTGGCGGTTGGCCGAGGCGGTGACCACGCCGGTACTGCCCGGCGACTATCTCGACCTGGTCGCTCCGCTGCGTGCGGGCGCGGATCTGCGCGGCCGAGTCGTCGCTGTCAGCCCGGAGACCCCGGACGCGGCGACCCTGCTCATCCAGCCCGGCCGCAGCTGGCGTGGACACCTCCCGGGCCAGTACGTCCGGCTCGGCGTCGACGTCGACGGGGTACGCCAGTGGCGCGCCTACTCGGTCACCTCGCCCCCCGGCGGGCGGACCGACCCGATCTCGGTTACGGTGAAGGCGATCCCCGACGGGGTGGTCAGCAACCACCTGGTCCGCCGGATCCGGCCGGGCACGATCGTGCAGCTCGACCAGGCGCGCGGCGACTTCGTGCTGCCCGAACGCGTACCGTCGCGGGTGCTGTTCCTGACCGCGGGCAGCGGCATCACCCCGGTGGCCGGGATGCTTCGCTCGGGGGCCCTGGCCGGCAGCGACGTGGTGCTGGTGCACTCGGCGCCCACCGCCGGGGACGTGGTCTTCGGCGCGGAGCTGCGCGCCTTGGCCGAGCGCGGCGCCATCCGCCTGGTGGAGCGGCACACCGAGGTCGAGGGCCTGCTGAACGTCGCCGAACTCGACACCCTGGTCCCTGACCACCTGGAGCGTCAGACGTGGGCGTGTGGTCCGCTCGGGCTGCTCGACGCGGCGGAGGAGCACTGGGCCGCCCGTGGCCAGGCCGCGCGGTTGCACACCGAGCGCTTCCGGCCCACCGTCATCACCGCCGGTGACGGCGGGACCGTCACCTTCACCCGCTCGTCGGTGACCGTCGAGGCGGCCGGCGCCACGCCGCTGCTGGACGCCGGTGAGAACGCCGGGGTGTTGATGCCGTCGGGCTGCCGGATGGGCATCTGCTTCGGCTGCGTGCTCCCGCTGCGTCAGGGCGCGGTCCGCGACCTGCGCAACGGCCAGCTCACCACCGCTCTGCCGGGCGACGGCGTACGCGTGCAGACCTGTGTGTCTGCCGCGGCCGGCCCCTGTGAACTCGAGATCTGATCGGAGACCGACCGACGTGACTGTCATCCAGAAGAAGGCCGACAACCCGATCGCCCACCTCACCGCCGAGGACATCGAGACTCTCGGCAAGGAACTCGACGCCATCCGGGAGCGAGTGATCAACTCCCGGGGCGAGCGGGACGCCGCGTACATCCGCAAGATGATCTCGACGCAGCGGAAGTTGGAGATCGGCAGCCGGGTGGTGCTGCTGTTCTCGCTGTTCCCGCCGGCCTGGATCGTCGGCACCGCCGGGCTCTCGGTCGCGAAGATCCTGGACAACATGGAGATCGGGCACAACGTCCTGCACGGCCAGTGGGACTGGATGCGGGACCCGAAGATCCACTCGACCACCTGGGACTGGGACCACGTCGCCCCGGCCGACCAGTGGAAGCAGTCGCACAACGAGCTGCACCACCGCTACACCAACGTGGTCGGCAAGGACAACGACCTCGGCTACGGCATCATGCGGGTCGACGAGGACCAGCCCTGGCACCCGGCTCACCTGGGCCAGCCGCTGTACAACTTCGTCAACGCCTGCTTCTTCGAGTACGGCATCGCCGCGTACGACCTGGACCTGGGCAACAAGCTGAAGAACGGGGGACACAAGGACCCCGAGTTCCGGACCCGGCTGCGCGCGGTCGGCCGGAAGATCCGCCGCCAGGTGCTCAAGGACTACCTGCTGTTCCCGCTGCTCTCCGGCCCGTCGTTCTTCCACACGATGGCCGCCAACTTCACCGCGAACCTGATCCGTAACTGGTGGAGCCACTCCGTGATCATGTGTGGGCACTTCCCGGAGGGGGTGGAGACCTTCGAGAAGACCTCGATCGAGGGGGAGACCCGGGGCGAGTGGTACCTGCGGCAGATGCTCGGCTCAGCCAACATCAGCGGCAGCCGGCTGATGCACATCATGACCGGCAACCTGTCGTACCAGATCGAGCACCACCTCTTCCCCGATCTGCCGAGCAACCGCTACCAGGAGATCGCCCCCGAGGTACGGGCGCTGTTCGACCGGTACGGGCTGAAGTACACCACCGGCTCGCTGCCCCGGCAGGTCCTCTCCGCCTGGCGGAAGGTCTTCCGGCTGGCCCTGCCGAACCGGCGCCGGCCGGCCGCTCCGGAGGCTCCGCTCGACAACTCCGACGACCGCCCCACCCCGGTCCTGGTCCCGGCCTGACCGCCTCGGGCTTTTGCGGGCAACTTCAGGATTGTTGGGGCAGAGAGCCCGGTAGGCAGCAACAACCCTGAAGTTGCTCCGCAGGCTGGCGGTGTCAGCGACGGTTGGGGTAGTTCTGGGCGGACTGGCGGCCTTTGATGAAGGCCAGTGCGATCACCGCGACCAGCGCGATGATGCCGATGATGAGCAGCCACCGAACCGCTTCGAGGAGCAGCCCGAGCAGGACCAGTACCCCCGCGACCACGCCGACGACCCAGAGCAGGGCGCGCATCTCCACCTCCCGACAGGGCCGTCCGGTCGGTCCGGGCGGCCTGTCGAACTGCTACCCGTTTCCACCCGGATCATGCCGTGTGCGCAGGTGCGTGGGTCTGCCCGAGGTACACCGTGTTGGCCGACTCGCCGCCGGTCAGCGGGTTGGCGAAACGCACCACGTGACTGTGGTGGATCGGGAACACGGCGGCGAGAGCGGCCTCGAACTCCGGGTCCGGCGGATCGTCCGACCAGAGGGCGAAGACCCCGCCCGGATGCAGCAGCCGGGCCAGCCGGCGCAGCCCGTCCGGCCGGTAGAACCCGGCGTGGCTCGGATGCAGCGGATGCCGGGGGGAGTGGTCGACATCGAGCAGCACCGCGTGGAAGCGGCGCTGCGCGTCGTCGGGGTCGAGGCCGTCCGGGCCGGCCACCCGGGCGAAGAAGTCCGCCCGTACCAACCGGGTACGCGGGTCGGTGGTCAGGCCGGCGGCGAAGGGCAGCAGGCCGCGCCGGTGCCAGTCGATGACGTCCTCGACGGCCTCCACCACCAGCAGGGCGGCGACCCGCTCGTCGGCCAGGGCGGTGCGAGCGGTGTAGCCGAGACCCAGGCCACCGACGACCACGTCGAGGCGGTCGCCGGCCAGCGGTGCCAGCCCCAACCGGGCCAACTCGACCTCACCGTCGGTGAACAGGCTCGACATCAGGAACTCGTCGTCGAGCTTCACCTCGTACACGTCCAGGTCGAGTCGGGGGTCGCGGCGCCGACGCAGGCTGATCTCACCGATCGGCGTGGCCCGCCAGGCAAGTTCCTCGAAGCGTACGTTCACCGCGGGGATGCTACCGGCCGGTGAGGTGCCGCTCGTGGCGTGACGCACGGTCCTCGGGAGATCGACGCAGCGCATATCCTGTGCCCCGACCCGTCTCGCCGGAGGGGAACGGATGCCGTCGCGGCAGGACCAACTGCACTCGTACCAGTTCACCATTCAGCGGACGGTGGCCGCGCTGGTGATGCGGGAGACCGATCCGGCGCAGTCGCCGTTCCGCCGGCTCGCCGGCGCCGGGATGGCCGGCGTGCTGGTGGCCGTGATCGGGCTGGGCGGCGCCGCGCTGTACGGCCTCTTCACCGGCGGCGGCGCGGCCTGGCGCGACACCGGCGTGGTCATCGTCGAGAAGGAGTCCGGCGCCCGGTTCGTCTACCGGGAGGAACGACTGCACCCGGTGCTCAACTACGCCTCCGCGCTGCTCATCGTCGGCGGGCAGCGGCCGAGGACCGTGCTGGTGTCCCGCCGGACGATCGACGGCGTGCCGAGGGGCCTGCCGTTGGGTATCCCCGACGCTCCCGACTCGTTGCCTCCGGCGACCCGGCTGGCCACCGCACCCTGGACGGTCTGCTCGGTGACCCCGACCGGGGACCGGTCGATTCCGTGGTCGGTGCTGCTGGTCGGCGCCGGCGGCGCCGGCGGTCGGCCGCTGGGCCGGGACGGGCTGCTGCTGCGTGACCCCGCCGGACGGCTGCACCTGCTCTGGCAGCAGCGGCGGCATCTGGTCAGCGACCCCGACCGGGTGCTGGCCGCGCTGGCGACCACCCGGTCCCGGGCCGTCCCGGTGGCCGCGGGCCTGCTCAACACGGTGCCGGCCGGCCACGACCTGACCCCGCTGGATCCACCTGGAATGGGTCGACCGTCCGCCCGGGTCTCCGGGGCCCGGATCGGTGACGTACTGCTGGTGCGCAACTCCAGTGGTGGACGGCAGTACGCGGTGGTGCTGCGGGACGGGCTCGCCGGCATCACCGAGCTGCAGGCCGGTCTGCTGCTCGCGCGTACCGGCCAGCGGGAGCCGGAGCAGATCAGCCTCGGGCGGTTCGCCGCCCTGCCCCAGCTGCCGGACCTCGTACCCACCGGGCCCGACGCACCGCCGGGTACACCGCCCCGGCTGGCGGCGGCTCCCTCGACGGTCTGCGCTCGGGTCGGCGACGACGTCGGCCCGGTCGAGCTGCGGCTGAATGTGGAACTACCCGCCCCGGCTCCGGCCCGGCAGGACCCGGCCGGGCGGGTGACCGCCGACCAGGTGCTGGTCGAGCCGGGGTGGGGCGCGGTCGTCGAATCGGTCGCCGCGCCGGACGCCACCGGTGGAACGATCTCCGTGGTGACCGACCTCGGCCGCCGGCACGCGCTCGCCGACCCCGACGTGACCGGCATGCTCGGCTACGGCGACGTACCACCGGTCCGGCTGCCCGCGGGCGTGGTCAGCCTCGTCCCGGCCGGCGTGCCACTCGACCCGGCAACCGCCCGGCAGCCCGCCTGATCGGCTCGAACGCCCCCGCGAAAGTGGTAGGAAATTTCTTGGCGTGGACTGTCGAATCCGCCGACTCCCGCTCGTCGCAGTGACGACAGCACGTCAGACCAACACCAAGGAGCAAACCCATGCGTACCCTGATCGCCACCGCGTTCGTCTCGCTCGACGGCGTCGTCGAGGCACCCGGCGGGGAACCGGGCTACCGCAACTCGGGCTGGACCTTCCAGGACATCGAGTTCGACGAGGCCGCGTACGAGATCAAGGGCCGCGAGCAGGAGGAGGCCGCGGCGATGATGATGGGCCGGGTCAGCTACCAGGCGTTCGCGCCGGTGTGGCCGACCATGACCGTCGAGTTCGCCGGCTACAACGCGATGCCGAAGTACGTCGTGTCGACCACCCTCAAGGAGCAGGACCTGGTGACCAACTGGGGTGACATCACCATCCTGCGGTCACTGGAGGACGTCGCCGCGTTGAAGCAGACCGAGGGCGGCCCGATCAGCATCCACGGCAGCGCCACGCTGAACCGCAACCTGTCCGACGCGGGCCTGATCGACCGGTACCACCTGCTGGTCTTCCCGGTCCTGCTCGGCGCGGGCAAGCGGCTCTTCTCGGACACCGACCGGGACAAGCAGAACCTCAAGCTCGTGGAGAGCGAGTCCTACGCCAACGGCATCCAGAAGCTGGTCTACGACGTGGCCCGCTGAGCTGTCCGGCGACGGCCCGGTCGGCGGGCACCCCCGGAGGCATTCCGGTCGGGGTGGATCCTGGCCGGGCCGTCGAGGTCCCGCCCCCGTAGCCCTTCACATCATCCGGTCCAGGCGAACCTGGACGAGTACGTCCACCTGTGCGGCCGAGGTCATCCGCAGCAACCCTGTCCTGCGATGATCGCGTCTGCCCTGGCCTCGGCGCCAGGAGGAACCGGCGGTCTGGGCGACAGGTGCGTCGCCGACGATTCCGACGGCAGTCTGAATGCGCGGTCTGTGCGGTCGGATGCCGTGGTCGGGGCTGTCGAGCGTGGCGGCCTGCGCCGTCCGGCCAGGTGCGCGGCGAGAGCACGCAACACATGGGTGGCGTCGCGGCTGACGCCGCGCAGCGTGTTCGAGGCGAAGGATCGTTGAAACTCCAGCCCCACGTAGGCCAGCCCGGGACGGATGGTGGAGAGTCCGCCCACGTGTCGGGGGGTGTCGTGCGTCCGGACGCCGAGGGGCCTCAGGTAGCCGAGGTCGGGGCGGTAGCCGGTGGCGAAGATGACCGCGTCCACCGCTTCGGTGGTGCCGTCGGCCCAGGCGACGCCGTCGGGGGTGAAGGCGGTGAACATGTCCCGGCGGGCGAGTTGGCGGGAGGTGAAGGCGCGACGGTAGACGCCGGTGTCGAGCACGGCGGCGTGCCGGATCAGGCGGGTGAGGATGCGCCGGGGGAGGCGGTCCGCGCCGGTGTCGCGTAACCAGTGGTGCAGATCCCGACCACCGATGTGCTGCGGCAGGAACCGGACGGGCTCACGGCTGGCGAGGGTGACGTGCGCGTGCGCCGTGAGTTCGTACGCGACCTGCACCGCGGAGTTGCCGGCCCCGACGACGATGACCCGCCTACCGGTGTAGGGCCCGGGTGAACGATAGTCGGCGACATGCACCAGGTCGCCGGCGAAGTCGCGGCGGCCGGGCAGTTCGGGCAGATACGGGGTGCCGAAGGATCCGCTGGCGGCGATGACAGCGGATGCGGCGATCTGGTCGCCAGCGTCGGTGTGGACGAGATACCCGCCGTCGACCCGCGGATGGACTTCGGTGACGCGCACGGCGGTGTGGATCTCGGCGTCGATCGTGCCGGCGTAGCGGTGCAGGTAGGCGACGACCTCGTCACGGTGGGGGTAGTGGTCTGGGTCTCCGTCGAAGGGCATCCCGGGCAGGGCGCTGTAGCGGGCGGGCGAGAACAGGGTGAGGCTGTCGTAGTAGTCCGGCCAGGAACCGACGGGGCAGTCGCCGGCGTGCAGCACAACCGGACGCAGACCGACGCTCAGAGCGCTACGAGCCGCAGCGAGGCCGGACTGGCCGCCACCAACGATGATTACGGGTTCGGCGTACGCGGGCATGGAACGATCATATCGTCATTTTGTTGAATGACAATATGAACGTGGCGAGAGAGGGTGTGACCATGAGCGAGACCGCCGCAGACCAGTTGACTGGACCCCAGCACGCCTCGCCAGGTCTCGCTCCGCAGACGCAGGAGTTCCTCAAGGCCCTCGGCAGCCCCACCCGGCAGCGCATCATGGCGCTGTTCGCCCGAGGCGCCGAGATGTCCGTGGGTGAGGTGGCCGAACAGGTCCGCATCAGCCAGGCCACCGCGTCGCAACAGCTGACCCTACTGCGACGCGGCGGAGTGGTCACCGCGCGCCGCGAAGGCAAGACGGTGTTCTACCGGGCCGACCGCGACGGTGCCCTCGCCGCCCTTGCGGACCTTCAGGCCTACCTGGCGACCTGCTGTTGATCGACCCGGCGTCGATCGTGTACCACCCTGCGGCTCACCTGGGGCCGCCCGCGCCGCGGAGCCTGGCCCGCAGGGGCGCCGACTGTGGCAACAGGGCAGAGGGAATGTCCTTGAATAAAAGTGATCCGCCACTCGTTCTACCAATCCAGAGGCGGTGTTGCTGCAACGATGCAAAGCGTGGGAGCCACGAAAATGACGACGCCTGCCATCTCGCCCCTTGCCGGCGAGCCGATCGAACGCGCCGATGCCGAGCGGCTGGCGGGAGTGCTCAAGGCCTTTGCCGACCCGGCCCGGCTGCGACTGCTCAGCCTGATCCAGTCGGCGCCCGAGGGCGAGGCGTCGGTGACTGACCTCACCGCGCCGCTCGGGCTTTCCCAGCCCACGGTCAGCCACCACCTTCGGATCCTCACCGAGGCTGGTCTCCTTGAACGGGAGAAGCGCGGCGTGTGGGCGTACTACCGCCTGGTGCCCTCCGCGATCGCGGAGATCGCCGACCTGCTGACGCCACCGCGCAAGCGGGCGACGAAGAAGACTCGCTGATCGGCATCGCCGAACGCCTCCACCGTCTGGCTGCGACCGGATGTGGAGGCCGCACGGCAGCCGGCGCGACGTGACGGCTGCCGGCCTGGCGACGCGCGCGCTCTGCGGCTAGATGAGTACGGCGAAGCGCCTTCGTCGGCCGGCTTCGGGGGCGGCACCTCTCCGGCCGCCCCCGTGCCGGATCGAATACTCGCCGATACCACCGCAGCGACGTCGCCCCCGTGCCGGCCACGCCCCGGGTCAAGCCTCAGCCGACGAGTGACGATCTCATCCCTGCAAGACCCGCCGCGGCTTGAACCGGCGAACCTCCTGCGGCCAGCCGCAGGCCTCCGCGATCTTGCCGGCCCACATCCGGGCGGCCGCCTCATCCGGCACATCCACGATGGTCAGGCCACCCAGGAACTCCTTGCTCTCGACATAGGGCCCGTCGGTGAAGACCATCGCACCGCTCGTGGCGTCGGCGGTGAAGACTGGGCCATCCTCTTCCTCCAGACCCCCCGCGAAGACGAACGCCCCAGCGGCCTTGATCTCATCAACAACCGCCCTGGCGAGTGGACCGCGCTCACGGAACCACTCCTCGGTGTGGTCACCACCCACTGCTGATTGAAGTAGATGAGGTACTCAGGCATGTCCACTCCCTGTGATCGTCCCCGGACCCGACGTCCGTCTCTGCATACGCTACGAACGGCATCCGGCAGATCCGACACTCTCCAGTCGCTCAGGGGAGAAGGGTGCGTCCCTCCCAGGTTCCGTGTTCGGACAAAGGGCGGAACCGCATGAACGCGGATTCGTGGTGGAAATCCCGGCGATGCTGTTCAGCCATGGCGACGGTATGTGTATGGGCCTGTGGGACGGCGCTGCGGCCGTGAACCATGTCGGTCATCTCACGGACGCTGCGCCAGATCGTGAAGGTGGAGAACGTGTGGGGCGGGCGTACCGCTGCGGTGGCGAACGTGGTGCCGGGGTGGCCGGCGACCAAGCGTTCGACAGGCCGCCCCCACCTCAGGAACCGGGGTAGTTCGAGAACCTTGAGCCGGGCGAGGGTGACGGCCACAATCGGCTCCTCCGGATCCCACCGGCCCGCCTGCACCGGCAGGCCGGCGAGCGCGGCCACCTCGCCGTAACGCCGCAGGTACTGCAATCGCACATGCCATCCGCCGTCGAGCCGCCGCCCCAGATCGTCGTCTGCGAGGAACCGCTCCAACGCCGATTCGTCGTCCCACTCGGCGAACATCGCAAAGCGTCGCAGTTGCATCCGTTCCACCGACAACGCCGGGGAGCCGAGTCGCATGAGCGCGAGGCATTCGGCGTGCCGCAGCCCAGCAGCCCGAGGCCTGCGACGCAGTGTGCGCACGGTCAAGGCCGGCGGAAGCAGTGCGAGATGGAACGAATGCATCATCGGCCCATGATCCCAATCGTCCGCACCCGCGTCCCCTTCCGCAGCGTGCGGGCTGGCGACGGCGGCAGGCGGACGTTGGCCTCACCGGCAGCCGTTCAGCAAAGGAACGATGACAGCCTCATCAGCCCCGTCGCCGTCTGACGCAGGCGCAGTCCCCACGGATAGACCGCGGATCGCGGCAGGAGAGTGAAGACCTCGGATGTTAGGTGGATTACTTCTGCGGAGCCCGCGGTGCAGAGGGCCCACGACGGTCGGTGAGCGTTGCTATGCGGAGGCTCTTAGAGGCTCGAGGGCGGCTAGGATGAGGTCGAGGCCGAAGATGAACTCCTCTGCCGGGTCGTAGCCGGCGGCGACGAGCGCTGCGGCGGACTCGTTGAGGTAGGGGAATTCGTCAGGAGGAAGCTGGGGTAGGTAGACGTCCTCGGCCATGTCGGCGAAATCATCGGCGGTGTCGAACGGCAGGCTGCTTTCCTGCAGGGCGAAACCGTAGACGTAGACGTCGAGCAACCAGTTGGCGTGCGTCGCCATCAGAACCGAGAAGCCAGCCCTCCGTAGGCAGGCGGTGACCGCTTCGCGGTGGCGGAGGTGCGCGGGCCCCGGCGATGTCCGCGACTCCATCAGGCCGATCGCCCACGGGTGGCGTGCGAGAACCTGTCGGGCGGATATCGACCGCCGTCGCATCGCCGACTGCCAGTCGGTCTCGTCGGGCGGGAGCTCGATCTCCTCGAACACGATGTCGATCATGGCGTCCAGCAGCTCCTCCTTGTTCGCTACGTAGTAGTAGAGCGACATCGCGCCCGCGCCGAGCGCGCCGGCCAGCCGGCGCATGCTCAGCGCGTGGACCCCCTCACGGTCGGCGATTCGGATGGCCTCGATCACCACCCGTTGCTTGCTCAGCCCCGCGTCGGGCGCGACCTGGCGTTTTTTCTTCCCGGGCACGGGTCTCCTCACTCGCTCGAACGGCTTGACAATCGTCAAGCGTACGCTCTTCGTACAGTGTACTAAACTGTAGTACAGTGTACGGCGTGCGGTGTACGAATCAGCGAAACAAACCCCGAACCCGCTCGATGACCCGCCTGCCAATCCGACCGCAACGAAGGAGTATGAGATGAGATCACCGAAGAACACCGCCACCACGCCAGCCCGCAGTTGGTTCGTTCGAGGCCGGCTCGTCGGTGCCGCGGCGATCGCGTTCGCGGTGTTGGTGGTGATAGAGAACGTGTTGTTTGCGGTAACGGGCGCGCTGCCCTACGGCGCTCCGATCGAGGAAGTGCTGGCCTACTATGCGGCCAACCGCGACGCGGTCGCGATCGTGTCCGGCCTGGTAGCCCTGTACCTGCCGCTGCTGCTCGTGTTCGTGACGGGCCTGCACGGCCTCGTGGAGCGGCGCGGCGGGGCGGGCACCGACTGGTCGCGCCTCGCCTTGGCCGCTGGCGCGACGCTGTCGGCCATCTTCGTGCTTGTCAACGTCCTGCAGATCGGGCTCGCGCTCTCCGCCAGCGGGCTCGCCGAGCCGACGCCCGCGTTCGGGCTCGTCTGGCAGATTCACGCGGCGGCGTTCGCGCTGGCGCTGCCGATGCTCGGCACCACCTGCATCGGCTCGTCCCTCGCCGCGCACGCGAGCGGGTTGACTCCGGCTTGGCAGCGCCTGCTGGGCATGGTGGGCGGGAGCCTGCTGCTCGCTGCAGGGCTGGGCAACCTCGCGATCGCCGACGGCTCGCCGCTGATCTTCGTCGGGCTCCTAGGGTTCGTCGCCTGGCTCGTCTGGCTGCTCGCGACCGGCGTGCGCCTCGTCCGGTCGTGACCGAGATGAGGGCGGCGCCGAGGTCGCGCACGCGGGGCCCTGTGACCCCCCACCACCAGCGGCCCTTGAGCTCTCCCGCCCCGCACGCCCCGCTGCCCCGGCCCGGCGAGTAGAATTGACGTTCGCCGAAGAGGTGGTGGTGATGCGGGCAGCGGGACGGGCCTCGGCAGTGCTACTGCTGCTGGCGCTGTTCGCGGCTGGCGGTTGTTCGGAGCCGACCGAGCGCGATGTCGTTCAGGCCCGCCGCGCGCAGCTCGATGTGGTCCGTGACCAGCTGCTCACCCTGGCCGACCGGCTGCCTGCGCCCGGGACGTACGCGGCGAACAGTTGTCCCCGCCCGATCCTGCCGTTGGACGAGGCGGCCACCATCCGCCGCCATGACCCGGCCGCCTCCAACGCGCTCATCATGATGGCCGGTGAGCTGGCCACGTTGCGTGCTGGTGGCTTCGATTCGCCGTACGACTTCAGCCTGACCGGCCGCGGGCGTGCTGACGGTGCGATTGTGTGGTCCAAGCTCTACGGTGCGCTGGGTCTGCGAGGTGAGACTGTCGCTGACACCCGGGCGTTGACGCTCGGCGAGCAGCTGCTGCTCTTCGACCACCTGCGGTACGTCATCGTGGTGCGGCCGACGGAGTACGTCGACCCGGTCCCCGCCTTCGCCTACAGCCCGTTCGCGACCAACGCGGACGGGTCGCCGGTCGTGCCGCCGGAGCGCGGCTTCGTGCGTCTCGACCTGCTTGTCATGGACCTCGCCGCGGCCGAGCTGCGGTGCGCCTTCGCGGTGAGCGCCACGCCTGACACCGCGTTCGCCGCCGGGGTCAACGAGCCGCTCGACCGGGCGGTCAACCGGCATCTGGCCGGGCGTGCCTGGGACGCCGTGGTGAAGACGCTCCGCGACCGGCGCTGCTGCGACACCATCGACCCACCACGCCCGGCACCGTGACAGTGCCGAGCCAGACAGAAACCGACTACCAGGAGAGGGCATCTACGTTCGTCGAGCAAGCATCCAAGTCGCGCGACCGGCCGTTCTCGTCGACAACAGCCCATCACGGCCAGGTCAGTCACGCGCGCGCCGGATCGCGGCATGGTCGGGCGCCCAACTCGGTCGTCCGTCTCAGCTCGGTCGCCCACCGAACCGCCACTGATGCACCTCGATTCCGGCGTATCGATCAGCGGAGAGGACTTCCCGCGCGCCGTCCCCGTCTGGCGCCTCCAGCAGAACTGCGGCCCCGAGCACCAAGGAACCGTCGTCGGACCAGAGCGGACCACTGGCAATCAACTCGTCGCGGAGCGGTAATCCGGTGGCATCGCCGGCCTCGCGCTGTTTCTCCGACAACGGGCACTCGCGGATCCCCGATCTGCGGCAGATCAGCGCGGAGCGCTCTGCGGCGGCCGGCAGTGCTCACCGCACTGCACCAGCCGACAGATTTCAGCGTCGAGAGCCGCCAGCGCGGAGATTTCCGTCCCGTCCCACCACCGGACGTCGGCGATCTCGTCGTTGGGGACGAATGGTTGGCAGCCGACGAGGCCGCAAACATAGACGGCGGAATACTCCAATCGTCGGTCAGGCATCAGCCGAAACTTGGCTGCGCCCACGAATGAAATGACCGGAACGGTCTGGCCGGTCTCTTCAACGAATTCTCGGACCGCCGCTTCCCTGGGTGTCTCACCTGGCTCAACCATGCCGCCCGGCAGTTCCCACTCCTTTCGCGATCTATTCAGCACAAGCAGGGTCTTGCCGTCGTATCGAGCTACCACCAACGCCAGCGTCAACGGGATGTCAGCCTTGAGGAGTTCCAAACTGCCCTCGGCTCCCGTCCTGAACTCCAGCAACTCATTGCCCGCAGCATCGATCATAATCGGGGACGCCATGAAACAGATTCTGCCACACGGTGCAGGTACGTGTGGCCGCCTGTGAATGGCGATCCCGATATCGGCGCGGGCCGGGTACGGCGACCAGGAGACTACTTTCGCACGTCCGAACGTCCTTGCACTCCGGAGGCGCGCTTATGATCGACGGTTACTGACAGCGCTGGACGGATCAGCGCCCTGCCTGCGGCATGTGCGTACGTCGTCGCCACCCCTAAGCTCTTCCCGTCCTGGCCCGAGGTGCGGTGGCTCCGGATGACCGCGCCCGCGATCCTGCCGGAGAGGGTGGCAGCCCGTTCGAGCCGGGCCGAGTCCGGGGGATGCCTCGCCATTGGCGAGGCGTCCTCAAGCCCTTTATCAGCGGACAGCGGCATGAGCATGCACGTCGCCTGAGGTAGCTTCTGCGGAGGCAGCCTCATGATCTGTTGCAGGACATGCCCGCCGAATCTCGCGCGGAGCTGACGGCGCTGTCCGCGCTGCAATCGACATCGATCCGGCTGCCGTGGCAGACATCCTCCGCTCGACTGAGCCATTTTGGGACACGATGGAACGAGCCGGTGGCCCCGTGGACTCGTGGGGTGGCGGCGAGACCGGACGGCACCTGACTCACGCGATCGTGACGCTGCACGGCGCGGGGTCCGCGGCATGCGCGCACCTGATCAAGAGACTGACGGACAGCCCGCCGCTCTCGATCGGGCGGCATAGGTGCGCTACTGCGTGAAGTAGGCGGCGCTCTCCGCGTCTGCCGGGTAGTAGGACTCGATCGCGATTTCGTCGATCGTGATATCCATCGGGGTGCCGAATGTGGTGATGGTCGAGAACAGTCGCAGCTCTCGTCCGTCGACGCGAAGGATCATCGGTATCACGACGTCCGGTTCGATCCGTTGACTCGACGCATTCTCCGGTTCGGGCGCCAGCAGTTCTTCGTAGAGTGCGGTGAGTTCAGGGTCGGGAGCAATGGCGAGCTGGCGTGAGATCCGGGTGCGGAACACCGCGCGCACGTCGGCCAGGTTGACGACCATGCGAGCGAACCCTCGCGGGTCCAGTCCCAGTCGCACCAGGTTGACCGGCGGCTGTAGCAGGTCAGGAGCCACCTGTGCGAAGAACGGGTTGACAGCGCGATTGGTCATCACGATGTTCCACCGGCGATCGAAGACCAGGGCCGGGTATGGCTCGTGCGCGCGGAGCACCCTGCGGACCGCGTCGTGGGCGGCTGCCAGCGCGTTGTCATCGAGCGGACGTTCTGCGTACCGAGGTGCGAAGCCGGCGGCGAGCAGCAGCCGGTTGCGATCACGCAGCGGCAGGTCCAGTTGATCCGCGAGTCGGAGGATCATGTCGGCGCTCGGCTTGGACTTACCGGTCTCGACCAGGCTGACGTGACGAGCCGAGACGTCCGCAGCGATCGCGAGATCCAGTTGGCTGAGTCCGCGGCGCTGCCGCCACTGCCGCAAGAGTTCTCCGACCGTGTACACGATCACGAAGCGTACTCATCGTCGAGTCGGACGCCATGAAATCCGATTTCATCGACAATTGAAGCGGCCACGGAAACACTGTATCCATGGCCACGGAGAACAAGAGCATCGTCCAACGGGCGCTGGCAGGACTGATCGAGACGGGCGACGTCGACGCGCTCGCACCGTTCCTGAGTGATGACTTCGTCCACCACAGGCCGGGTACAACCACATCGACCAAGGCCGAATGGCTCGCCGCCGTCCGCGCCGCGCTGGTACCGCTCGCCGGCATGCAGGTCGAGATCCATCAGGTGCTGGCAGACGGCGATCACGTCGTGATGTACTCGCGGCGCTGGCTTCCCGACGCAGGACCGGAAATCGCGGTCGTCGACATCTGGCGGATCGACGACGGGCTGATAGCCGAGGCATGGGAGATCATCGAGCCGGTGGCCCGGGTGGCCGCCAACCTGGTGTGGTGGGAACCTGCTCAGCACTGACCATGCGTAAGCACCTGCGATGCGGACCAGGCCGAATGCCAGGCCGGGTCCGCATTTTCTCCCATTACCGGATATCCGCTTCTCGGCACGTCCGGACGGCACCTGTGCCGGCTCGGCGGACGCTGCGCACCGCTTGTGCCGGCTGCCCCCCTTAGCCTTCACCCTTCACCAGGTCAGCAAGGTGCGCACAGGGCCGCTCGACCTCACGATGCCAGGCGCTGCCGATCACGGCTACGGGGTAGCTAACCTCCCTGACCCTCCCGTCAGCAGCCTCCACCGCAAAGCTGACCGGCATCCGCACGTCCGTGCATCCCCTTCGACCGGAGCGAGTTCGTCCTCCCCCTGTGCTCTAATCCCGGCATGCATGTCGTCGTCTGCGGCGCGCTCGTGGAGAACCGCGCGGTCCTGCTGGTGCACCGCAGCCCGATGCGCCGGGCATACCCGGATCTCTGGGATCTGCCCGGGGGACATGTCGAAGCGGGTGAGTCGGAACTACAGGCCCTCGCACGTGAGATGCACGAGGAACTCGGTGTCCGGATTGTGGCGGAGTCCTCGTCACGGTTGGGCGACCTGCACGCCGGCAGCGGTGAGGATGCCGTTCACGTCAGCGTCTGGCACATCAGAGACTGGGTTGGCTCTCCCATCAACCGTGCACCTGAGGAGCATGACGACATCGCATGGGTCGGGATCAACGAGTTGGGCGGCCTTCCGCTGGTGAACGGCGACCTGACGGCATTGCTTCGTTCTGCGCTTGACCGGCTGCCTCGTCTTGACGAAGAACGGACATCCGCATCGCCGAGCGGCTCGTAGAGCATCGCGGCTCGGTGATTCCGTGCGATTGAATCCGCTGCGTCCCGGTCATCGGCAAGCCGCGAGCGCTGGCTGTGCGTCGAGGGTTATGTAGGCGGCGAGGGAGTAGCTGGGGTGTCGGTCGAGGTTGTGCGGGCTCGTCCTCCGCGCGAGCTGCCCTACTCAACCCTGCTTGAGCATCGTGCGCCGGGCCTAAAGTGTCGCCGTGAGCAACCAGCCGGTACGTGATGCCTATTCGTCCATGTCAGCGCGGTACATCGCGCTGTTCGATGGTGGCTGGCAGGCCCCCGGCGACGCGGCGCTCATCCGGGGCCACCTCGCCGGCCTGGACGGCACGGTGCTCGATCTCGGTTGCGGCCCCGGCCACTGGACCGCCTACCTGCATTCGCTCGGCGCCGACGTGACCGGCATCGACCTGGTCCCCGAGTTCATCGACCACGCCCACGCGAACTTCCCCGGACCGGCGTTCCGGCTCGGCTCGATGACCGAACTGGACATCGCCGACCATTCGGTGGCCGGCGTCCTCTCCTGGTACTCGACAATTCACCTGCCGCCACCGGAACTGGACCGCGTGCTCACCGAGTTCCGCCGGATGCTGACCCCGTCCGGGAGGTTGGTGATCGGCTTCTTCGACAGCGACGACGAGGTGGCCGCGTTCGACCACAAGGTCCTCACCGCGTACCGCTGGCCGGCCGACGAGTTCTCCGCCCGCCTGACCAAGGCCGGTTTCACCGAACTCCAACGCCTGCAACACCAATTCCCGGACCGCCCGGACCGCAGGTACGCGGCCATCGCCGCAAGCGCCACCTGAATCCGCTGCACAGAGGCCTACATCCGGACGATGCCAAGGGTTCAGCCGATCTTTGATCACGACAAGGGTCCGAGACACGAGTCCAACCGGCGGGACAGGGCGACGGTCGTGGTAGCACGGCAACACGGAATACGCGACCGACGTCAACTGCACCAAAACGCGGCATGTCCTCGCGCCCGATCAAGCACCTGGGTCCGTTTGCGGACGCCGTCGCGAGGGCGGGCCAGCGTCTGGCCGGTGCCCTGCTTTCACCGCCGTTGCTGACGCGGACGTCCGGATTGCAGGGCTGCGTCAAGGCCGTTCAGCCGCAGCACGCTCGCGCCGCGCAGGTGCGCCAGGTCCACACTGCCATCGCCCTCGTATCTGAGAAAGGTCACCTGTTCGGTCCAGTCCAGGCGGGTTCCGTCCGCATCGACATCGAGCCGGACGGTGACCAGCGAGGTCCACCGCAGTTCGCCGTCGACGACGGCCTCGTAGCCATAGACGATCCGGTGAGTGCCCACGATGTCGATGTATCGCGACCGGTATTCCAGCCGTTCGGGCACGGTGTCCAGCCCGGTGTAGGTACTGCTGGCCGTCTCGCCTCCGCCCACTCGGAAGTCGTGCTCGTAGGAGGCTCCGCTGCCGGGAAGCCGGAACCAACGCCGCCTGATCGCAGTGTCGGCGAACGCCGTGAAGACCTCGCCCGGCGGCACGTCGATGTGCCGCGAGATCGTGAACGTGTCGTGCCGGACCATGCCGTTCCTTCCGTCGCCACGGCCACAGAGGGGTGGCCGCACACCAGTTACGATCAGTAAGAAACGTGCGCCCACCGGATTTAGTCCGGCTTTCCCATACGCACTTTGAAGTCAGCTACTGACCCATGAGGAACAAAGAGCCATGACAAGCACCCTTGGTGCCGAACTCGCACACCGCGGGGTCACGCCGGACTGCGCACGAACGATCGAGCTCGTCCGAGACGTACTCGCGCGGGTCGGCGACAAGTGGACGCTGCTGACCATCACGGCCCTAGCGTCCGGCCCGCTGCGCTTCACCGCACTACACGAGCATGTCGCCGGCGTCTCCCAGCGGATGCTCAGCCAGACGCTGCGCGCACTCACCCGCGACGGGTTGGTGACCAGGACCGCACACCCGGAAGTACCTCCGAGGGTCGAATACGCCCTGACGCCACTGGGCCGCTCACTGAGCGAGGCCGTGGACGGGCTCGTGCGCTGGGTCCGCGACCACCAGAGCGACATCGCCCGAAACCGCGACGAGTTCGACCAGGCACCGGCCGCGAACAAGGCCAGCCCGCCTCACCCATAGCCGGGCCACGGATCGCGCCTGCCGCACAATCTCAGGGGTTCAGACGCACTGTTATCGGCTGCGGGCGCGAAGTCCTCGGCCTGCGTAGCACCGCGTGCGACTCGCTGCTGGGCGTCATCGTCGGCCTGGTGATTTGCCTGACGGCTGTCAGCTTCGGGTGGGTAGGGCACGCGGGCATAGCCGCCCTGGCCGCTACTGGGATACCACAAGCCCGCCGGGGATACCGACTACAAGTGGCGCTCATTTTTCTGGTCACGACTGCAGCCTGCCTGGTAGTCGGCATCGTTCTCGGAGGCGGACTACGGGCGCCGTGGACTTGTTCTTCCCGCTGGCCTTCGCCCTGTCCGTCGGCAGCCTCGCGGGGACGACCGCTGCGTACTTGCCGTGGCGGATTCGTGCACAGAGAGGATAGGAGCAGCAGCCTCGAACCCCGAGCCCGGGCATCCGCTGTCGCCATGGCCGCGCTCGACGCCGCGGCAGATCCGGGTCCGCGCGTCCGGGTCGCGGCAGAAGAGAACCTTGAACGGTCGGTGCCGATGACGGCTGTGACCTTATGGCTGCAGGTCGGCGACCACCGCGAAGTGGTCGGATGGGTACCGTCCGTTGATCGGGTGGTCGCCAGCTAGGAACGCCCGCGGCACTGTGATCGTGCTGTCGGCGCGGCCGGGGCGGGCCAGGATGTGGTCGATGCGGCGGTCGATTTGCTTGCTCGCCTCCAGTGGTGCATCCGGGACGGCGGAGCTGAGCGTGACGGCGTTTGGGTCGCCGCCGCCCGCTGCCCAGGTGTCGACCATCACGTCGAGCAACGGAGCGAGTTCCGGCTGGTCTACCGCGGCGTTGAGGTCGGCCAGGAGCAGTACCGGTAGCCGGCCGTCGAGCCGAGGATCGGTGGCGAGCGCGGCGAGGGCTCGGCTCTGCGCGAGCTGGTCGGCGGCGTAGGCGGGTTCCCACTCGATGCAGGAGACGATCACGTGCAGCGGCCCGTGCGGGTGTTCCACAGTGGCCAGCAATGCGGTCGGAGGTGGGCCGGGCCGTTGGCCGTGCGGCAGGTCGTGGACCTCGGTGGCAAGGACTGGCCATTTGCTGATCAGGCCGATTCCCATGTCGATCCCAGCCTGTGTCGGATCTTCCGGCGGGTTCGGTAGCGGTGGAAGCGACGTCGGCGCGAACACCGCGGCCGCCGCCCCGAGCCGGTCGGCCAGTCGCTGCGCCTGTGTGGTGCCGTCGCCGGCCCAAGTCTCGACCAGCCCAACGACGTCCGGGCGGACCTGCTCAAGCGTTGCCGTGATGCCCGACTCTCGCTCCTGCCACGCACCGCCGAACCGCCACCAGAGGTTCCACATCATGACCCGCACAACGTTCACACTAAAGGCGGAGGCCGACTGAGGTGTGCCCTAGCGGACTGGGAGGACGTCGCGGAGTTCAGCCTCGCTCCCAACGGCACACTGACAGTCGGCCAGCTCGAGTACTAACCGCACGACATCCCCGAACTGCCCTCGCTGGAGCCGCAAGTCGAGCCGCCCGCCTGAGTCCCCTGCAAGTCCGGACGGGGCGTCGAGCACCGCCCCTCAGTGGACGAACCACCAGGCCAGCGCGCCGCCGAGGGCCACGTAGACGGCGGCGACCGGGAGCGTCAGGCGCAGCACCTCGTTCTCCCGGCCGGACAGCCCGACCGTGGCGGCGGCGGCCACCACGTTGTGCGGGCAGATGATGTTTCCGGCGGCGGCACCGAAACCCTGCGCTCCGAGCAGCGGCAGCACGGGTAGACCGGCCGCGGCGGCGGTGTCCTGTTGGAACTCGGTGAACAGCACATTGGAGGCGGTGGCCGAACCGGTCACGAAGGTGCCCAGCGCTCCGACGGCCGGGGCGAGCAGGGGCCACCACGGGCCCGCTGCGGCGGCGTCGGCGGCGAGCTGCCCGGTCATGCCGGCGTGGGACATGGTGAACGCGATAGTGATCATCGCGATCAGCGCCACGAGCACCACACCCAGCATCCGGGTCGCGGCGAGGAAGGCCGCCCGCACCTGGCGTACGGGCGCGCGCTGGGCCAGCGCTCCCGCCGCGAACGCCAGGGTGAGCAGCAGCGCCGGATGGTAGAGCGGCCGCACGCTGGCGCCGAAGTCGCCGAGCCGCCATTCGAGCACCACCTGGTACAGGGCCTGCTGCACCGGCGGCACCATCCGGGTGACCAGGACCAGGGCGACCAGGACGAGATACGGGGCGGCGGCCGCCAGCAGCCCGGGATGGTGGCCCGGTGGCGCGTCGTCGATCCGCGTGGTGCCCGGCCCACGGCGCGCGAGCAGCAGCGCGACGAAGCCGAGTACCCCGAGCAGGGCGCCGCCGAGCGTGGGCAGCTCAGGCCCCAGGTACCGGGCGATGAGCCCGTACGGGACGAAGAAGAGGATCGCGGCGGCGATGCCCCACGACCAGGGTGCCCGACCGGAAGTGCTGGCCCGGCCGATGATGAGCACGACGACGACGGCCAGGAGACCGCCGAGCACCATGTGGTACGGCGCGGTCGCCCAGGCCAGCTCGCCGCCGTCGTGCCCGGAGATGGCGGCCTGTGCCTGGATGGGGGTACCGACGGCTCCGAACGAGACACCGGCGGCGTGCCCGACGAGGGCGGCGGTGACCGCGGCGACCGGACGGAATCCGGCCGCGACGAGGAACGGTGCGGCAAGCGCGATCGGGGTGCCGAAGCCGGCCGCCCCCTCCAGGAAGAGCGTGAAGAACCAGGCGATGAGCAGCGCCGCCAGCCGTGGATCCGGGGTGATCCGGGCCAGCGCGGCCTGCAGGCGGTCGGTGGCGCCGGTGCGCTGTTGCAGCTGGTGGATGCCCAGCGCCGGACCGATGATGGCGATGACGGTCAGCGCGACGAAGAGCGCCTCGGCCAGCACGCCCGACACGGCGGCCGGGACGGACAACTGCCCGGTACGTCCGAAGCCGAAGACGGTGACGGCCAGCAGCAGGGTCCCGATCGCGGTGACCGAGCCGGCGCGCGCCGCCGACCACCTGGCGCCGAGCATCAGGGCCAGAACAGCCAGGATCGGCAGTACGGCGAGCAGGGTCCGCATGGGCCGTCAGGCTACCGGGTGCGCCGGCGCTCGCCGGACCTCGTTCAGCCGTGCCAGGAGCGCCAGAGGGCGGCGTAGGCGCCACCGGCGCGGACGAGTTCGTCGTGACTGCCCAGCTCGGTGATCCGTCCGCCTTCGAGCACCGCCACGCGGTCGGCGTCGTGGGCGGTGTTCAGCCGGTGCGCGATGGCGATGACGGTACGCCCGGTGACCACGGCGGCGAGCGCTCGTTCGGTGCGCCGGGCCGTTGTCGGATCGAGCGCGGCGGTCGCCTCGTCGAGGATCAGCGTGTGCGGGTCGGCGAGCACCAGCCGGGCCAGCGCGACCTGCTGGGCGTCGGCGGCACCGAGTTCGCGGGCACCGTCACCGACCTGTGTGTCGAGTCCGTCGGGCAGGTCGGCGTACCAGTCGGCGCTCACCGCGACCAGCGCGGCGCGCATCTGCTCGTCCGAGGCGTCGGGTGCGGCGAAGGCGAGGTTGTCGCGCAGCGACCCGATGAAGACGTGGTGCTCCTGGGTGACGAGGGCGATCCGGCGGCGTCGCTCGGCCGGGTCCAGGTCGGTGACCGGACAGCCGTCGAGGCTCACCACGCCCCGGCGCGGCGCGTCGATCCCGGCGAGCAACCGGGCCAGGGTGGACTTCCCGGCCCCCGAAGGGCCGACGATGGCGAGACGTTCACCCGGACGCACCTCCAGGTCGATGCCGTGCAGCACGTCGTGTCCGTCGGCGTACGCGAACCGTGCACCGCGCACGACGAGCCGTCCGGGCCGGGCGGGCGCCGGGCCGCGTGGCCGCGGTGTCCCGGCGATGACCGGGGCGGCGGCGGGTTCGGCCTGCTGACCGACCCCGAGCACGCGGGCGAACGAGGCGAGGCCACGTTGTGCCTGTTCCATCCATTGCAGCAGTCGATCCAGCGGGTCGATGGCCTGCTGGAGATAGAGCGCGGCCGCGACCACCTCGCCGAGCGTCACCATTCCCCGGCTCAGCAGGTACCCGCCGAACAGCAGCACCGCGGCGATCGGCAGCGGGTAGCTCGCCTCCACCACCGGGAAGAAGACCGACCGCAGGGCCAGGGTCGCCCGGCGGGTGGCCCACACCCGGCCGATGCGCTGCCTGCCGTGCGAGATGCGGTCCGCGCCGAGGCGCAGCGCCTCGACGGTGCGGGCACCCTCCGCGGTCGTGGTCAGCGCCTCGGTCAGCTCGGCGGTGGCGGCCCCCTCGGCGAGGTATGCCGCCCTGGCCCGGCGCAGGTACCAGCGGGTGACCGCGACGATCGACGGCAGCCCGGTCAGCGCGACCACACCGAGCAGCGGGTGCAGCAGGAAGATCGCGCCGAAGAGCAGCGACAGTTGGGTCGAGGCGATGACCATGACGGGCACCACGTCCCGGACGGTGGTGCCGACCGTCGCCACGTCGACCGAGCTGCGGGTGGCGAGTTCGCCGGTGCCGGCCCGTTCGACGACGGAGATGGGCAGGTCGAGCGCCCGCGAGACGAACTGCTCGCGCAGCCGGGCGACGGCACGCTCGCCGAATCGGTGGCCGGCGTACTGGGCGTAGCGGGTGAGCAGCCCGTGGGCGAGCACGCATCCGCCGATCGCGAACGCCAGGCGGTCCACGGCGGCGGCGCCCGCCCCGGCGGCGACCTCGTCCACGATCCTGCCCAACAGCCACGGCGTGGCGAGCCCGGCGACGGCGGCGGCACCGTGCAGCACCAGCACCACGACGACCGCGCGGCGGTCCACGGCGATGAGGTCCAGCGCGGACCGGCGGACGACCTTCCGGTCCGCGACCGGCAGTCCGCTCACCCCGGCACCCCGTCGACGGCGGACTCACTGGTCCGGGACACCAGGGCCCGGTAACCCGGGTCACGGTCGAGCAGGTCCGCGTGGGTGCCGGTGGCCACCACCCGGCGCTCGCGCAGGTACGCCACGCGGTCGGCGCAACCGAGCAGCAGTGGTGAACTGGTCAGCACGATCGTGGTCCGCCCGGCCCGCGCCGCGCGAAGTCGCTGCGCGATGCGCGCCTCGGTGTGCGCGTCCACGGCCGACGTCGGGTCGGCGAGGATCAGCACCTCCGGCTCGGCGAGCAGGGCCCGGGCCAGGCGTACGCGTTGTCGCTGCCCGCCGCTGAGGGTCCGGGCCCGGGCGCCGACCGGCATCGCGAGCCCGTCCGGATGGGCGTCGACGACGTCCTCCGCCGAGGCGGTACGCAGGGCCGCGTGCAGGTCGCCGTCGCTGACGCCGGCCCGGACCCGCAGGATCTCGCGCAGGGTCCCGGCGAAGAGGTAGGAGTCGTGGTCGGCGACGAGGATCCGATCCCGTACCTCATCGAGCGCGACCCTGCTCAGCGGTACGCCGCCCCAGGTCACGTCGCTGGCGACGTACCGACCGAGGCGGTCGGCCAGCGCGACGGCCTCGGCCGGCTCGTCGGCGGCGACGGCCAGCAGCCGCCCGGCGGGTACGGTCAGCCCGGTGGCGGGATCGTGCAGGTCGGCGGGCCGGTCCGGCGCAGGTAGGGCCGGCGTCCCGTCGACCGGCGACGGTGCGCCGGCCTCGTCCGGTGCCAGGGTGAGTACCGTAACGATCCGCCGGGCGGCGACCCGACCCCGGATCAGCTGGTGGCCGCCCTCGAGCAGGAACCACACCGGCACGATGAGCACCGCCACGTACCCGTAGACGGCGATCATCTGCCCGATCGTGATGTCGCCGGCCGAGGCCATCCGCGCTGCCAGCCACACCACGGCGGTCAGGAACAGTCCCGGGATGACGATCGTCAGCGCCTCGATCCAGCTGTTCACGGCGCCGACCCGGTAACCCTCGGTGAGCAGCTGCCGGGAGCGGGCCGCGTACCGGCGGGCGAACAGCCCCCGCCCGCCGACGCCGGCGAGCACGCGCAGCCCGGCCACGATGTCCGCGGCCCGGGTGGTGAGCATGCCCTGCTGGTGGCGGTAGACCGACTCGACCCGTTCGAGGCGGCGCAGCAGCGGGCCGACGACCAGCACCACCGCGGGCACGCCGAGCAGCACGAAGAGCGCCAGGAGCGGGGAGACCGACCACAGTACGAAGGCGACGAACACGTACGCGATGACCGCTCCGACGCCCGGACCGGTCATGGTCAGCACCGCCGAGGTGTGCGTGATGTCCGCGCCGCCCACGGTGGCCACCTCCCCGCTGGCGAGTCTGCGGGGCAGCACCGCGCCGATCCCGGCCAGGTGTCGTAGCAGGACGGCGGCGGTCCGGGCCGAGGCGTCCTCCCGGACGAACGTCATCGTGCGGTGCCGCATGATGCCCAGGTATGCCAGGAGCATTCCGGCGACGACGATCGCGGCCACCCACCACAGCAGCGCGCCGAGGTCGGCGGCGCGCAGTCCGTCGTCGACGGCGCGGGCGACGAGGTACGGCCGGACCGACAACCCGAGCATCCAGGCGGTACCGATGAGGCCGCCGCGCAACACCCGCCACGGCTGGCAGCGGACCAGCCACCAGATGTACCGGAGCGGCCCCCGCGTGTCCGGCACACCCGGATCGCGGTGGGGGAGCTGCGGGGGCATCCGGTCAGACTACGAGCACGCCCGCGATGCCCGCACGTCAATATGAGCCCGGTGGGGGCACGGGTGTGCCGCACCGCGGGCAGTGGCGGTCAGGCGGGCCGGCGCAGCACGGTGACGGCGAAGTCCGCGTCGTCGCGCCAGGGGCGCAGGTCCCAGGTGGCGAAGCGGTGTTCCAGGCGCAGTCCGGCACCGACCACATCGGCGTCGAAGTCCGCCAGCGGATAGCCCCGATCGGTGCCGAAGCCGACCGCGACCACCCCGTCCGGGCGCAGGTGCGCGGCGACGCGGCGCAGCACCTCCCGTTCGGTGCCCACGGCGACGAAGGCCATCACGTTGCCGGCGAGCACCGCCGCGTCGAACGGCTCCTCCTCGCCGGCCGCCGCGAGGTCCAGGTCGGCCAGGTCGGCGACGAGCCAACGCGGCGCGGGGTGGTCGGCGCGGGCCGCGTCGATCAGGACCGGATCGGCGTCCACGCCGACCACCGTGTGGCCCCGCCGAGCCAGTTCGGCGCCGACCCGGCCGGTGCCGCAGCCGGCGTCGAGGATTCGCGAACCGGGTGGCACCAGCGTGTCCACCAGCCGGGCCTCGCCGGCCAGGTCGGCTCCCTCGGCCGCGAGCTGCCGGAACCGGTCGACGTACCACTGCGAGTGCTCGGGGCCGGTGTCGGTGGCCCATCGGGTCGGGTTGTTCACGTCTGAACCGTATCCGGACTCCTCAGGGCAGCCGGGCGACGGTCACGAACTCGTTGTAGGTGAACAGCCTGCCGGCGGCGCGGGGGAACGGGAAGGAATACTGGCGCAGCACGGTCAGGCCGAGTTCCCGGCAGGTCTCGGCGGTCTCGGTGAAGCCGACGAACCGGACGTGGGAGGCGTCGCTGCGGTAGCCGCGCTCCTGCGGGGTGATGAAGACCGCCCGACCGCCCGAGCGGATGAACGGCAGGTACGACGCGACCACCTCGCGCGCCTGCTCGGCCGGCAGGTGTTCCAGCAGGTGCGCGGCGAGCATCGAGTCGAAGGCGTCCGGGCGGGCGTGGTCGGAGCGGAAGAACTCCTCGACGGTGTACGCCTCGAGTCCGAGGCCCCGCGCGTGGGCCACCGAGGTGGGGTTGTGGTCCACTCCCACCGCCCCCGCACCGAGGTTCACCAGATTGCGTCCGAGGCCGCAGCCGACGTCGAGGGTCCGACCCAACCCCAGCCGCCGTAGGTTCCACCGGTACGGCGCCTGCACGTCCAGCATCCGCTTCCAGCGCGCTCCGCCGAGGCGCTGCAGCCGCTGGGTGTAGCCCTCACTCTCGGTGTCCGTCGGGCCCTGTCCTGGCTGCCTCATCGGGCTCCCTCACCTCTCTGTCCGCTGGTCCTGGTCCACCCCCGCACCGTGAACTGCGTCACGATCGCCCTAGCGTAGCCTCGGGCGTACCGGTGCCAGGATGTGACGCATGGTGGACCAGACTGTTCCGTCGGCCGGGACGGACCCGGGGGTGCGCGGTGCCGCAGCCGGGGAGCACCGCCGGCTGTGGGAGCTGGCCCGGGACACCCTCGACGGCAACTGGGCGGGCGACCACACCGTGCCCTCACGCACCCTGTACCCGCATCAGTGGAGCTGGGACTCCGCCTTCATCGCGATCGGCTGGGCCCACCTCCGTCCCGACCGCGCCTGGACGGAGCTGACCAGCCTGTTCCGCGCCCAGTGGCGCGACGGCCGGGTGCCGCACATCGTGTTCAACCCGGCCGTTTCCGCCGGCGCCTACTTCCCCGGCCCCGGGTTCTGGGCCTCGGAGACCGTGGACGGGGCGCCGGCGGTGGCCACCTCCGGCCTGGTCCAGCCGCCCGTGCACGCCCTGGCCGCCTGGCACGCGTACCGGCGGATGCCGTCGGAGCGGGGCCGTGCCGCGCTGCGCCGGCTCTATCCGGGGCTGGTGGCGCAGCAGCGCTACCTCGCCACGTGCCGCGACGTCGGTGGTGGCGGCCTGGCGAGCATCGTGCACCCGTGGGAGTCCGGACTGGACAACAGCCCCGCCTGGGACGCGCCGATGTCCGCCGTGCCGGCCGAGGCGGCGGTGCTGCGCGCGTACCGGCGGCGGGACACCACGCACGCCGACCCCGCGCACCGACCCACCGACCTGGACTACGCGCGGTACGTCACCATCGTCACCGCGTACCGGACCGACGGGTACCGCGACGGCAGTCTCGCCGAACGGCATCCGTTCCTGGTGGAGTGTCCGCTGTTCAACGCGGCCATGGGTGCCGCGGAGTGGGCGCTCGCCCGGATCGCCGGGGTGATCGGTGCGGATCCGGGTCCGCACCGGCAACGGGCGACGCGGATCACCGAGGCCGTGGTGAACCGGCTGTACGACCCGGACAGCGGTACCTTCCATCCGCGCGACCTGCGTACCGACCGGCTGACCCCGGCCCGCACCGTGCTGGGCCTGGCCCCGCTGATCCTGCCCGACCTGCCGGCGCGGCAGGTCGAGGGGGTGCTCACCGAGGCCCGTTCGGCCCGCTTCGGCCTCGCCGCCCGGATGGCCCGACCGCTGCCCAGCCACGACCGCACCGCCACCGACTTCGAGCCGCTGCGCTACTGGCGCGGTCCGAGCTGGATGAACACCACCTGGCTGGTCCGGCGTGGACTGCTGCTGCACGGGCACGACCGGTTGGCGGCGGGGCTACGCTCCTCGATCATCGAGCTGGTTGCGTCGGCCGGTTGTCACGAGTACTTCCACCCGGACACCGGCGCGGGGCTGGGCTCACCGGCGTTCAGCTGGACGGCGGCCCTGCTGCTGGACGTGCTGGCCGACTGACCTGTTCGGTGGCGTACGGTCCGCCGGGCGTGGGGTCGCGTCCGCGCCCGACCCGCCGTCGCGCTCCCGGGCCGTGACCGGTGGCGCGACCCGGGGGCGGGTAGGTTGCTGTCCAGGGTCGGCCGGCCACCGCGCCGGTTCGGGTTCCACCGCGGGCGGGTGACCCGGTTGGACGGGAAGGGGCGCGTAATGGGCCGGGACAGCTTCGACGAGCAGCTCGACCGGCTCACCGGCGTACTGGCGTTGATGAGCCGGGAGGCCGGCGCGGCGATCCGGGGGGCCAGCGCCGCGCTGCTGGAGGTGGACCGGGGTGCGGCCGAGGCCGTGCTCGCCGGTGACGCGGTGCTGGACGCCCGGCGGGCCGAGGTGGAGGCGATGATCCCGGAGGTGCTGGTCCGGCACCAGCCGGTCGCCTCGGACCTGCGTGTGGTGGTGTGCGCGCTGCGGATCGCCGTTGCCCTCGAACGGATGGGTGATCTGGCGGTGCACGTCGCCAAGGTCGCCCTGCGCCGGCACCCGGTCGGAGTGGTCCCGGAGCCGGCGATGCCGGTCATGACGGCGTTGGCCGACGCGGCGGCGCGGGTCGCCGACAAGAGCGCGCTCGTGCTGGCCACCCGGGACCGGCTCGCCGCGATGCAGCTCGGACTCGACGACGACGAGGTCGACGCCGCCCAGGAACGCCTGCTGTCGCTGCTGGTCGCCGGCTGGCCCTACGGGGTGGAGTCGGCGATCGACCTGGCCCTGCTCGGCCGGTATTACGAGCGCTACGCCGACCAGGCGGTAAACGTCGCGCGCCAGGTCGTCTACCTGGTGACCGGCACGATCCGACTCTGACCCGGCAGGTGCGGCGGGCCGGATCCGGCCCGCCCCAATCCGGGCATCCGGTACGGCGCGACCTCAACGTCACATCCCGGCTCCGGTGCGGCCACCATCGAGCCGGCAAGTTCATTTTTCGTTCACCTGGGACCGGGAGTTCGGCTACCTGAGCCTCCTAGCTTGACTCGCGTACGGCCCGGACGGGCTGATGCACCCCGATAGAGAGGCTTACCTGGTGAACCGCAACGTGCTTTCGCGGCGCGTCCTTGCCGGCGTCGCGCTTGCCGCGCTCGCGCTTACCGGCTGTGGTAGCAACGGCAACAGCTCGGAGCCGGGCGGCAGTGGCGGCGACAGCGCCTACGCTGACCTGTCCGGCGAGTTGAAGGCGTCGGGCGCCAGCTTCCCGGACGCTTACTACCAAGAGGTCGTCGAAGCCTTCAAGGGCGAGGCCTCCAACGTGACGGTCACCTACAACGCGACCGGCTCCGGCACCGGCAAGAAGCAGTTCGGTGAGGGCCTGGTCGACTTCGCCGGCACCGACAGCCTGGTGAAGGACACCGACGGCGTGGCCGCCGGTTCGTTCCTCTACGTGCCGACGGTGGCGGCGCCGATCACGGTCTCCTACAACCTGCAGGGCGTGGACAAGCTTCAGCTCAGCCCGGAGACGCTCGCCAAGATCTTCCAGACCGACATCAAGACCTGGGACGACGCGGCCATCAAGGCCGACAACCCGGGCGTCGAAATGCCCAACACGCCGATCGTCGTGGCGCACCGCTCGGACGGCTCCGGCACCACCAGCAACTTCACCAAGTACCTCGACGCGGCCGCGTCGGGCACCTGGAAGCTGGGCAGCGGTGACACGGTGGCCTGGCCGGCCAGCACCCAGGGTGGCGAGAAGAACACCGGTGTCGCCCAGATCGTGCAGCAGACCAACGGTGCCGTGGGCTACGTCGACCTGAGTGACGCGAAGGCGACCGGTCTGAAGTTCGCCGCCATCAAGAACAAGGACGGCCAGTTCGTCGAGCCGACGCTGGAAGGCACCACCGCCGGTCTGGAGGGTGCCGAGATCGCCGACGACCTGAGCTACAACCCGCTCAACGCCGCCGGCGCCAACGCCTACCCGATCACCGCGCCGACCTTCATCATCGTCAAGACCTCCTACGACGCGGAGAAGGCCAAGCTGGTCAAGGGCTTCCTCACCTACCTGCTCAACGACGGCCAGGACCTGGCCAAGGAGATCGACTTCGCGCCGCTGCCGGCCTCCCTCAAGGAGAAGGCGCTGGCCCAGGTCGAGAAGATCCAGGGCTGATCAAATCAAGATCGCTAGGGCGTTCCAGCTGGGGACGGGATCAGGACGATCCCGTCCCTAGCGGGGTACCTGAGCTGGAGTAGAGATGACCTTGACGAACAAGTCCCCCGCCGCCAAGCCGATGCTGACCCAGCGCGGCAGCAGCGCCCTCGGCGACCGCATCTTCTCCTGGTGGACGCTCGGCACCGGCCTGCTGGTGCTCGCCATCCTCGGGCTGATCCTCATCACGACCGTGCGGGAGGCCTGGCCCGCGTTCGACGCGATGGGTCTGCGCTTCATCACCGAGCGGGTCTGGGACCCGAACCCGGCCACCGGCGACGCGATCTTCGGCGCGCTGTCGTTCGCCTACGGCACCGCGGTCTCGTCGCTGATCGCGCTGCTGTTCGCGGTGCCGGTCTCGGTGGGCATCGCGCTGTTCCTCACCGAGCTGGCACCGCGCCGGCTGCGCGGACCGGCGGTGACCGTGATCGACCTGCTGGCCGCCGTGCCCTCGGTGGTCTTCGGCCTCTGGGGCATTCTGGTCGTGGCGCCCGCGCTGGTCCCGATCTACCAGTGGATGCACGACGTCTTCGGCGGCGTTCCGTTGCTCGGCCGCCTCTTCGGCCCGGTCGGCGGCGGTCGCAACTTCATGACCGCCGGTCTGATCCTGGCGATCATGGTCACGCCGATCATCACCTCGATCACCCGGGAGGTGTTCAGCACCGTGCCGCGCGCCGACAAGGACGCCGCCCTCGCGCTCGGCGCCACCCGCTGGGAGATGATCCGGGGCGCGGTCTTCCCGCACAGCTTCGGCGGCGTCGTCGGCGCGGTGATGCTCGGTCTGGGCCGGGCGATGGGCGAGACGATCGCGGTGGCCCTGGTCATCGGCGGCGCCACGAACATCACGGCCAACCTGTTCGCGCCCGGCAACTCGATGGCTGCGGTCATCGTGCAGCAGTTCGGCGAGTCCACCGGCACGTTCACCGCCGCGCTGATCGGCCTCGGCGTGGTGCTGTTCGCGATGACGGTGCTGATCAACGTGCTCGCCCAGGTGGTCGTCCGTCGGGCCGAGGCCCGGATGAAGGGAAGCGTCGCGTGACCGTCACCGCACCGCCCGCCGCCCGCCCGGCCGCCGGCGGACCCGACCTGACCCGAGCGGCCCTGTCCGGCCGCCGCCGGTTCACCAACCACCTCGCCACGGCCGCCATCTGGGCCGCCGTGCTGCTCGCCGTCATCCCGCTGGCCCTGGTGACCTACACGGTCATCGCCAAGGGTGGCGGGGTGATGAGCCTGTCCTTCCTGACCGAGGACATCCCGAACTCATACCGTCGCCAGGGCGGGGGCATGGCCCCGGCGATCGTCGGCACGCTGCTCATCACCGGGATGGCCGCGCTGATGGCGATCCCGCTCGGTGTCTTCGGCGCGATCTACCTCAACGAGTACGGCAAGCAGCGGCCGCTGGCCCGGACCATCCGGCTGATGGCCGACGTGATGACCGGCGTGCCGTCGATCGTGATGGGTCTGTTCATCTACATCTCCTGGGTGCTGCTCGTCGGTGAGTTCACCGGCTTCGCCGGCGCGTTGGCGCTGGCCTGCCTGATGCTGCCGGTGGTCATCCGCAGCAGCGAGGAGATGCTCCGGCTGGTCCCGGACGAGCTGCGGCAGGCCAGCATGGCGCTCGGGGCCCGCAAGTGGAAGACCACGCTGACCGTGGTGCTGCCGGCGGCGATCTCCGGGATCACCAGCGGCTCGCTGCTGGCCGTCGCCCGCGCGGCCGGCGAAACCGCCCCGATCATCATCGTCACCGGCATCGCGTTCTCGCCGAACTGGAACCTGTTCGCCGGGTCGAACACGGCCCTGCCGGCACAGATCTTCCGCAACGCCAGTACCTCGTTCCCCGCCGCCCAGGACCGGGCCTGGGGTGCGGCGCTGACGCTCATCGTGATCGTGCTCGGCTTCACGATCATCGCCCGATTCATCTCCAGCCGGTTCGCCATCAAGGAGCGCTGACATGGCCAGCAACGACACCAACCTGACCACCCGACCGTCGGTCGCGGTGCACGCTCCGGGCACCACCGCCTCCGGCGTCGAGCCCGCCACCGCGTCGGTGATGCAGCTGCGCGACGTCAGCGTCTACTACGGCAGCTACGAGGCGGTGCGCGGCACCACCATGCCGATCCAGCAGAACCAGGTCACCGCGATGATCGGGCCATCGGGCTGCGGCAAGTCCACCGTGCTGCGGGCGCTCAACCGGATGAACGACCCCATCCCGGGTGCCCGGGTCAGCGGCGACGTCCTCTTCCACGGCCAGGACCTGTACGCCAAGGACGTCGACCCGATCCAGGTGCGCCGGCGCATCGGCATGGTGTTCCAGAAGCCCAACCCGTTCCCCAAGTCCATCTACGACAACGTGGCATACGGGTTGCGGATCAACGGCATCAAGGGCCGGCTCGACGACCATGTCGAGGAGGCCCTGACCCAGGCCGCGCTCTGGGACGAGGTCAAGGACAAGCTGCGCAAGAGCGCCCTGGCCCTCTCCGGCGGCCAGCAGCAGCGGCTGTGCATCGCCCGGACGATCGCCGTCAAGCCCGAGGTGATTCTGATGGACGAGCCCTGCTCGGCCCTCGACCCGATCGCGACGGCGAAGATCGAAGACCTGATCTTCGAGCTGACGAACGACTACACGATCGTGATCGTCACGCACAACATGCAGCAGGCGGCGCGGGTCAGCCACTACACCGCGTTCTTCACCGCCGAGGTGGACGAGAAGCAGGAGCGGCACGGTCGGCTGGTGGAGTTCAGCCAGACCGGCAAGCTGTTCACCAACCCCGCCGACAAGCGTACGGAGGACTACATCACCGGTCGCTTCGGCTGAGGCCGGACGCGACGGTCCACGGTGGGTCGCCGAGGTCTGGGGTGGCCCACCGGAGATGGCTGGCCCGCCGTGGCGTCCAGCCATCTCCGCCCGACCGTCGTCGACCTGTAGTGCGGGGGATCGCCCTGCGCGACCGAGAGCGTCGCGCCGGGCCTGAACTGAACCGGAGCCGGTGTGCGATGAACAATCTCGTCGAGGCCACCAGAGGTGACCACCGATCCGACGGGCGTTTCGTGCTGCTCGTGGTGGACGACGACGAGAGCGTCGGTGCCGCGCTGGTGGCCCAGTTGGCTGACCACCGGGTACGCGGCCACCACTTCACCCACGCCGCCGAGGCCCTCCTGGCCGCGGGGGCGCTGCAACCGGACGCGGCCGTGGTCGCCGCCGGACTGGCCACCATGAGCTGCACCGAGCTGGTCCGCCTGCTCGCCCGCCGGGCCGGCATCCCCACCGTGGTCGGGGTGGGTGACGACGACGGCGGGGTCGCCGCCGCCGCGCTCAAGGCCGGTGCCACGGCCTGCGTACGGCGTCCCTACCGGGCCGAGGAGGTGCTGCCGATCCTGCGGGCCATCCGCCCGGAGACCTCCGGTGCCCTCGATCCGCCGATCGAACTGGGTGGACTGCGGGTGGACCCGGCGACGTTCGAGGTGAGCCTGCACGGCCGGACGGTGGCCCTGCCGCTGAAGGAGTTCCGGCTGCTCTACTTCTTCATGAGCCACGCGGAGCGGACGGTCACCCGGGAGCAGTTGCTCGCCGCCGTCTGGGGTGGCATCTCCGACGACACGTCGAACACCCTGACGGTGCACATCAAGCGACTGCGTCGACGGCTGGCGCTGGACGGGAACCAGGCCCCGATGATCGTGACCGTACGCGGCCTGGGTTACCGGTTCGTGCCCGCCCAGGCCACGGCAACGCCCTCGACGTCGTGAACGTTCCGGCGCAGCCGCCGTACCCGCCGTCGGTGGGTGTTCCGGGGACGCCGGCCGAGGGGATGGTCCTGGTGGCGGTCCCGCTGGCGTACATTCCGCACGTGGCCCGGTTGCTGGCCGACCTGGACGCCCGGCAGCGGGTGGAGCCGGTGCCCCGACGGCACGCCGATCAGATGCCCCCTCCGCCGGAAGCCGAGTGGACGGTCGAGGATCTGCGCCGGCTCAGCCAGGGGCGCAGCGCCACCCACCGCACCGTCGCCGCGGTGCTCGACGCGCTCGCCGCCGAGCCGGAGCGGCTGTTCACGGTGGGGGATCTGGCCGAGGCCACCGGGCGGCCACGCAAGAAGATCATCGGTGCGATGGCGGGGCTGACCCGACTGCTGAAGGCGCACTACGACTACGCCGGCCGGGGGTTCCCGTTCGCCCGGGTGCCCGGCCGGCCGGAGGCCCCTCGCGAGCTGTGCTACACGATGGACCGGGTGCGCGCCGCGCGCTGGCGCGAGGCGCAGAGCCGGGGGGCGGGCGGATCCGCGCCCGCCCGCGTGGCGTCGCCGACCGACTCAGCCGAACAGCAGGAAGAACGGAGCGCCGACCAGCGGGCCGAGCGCGGCACCGACGACCACCTGGCCGACGGTGTGGTCGCGCAGTCGGACCCGTGACCAGCCCACCAGCGCGACCACGACCACCAGCGGGGCCGCCGCCGGGCCGAAGAGGTGGATCAGGGCGGCCACCGACGCGGCGCTGATCGCCGCGTGGGCGCTGACCTTCCAGACCTGGTTGACCACGAGGATGGCGGCCAGGATGGCGAGCATCCCGACGACCATGGCGACCAGGGGACGCGGAGCGCCGAGCAGCGCCAGTGCCAGCAGGCCGATCAGGACGGACACCAGGCCGTGCAGTAGTGGCCGGCGACGTTGGCTGCGGATCCGGACGTGGTGGTCGGTCAGCTGGCCTCGCCGTACGCCGAGCCGGATGAGCCCGTACGGCACGGCGGAGCAGAACAGCAGGGCCAGCAGACCCCAGCCGAGCCCGACCGCCACCGCCGGAGCGGTGCTGTGCACGGCGACGACCAGTGGCATGACGGCGGCGAACACGGCGGGCGCGAACACTTCGGTGCTCGCCCGGGCCAACCGGTGCGCGACGGAACGGGTGGGCCGGTCGACGGCGGTGCGCGGCACGGCCTAACTGCCGGTGAGTCGTTCGGCGTCGCGACCTCGGCTGCCCGCGGCGAGTTCCAGCCGGCGGACCTGTTCGATCATCGCCACGACGACCGCGTGTCCCTCGGGCGACAGGCGGGCGTCGACCAACCGCATCGCCACCTGCCGGATGTACGGGTCGGCCAGCATGTGCACGAGGTCGTCGTCGGGTGGATCCCGGTCGGCCGGTCGCCCGGTGAAGAACGAGGGCGGTCGACCGAAGAAGGCGGCGATCGCCTCGACCACGGACCGTCGCGGGTCCGGTGCCCGGCCCTGGCGCAGGTTGTTCAAATGGGTGTGCGAGATCCGGCAGCCGCGCCGGGTCAGTTCGCCGGCGACGTGCCGGACGCTGTACGGCTTGCCGGTCGGGTCCCGGGTGGTGCGGAACAGCCAGTCGAGGCGCTCGGCGAAGGTCTCGCCGGGGTGGTCGGGCTCCTCAGGCATGGCGGCTCCTCGCACAGCGGAACACCAGATTTACACGAGGATCCGATACGTAACCCAGCATTGACAAGACTCCTTACTGTACGCGTACGATGGCCTTCGCTCTGGTAACCCCGGCGGTCGGATCGCCCAGCGTCCGGCACGGCGGGTGGCCAGGGCGGTCCTTCGGCGCGCACACGTGGTGGAGAACGGGGGCGCGACGTGTGCGTGCGAGCCGTGACCGACGCCGGAGGACCGCCGGGCGTGGCTCGTCCGGCCGGCCACACTCGCGGCCGGCCCTCGACGGGCCCCGCCCGGGCCCCGGGGAGCCGACCCGGGCTCTGGCCGGCACCGGGGGGCGTTTGTCCGGTGTCGGCGGGGGTATCCAGCGCGGCGCTGACGACAGGAGGACGCCGTGCGGTTTCCGTTGTTCGTCGCGGCGGTGTCACGTCGCTCCGGGCTGGATCCGGAAGTCGCGGCCGTCGTCACGCGCGCGGTGCTGCAGACCGTCGTGGAGCGGATGACCGGTTCGCCGCCGACCGACCCGACCGGATACCTGCCGGCCGAGTTGACCAACGCGGTTACGCCCGGTGGTCCGGCGGACTTCCTGCGCCGGGTGGGTGAGCGGGCCGGCGTCGACGAGCACGCGGCGGCCGCCGGGGCGGCAGCGGTCTTCGCGACCCTGCGGGAGACGGTGACCGTCGCCGAGTTCCAGGAGATGGTCGCGCGGTTGCCCACCACCGCGAACGGCGGCACCGACCCGATCGCGGGCTGAGTCGCGGCCGTCTCGCGGCGGGGGAGGGCCCACTCCCTGCCGACCGGGACAGCGGTGGCAGCGGATAGGCTGCCGCCGTGGCAGGTCTGTTCAGGAGTGTGGCGGCCCGCGTCGGCGCGGTGATTCCGACGCCCCGGTCGGCGGGACCGACCCCGGCGAAGCTCGCGCGGCCGCGCCAGGTCAGCGCGTTGCAGCGCCGCGAGTTGTCGTACGCCCCGGAGCCCGACGGTCACGCCGACCCGGGGGAGATCGTCTGGACCTGGGTGTCCTACGAGGACGACCCCCGGCAGGGCAAGGACCGGCCGGTGCTGGTGGTGGGCCGGCACAGCCGGACCCTGTTCGGACTGATGCTCTCCAGCCAGGGCGACCGTCAGGGGGAACGGCACTGGCTGGCCCTCGGTCCGGGGGAGTGGGACCGCGACCAGCGCCCGAGCTGGGTGCGCCTGGACCGGGTGCTGACCATGCGGGAGGACAGCATCCGACGGGAGGGCGCGGTGCTGGACCGCGCCCGGTTCGACCGGGTGGGACAGGCTCTGCGCGCCGGGTACGGCTGGCGCTGACCGCCCGACCCGGGCGGCTCGCGGCGGAGCCGACGATCTCAGCTCGACCGCTGGGCCGGGTCGAGCGCGGCGTCGCGGGCGTCCGGCGGCGGGTACGGCTGCTCGGCGAGCAGCCTGGCCAGGTGCGCGCTGTTGAGCGCCAGCGCCTTCGTCGTACGACCGGTGGTGTCGGGCTTGGGGCGCACGTCGATGTAGTCGGTCGTGTGCAGGGCCTCGCCGACCCAGTAGGTGGCTCCGGCGGCCGGGCAGGTGAAGCCGACCTCGTTGAGCGCCTGCTGCACCTGACCGATCGTGTGGTGCGCGCCGTCCTCGTTGCCGACCACCGCCACCGCACCGATCTTGCCGTAGGTGAGCAGCCGGCCCTGCTCGTCCGTCTCGCTGAGCTCGGCGTCGAGGCGTTCCAGGACCATCTTGCACACGCTCGACGGCTGGCCGAGCCAGATCGGTGTGGCGATCACGAGGATCTGCGCGGACAGCAGCTTCGACCGGATGCCCGGCCAGCCGTCCCCGTCGCCCTCGTCGGTGGAGACACCGAAGTGGACGTCGTGGTCCACCACCCGGATGAGCTCGCCGCCGACCCCCTGCTCGCCGAGGGCGTCGAGCACCTCCCGCCCCAGCACCTCGGAACTGGACGGGGCGGGGGAGCGCTTGAGGGTGCAGTTGAGCACCAGCGCCCGGATGTCCGCCATGATCTTCCTTTCGCCGCACGAGCCTGATCGCGGCGGAGTACCCAGTCACGGCCCGGCCACGCCCGGGCCGTGGTCGCGTGCGGGGTGGGGTCAGCACTCGGCGAGGTAGGCGGTGTCGCGTAGGGCCCGGCCGGGACGGCCGTCGGCGAGTGCCTTGGCCTCGTACATCGCGGCGTCGGCGCGGTCGAGCGCCTCGGTGAGCTGACTGCCCTGCACGGGGGCCAGACCGACCGAGGCGGTCACCCGGAGGCTGACGGCACCCAGCGGGATCGGTGCGGCGAGCATGTCGTACAGCCGCCGGGTGGCGTGGTCGATCCACCGCCGGTCGAGGGTCGGACTGGTCAGCAGCCCGGCGAACTCGTCGCCACCGAGGCGGGCCACCAGGTTGTCGCCAGCGAAGGCGGCCAGCCGCTGGGCGACGCTGACCAGCACCTGATCGCCCGCGGCGTGTCCGTACCGGTCGTTGATCTGCTTGAAGTCGTCGAGATCCAGTACCACGGCGATCAGATGCCGGCCGGAGCAGTCGGTGAGCAGCGTCGCGGCCAAGCGGTAGAAGGCCCGTCGGTTGGGCAGGCCGGTCAGCGGGTCGTGGCTGGCGGCGTGCCGCTCGGCGGCGAGTTCGTCCTGGAGCCGCTCGATCTCCGCCTCGGCCCGCACGGCGCGGCGTCCCAACTGCCAGGAGGAGAGCAGCGCTCCCGCGGCGCAGATGCCGGACGCGACGGTCAGCGGATCCGGCACCACCATCTCCCTTCGCCGCGACACACGCCCGGCGCCGATCGGCGGACGCTGCCAAACACCTCGTTTCCCCTGATGGTTGTCAGGTTCGCGGGACAGAACGTGAGCGGGTACGCGTCACGCACGTGCGTTATCATCCCCGTTGTCCATTGCAGATGCAATAGCAGATGCACGTGCATACGACCCGACACCGTCCCCTCATGCCGCTACCGCTCCTCCCACGGCACCGGCGCCTATCGGAGAGAACCCGAAGCCCCATGCAGCAGCCTCCCAACGGTGTTCCCGTCAATCACTTGCCACCCCTCGCCTGGCAGAAGAGCCGGCGCAGCAACCCCAGCGGAAACTGTGTCGAACTGGCGGAGTTGCCGGGCGGAGCGGGTATCGCACTACGCAACTCCCGGCACCCCGACGGTCCGGCGTTGATCTACACGGTGGACGAGATCGCCGCCTTCGTGCTCGGGGCCCGGGACGGTGACTTCGATCATCTGATCGGCTGATCCCACATCCCATCGACGGGATTCGTCGCGCCCGGGATGGGCGGTTCACCTCACTGACGGTTCATGGCATGCTTACACGTCGGTCGAGTCGGTCCACCGGTTCGGCCACTGACGGCATGCGGAGGACGGCAGGTGACCATGGTTTCCGCCGAGGAGGGCCCGGCGGCCGGCCCGACCGTGCTGCGGATGCTGCTCGGTGCCCAGTTGCGACGGCTGCGGGAGTCGCGGGGCGTGACCCGGGAGAGCGCCGGCTGGGAGATCCGGTCCTCGGAGTCGAAGATCAGCCGGATGGAGCTGGGTCGGGTCGGGTTCAAGGAGCGCGACGTCGCCGATCTGCTCACGCTCTACGGGGTCACCGCCGAGCAGGAGCGTGCGGCGCTGCTCAAGCTCGCCCGGGACGCGAACAACCCGGGCTGGTGGCACCGGTACGGCGACGTTCTTCCGTCGTGGTTCCAGTCGTACCTCGGCCTGGAGGCCGCGGCCGCCCTCATTCGTAGCTACGAGGTCCAGTTCGTCCCGGGCCTGTTGCAGACCCGGGAGTACGCGCGAGCCGTGGTGCTGCTCGGGCACAGCACGGCCGGTCCGCAGGAGATCGACCGGCGGGTCGATCTGCGGATACGCCGCCAGGAGTTGCTGCGCCGGCCACGCCCGCCGCGACTGTGGGCGGTCGTCGACGAGGCGGCGCTGCGCCGACCGATCGGTGGCCCCCAGGTGATGCGCGGCCAACTGGAGGCGCTGCTCGAAGCGACCCGTACGCCGAACGTCCGGCTCCAGGTGATTCCGTTCGCTGCCGGTGGGCATGCCGCGGCCGGGGGAGCGTTCACGATTCTGCGCTTCGGCGACCAGGACCTGCCCGACATCGTCTACATCGAGCAGCTGACCAGCGCCATCTACCTTGACAAGCGTGAGGACCTCGACTTCTACGCGGTCGCCATGGAGCGGCTCTGCGTCGAGGCCGAGCCGCCGGAGCGTACGCCGGAGATCCTCGAGCGGATGATCGCCGAGATCGACGCCCGCTGACCGTACCGCCCGTTCCGCCCGCGCTCCTACGTGTGTTCGCGTTGATCATGAAGTTGTTGCCGTGGGTAAGCGCTTGCCCCCGGCAACAACTTCATGATCAACGGGTGGGGAGGTGGTGGGGTGGGGGTGGGGCGTTGACGGGGGTGGGGGGTTTGGTTAGGCTCTGGATCGATACAGACTGGATCGGTCCAGAGAGGGGGGCGGGCCGGTGAAGCCGACTCTGCGGGCGGTGGCCGAGGCCGTCGGCGTCTCGCGCAGTACCGTCTCCAACGCCTACGGCCGCCCCGACCAACTCTCGCCGCAGCTGCGCCAGCGCATCCTGGAGACCGCCCGACAGATGGGCTATCCAGGGCCTGACCCGACCGCCCGGTCGTTGCGACGAGGCTTCGTCGGCGCCATCGGGGTGCTGTTCACCTCCCGGCTGTCGTACGCGTTCACCGACCCCTTCGCCGTCCGGTTCCTCACCGGGGTGGCCGAGGCGGCCGAACGGCACGACAGCAACCTGCTGCTGGTACCGCTGCCCGACGATCCGGCGGGCGCCCGCACCGCGGTGGAGAACGCCGCCGTCGACGGATTCTGCGTCTACTGCGCCGGTGACGAGGAGCAGATCCTCGACGCGATCCGCGGGCGCGGACTGCCCTTCGTCACCACCTCGTCGCGTCCCCGAGCGGAGGACCGCTGGGTCGGCATCGACGAGCGGGCGGCCGCCCGCTCGGCCGCGGCGCACCTGACCGCTCTCGGCCACCGGCGGGTCGCCCTGCTCGGCCACGACGTCCTGCCCGACGCCCCGGCGGGGCCGCTGCGGGTCGCCGACGTGTCCGACGTGCCGCATTCCACCACCCGTGACCGTCTGACGGGCTTCGCCGACGCGTTCGCGGCGGTCGGTGTCGCCTGGTCCGACCTGATCGTGCTCACCGCCACCGACAACACCCGCGCCGCCGGCGCCGCCGCCGTCCGCTCGCTGCCGACCCTGCCCGAGCCGCCCACCGCCGTGCTGGCCTGCTCCGACGTGCTCGCCCTGGGCGTGCTCGACGTGCTGCGCGCCAGCGAGCAGGGGCGGGACGTGTCGGTGACCGGCTTCGACGACATCGCCGAGGCCGCGCCGGCCGGCCTGACCACCGTCCGTCAACCCGGCGAGGCGAAGGGCCGCAGCGCCGCCACGCTGCTGTTCGACCCGCCCGTGGACCCCGCCGCGGGCCAGATCCTGCTGTCCACCACGCTCGTCGTCCGGAGCAGTTCCGGACCGGTTCCGAGGAGTTGACCATGGAACAGCCCACCGGCTTCATCGTCGCCGTCGACGCCGTGACCCGCCATGTCATGTCCGCCCGGCCGGATGCGCCGGTCCGACCCGACGTACCCCGGCCGGCGCGGCTGGCCGTGACCCGCCGGCTCGCCGCCGGAGCGCTGCGCCGACTCGCCGACCAGATCCAGCCCACCCCGGTACCCGCCTCGACCACCTGCCGCCCGTAGGGCCGGTTCCGAGGTACCCGGCCGGGCGAGGAACTTCGACACGGGGCCGTCCAGGCCCGCCTCGACCCGGCGATGCGGGGGCCCGGGAGCCGGGCGGGTGGTGCACCCGGGGGTGGAACAGGCAGACTGGAGGCCCATGTCGCCGTTCACCCCCAGTCTGCGGTTGCACGACCGCTACGTGCTGCACGAGCGCATCGGCCTCGGCGGAATGTCCGAGGTGTGGCGCGCCGACGACGAGGTCCTCGGCCGGTCGGTGGCCGTGAAGGTCCTCGCCGGGACGTTCGCCGTCGACCCGGACCTGCGCGCCATCCTCCGCCGGGAGGCCCGTGCCGCGGCGCGCCTGACCCACCCGCACGTCACCCAGGTGTACGACTACGGCGAGGCGACCCTGGCCGACGGTCGGGTCGTGCCGTACCTGGTGATGGAACTGGTCGACGGGCGCAACCTCGCCGACCGACTGGCCGACGGCCCGCTGCCCTGGTGGTCGGCCCTGCGGATGGCCGCCGAGGTGGCCGCCGCCCTGGCCGCCGCGCACCGCCTGGGCGTCGTGCATCGGGACATCAAGCCCGGCAACGTCATGCTCACCGACAACGGCGCCAAGGTGCTCGACTTCGGCATCGCCGCGCTCGCCGATGCACCGCCCGCCGGTACCGGTCCGGCCGGCGGGCTCGTGATGGGTACGCCCGCCTACCTCGCGCCGGAGCGGCTGAGCGCCGGCGCGCCCCATCCGGCCAGCGACGTGTACGCCCTCGGCGCGTTGCTGTACCGCACCCTCACCGGCGAGGTCCCGCTGCCCGTACGCAGCTGGGAGGACGCGGTCAGGGTGCACGCGAGCCGTCCGGTCGTGGTGCCCCCACGGGTGCCGGGCCTGCCGACCGACGTCGCCGGGCTGGTGCTCGCCTGTCTCGACCCCGATCCGGAGCGACGCCCGCCGGCCGGGGGACTGGCCCGTCGATTCCGTGCCGCCGCGGCCGGGCCGGCGGCACCGCTCGTGGCCGACGCACCGGTCACCGGCACGACCGTCTCCGGCGGCCAGCACGGGGCGGATGACGCCACCCGGGCGGTACGCCACCATCCGCCGACCCTGGTCGAGCCGGCAGCCGGGTTCGCGGCCGTCCGGCCCGGCGGCGGACCACGACCCGCGACGCGTGGACCGCTCGCCCGTCCCGGGCCCACCCCTCGACGGCCGCCGGGTCGGTCGGCGCGGGCCCGCCGCCCCGGGGGCGCAGCGTTGGCGGCTGCCCTGGTCCTGCTCCTGGGCCTGGGTGCGGCGCTCGTGCTGGGCGACCGGGGCGACGGGCAGCCGTCGGCCGCTCCCACCACGCCGTCGGCCGCGCCGCCGACCTCGTCCGCGCCCGCCGCACCGCGACCCGCCGCAACGTCGCCGACCGCCCGACCGGAACCGGTCAGCCTGCGACAGGCGGCGACGGAGATCATCGTGCTGCTGACCGAGGCCCAGCTCACCGGAGAGATCGACCGTAAGGCCGCTGACCGGTTGCGCAAGGAGCTGACCGAGCTGGCCGGGGCCCGGCCGAAGGACCACGAGAAGCGGCTCGAGGATCTGCGCGAGCGGCTCGACGACGAGGTGGAACGTGGCCGACTCCCGGCCGACTTCGCCGACCGGATGGACGACCTGCTCGACCGGATCGAGGCCACCCGGGCCGAGGGCTGACCGCGACCGGCATCATCGTCCCGCTGCCCGCTGCCCGCTGCCCGCTGCCCGCTGCCCGCTGCCCGGGTCAGGTCAGCGTCGCCCGGGCGAACTCGTCCGGGGCGGTTCCGGCGCGGGCGAGCACCGAACCGTCCGCCGCCCAGATCGCCGACCGCCCGGCCGCCGCGGCGAAGCCACCGCCGGTGGAGCCGGCGAAGCTGGCGACCGCGACCACCACCCGGTGGGTTGTGGAGATCCGCCACGCCCGCTCGTCGGGCACGTGCGCCTCGGCCGCGGAGTCGACGATCGAGGCCGCGTAGACGTCGACGCCGGCGGCGCAGGTGACCGCCGCGTGTTCCGCGACACCGGTGTCCTTGCAGATGGCCAGGCCGACGCGCCAGCCGTCGACGTCCAGCACGGCCGGCACCGTCCCCGGGAGGAACCGGCGGGACTCGACGTCGCCGAGCCACATCTTGCGGTACGCCACGCTGACCCCGGTGGCGTCGACGGCGAGGGTGGCGATGTGCTCGCCGGCCACCGGCGCGCCGACCAGGGCGAGCGTCCCCGTCGCCGCGCACGCCTCGACCAGCGGCGCGAACCGGGAGTCGGCGGGGTCGACCGGCGGGGCGTCGAGTTCGTAACCGGTCAGCGACAGCTCCGGGAAGACGACCACCCGGGCCGCCGCGGCCAGGACCAACGCCGCGTGCGCCGCCACGTTCGTCTCGATGTCGTACGCCGTGCACCTGGGCTGGGCCACGGCGATAGTCAGCGGACCGCGTGGCGACACTCGCTCCATGCGTGCAGCCTAGGTTCCCCGCGCGGAAAGTCGACGGCCGGTGGAGCGGTTCCCAGGCGGAGTTCGTAGCGTGGGTGCATGATGCATGTCCGATACGGTCCGTCCGCGGTCGTCGCCCAGTCCGCACCGCCGGAGGACGGCCTGGTCGGATTCGTCACCGACCTGGTGGAGCGGCTGGGCGGCCCGGGTGCGGGGTTGGCCGTGGCGCTGGAGAACCTGTTTCCGCCGATCCCCAGCGAGGTGATCCTCCCGCTGGCCGGCTTTGTCGCGGCGCAGGGGCGGATGAGCGTCGTCGGCGCCATCTTCTGGACGACTCTCGGCTCACTGCTCGGTGCCCTCGCGCTCTACCGGATCGGTGCCGCGCTCGGCCGGGAGCGGACGCGGGCCATCGCGGCGCGACTGCCGCTGGTCAAGCTCAGCGACATCGACCGGACCGAGGAGTGGTTCCTGCGGCACGGCGTCAAGGCCGTCTTCTTCGGACGCATGATCCCGATCTTCCGGAGCATGATCTCCATTCCGGCCGGGGTGGAACGCATGCCGCTGCTCACCTTCGCGGTCTACACCACGCTGGGCAGCCTGATCTGGAACACCACCTTCGTGCTGGCCGGCTACCTGCTTGGCGACAACTGGCACGTGGTCGAGGGGTACGCCGGCATCCTGCAGAACCTGGTCATCGTCGCCTGTGCGCTGGGGCTCGTCTGGTTCGTCGTCACCCGGTTGCGCCGCTCCCGCCGCTCCGGTGGCCTGCGGTCCAACGACAGCGGTGCCGGACTGGCCGACTCGGCGCCGGCCGGCGTGCCCGACCCCCAGGGGCGCGGCACCATCTACCGCAGCGCCTGGGCCGACGGTTGGCAGCGCCCCGACCAGGACCCACCGCGATGAGCGCCGGTCAGGAGTGGGCGGACGACGTCGGGCTGGTCGAGCTGCCCGGCGGCGTACGGGTGCGTGGGCGACGGGTCGCCGACGCACCCTCCCCGGCCGACTTCAGCCTGCTGCTGGCCCCCGGGCCGGTGCCCGACTGGACGTACCGACGGGTCCGGTGGCCGGACTTCTGGGTCCCGCTGGACCGCGCGGACACCCTGGACGCGTTGCGTGAGGCGCTGCGTCGCGGGTACGCGGGCCAGCGGGTGGAGGTGGCCTGTCGGGGCGGCACGGGCCGGACCGGTACGGCGCTGGCGGCGCTGGCGATCCTCGACGGTCTGCCGGCCGAGCGTGCGGTCGACTGGGTGCGTGCGGCCTACCGACCGGGTGCGGTGGAGACCCCCTGGCAGCGCCGCTGGCTGCGGCGACTGCCCTGACGGATCCGCCGGAGCCGGTCGTGGTGTGCGTACCGGCTCCGGCGGCGGTGGTCAGCGGGCGACGTACTCGCGCAGGTGGCGGGCGGTGAGGGTGGTGCCGTGCGCCACCAGGTCGGCGGGGGTGCCGGTGAACACGATCCGGCCGCCGTCGTGACCCGCGCCCGGGCCGAGGTCGATCAGCCAGTCCGCGTGGGCCATCACCGCCTGGTGGTGTTCGATGACGATGACCGTGTTGCCGGCGTCGACGAGCCGGTCCAGCAGCGCCAGCAGCTGGTCGACGTCGGCCAGGTGCAGCCCGGTGGTCGGCTCGTCCAGCACGTAGGTGCCGGCCTTCTCGGCCATGTGGATGGCCAGCTTGAGTCGCTGTCGCTCGCCACCGGAGAGCGTGGTCAGCGGCTGGCCGAGGGTGAGGTAGCTCAGCCCGACGTCGGCCATCCGGTCCAGGATGACCCGGGCCGGGCCGCTGGGGAAGAAGTCCCGGGCCTCGGCCACCGACATGGCGAGCACCTCGCTGATGTTCCTGCCCCGCAACCGGTAGGTGAGCACCTCGTCGGTGAACCTGCGGCCCTCGCACTGCTCGCAGACGGAGGCGACGCCGGCCATCATCGCCAGGTCGGTGTAGACCAGCCCGATGCCCTTGCAGGTGGGGCAGGCACCCTCGGAGTTGGCGCTGAACAGGGCAGCCTTGACCCCGTTGGCCCTGGCGAAGGCGGTACGCACCGGATCCAGCAGACCGGTGTAGGTGGCCGGATTGCTGCGTCGGGAGCCCCGGATCGGGGACTGGTCGACGACCACCACGCCGTCGCGGCGGTGCAGTGAGCCGTGCACCAGGGAACTCTTGCCGGAACCGGCCACCCCGGTGACCACGGTCAGCACCCCGAGCGGAACGTCCACACTGACGTCGCGCAGGTTGTGCAGGTCGGCGTGGCGGATCGCGAGGTGGCCGCGAGGCTCGCGGACCCGGTCGCGCAGCCGGGCCCGGTGGTCCAGGTGTCGGCCGGTGAGCGTGTCGGAGCGGCGCAGGCCGGCCACGTCGCCGGTGTAGCAGATCCGGCCGCCGGCGGTGCCGGCACCGGGACCGAGATCGACCACGTGGTCGGCCACCGCGATGGTCTCCGGCTTGTGTTCGACCACGAGCACCGTGTTTCCCTTGTCCCGTAGCCGCAGCAGCAGGTCGTTCATCCGGGCGATGTCGTGCGGGTGCAGGCCGACGGTGGGTTCGTCGAAGACGTAGGTGATGTCGGAGAGGCTGGAACCGAGGTGCCGCACCATCTTGACCCGCTGGGCCTCACCGCCGGAGAGGGTGGCCGACTCCCGGTCGAGGCTGAGGTAGCCCAGTCCGATCTCGACCAGGGAGTCGAGCAGCTCCCGCAGGTTGCCGGTCAACGGGGCGACCGACGCGTCGTCGATGCCCCGGATGAACTCGGCCAGGTCGCTGATCTGCATGGCGGCGCACTGGGCGATGTTGCGGCCGGCGATCCGGGAGGAGAGCGCGGCCGCGTTCAGCCGGGTGCCACCACAGTCGGCGCAGGTGGTGAAGGTGACCGCCCGGTCGACGAAGGCCCGGATGTGCGGCTGCATGGATTCGCGGTCCTTGGCCAGGTAGAGCCGGCGCACCTTGACGATCAGGCCCTCGTAGGTCAGGTTGGTGCCGCCCACCTTGATCTTCGTGGCGGGCTTGTGCAGGAAGTCCTCCCACTGCTGGGCGGTGAAGTCCTGGAGCTTGACGTCCGGGTCGAACAGGCCCGAGCCGACGATGGTCTGCCAGTACCAGGTGTCGACGCCGAAGTTCGGCACGGTGATCGCGCCGTCGTTGAGCGACCTCTCGACGTCGACCAGCTCGTTGACGTCGAGATCGGAGACCCGGCCCAGTCCCTCACAGGTGGGGCACATGCCCTCGGCGAGGTTGAAACTGAAGGCACCGGCCCCGCCGACGTGCGGGGTGCCGAGCCGGCTGAAGACGATCCGCAGCATCGCGTACGCGTCGGTGGCGGTGCCGACCGTGGAGCGTGAGTTGGCGCCCATCCGCTCCTGGTCGACCACGATGGCCGGGGTGAGGTTGCGCAGCGAGTCCACGTCGGGCCGGGAGAGGCTGGGCATGAACGACTGGAGGAAGGCGCTGTAGGTCTCGTTGATCAGCCGCTGGGACTCGGCGGCGATGGTGCCGAAGACCAGCGAGGACTTGCCGGAACCGGAGACACCGGTGAAGACGGTCAGCCGGCGCTTGGGGATGTCGACCGAGACGGAGTCGAGGTTGTTCTCCCTGGCGCCGCGTACCTCGATGACGTCGTGACTGTCGGCGGCGGACCGTGCTGGCTGCTGCATGCGAACCCTTCGCGAGATCGTGGACGGACTCCCGCCCGGAGAGCTGGCTTCCAATGGCCTGGCCGGATTCAATTCTCTCATTGACCTCCATGTGGAGACTTTTGCGACTTTGCGGGCGTAGGGATGTCCGGTAAGCACCACAAAGTCTCAAACAGACGTGAGAGGCTAGGCTGGGCCGGTGGTGGAGCGTCGGGGTGCCGGGCGGTTGCGGGCGGTGGATCTCGCCGCGACGGCGGGCGTCTCCGTCCAGCAGGTACGCAACTACGTCGACCTCGGCGTGCTGCCGCCGGTGCAGCGCACGCCGAGCGGCTATCGGATCTTCACCGACGCGCACGCGCGGGCCCTGGCCGTTGCCCGGGCGATGGCGGACGGGCACGGCTGGACGCGTACTCGGGAGATCATGGCGGCCGTGCACCGGGACGACCTGCCGGCGGCGCTGGCGTCGCTCGACGCCGGCCACGCCGAACTGGACCGCGAACGGGCCGAGATCCGGATGGTGCTCGGTGCGTTCGAGACCGTGGTCGGCAGCTCGCGCCCGCGTGCGGCCGCACCGCGCCGGGCCGTACGCGTCGGTGTCGTCGCCGACCTGGCCGGGGTACGCACCTCGCAGCTGCGCTCGTGGGAGGCTCGCGGCCTGCTGCGCCCGACCCGGGAGGTGGGCACCGGCTACCGGATGTACGACGAGGCCGAACTACGTGCCGCCCGGGTGGTGGCGCTGCTGCGGCGGGGCGCGTACCCGTTCGAGATCATCGCAGCGGTGCTCGGCGAGATGCGCACCACCGGCAGCCCGCAGCGGGTCCGTGCCGAACTGGCCCGTCGTGAGCAGGAGCTGCACCGTCGGAGCCTGCGTCGACTGGCCGCCTCGGCGGCACTGCACGACTACCTCCGCCACCTCGCCGGCTGACACCCGCTGCGGAGCGCCGCCGCGCAGGCTGGCACCCGCTTCGGGAACGCCACCTCCCCGGGCGATGACTCAGCGCAGCACCAGCAGGTCCAGGCAGTCGACAACCGGTCCCTCGGTGGTGCCGACCGCCGCCCGCAGCCGCGCCATGCCGGCCGCGTACTCCTCGGCCGCGATCAGCTGCAGCGGGGTGTGCGCCCGCCGGTCCATCCGGTCGGCGTACTCGGCCAGCGACCCGGCTACGGTCTGGGCGACCGGCTCCACGGTGCTCACCGGAAAACCGGCCCGGGCGAAAGCGGCACGGACGGCGGTGAGCCGGGGATAGCCGTCGAGGACCCGCAACGCCTCGGGGAACCAGCCGAACAGGGCGATCCGCTGGTGCCGCCCCGGAAACGGTGAACGGATCAGCACCGGGGCGCCGGGCCGGAGCACCCGACGCAGTTCGCGGGCCATGGCGTCGAGATCGCCGACGTGGTGGATCATCGTCGACAGCCAGGCGCCGTCGACGCTGGACGTCGCCAGCGGCAGCGCGGCGGCGTCCCCGGCGAGCAGCGGCCGGTGCGCGCAGCGGGACCGCATGGCCGGCGCCGGCTCCACGGCCACCACCCGCACGCCGTACCAGTCGGCGAACGCGTCGGCCCAGATGCCGGTACCCGCGCCGAGATCCAGCAGGGTGCAGCCGGTCCGCGGCCGCAGATGGTGCTGCACGGCCTGCCGCCACCGCTCAAGTCCCGTCCGTCCCCGCTCGCGGCCGGCGACGAAGGCTGCGGCGGCGATGTCGTCGTACGGAATCAGTGCCATCGCCACCACCTCGCAGATCGCCGCCGGGGCCCGGTCGAGCGGTAGTTGAGGTTGTAGTCGGAGGATTACCCTGGGTCAACAGAATGTGGTCTATCCCGCACCATGACGGCGGCGGCCCCGCACTGCGGTGGGCGGCGGCGTCCCAGCCACCGCCCACCCACCGGTTCTCCGCTCAGCCCGCCGTGCAGGGCCTGGCCAGGTTGACCAGTTCGGCGGGACGGTTGCCGTTGACCCGGCCGATCGCGGTGGCGATGCGGTTGATCGCGGCGACCCGCCGGTCCTCCAGCGGGCCGATGATGGCGTTACGCACGAAGTTCGGGCCACCCTGCGGGTTGGCCGCCTGCCGGGCGAGGCGGGCGTTCGCGTCCGCGATCTGGCTCTCCAGGTTGGCCAGTTCCCGCTGCACCTCCGCTGCGGCCTGGGTCGGTACCGCCGGGAGCCGATCCGCCACCGTCGGGCAGCTCACCCGCTGCGCCACCCCGGCGCCCGCGTTCCCGTTACCCGCGTTGCCCGCGTTCCCGTCACCCGCGTTCCCGTCACCCGCGTTCCCGTTACCCGCGTTCCCGTTACCCGCGTTGCCCGCGTTCCCGTTGCCCGCGTTCCCGTTGCCGGCGTTCCCGTTGCCGGCGTTCCCGTTGCCGTTGCCTGGGTTGCCGTTGACGGCGCTGGGGATGCCTGGGTTGTTGAGGCCGCAGGTGGCGAGAGCGGCGAGGTCGGGGCGTTGGCCGCCGGCGCGGTTGATGTTGATGCCGATGCGGTCGAGGGCGGCGGTGCGCTTGCTGGCCAGGGGGCCGAGGATGGCGTTCTGGATGAAGTTGGCGCCGCCCTGGGGGTTGGCGGCCTGTTGGGCGAGGCGGGCGTTGGCTTCCTCGATCTGCTTGTCGAGGTTGGCCAGTTCCTGCTCGACTCCGGCGACGGCGGCGGCCGGCACGTTGGACAGCTTGTCCCGTACCGTCGGGCAGTTCGCCGTCTGCGGAGCGGCGGCGGCGTCGTCGGCGGCGGAGGCCAGCGTAAGGCCGGCCCCCAGGAGCACCACCGCCAGCACACCGACCCCACCAAGCTTCAAGGCGGCGTGCTTCTGGTGCTTTCGCGTACGCCTGACCATGCTCTTCTCCTCATGATTGACCGCCGGACGGGCCGGTTCGGCGGGGCCCGTCGGCTGATGCGCAATGGGGTGCCCGGAAAGGTGATCGGCAGCGGCGGCCGGCCCCGCCCCGCATCCCGAGGACCTTCACGGGTGAGTCGGACCGAGCTTCGGGAGCGCTCCCGCCGCAGGTCCGGGCGTTTCATGTGTTCGGACGTGGATACGGGGGGTGCGGGTGAACGGTTCAACGTCTCCCGGCGAAGATCGCGGCGGTGGCCCGGACGAGCGCTGTGCGCGACGCCGATGATCCTGCCGTTAGTCTGCGTGTTCATGAGAGTTCGGGCTCTGGTCGCCGGCTGCGCCGTCCTCGCCTCGGTGACGATTCCCGCGACAAGCGGTGCTGCCGCGATCACCGTGCGTGCGGAAGGCTCCGCACCGGTGGTCGGGAGTCCGGCCCCTGCCGTACCGCCGGACGCGCCGGCGCGCGCCGTGTCGCCCCCGGAGGCGGTGCCCTGCCCGAAGGCGGTGGCACCGAAGGTGCGCCGGTCGCCGAAGCCGACGCCACCGCCCTCGGTACCGGAGCACCGGGTGGTCGGCGGTGACGCGCTCGCCACCCCCGGCCTGGTCGTACCCCCCGGAGTGTCGGCGCCGCCGAAGGTGACCGCCAGCTCGTGGCTGGTGGCCGATCTGGACACCGGGGAGGTGCTGGGTGGCTGCGGACCGCACGAGTACGCGACCCCGGCCAGCGTGCAGAAGCTGCTGCTGGCCGCGACCATGCTGCCGAGACTCGATCCGGCGCAGGTCGTCACGATCACCAGGGAGGATCTGGACATCGCACCGGGCAGTTCGGCGGTCGGGCTGTTGCCCGGTGGCCGGTACCGGGTGGAGACGCTCTGGCTGGGGCTGTTGCTCCAGTCCGGCAACGAGGCCGCGAACGCGCTGGCCCGACTGGGCGGCGGCGCGGACGGTGTGGCCGGCGGGGTACGCGCGATGAACGAGCAGGCCCGGCGACTCGGCGCCTGGCAGACCCACGCGGTCACCCCGTCCGGGCTGGACGCTCCCGGCCAGTTCACCAGCGCGTACGACCTGGCCCTGATCGCCCGCGTCTGCTTCGCCGATCCGGTCTTCCGTCGGTACGCGCTCACCGAACGGACCCGCATCCCGGCGCAGAAGGCGGTGCGCGGCAAGGGCTTCGAGATCCAGAACGAGAACCAGCTCGTGTACCGCTATCCCGGTGCGCTGGGCGGCAAGACCGGGTTCACCGACTACGCGCGGCACACCTACGTCGGCGCGGCCGAACGCGACGGTCGCCGGCTGGTCGTCACGCTGCTCGGTGCCGAACCTCGGCCCCAACGCGGCTGGGAACAGGGCGCCGCGCTGCTCGACTGGGGCTTCGGGCTGCCCCGGCAGGTCAGCGTCGGCCGCCTCGTGGAGCCGGGGGAGTTGGACGCCGAACCGTTGCCGGCCGCGCCCGAGCCTGCCGTGGTGTCGTCGCCGGATGCCGCTGCCTCGACCTCCGTCGACGACGGGCCGGGCGCGGGCATGTTCGTGGCACTGGCCGTCGGAGCCCTCGCGATCACCGTGGCGCTCCTCGCCCGACGCCGGTCCCGCACCACTGACCAGCCGAACAGATCTTGGCGCGAAATCGCCCCGGTGAGGGTCCTCCGGTACCAACATCCGGGCCGGGGCGGGCCGAATCGCATCGAGGAGTCGGAGCGGGCCTGACGGGAGGGATCTCCGTGCTGGTCGATTCGCCGGACTGGCCGGAATTCACCCGATAGTGTCGCTGGTTGTGAGAGCTTCCGCGCTTGCGGTCGCGGTGGCCGCCGCGCTCCTGACCACACCACTGGTGCCGGTCACCGGTGCCAACGCGGCACCGGTGCCGTGCCCACGTCCCGCGCCGCCCGCTCCCGGTCCCACGCCGTCGGCGACGCCCTCCCCGGACCCCGTGCAGCGGGCCGTGGGCGGGCCCCGGCTGGCCACGCCCGGACTGGTCGTGCCCCCGGGCGTCCCGAAGCCGCCGAAGGTGACGGCCACCTCGTGGCTGGTGGCCGATCTGGACAGCGGGGAGGTGCTGGGTGGCTGCGGGCCGCACGAGTACGCGACCCCGGCCAGCGTGCAGAAGCTGCTGCTGGCCGCGACGATGCTGCCCCGGCTGGATCCGGCCGACGTCGTCACCATCACCGCCGGCGACCTCGACATCGAGCCGGGCAGCTCCGCGGTGGGGCTGGTGGAGGGCGGCCGGTACCGGGTCGAGACGCTCTGGCTGGGGTTGCTGCTGCGCTCCGGCAACGAGGTGGCGAACGCGCTGGCTCGCCTCGGCGGCGGCGCGGACGGCATGGCCGGCGGCCTACGGGCGATGAACGAGCAGGCACGACATCTCGGCGCGTACCAGACGCACGCGGCGACCCCGTCCGGCCTGGACGGTCCGGGGCAGTTCACCAGCGCGTACGACCTCGCCCTGATCGCCCGGGCCTGCTTCGCGGACGCACGTTTCCGCCGTTACGTCGCCACCCGGGAAGCGGCCATCCCGGCCCAGCCGAGACAGCGCGCCAAGGGCTTCACCATCGACAATGACAACCAGCTGCTCTACCACTATCCCGGTGCCCTGGGCGGCAAGACCGGCTACACCGACCTGGCCCGACACACCTACGTCGGTGCCGCCGAGCGTGGGGGACGCCGGCTCGTGGTCACGCTGCTCGGCGCGGACGTGATCGACCAGCGGGGCTGGCAGCAGGGTGCCGCCCTGCTCGACTGGGGTTTCGAGCTGCCCCCGGCCGCCTCGGTCGGCGTACTGGTGAGTCCTGGCTCGGCCACCGTCTCCCCGGTGCCGGCCTCCGTACCCCCGCAGGCCCTGCCCGGGGGCGCGTCCGGGTCGGAGGCCTCCGACCCGCGTGCCTTCGCCGGCCGGCTCCGGACGGTCTCCCTGATCGGCCTTGCCGTCGGTCTGACGCTGCTCACGGTGGGCCTGGTCGGCCGCCGCAGGCGACCGCGCACCGCCGGAACGGGACGGCCGACGCGCAGCGGATGACCCCGGCAGTGGTGACGCCGGCCCGGGAGTGCGGACGGCGGGGCGATCGCGCCCGGTCCGTCCGGCCGACCGCCGGACAGAGCTGGCTGGCGGGGCTGGTGGCGGCCGTCGTGCTGGTGTCGGCCGCCGCCGGGTGCGGGCGGCAAGAACCGCAACCCCCGCCTCCCTCGCCGCCGGTGCCGACGGGTCCGGGCTTTGTCGTGCTGTCCGATGTAGATCAGCGCATCCTCACCGACATCCGGTACGCCACGACCCACAACTTCGTCGGCCGTCGCGTCGACGGCTACCAGGAACCGCTGTGTCTGCTCACCGCTCGGGCCGCCGAGGCGCTGCGCGGAGTGCAGGACGCGGCGCTCGCCGTCGGCCGCAGCCTCAAGGTGTACGACTGCTACCGCCCACAGCGGGCCTCCGACGACTTCCTGGACTGGGTCGGCCAGCCGGGGCGGGACACGATGAAGGCCGAGTTCTACCCTCGGGTGGCCAAGACGGAGCTGGTCGACCGCGGTTACCTCGGGGCACCCAGCGCGCACAGCCGGGGCAGCACCGTGGACGTCACCCTGGTCGACATGCCGGCGGCCGACCAGCCCCGCCACGTTCCCGGGCAGCCGCTGGTCGACTGCACGGCCCCGGCTGCACAACGCTTCGCGGACAACAGCGTCGACATGGGTACCGGCTTCGACTGCTTCGACCCGCTGGCGCACGTCGACTCGGACCAGGTCGGACCCACCGCCCGGGAGAACCGGCGTCAGCTACGGCAGCTGATGACCGACGGCGGCTTCGTCGGCTATGACCGGGAGTGGTGGCACTTCCGCTACCGCGACGAACCGTGGCCGGACACCTACTTCGACCTGCCGGTCGCCCGTACCTCGACCCGCTGACCGCCGCTGCTGCCTCCGACCGGGTCAGCTGAGGTACCTGCCGGAGGTGGCGGTGGACGCCAAGCCGGAAATCGTCGTCCTGGTACGGGAGGACGAGCCGATTGGGCGTTCGTGTTCCCCGACGGTGACTTCTGGCTGATCCGGGAGGATGCCCGGAGCGTCACGCGGCTCCAGCCTCTCCGTGCTGACGAGCTTCCGGAGCACCGTCTACGACTGCGACGTGGGCGGCCCGTCGAGAAGAGTGCGTGAAGGCGGGCTTCTGCCGTGGGAAGAACGGTTCGCCTCCCGCCTGATGCGGCGGGCAGGCTGTCGACGTGGGCACGGGTTTCAGCGGTGAGGTTGCGGCGTACTACGCGAGGCACCGGCGGGGTTATCCGCCCGAGGTGCTCGACGCTCTGGCTGCCGCGTACGGCCTCGGCACCGGAGACACGGTCGTCGACCTCGGCTGCGGCACCGGCCAGCTGACTCTGCCTCTCGCCGCCCGGGTGGGAGCTGTCATTGGCGTGGACCCCGAGCCGGACATGCTGGCCAGGGCCCGCCAGGCCGCCCTCAGCGCGGCGAGAGCCAATGTCACGTGGGTACTCGGCGCCGACAGCGATCTGCCCGCGCTGGGCCGGCTCCTCGGTGCACGGGCGATAGGCGCGGTGACCGTCGCTGTCGCGGTGCACTTCATGGATCGCGATGCGCTGTTCACCGTCGCCCGGCCGCTGCTGCGCCCCGGCGGCGGTGTCGCCGTGGTCACCAACGGCGCACCGTTGTGGTCGCAGGACGTCGAGTGGTCCGAGGCGCTGCGCGATTGTCTGGAACGGCTGGGCGGGCATCCCGTCACGGCCACCTGCCAAACCGATGAGGCAGGTCGCCGACGCAACCAGGAAGCCCTCGTCCGGGCCGGCTACCGGTACGCCGAGTCGCTGGTGCAGTACGACGCACGGCTCACCGTCGACGACATGGTTGGTGGCGTCTTCTCCGCCATGTCGGCCGACCGGTTGCCCTCGGCCGCGGGCCGGGCCGCGTTCACCGCCGCGCTCCGTGACGCCCTCGGCGGGCGGGACGAAGTCACCGAGCGTGTTCGTGTCTGGTTGCAGTTCGGCACCACCGACTGAACGCGATCACGCTCGCCGGCCTGTCCAGCAGTGACGGGGCGGCGATCGGGACCACTGCGCGGGGCGGTGAGGTGTGGGCGGCGGTGATGTTGGCGGTGACGTGGGTCACGTTAGCGTCGCCGTACGCCGACACCACCGCCGGCGCTCACCGAACCTCAGGGAGCGTCATGATCAGACCTGTCTCGCGGGCGCTGGCCGCCGCCGTCGCGGCGCTGCTGCTCGCACCGGTGGCGCCCGCCCACGCCGCTGCCACCCCGCACACCAGGACCCCCGTGTCCGGAGGCCTGTCCACCTACCGCATCTCCGGTGTGTACGTCGCCGGCGTCTCGTCCGGCGCCTACCTGGCGGGGCAGCTCCAGGTGGCCTACTCGCAGCGGATCAGGGGAGCGGCGCTGTTCGCCGCCGGCCCCTACTACTGCGCCCAGAACAACGTCGCGCAGGCGCTGTACGGGTGCGGCGACAACATCTATCCGACGAACCTGAGCGCACTTCAGGCGTACACCCGCACCTGGGCGGGGTACGGCTGGGTCGACCCGGTCGGCGGACTGTCCGGCGACCCGGTCTACGTCTTCCACGGTGGAGCCGACGGCACCGTCAAGCGGTCGGTCAGCGACGACCTGGTCCGCTACCAGCAGCACTTCGGCGCCAGTGTCCAGTACGACAGCGGCTCCGGCGCCGGGCACGGCTGGGTGACGCCGTACGGGACGGTGGGCTGCTCGGCCACGGCCGCACCGTACCTCAACGACTGCGGCACCGACCCCCAGAACAGCTTCCTGCGCAAGCTGTTCGGGTCGGTCCAGCCGCCCAACACCGGACCGCTCGGCGGCACGCTGGTGCGGTTCAACCAGAACACCTTCGCTCCGGGCGGCTGGGCCAACGGGCTGAGCATGGACACCAACGGTTTCGCCTACGTCCCGTCGTCGTGTGCGTCGGGGGTGACCTGCCGGCTGCTGGTGGCGTTGCACGGTTGCCTACAGGGGCACAGCCGGGTCGGCACCGCCTTCGTGGACCGGGCCAACCTCAACCAGTACGCCGACACCAACTCGATGATCGTGCTGTACCCCCAGGCCATCGCCGTCGCGAGCAACCCGAACGGCTGCTGGGACTGGTGGGGCCACCTCGGTGCCACCAACTACCCGATCAAGGGCGGTGCCCAGGTCGAGACGGTGATGAATATGGTGCGCCGACTGGGCGGCTGATGGCCACCAGCGCCGCCCCGTAGGCTGTCGCCCATGTTTGCCGTACGTCATTGCGCCGACGACGCACGGTGGGTGGCCTCGCCGGCCCCGGTGTCCGCACCGGGGCCGATCGCACGATGAGTGGCATGACCGTGCCGGCTCCGCGCGGCGGACCGGTTCGCACCTCCCGCAGTGCCGCGCTGTTCGGGTTCTGTGCCCGGCTCGCCGCCTCCCGCGCCTTCGAGATCGCCATCGTCGGGGTCATCCTCGCCAACGGGGTGGTGCTCGGGCTGGAGACCTACCCGGATCTCGGCCCGGCGGGCACCGCGCTGCGGGCGCTGGAGTGGGCGTTCCGGACGGTCTTCGTCGCCGAGATCACCATCAGGATCCTGGCGTACGGTCGTCGGCCGCAGGACTTCTTCCGGCACGGCTGGAACGTCTTCGACTTCCTGGTGATCGCCGCGATCTTCGTGCCCGGCCTGCACGGCGACTCGGCACTGCTGCGGGTGGTGCGGGTGCTGCGGATCGTCCGGTTGGTACGGTTCTCGCCCGGCCTGCGGATGATCGTCTCCGCGTTGTGGCGTAGCCTGCCCGGGATCGGCGGCTTCTTCGCGCTGGCCGTCGTGACGCTCTACGTCTACGGCATGGCCGGTTGGCTGATCTTCGGTGAGGCCTACCCGGAGGAGTACGGCGACATCGGCCGGTCCCTGCTGACGCTGTTCGTGCTGCTGTCGCTGGAGACGCTGCCGGAGCTCATCGAGCAGGGGATGGAGTTCTCGCCCTGGACGGTGCTGTACTACGGCAGCTTCGTAGTGATCACCGTCAACCTGTTGCTCAACATTCTCGTCGCGGTCTTCGTCAACTCGATGGAGGAGGCGCGTCGGCTGGAGATGACCGAGGGACTGGCTCCCGGGTACGACGAGGACGGCGACGGTGTGCCGGACGAGGTGGACCGGATCGCGATCAGTCAACGCCTCGACGACCTGCGTACCCTCATCGTCGAACTCGAACGGGAACTGCGCATCGACCGCGACGACGGACGACTGCGACGAGTCGGTAAGGACTGACCGCAGCACCGGAGCAGCGTCCGCGTTTGATCAGAATCACGACGGATGCGGATAACGGGCGTCACCGGATAGGGTCGTTACACCGTCTGATGATCTCTGGGGAGGCTGTGTGCTGGCACTGGTGGCGGTCCATGCGCTGACAGCCGTGATCGCCCCGGGGTTGGTGCGGCTCTGGGGGCGCAACGCCCTCTACCTGGTGGCGCTGGCACCTGGAGCCACGTTGATCTGGGCGCTCACCCAGACCGCCGGGGTACGCGGCGGTGAGCCGGTGGTCGAGACGGTGCCGTGGGTGCCGCAGCTCGGGCTGGAAATCGCCCTGCGAATGGGCACGCTGTCCTGGCTGATGGTGGTCCTGGTCGGTGGGGTCGGCGCGCTGGTGCTGGCCTATAGCGCGCGTTACTTCCGCACCGGTGACGCCGGGCTCGGCCGGTTCGCCGCGGTCTTCGTCGCCTTCGCCGGTGCGATGCTCGGTCTGGTGGTCGCCGACGACCTGCTGCTGCTGTACGTCTTCTGGGAACTGACCACCGTCTTCTCGTACCTGCTGATCGGCAGCGACCCGGCGAAGCGGGCCAGCCGGCGGGCCGCCATGCAAGCCCTGCTGGTGACCACGCTGGGCGGCCTGGCCATGCTCGCCGGGTTCGTCATGCTCGGCCAGCACGCCGGCAGCTACCGCTGGTCCGAGATCGCCGGCGACCTGCCCGGCGGCGGCTACCTCGTCGCCGCCGCGATGCTGATCCTGCTCGGCGCGCTGAGCAAGTCGGCGATCTTCCCATTCAGCTTCTGGCTGCCGGGGGCGATGGCCGCACCGACGCCGGTCAGCGCGTACCTGCACGCCGCGGCCATGGTGAAAGCCGGTGTGTTCCTGGTCGCCCTGATGGGACCGGCGGTCGCCGAGGTCACCGCCTGGCGTCCGGTGCTGCTGTCCGCCGGCCTGATCACCATGTTCCTCGGTGGGTGGGCGGCGCTGCGCCAGGTCGATCTCAAACTCCTGCTTGCCTACGGCACGGTCAGCCAGCTCGGCCTGCTGATGGTGATCCTCGGTGCCGGTACCCGGGACACCGCGCTCGCCGGGGTGGCGATGGTGCTGGCGCACGCCCTGTTCAAGGCCACCCTCTTCCTCACCGTCGGCGTCATCGACCATGCCGCCGGCACCCGTGACCTGCGCGAGCTCAGCGGGTTGGGCCGGCGTGCGCCGGCGCTGGCCGTGGTGGCCGGGCTCGCGGCGGCCTCGATGGCCGGTCTGCCGCCGATGGCCGGCTTCGTCGCGAAAGAGGCCGCCGTCGAGGCGTTGCTGCACGGCGGCGGGCTCGACCTGGTGGTGCTGGCCGGCGTGATCCTCGGCTCGGTGCTCACCGTCGCGTACACGCTGCGGTTTCTCTGGGGCGCCTTCGCCAGCAAGCCGGGGATCGCACCCACCGAGGCCGCACCCGTCTCCTGGCCCTTCCTCGCCCCGGCGGCGACGCTGGCCCTCGCGGGCGCCGCGACCGGGCTGCTCGCCCCGGCGGTGGACCGCCTGCTCGCCCCGTACGCGGACCTGTACCCGAGTGCCGAGCCGGGCTACCACCTGGCGCTCTGGCACGGGCTCACCCCGGCGTTGGGCCTGTCGGTGCTCGCGGTGGCCGGCGGTGCCGGGCTGTTCCACCTGCTGCGGCGCGAGCGGCTACGTGCCACGCTGCGGCTGCCCTTCGACAGCGCGACCGTCTACACGCGGGTCATCGCGGGACTCGACCGGCTGGCGGTGGAGCTGACCGGTGCCACCCAGCGGGGTTCGCTGCCGTTCTACCTCGGCGTCATCCTGGTGGTGCTGGTGCTGCTGCCCGGTGGGGCGCTGCTGCTCGGCTCGCCCTGGCAGCAGCGGTTCCACGTCTGGGACACCCCGTTGCAGGCCGTCGCCGCCGCCGTGGTGATCGTGGCGGCGGTGATGGCGGCCCGCGCCCTGCGCCGGCTCACCGCGATGATCCTGGTCGGCGTGGCCGGCTACGGCACCGCGCTGCTGTTCGTCCTGCACGGCGCTCCCGACCTGGCGCTGACCCAGTTCCTGGTGGAGACCGTCACCATCGTCATGTTCGTGCTGGTGCTGCGCCGCCTGCCGGTCAAGTTCTCGGAGCGTCCGATCCGGTCCAGCCGACGCGGTCGCGTCGCGATCGGGGTCGCCGTCGGCGCGGTCACCGCAGGCATGGCGTACGTCGCGACGGGCGCCCGTCAGGCCGTGCCGGTCTCCGTCGGGTTCCCCGACGAGGCCGTGTCGTACGGCGGCGGCAAGAACATCGTCAACGTGGCGCTGGTCGACATCCGGGCCTGGGACACGATGGGCGAGATCGCGGTGCTGGTGGTGGCCGCCACCGGCGTGGCCAGCCTGATCTTCCGCCACGCGGGTGACCTGCATCGGCGCGCCGACATTCCCGGTGGTGGCCGGTCGGAGTCCGCCCGGCCGCGCTGGTTGACCACCGGCGCCACCGCTCGCGCCCAGTCGGTGATCCTCCAGGTGGTGACCCGGCTGCTGTTCCACGCCATCGTGCTCTTCTCCATCTACCTGCTGTTCAGCGGCCACAACGCACCCGGTGGTGGTTTCGCCGCCGGTCTGGTCGCCGGTCTCGCGCTGGCCGTGCGGTACCTGGCCGGTGGCCGTACGGAACTCAACGGCGCGGCGCCCGTCGACGCCGGTGTGGTGCTCGGTGCCGGGCTCTTCGTCGCGGTCGGCACCGGCGTGGCGGCGATGCTGCTCGGCGGCGAGTTCCTGCAGAGTGCGCTGCTCGACTTCCACCTGCCGGTGCTGGGCCACATCCACTTCGTCACGTCGGTCTTCTTCGACGTCGGTGTCTACCTGATCGTCGTCGGCCTGGTGCTGGACATCCTGCGCAGTCTCGGCGCGGAGATGGACCGCCAGAGCGAGACCGAGGACGCCGAGATCCGGGAAAAGGAGCTGGTGTGACGCCCAACCTGACGTACGTGATCGTGGTCGGCGTGCTCGTCGCGGCCGGCGTCACACTGCTGCTGGAACGCAGTCTCACCCGGGTGCTGATGGGGGTCATCCTGCTCGGCAACGGGGCGAACCTGCTGCTGCTCACCGGCGGACGGGCCGGCGGACCGCCGATCGTCGGCACCAGCCCGCCGGAGGAGATGAGCGACCCGCTGCCGCAGGCGATGATCCTCACCGCCATCGTCATCACCCTCGGCATGACGGCGTTCCTGCTCGCCCTGGCGTACCGCAGCTGGCACCTCAACGGGCACGACGAGGTGCAGGACGACGTCGAGGACCGCCGGATCATGGATCTCGCGATCCGCGACGAGGGGCCGGGGACCTCCGACATCGACGGCGGCACCGGTGACGACGACGAGTCGACCGAGGCGGCGCGACCGGCGGGCGCGGTCGAAGCGGGGCGGGCCGGATGACGTACCTCGTTCCGTTGCCGGTGGTGATGCCACTGCTCGGCGCGGCCCTGACCCTGCTGCTCCTCGGCCGCCCACACGCCCAGCGGTGGGTGAGCCTCACCGTGCTCACCGCCACCGTGGCGGTGGCGGCGACGCTGCTGGTCCAGTCCAGCCTGCACGGTCCGCTGGTGGTGGAGGTCGGCGGTTGGGTCGCCCCGCTGGGCATCGTGCTGGTCGCCGACCAGTTGGCCGCGCTGATGCTGGTGGTCTCCGCCGCGGTGACGCTCTGCGTGCTGGTCTACTCCATCGGACAGGGTATGGCCGACGGCAACGAGGAGACGCCGCTGTCGGTCTACCACCCGACCTACCTGGTGCTGACCGCCGGCGTGTGCAACGCGTTCCTCTCCGGTGACCTGTTCAACCTCTACGTCGGCTTCGAGATCCTGCTGGTCGCCAGCTACGTCCTGCTGACCCTGGGCAGCACCGAGACCCGGATCCGCGCCGGCACCACCTACGTCGTGGTGAGCCTGCTCTCCTCGGTGATCTTCCTGATCGCGATCGGTCTGGTCTACGCCTCGACCGGCACGCTCAACCTCGCCCAACTGGTCGACCGGTTGGACGCCCTGCCGGACGACCTGCGCCTGGTGTTGCAGGGCATGCTGCTGCTGGCCTTCGGGATCAAGGCGGCGGTGTTCCCGCTGTCGGCCTGGCTGCCCGACAGTTACCCCACGGCACCGGCTCCGGTCACCGCGGTCTTCGCGGGGCTGCTCACCAAGGTCGGCGTGTACGCGATCATCCGTACCGAGACGTTGCTGTTCCCGGGCGGACGCACGGCGACCCTGCTGCTGGTGACGGCGGTGTTGACCATGGTGGTCGGGATCCTCGGTGCGGTGGCCCAGTCGGACATCAAGCGGTTGTTGTCGTTCACGCTGATCAGTCACATCGGCTACATGCTCTTCGGGGTGGGGCTCACCTCGTCGCTCGGCCTGTCCGCGGCGATCTTCTACGTGGTGCACCACATCACCATCCAGACCACCCTCTTCCTCGCCGCCGGCCTGGTCGAACGCCGAGGCGGCAGCACCGCCCTGGATCGGCTCGGTGGGCTGGCGCGGCTGTCACCCCTGCTCGCCGTGCTGTTCTTCGTTCCCGCGCTGAACCTCGCCGGCATTCCACCGTTCTCCGGCTTCCTCGGCAAGCTCGGCCTGATCCAGGCCGGCGTCGACGACGGCGGCGTGCTGGCCTGGATCCTGGTGGCTGGTGGGCTGCTCACCAGCCTGCTCACCCTCTACGCGATCGCCCGGGTGTGGAACCTCGCCTTCTGGCGGACACCGCACGCGGACATGCCGGCCGGTGACGACGTCGAGCGGGCGACCCGAACCGAGGGCGCGGTGGAACCGCACCGGGGCGGCGTCGGGCAGTCGGGAGCGGTGCTGCCCCGGCTGATGATCGCGCCGACGCTCGCGCTGGTGGTGTTCGGGTTGGCCCTCACCGTGGTCGCCGGCCCGCTGTTCGACATCAGCACCGACGCCGCCGACGACCTGCTGCGCCGGACGCCCTACGTCGACGCCGTGTTCCCGGGAGGTGCGCCGTGAGGCCCGACCCGATGACCCCGGCGGATCCGACCGACGCCCCACGCCCGCCGCTGACCCGCGCCGCCCGGCGGCGTAACCGGGCCATCGCGGTGACCGCGTTGGTGGCGGTCTGGGTGCTGCTCTGGGGCACCCTGTCCTGGGCCAACATCATCAGTGGCCTGGTGGTGGCCACCGTCCTGCTGGCCGTCTTCCCACTGCCGCCGGTGACCTTCGCCGGCCGCATCCACCCACTGCCGATGCTGCGCTTCTGGCTGCATTTCCTGCGTGACATCGTGGTGGCCTCCGCGCAGGTCGCCTGGCTCGCGCTGCGGGTCGGCCACACTCCGCAGAGCGCGATCATCGCGGTGCCACTGCGGGTCAACACCGACCTCAACCTCACCCTGACCGCCGAGGCGCTGTCCCTCGTGCCGGGCAGCCTGATCCTGGAGGCCGACCGCCGGACCGGCACGCTCTACGTCCACGTGCTCAACGTGACGAGCCGGGAAGAGGTCGAACGCTTCCGGCGGGGCGTGTACGAACTGGAGGCCCGCATCATCGGGGCCATCGGCTCGCCCGACGAGCTGCGCCGGATCCGGGACGACGCCCACCCCTCGCCGCCCGACCTGGAAGGGGCACCGGCATGACCGTCGTGGCCGTGACCGTCACCGCGCTGCTCGCCGTGGCCGGCGGGCTCGCCCTCACCCGGATCATCCGGGGCCCGTCGATCCTCGACCGGGCCGTGGCCACCGACGTGCTGCTGGCCGTCATCGTGGCCGCGATCGCCACGGAGGCCGCCTACACCCGCGACGCCACCGCGCTGCCGGTGCTGGTGGTTCTCGCCGTGCTCGGGTTCGTCGGCTCGGTCAGCGTCGCCCGCTTCGCCGCCCGGCGAAACGACACGCCCACGACGCCCGGGACGCCCACGACGAGCGGGGACCGCAGGTGAGCCTCGACGCGGTGTACGACGTCGCAGCAAGCGTCTTCCTGATCGCCGGGGCGTTGCTCAGCCTGGCCGCCGGGGTGGCGCTGGTGCGCTTTCCCGACCTGCTCACCCGGATGCACGCCGCGGCGAAACCGCAGGTGCTCGGGCTGCTGCTGGTGCTGATCGGTTGCGCGTTGCGGCTGCGTACCGGGGTGGACATCACCACGCTGGTGCTGGTGGGTGCCTTCTCGCTCGCCACCGCCCCGGTGGCCGCGCACATGGTCGGGCGGGCCGGGTACCCGCACGACGACATCCGCACCGACCTGCTGGTCACCGACGAACTCGCCCCCCACCTCGACCGCATCGCCGGTGACCGGGAGGACGCGGCGGGGCGCTGACCCGGCTCCTCGTCGCGGCGGACCGGCCCGGCGACGGGTCGCCGGCCGATATCCGTTGCGGGCCCGGCTGGTGATCCATAGTCTTCCCGGCATCAGGTCGATCACGACGAGAGCCGGGAAGGAGTAGCCGTGCGACAACGCAACCGCAGCCGGGCCGGTCAGCCGCTGCCGTGTCACACCGTCGTGCCCGCCGGCAGACCGCCCCTCCCACCGGGCCCGACCAACCCGTCCGGGCAGTACTGACACCGCCGCCAGCCGGCACATCCGCGCGAGGCCCGCCCGTACCGACCGGTGGTCACCTCGCGCTCCTCCACCATCCCTCCCGCGCACGGTCGTCGATCATGCAGTTCTGGCACCTCTGAAACGGGGTACAACTCGCATATCAACGACCACAAGTGCATGATCGGCGGGTTCAACGACGGAGTTCAGGAGCACAACGTCATGGGGTTCAGCCTGCTCGCGGGGACGCGGGCACCGATTCGGGTATGGACCGACCCGTACGCCATCGAGCCGCAGGCCGCACGGCAGCTGCGCAACATCGGCGCGCTGCCGTGGGTGCAGGGCGTCGCCGTCATGCCGGACGTCCACTTCGGCAAGGGCGCCACGGTCGGCTCGGTCATCGCGATGCGGCAGGCCGTCTCGCCGGCGGCCGTCGGGGTCGACATCGGCTGCGGCATGTCGGCGGTGCGTACCTCGCTGACCGCCGCCGACCTGCCCGACGACCTGGCCGGGCTGCGGCGGGCCATCGAGGACGCTGTTCCGGTCGGCTTCGCCCAGCGCGACGAGCCGGTGGACCCGCGCCGGGTCCGGGGCCTGGAGCAGCGCGGATGGGATGACTTCTGGCGGCGCTTCACCGACCTCGACCGCCGGGTGGCGCAACTGGAGACGCGCGCTCGGCGGCAGCTCGGCACCCTCGGTGGCGGCAACCACTTCATCGAGGTCTGCCTGGAACAGGGCGGCACCGACCCCGGCCGGGTCTGGCTGATGTTGCACTCCGGATCCCGCAACATCGGCAAGGAACTGGCCGAGCGGCACATCGCGGTGGCGCGCCGGCTGCCGCACAACGCCGACCTGCCCGACCGCGACCTGGCCGTGTTCCTCACCGGCACGCCGGAGATGGACGCCTACCGCCGTGACCTCTGGTGGGCGCAGGAGTACGCGCGGCGCAACCGCGCCGTCATGCTCGCCGTACTGATGAACCTGGTCCGGGAGCGGTTCCCGCAGGTCGGCTACGACGAGCCGATCAGCTGCCACCACAACTACGTGTCGGAGGAAAGCTACGACGGGGTGGACGTGTTGGTGACGCGGAAGGGCGCCATCCGTGCCGGCCACGGCGACCTCGGCATCATTCCGGGTTCGATGGGGACCGGCTCGTACATCGTTCGTGGCTCGGGTAACCCGTGGAGCTACTGTTCGGCGTCGCACGGGGCGGGTCGGCGCATGTCCCGCGCCCAGGCGAAGCGGACCTACAGCACCGCTGACCTGGCGGCGCAGACGTCCGGAGTGGAGTGCCGTAAGGATGCCGGCGTCGTCGACGAGATCCCCGGCGCGTACAAGGACATCAACGAGGTGATGGCGCAGCAGGACGACCTGGTCGAGGTGATCGCTCACCTCAAGCAGGTGGTCTGCGTGAAGGGTTGAGGCACGGCCCGGCGCCCGTCGGGGGGCGGGCGCCGGCCGCCGTGCCGACCGCGAACTACGGTTGAGCGACCCCTCGATACACCGCCATGGCCACACCCAGCCCCAGGTAGTGGCTGCTGAGCAGGAGCACCGCGCCGAGAACGACGCCGGCCCTCCGGGCGTACGGCTTGAGCGGTGCCGTCGAGGCGACGGCGGTCATCGCCGCCCTGACCGGCCCCCAGCAGTACGGCCACGCCGTGCCGATGAGCGTCAGCGTCACGAGCGTGATCGTGTTGCTCAGGTTGCTCTCGAAATCCAGAAAGCTGACAGCCGGGCCATCGGCTGCCTCTCCGTCCATCATCGTCGCCATGCGCAGGCCGAGCAACGTACCGAGAATGGCGCCGATGGCGGCGCGATTGCCGACCGCCGTGACGAATCGCTTCGTCGGTTCGGATCGGCGAGCCACGATCAGGCAGTAGGCCACCAGGTTCAGTGTCGAGAACGACAGGAACGCCACAACCGCCAGTGTCGCGGCGACCACGTGACGGGCCGGGGCATCCAACGTCGTCGGGTCCGCGACGTATCCGGGCGCCAACCAGCCGGCCGCGATGAGCCCGGCGAGCAGGAGCATCGCCAGCGCCGGGCCCGGTTGCGCGGCCCTTTCCAGCACCGCGTCGTACCGTGATTCCGGCTGGTCGGGATCGCGGGCAGCCACGGCAGTGCCTGCCGGCCGGGGGTGGCCGTCCCTGCGTGTCACCGGTATGCGCGGCGGTTTCGAACTGTCGCGCCGCCGTGCGCGCTGCCTACCCATCCCGCCCTCGTTCCGATACCTGCCGCGACCCGCCGATAATCGAAGTGCGCCGAATCGTCGTCAGCCTACTACCGCGATTCAACGCGCATATCAGATAAGCGTCAGTGCAGTTCTCCCCGTCGGTTCACAGCTCGGCCAGCTGGTCACGGCGACGGGTGAGGTACGCCCGCTCGGCGCTGTTGCCGGCCAACTCGATGGCCCGGTCGTAGGCCGCGCGGGACCGCGCGCTGTGGCCCAGCCGCCGCAGCAGAGCGGCCCGAGTGGCGTGGTAGGCGTGGTAGTGCTGCAGCGGCAGGGCGTCGATCTCCGCCAGCGCGAGTTGCGCGCCGTCGAGTTCGGCGACCGCGATCGCCCGGTTGAGTCGCACGATCGGCGAGGGATCGACGCGGGCCAGCTGGTCGTAGAGCGTGACGATCTGCGACCAGTCGGTGTCCCGCGCCTCCCGGGCGTCGGTGTGCACGGCGTTTATCGCGGCGAGGATCTGGTAGCGCCCCGGCGCCTCACCGGAGGCGATGCGCGCACGGACCAGGGCGTGGCCTTCGGCGATCAGCTCGCCGTCCCAGGCGCCGCGGTCCTGCTCGTCCAGGGTGACGAGTTCGCCGCTCGCCGACACGCGCGCCGCCCGACGGGCCTCGGTCAGCAGCATCAGCGCGAGGAGCCCGGCGACCTCGCCGTCGGCCGGCAACAGGGCGCGGACCAGCCGGGTCAGCCGGATCGCCTCGGCGGTCAGGTCGCCGCGGACCGCCTCGCTCCCGGGGCTCGAGGCCAGATAACCCTCGTTGAAGACCAGGTAGAGGACGGCGAGCACCCCGGTGACCCGGGCCGGGATGTCCTCCCGCAACGGCACTCCATACGGGATCCTCGCCACCTTGATCTTCGCCTTCGCTCGGGTGATCCGCCGGCTCATGGCCGTCTCCTGGACCAGGAACGCGCGGGCGATCTCGGCCACGGTGAGCCCGCCGACCATCCGCAGCGTCAACGCGACCCGCGCCTCCATGGCCAGCGCCGGATGGCAGCAGGTGAAGACCAGGCGCAGCCGGTCGTCGTCGATGGCACCGAGCGGCTCAGGTGGCTCGGAGAGCATCAGCGCCTCCTGGTGTTTCTCCTCGCGCCTGGCGTCGCGCCGGATCCGGTCGATGGCCTTGCGATGGGCCGTGGTGGTGAGCCACGCGCCGGGACTCGGCGGGAGGCCGTCGACCGGCCAGCGCTCGACGGCGGTCGCGAACGCCTCGGCGGTCGATTCCTCGGCCACGTCGAGGTCGCCGAAGCGCCTAACCAGGTTCGCGACCACCCGGGCCCATTCCACGCGGTGGACCAGGGTGATCACGTCGGCGAGGTCGGGCGGGTTCACAGGAACGGCCGCAGCTCGACCCGCCGGTTGCAGTGCTTCGACCCGAGGGCGGCCAGCCGGAGAGCGACGTCGAGGTGGGGAGCGTCGATGATCCAGAAGCCGCCGACGTACTCCTTCGATTCCAGGTAGGGCCCGTCGGCCAGGATCGTCTCCCCGGCGCGGGCGTCGACGACGGTGGCCGTGTCGGGCGACGCGAGGCCGCCGGCGAAGACCCAGTGGCCCTCGGCCTTGAGCTGGTCGTTGAACACGCCGATGGCGGCCATCTCGGCCGCGGTCGCGGAGCCGGTCGTGTCGTCGAGAACGGACATCAGGTAATGCGCCATCGGATCGTCTCCTGTCGTCGGTGGTCGGCTCTCACCCTTGCTACGAACGTCACCGCCCCGGTCCGACATGTTCCTCGACCAATTTCGCCGCTCGGGTCTGCTCAGGTGCCGACCGGCCGCCACAGCCAGCGCAGCGCGTCGGGCAGGAGGACGCCGCCGTGGTTCGGGCTGTGCCCGCCATCGCCCAGTACGAGCCGGAAGTCGTAGCCGGCCTCGGCCAGGGCGGCCGCGACCCGCAGGTTGTCGGCGAACCAGTTGTGGTCAGGCTCGTTCCAGCGCAGGTCTCGGTGACCCGCCTGCATGAAGATACGCAGCGGCTTACGAGCAACCTCGGGAATGATCCCGGGGTACGGGTTTCCGCCCGGCATCTGCGCGAAGCTGGACAGGCAGCACAGCACGCGACGGAACCGGTCCGGCCGCAGCCAGGCAAACACGATCAGCGACGCGGGCCGCGACGGATCGTACTGCGCCGGCAGGTGGATCCAGAATCGGCGCGAGGTGCCCGGCTGCCGGTGGGAGTCTGGTCCGTGGAGGTAACGGACGTCCGACTGGTCGACGGCGAGGGAACGGAACGGCACCTCCACGGTCACTCAGGTGACGCTACGAGCCGTCGTCACCAGGGGCAACAACATTCGGCGGACGGAGCTGTTCGGCCCGGGTCCCCGGCGTCCGGAGCCTCGTCCGTCGCGGCGTCGAACGGCAGAACCGCTGACGGTCGTACCGGACCATGGCGTGCAGCCGTACGGGTCGACGGGGATACCGGCGGGCCACGGCGTCGCGCAGGCACGTACAGCCCCGCGTCGGGCAGAATCATGGTTCGTGCGCGACCCTTCCTCCGCATCCGTCGCCGGCCCACCGGGATGAGTCCTCGACCGGCGCTGCCACTGCTGCACTCCCTTCCGGTCGAGCCGTACGCCGGCTGCGTCGAGAGCCCGAGCCGGCTGGCTCGTGGCGCGGCAGCGCCGTACGTCCTCGGGTACGCGGGCTTCCACGCGACGGTCGGCGGACGGCTGCGACGTCGGCTGCTGCCGATCAACGTCACCACGTTGATCGTGGACTTCAGCGGTCGGGGCAGTTGGGTGACCGGGCCGCGCCGGGTCCACGGGACGCACGAGTCGGCGGAGTGGCGACACGGCGTGGCGATCGGGTTGACCCCGGCGGGCGCGTCCGCGCTGCTGCGCGTACCCGCACCGGAGCTGGTCGGCGCGACCGTGGACCCGACGGTCCTGCTCGGACAGCGAGCGGCCGAACTGAGCGACCGGCTGGGCGCGATGCGGGACTGGCCGGCGCGGTTCGCGTTGCTCGACGACCTGCTGGCGGCGTGGCTGCCGACCGCACGGGCGCCGGCCGACGCGGTGAGTCGAGCCTGGTGGCGCTTGCACCGGCCGGGACGGACGGTGGGTCAGGTGGCGGCGGACATGGGGATCAGCCGGCGCGGACTGGAGCTGGGTTTCCAACGACACGTCGGACTGTCGCCCAAGACGGTGGCGCGCGTCGCCCGCTTTCAGCGGGCGGTCCACCGGCTCGGCCACCCCGACGTCACGCTGGCCCGGGCGGTCGACATCGGTTACGCCGACCAGTCGCACCTCACCCGTGAGGTCCGGGCGATGGCCGGGGCCACGCCCCGCCAACTGTTCGCATTTCTGCAAGACCTGCGTGGGCCGGCCACCTAGCCTTCCCGGTCATGATGTTGCGCGGGAAGACGGCGGTGGTCACCGGAGGCTCACGGGGAATCGGTCGGGCGATCGTGCGGCGCCTCGCCCGCGAGGGAGCGCGGGTGGTGTTCAGCTTCCACTCGGACCGGGCCGCCGCCGAGGAACTGACCGGTGAACTCGACCAGGTGGTGGCGGTCCGCGCCGACCAGGCCGACCTGGGCAGCCTCGACACGCTCTTCGCGGCGCTCCCCGACGGCCTGGACATACTGGTCAACAACGCGGCGATCAACCCGTCGCTGCCGATCGCGGAGCTGACCGGCGAGGCGTTCCACCGGGTGATGACGGTCAACGCCACCTATCCGGCACTGGCCGTCCGTCGCGCCGCCGAGCTGATGCCGGAGGACGGCCGGATCATCAACATCTCCAGCCTGAACACGGTGGTACCGGCACCCGGTGCCGTTCTCTACTGTGCGAGCAAGGCGGCACTGGAGCAGGTCACCGCGGTGGCCGCGCGGGAACTCGGTGGGCGGGGGATCACGGTCAACACCGTCTCGCCCGGCGCGACCGACACCGACCTGCTGCGGGCCAGCAACCCGCCGGAGGCGCTGGCGCAGAGCGTCCAGCTCACCGCCCTGGGGCGGCTCGGCCGGCCGGAGGACATCGCCGACGTGGTGGCGTTCCTGGCCGGCCCCCACTCGGGGTGGATCACCGGCCAGAACATCCGCGCGACCGGTGGGCTGCTGCTCTGAGCCCTGGCGGCGAGGCCCCTGCCCGGCCGGTCATCACCGGGTGGCGGCCAGGGTCACCGGCACCGCGACCACGTTGACCCGGGAGCCGTCGTCGGCGGAGACCTCGTACACCTCGATCGTGCCGGCCTGCTCGCGGGCCAGTCGGTAGCCGACGGAGATCCGGTAGCTGCCCCGGCAGCCGGAGCCGCAGGTGGCGGTGGTGAAGGCGGTGGCGAGCTGGCGGCCGGTGGCGTCGAGCACCCGCACGCTGACGGTGGCCTCGAACACGTCGGCGGTGCCGGTGACGGTGACCGGGCTGGTGACCCGGTCACCGATGGCCGGGCCGGTCACCACGACCGGTGGCAGCAGGTCCGCGTAGTCGGCGCGGCCGGCCGGCGCGGCGGTGCCGAAGGCGACCTGTCGGACGGTGGGGAACTCGGTGAGCGTGTAGATCACCTGGGCCTCGCGCAACCGGCGGATGACGGGGTCGGGTGCGCCGGAGAGTCGGACGGTGGCCACGCCGGAGGCGATCCGGCTCACCTGCGCGCCGTCCGGCAGCAGGGTGACCAGGCCGGCGGCGGTCTCGGCGGCGGTCGGTCCGGCGGCCAGCTCGCTCAGCGCGAGGCGCGAGGTGGCCACCGTGACGGGCCGGGTGCGTCGGGTCGGTGCGAGTCGCCCGTCACGGACGTACCACAGTTGCAGGGTGAGGGAACCCGGCCGGCTGGTCTCGGTGCTGGCGGGCCTTGCGGCGGTGCCGGTGCCCGGCGTGGTCGTGGCGGGGGCGTCGGAGGGCGACGGCGCGCTGCCGGACGACGGGCCGAGGCTGGTGGGGCCCGCCACGGTCGGCGCGACGGCGGTGGGTGCCGGCCCGAGCGACCCGGACCGCGCCGGTGCGCACGCGGCGACCAGGAGCAGCAGGGTGATCAGCGTGGCGATCCGGCGGCGGCTCATCCGACGTCGGCCGATCCTGCGTGGTGCGGTGCGGCGTCGGGCGGTCCGGGCTCGTCCGATCCCGCCTCGTCCGGTTGTCCGGCGGGCAGGTCGAGGCGGAAGCGGGTGCCGACGTCGGGGACACTGTGCACCGTCAGCCGACCGTCGAGCAGCCGGGCGTTCTCCAGGGCGATGGCCAGACCGAGTCCGCTGCCGCCGCCCGAGCGTGCCGGGTCGACCTTGTGGAAACGGTCGAACAGGCGCGGCAGATGTTCGGCGGGGATGCCGGGCCCCTGGTCGTCGACGTCGAAGAGCACCCGTTCGCCGGCCCGGGCGACCCGTACGCGGATCCTGCCCGCGCCGTGCTGCACCGCGTTGGCGATCAGGTTGCCCAGCACCCGCTCCAGGCGGCGCCGATCGGTGTGCAGCCGGAGCGGACCGCCGTCGACCGTCACCCGGTCGGCCCAGCCGCGAGCGGCCAGGATGCCGCGTAGCAGCGCCGGTGCGTCCACCTCGGCCACGACGACGGCCTCCCGCCCGGCGTCGAGCCGGGAAATCTCCATCAGGTCCTCCACCAGGCGGCGCAGCCGCACCACGTCGGTGACCAGCAGCTCACCGGCGCGCCGGGCGTCGCCGGGCAGCTGGTCGAGGTGGTCGCGCAGCAGCGAGGCCGCACCCACCAGGGCGGTCACCGGGGTACGCAGCTCGTGCGCCACGTCGGCGGTGAACCGCCGCTCGCGCTCCTGCGCCCGGTGCAGGGCGGCGATCTTCGCCTCCAACGCCTCGGCCATCTCGTTGAACGAGGCGGCCCACGCACTGAACTCGTCACGCCCACCCACCGGCAGCCGGGTGGCCAGCAGGCCCTCGGTGATGGCCCGGGCGGCCCGGCTGGCCCGGCCCACCGGCTCCAGGGTTCGTCGGGCGAGGGTGTGCCCGACCGTGGCGGCGAGCAGCACCACCAGCACCCAACCGGCGGCGAGCGCGTTGCGTAACTGCTCCAGCCCGACGGCGAGGTCGTCCTCGTCGGTGAGGACGTAGAGCTCGGCGGTGGAGCCGGGAATCCGCCCGCCCACCACCAGCAGCCGGTTCGGCTCCGCGATGCGCTGGTAGCCGAGCTGCCCGTCCGCGACGGTGGTCCGCAGTCGGTCACTCAGGGGTGGCACGTACTCCGGGTCCGAGGGCCAGGTGTCACCGGCGATCAGCACCACGTGCCGACCGCTGCCCTCGAAGCTGGTCAGCAGCTCGGTGCGGCGCTGCTCGGTCAGCGGCAGGAACTGCCCGGCGAGCACGAGCCGGTAGCGGGCGTCGGCGGCGGCGGCGTGCAGCGAGGCGTCGTAGCGGGCCTGGCGGAGCAGCAGGTACGACCCACCGGCGAGCACCCCGGCGGAGATCCCGGCGACCAGCACGAACGCGATGGTCAACCGGCGGCGCAGCCGGCCGGGCCGTACGGACTGGGTGCTCACCGTGGTCGCCTGCTCATCCGGCGACGAACTTGTACCCGGCGCCGCGAACCGTACGGATCAGTCGGGGGTTGCCCGGGTCCGGTTCGACCTTGGCGCGCAGCCGCTGCACCGCCACGTCGACCAGCCGGCTGTCGCCGAGGTAGCTGTGGTTCCAGACCCGGTCCAGCAGCAGTTCCCGGGTGAACACCTGCCCGGGTCGGCGGGCCAGCTCCAGCAGCAGCCGGAACTCGGTCGTGGTCAACGGCAGTTCGTGACCGTCGCGACGGGCCACGAACGCCCCCGGGTCGATCTCCAGGCCACCGACCCGTAGCGCGCCGGGCTCGGGCGGCACCACCGCGCGGCGCAGCACCGAACGGACCCGGGCCACCAGTTCGGGCAGGTCGAACGGCTTGCGCAGGTAGTCGTCGGCGCCGCACTCGAGTCCGACCACCACGTCGATGGTGTCCGTACGGGCGGTCAGCATGAGGATCGGCACCGTGCTGCTGCGCCGGATCTCCCGACACACCTGCAGGCCGTCGAGGCCGGGCAGCATGACGTCCAGCACGATCAGGTCCACGGTGCCGGCCCGCCAGGCGGCCAGGGCCTGCCGCCCGTCGGCGGCGGTCTCCACGCGGAAACCGGCGCGGCGCAGTCCGAGGGCGATGACCTCCCGGATGGAGGCGTCGTCCTCGACCACCAGCACGCGGCCGTCCATGATGCACCCAGGGTAGTCCCGGGGCACCGGTGGGTCGCTCGGCGTGACGGTCAGCGGTGATGGTCCGGCCGGCGCCGGACCATCACCACAGCGGTCGGTCATTCCTGCCACTGGTGTGCCACGTCGATCACGATGCGGCTGTGGCTTCCGGGGCCGGCCAGGACGAACACCCGGAACGGCAACCGGGCGCGGACACCGACGGCGAACGTGCTGTAGCCCTCGAAGCTGCCGCCGAATACCACGTCGCGCAGCGTCCGGTAGCGCAGCACGTTGGCCACGTGCTCGCCGGTCCGGTACGGCACCGTGGCCAGGTGCCGGTCGTCGTACGCGGGGGCGCGCAACGACACGCTCAGCAGCGCGCCACCGGCGGTGTACGGCGACAGCGCCAGCCCCTCACCCTCGGTGTACGTCTCGCCGTACGCGACCGAGTAGCCGCTGACCGTGCCGTTGAACTCGAACACCACCCGGTCGTAGCAGTCGTGCCGGCCGGTGCGCACGTCGATCAGCGGGGCGGAGCTGAGCGCCCCGGCCGCCTTGTCGCCGCTGCCCCAGGTGATCCCGCAGTACGGCGCGGCGGCCGCCTGGTGGGCGGTGGTGGGCGCGGCCGTGGTCGGCGTGGCCGTGGCGGCGAGCAGCGCGGCGAGCGCCACGAGCAGCGTGGTGACGGTCCTTCTGGTCCGCATCCTCGTCTCCCTTCGTTACCGCCGCGTCTTACCGCGAGCGGGTGTGAGCTGGTCGGATCCACCGTCCTGCCGGTGCGCCACCGGGGCTTCACGGTGGTGTAACGCGCGGGTAACAGCGGTGGGCGGTATGACGCTTTCGCGATGACACCTGTCCAGGGATGACCATTAATATTCACGCACATCGATCGCGGCGTGTCGGCGCGCCGCTCAGTCCGCAGGGGAGTGCGTGATGATCCGACGACAACTGCTGCGCGCGGCCACCGCCGCGCTGGCGGCGGTGCTGGCCGCGACCGGGCTCCAGGTGGCCACCGCCGCCGGCGCCTCGGCGGCCCGGACCGTCTACTACGACGCCAGCCAGGCCGGCGAGTTCCGGACCAACTTCGACCAGGCCGCCCAGATCTGGAACAGCCGGGTCAGCAACGTGCGGCTGGTGCCGGGCACGCCCGCCAGCGTCACCATCCTGGTCGACAGCGGCTGGCCCCGGGCGCAGGTCACCGGGCTCGGCTCCGGCCGGATCTGGATGGGCTGGCAGGCGGTCAACCAGGGCTACCACCGCACCCGGATCGCCAGCCACGAGTTCGGCCACATCCTCGGCCTGCCCGACCGGCGTACCGGGCTCTGCTCCGACCTGATGTCCGGCAGCAGCGCGCCGGTCTCCTGCACCAACGCCAACCCCAGCTCCGCCGAGGCGAGCCGGGTCAACCAGCTCTTCGCCGGCAGCGTGAGCACCTCGGCCGCCGCCGGCAGCTACACCTGGACCGAGGACACGGGCGTCGGGACGTTCGTGGTCGGCGGCCGGCCGGCCACCGAGAACTACCCGTGGCTGGTCTACACCTCCGGCTGCACCGGCACCCTGATCAAGGCCAACTGGGTGGTCACCGCGAAGCACTGCCCGACCCCGTCGTCGGTGCGGGTCGGCAGCACCAACCGCACCAGCGGTGGCACGGTCGTCGGGGTGAGCCGGGCGGTCAACCACCCGAACATCGACGTCAAGCTGTTCCAGCTCTCCGGCTCGGTCAGCTACGCGCCCGCGCCGATCCCGAGCACCTCCGGCGCGGTCGGCACGGCCACGCGGATCATCGGGTGGGGCCAGACCTGCGCGCCCCGCGGCTGCGGCTCCGCGCCCACCGTGGCGCACGAGCTGGACACCTCGATCGTGGCCGACAGCCGGTGCAGCGGCATCAACGGCCCGTACGAGATCTGCACCAACAACACCAACGGCAATTCCGGCGCCTGCTACGGAGACTCCGGCGGCCCGCAGGTGCGCCGGATCAACGGCGTGTGGAACCTGATCGGCGCGACCAGCCGGGCCGGCAACAACAACTCCACCTGCGCCACCGGCCCGTCCATCTACGGTGACCTGCCCTCGATCCGCTCCTGGATCAACACCCAGGTCGGCGGCCTCCCCGCCTGACACCGATTCGTCGATCATGCAGCTGTGGCACCCCATGAACGCCTCGGAAGGGGATGTTCCGGGTGCCACACCTGCATGATCGGCGGGGGAGTGCGGGGGCCGGTCGCCGAGGTGGGATAGTGGTCGGTCGTGACGCGGTATGGAGTGTTGAGTCTGCCTTCGAGCAACCGGGTGTACTCGGGAGCAGCGGTCGAGTTGACCCGGGCTGAGCTGGAGATCTTCGGCGACGCGGTGCTCGACGGACGGATCGGCGAGGTGGAGACCGCCACCATCGGCGGGGCCCGCTACGTCACCTTCACCGCCGTCGGTGGCCTCAGCGACCGGGACGCCGCGCTGCTGGCCAACCTCTCCAGCGCGTACGCCCTCTTCGAGTTCGTCGGTGACCTGCTGCGCCCGGTGGCGTTGACCCGGCTGGACCGCTTCGACGACGACCTGATCACCATTCAGAAGTACCCGGGGAAGACCAACGAGCAGTTCACCAAGCTGCTGCTCAACGTCACCCTGCTGGCCTCGGCCGGGGCCGGTGAGTTGCTGACCCGACGGTTCCGGGTGCTCGACCCGCTGTGCGGCCGGGGCACCACGCTCAACCAGGCGATGATGTACGGCTTCGACGCCGCCGGCCTCGACCGCGACAGCAAGGACTTCGAGGCGTACCAGGCGTTCCTCACCACCTGGCTCAAGCGCAAGCGGATCAAGCACCGGATCCTGGAGTCCGGCCCGGTCCGCCGCGAACGCAAGGTGGTCGGCCGGCGGCTGAGGCTCGAACTCGCCGCCTCGAAGGAGGCCCACAAGGCCGGCGACGTCCAGTCGGTGGACGTGGTCAGCGCGGACACCACCCGCGTCGGCGAGTTCTTCCGCCCCGAATCGGTCGACGTGGTGGTGGCCGACGCACCCTACGGCGTGCAGCACGGCAGCCGTACCGCCGAGAGCGGGCTGGCCCGCGACCCGCTCGCCCTGCTCACCGCCGCCGCGCCGGGGTGGGCACGGGTGCTGCGCCCCGGCGGCGCGCTCGGCATCTCCTGGAACACCAACGTCGCCCGCCGCGAGGCCGCCGCCGAACGGCTCGCCGCGGCCGGCCTCACCGTCCTCGACACCGGCCCCTGGCGTGCCCTGTCCCACCGCGTGGACCAGGCCATCGTCCGCGACGTCCTGGTGGCCCGCAACCCCACCTGACGCCACACCCGGTCGCATCGATCACGGTCTCCGTTGCCCGTTTCGGCTCGTGCCGAGGCCGGTGCGTGTTGCCTGGTGCCCACGAGGGAGCATCTGGTCGGCGATCCGGAGTGACTGTTCGATGGTGGCGAAGCCGCGGGGTAGCATGACGCGTTCGTATGCGGCGATCGCTTCGGTGAGCGAGTGTTGGCCGCGTGCGGCGGCGAGGAGTTCCGCTGACAGGGTCGCGGCGTCCTGGAGTGCGGCGTTTGCACCGACGCCGCCGGTGGGTGGCATGGTGTGGATGGCGTCGCCGAGCAGGGTGACCGAGCCCGGTTCCCATGCCTCGACAGGTTCACTTGCCCTGATGGTGATCGGAAAGAACGTGTCGGGGTCGGCGTGTGCGAACAGGTCCCGCACTGCCGGGTGCCACCCGGTGGTGGCCTGGGTGGTGAGGTGCCACAGGGCCCTCGGCGGGAGCTTGAAGAGGATCTCGTCGGCCGTGCCGAGGCGTTGCGGGGTCGCGACGAGAGTGGTCATCAGGTAGTCGGATGCGTCTGTGGGCCGGGACCGGTAGCGGACCGTCGCGAACCCGGCGCCGTGTCCCTGCTCGTCGGCCACCCAGCAGAACCCGCGGTGGAAGTCGGCCGGGATGAGGCTGTCGGTGGTGTCGTCGATGGTCATCCGGCCGTAGAGGCAGCGGAGTCCGATGTCCCGGACGGCGGCGTGCGGCAGCAACTGCCGGCGTACCGCCGAGCCGACTCCGTCCGCGCCGACGAGCAGGTCACCGTCGTCGCTGCTGCCGTCGGCGAAGGTCACCCGGACCCGCCCTGATCCGGTGATCTGGTATCCGGTGACTGTCCGCGCGAAGTGGACCGTGTCGGACAGGTCGGTGAGCAGGGCCTGCCGGAACGTGTTCCGGTCGACGTGGGTGATCTGGTCGCTGCCGATGCCCGGGAACGTCTGGGTCATCACGGGCTCCAGTTGGTGGGTGTACGCGGCGACGAGGTCGCCGTTGATGGCGGCGGTGTCGCGGACCCGATCGAGTACCGGCGGCGGCAGGCAGGCGCGCAGCGCGGCGTTGCCGTTCGGGTCGAGATGGACGCGGTAGCCCTGGTTACGGGTCTTCGGTGTGGCGTCCCGCTCGTACACCGCGACGTCGAGGCCGCCCTGGCGCAGCGCCTGCGCCAGGGCCAACCCGCCGATGCCGGCGCCGGCGATGAGGATCCGTGCTCGGTATGCCATTCGCTGCCCTTTCGTCGAGGCCGGTGTGCCGCCGCCGACGCTATCAAGCGTACGTATAGCCTTGTCAAGCAGATGTATGAATAACGTGTTCAGGTGTCCGTATAATCGGTACGTGCCGTCATCGAGCCCACGCAGGTCGCCCAAGCCGCAGGAGCGGCAGCGCGATCCGGAACGCACCCGACAGCGGATCCTGGACGCTGCGGCGGTGGAATTCGGCGCGCACGGCTACGCGGGCGCCCGGATCCGGGCGATCGCCGACCGCGCGGGGGTCAACCAGCAGCTCGTCTCGTACTACTTCGACGGCAAGGAAGGCCTGTACCAGGCCATGTCTCAGCGGTGGCAGCAGCGGCGTCAGGAGCTGGCGCCACCCGGAACGCCAATGCCGGAGCAGCTGCGCCGCTACGCCCTGGAGGCGTTACGCAGTCCGGAAGGCGTCCGCGTGCTGGCGTGGAGCGGCCTGGAGTACACCGGCCCGGCCGACGACCCCGACCGAACCTCCAGAACCCAAATGCTCGCCGACAGCGTCGAAGAACTGCGATCGCTCCAACGGTCCGGTCAACTTCCGGCCGAGGTGGACCCGGCTTGTCTGCTGGTCATGCTGATGGCCGCCGCCATGGCTACCACCACCCTGCCGCACGTCATCGAAGGCATCTGCGGCGTGGATCCCAGATCTGCTGAGTTCGTCGAGCACTTCGCCGACCAGGTCGCCGTCCTCGCTCGGCTCATCGGACTCGACCACCCCGATCCCAACGCCTCGTTTCCCTCAGCGATCAGCTCAGCACGACCGTCGTCATCCGCTGGAGAAGCTTGATCCCCTGCGCGCCGAATCCCGCACCGCGTCACCAGGTTGCCGAAGTGACAGCCTTCAAGCCGAGCGTCGGTGAGTGCTGAGGCGCGAGCTTGCCGATGAGCGCTTTGCCGGCGTTGTGGGGAGCCGCCGTCAGGAGACCGACGGCGGCCAGCGGTGGGTACGCCACTCGTCCCAGGTGGCGAAGCCAGCCGGCGGATCATCGATGGGTTCGGTGCCGTCGAGTTCGCCGGGCGTCGGGACGTCGATGGTGGCAGCCCACCCGGCGAGTTCCTCGTCGGACATGGGCCAGGTCGTATGAGGCGCTTCGGCTTGGCGGTGATCGAGTCGTCGACGTTGCTCGGCCGGGCTCAGCTCGAAGTAGCGCATCTCCACCACCGCGCCCACAGCCGCTGCCGCCTGCCGTAGGGCGGAGCGCTCGTCTCGACTCCACAGGCCGTAGTCGATCACGACGTTGGTGCCCAGTTCGAGGGCCCGCAGCCCGATCTGGATGAGTCGTCCTTCGATCACGTCCTGAGCCGATGGCGGGTTCTCGTCCCCGTAGAGGGCCTTCACCCACTCGTCCTTCGTGAGACGAAGCGCGCACTGCTCGACCTCGATGCGCCGGGCAGCGGTGGTCTTCCCGGTGCAGGGGAGTCCCACAGTCAGGAACAGGGTTGGTCGCCTCATCGCTCTCCGCCTTGTGCACCGTCAAGCTTTCGGTGGCGCAGCTCCCGGATGACGCCGTGCCGCTTCAGCGCCCAGACCAGACGGCGGGCGGGACGGTGCCGTACGAGCAGCCAGGTTGCCTCCCGGACCAGCATCAGTCGATGGCCGCGGAACTCATCCTCTGCCACCCTCCACACCAGTGTGCGCACCCCCCGCGACTCGAGGACGTCCCGGATCTCGGCGCGGACGACTGGATCGTCGAGAGCAGACCGGATCGACACCGCGAGCCCGGGGCGGTCGGCGAGGTTGTCCGAGATCGCGGCGGTGAGGCTGCGCCGGATGTCGTCGGTCTCTATCAGCAGCAGGACCGCGCCGCGGATCTCCGCTGTCTCCAACGCCGAACGAAGGAGCTCCAGGGCCCGCCGCCGCACCTCATCGTCGTGATCGTCGGCGGCCAGAGCGGCGAGCAGAGACGTCACCTCGTCGAGATCGATCAGATGCCGCAGGCCGGCCCGGAAGTCCGGCCGCTCCCAGGCGGCGAGCAGCACCCTGACCACGTTGCGATCCATGCCCTCACCTACCCGACCGACACTCGGGACCAAACGGCTCGGCACGACCACGACGACCGGGCACTCGTCGTGGTCGTGCCGTTCGCGGGTGCGACCGGTCACCGGGATGGACGCTGTCGCCCGCGACCGAGCGGCCGAGGCGCGAGATCAGCGGGGTTGGGCCTGAGGGCGGGAGCCGGTGGGGCCGAAGGCGGTGAGGAAGCGGTCGCGGAATTCGTCCATCGGCCAGACCGGGGCGTCGGCGTCCGGGGTGAGGCCGTCCTGCCAGGCCCAGTCGTTGATCCGCTCGAACACCGCCGGGTCCTTCGCCACGATGTGGATGGGCACGTCGTGACTCGGGTTCTCGCCGGTGACCACGGGGGCCGGCTGGTGGTCACCGAGGAAGACCATCACCGTGTCGTCGTCACCGTACGTCTCCAGGTAGGAGATGAGGGTACGCAGGGTGTAGCTGATCGAGTGCCGGTAACCGGTGCGGGCCTGCGCCGTGGGGGTGCCGATGATGCCCTGGCGGAACACCTCCCCGTCGTCGATGGCGTCCCAGTCGACCACCGACGGCACCTTGGTCCAGGGGGAGTGGCTGGAGACCAGGGCCAGCTCGGCCATCACCGGACGGTCCTTCTTGCCGGCCAACTCGCGCTGGTGGAACTGGTGAATGGCGAACTGGTCGGGCATCGGGGCGAAGGCGAACTTCGGACCCTGGTAGCCGAGGTCGGGCCCGCTGTAGAACTGCTCGTAGCCGTAGAACGCGCCCTCCGGCCAGGCCTGGTTGACCGCCGGCATCACCCCGACCGTACGCCAGGACGCCCGCCCGAACGCGTCACCCAGGGTGAACCGGTCGGTGGCGAGCAGGTTCCGGTAGCGCTGATTGTTGTCGACCCACAGGCCGGACAAGAGGGTGGCGTGCGCCAGCCAGCTCGCCCCGCCGATGGTCGGCGAGGTCAGGTAGCCGCTGCGGGAGCCGAAGCCGGCCGCCGCCAGCCGACCGGCGCCCTCGTCGAGCAGGCGCGGGATCGAGGCGAACTCGGCGTCGGTCACCGCGTCGCGGCCGTAGCTCTCCACGAACACGATCAACACGTTCTTGCCCCGCAGCCCGGTCAGCAACTCGTCGCCGGGCACGTCGCGGAACGGGTCGACGCCCACCTCGCTGGCGAACGCCTGACGGTCGGACAACCGGTCGCGCACCTCGGCGGCGTGCTCCTGGACGAGGATTGTCGCGTTGGTGTCGGCCATCGGCATGGCGGGCACGATCCGTACGCCGAACACGGCCAGTACCGCCCAGACCACCACCAGCGTCGCGACGGACCGCGTGGTGCCGGTCCGGTGTCGGGCGAGCAGCCCGGACAGCCGCACCGTGGACAGCGCGGTCAGCACCGGCACGGCAAGCAGCAGCAACCCGACGCCGAGGGCGATGGCGATCGCGCCGGGCCGACCGATCGACTCGGCCACGAAGCCGAACGCCTCGTCCAGCAGCGACCAGTCCAGCACGAGGTCGAACGGGCGGCCCAGCGACGAGTAGAAGCCCAGGTCGCCGACCTTCACCACGACGATGAGCCCGATCATCACCCCGGCCACCGCGGCCACCACCCGACGCGGTCGTCCGGGCAACGCGATCAGCAGCGCGGCCAGCAGCAGCGCCTCCAACGGAATCCGCAGGAACGCGCCGGGCTCAAGCTGCCACGGGCGGTTGGGCAGGGTCAGCGCGCCCAGGACCAGTATGGCGGCGAGCGCCGTGAGCACCCGTGCGGCGATCCGTCGCTGGCGGGTGACGGGCGCCGTCGCCGAGGCGTCGGACGCCTCGACCGAGTGCGCCTCGCCGCCGGCCGTGGCCCGCGCTCCGGTGGAGTCCGGGTCGGCGATGGTGCTCGTGGTCTGGTCGAGGTTCGGCGTGGATGCCGGGTCGGCGATCGACAACTGGGTCTCCGGGTCAGCGCAGCGACAGGACGGGGGCGGTGGACAGTTCGCGTTCGTCGGCCCGGGCGGCCCGACGAACGCCGATCGGCACGGTCGGCACCGTCGGTGCCACCACCAGGGCCGGGACGGTCCGGACCGCGCGGTTCCGCCACAGCCAGGTGACGTCCCGTCCGAACGACTCGACCAGCAGGCCCAGCGCCGCCACCAGGACGAGGGTCGTCAGCGTCCCGGGCAGCATCTGGGAAGCGGCGACCGCGAGCATGATCCCCTGAACGGCGGCGACCACCTTACGCCAGTACCGGGGCGGCAGTTGCGCGTCCACCCAGGGCAGCACCCAGCCGGCAGCCAGGAAGGCGTACCGCATCAGGCCGATGGCGAGCACCCAGGGACCGACCGACGGAGCGACGTAGAGGCTCAGCATCAGCACCAGGAACGAGTCGACCTCCATGTCGAACCGGGCGCCGAGGGCGCTGACCGTCCCGGTGCGGCGGGCCACCTTGCCGTCGACCGCGTCGAGCGCAAGCGCCACCGTCGTCATCGCGACCAGCACCGCCACCGGCGCGGGCCGACCGCTGGTCAGCGCGTCGGCGATCAGCGCGGTCACCGCCCCGACCAGCAGTCCACGGCCCATCGTCACCCAGTCCGCCGGTCCCAGTCGGTCGGTGCCCGCGTGACGTAGACCACGGACGAGCGCCAGGCAGGTCACCGCCCCGTACGCCAGGCCCGCCAGCCAGCCCGCGACACCGAGACCGACCGTCGCGGCGAGCCCCGCCAGCAGAACGATCTGGACGATCAGTCCGATTTGCGGACCGGTTCGAACTGTGGACACCGTGCCTCCGTGTTTATGATCGACGACCCCTGACAGGGAACTACGGAAAATACGACGGATCGGTTCGGTCCGGACGCAGGTAAGGAGAAAAACCCGGTGACGCGAGCCGCCCGCGCCTTCTGGCTCCGCGCTCCCGGCGTGGGTGAGATCCGTCCGGTGACGCTGCCCGAGCCGAGCGCCGACGAGGTCCTGGTGCGCAGCCGGTACTCCGGCGTCAGCCGCGGCACCGAGACGCTGGTCTTCAGCGGCGGCGTGCCGGCCAGCCAGTACGCCGCGATGCGCGCTCCGTTCCAGGAGGGGGACTTCCCCGCGCCGGTCAAGTACGGCTACCTCAGCGTCGGCGAGGTCGAGCAGGGCCCGGCGCACCTGCGCGGTCGTACGGTGTTCTGCCTGCACCCGCACCAGAGCGCGTACGTGGTGCCGGCGGACGCGGTGACCGTCGTACCCGACGGGGTCCCGGCGGCCCGCGCGGTGCTGGCCGGCACGGTGGAGACCGCCGTCAACGCGTTGTGGGACGCCGCGCCCCTGGTGGGGGACCGGGTGACCGTCGTCGGCGGCGGCATGGTCGGCTGCGCCGTGGTCGCCCTGCTGGCCCGCTTCCCCGGTGTCCGGGTTGAGCTGGTGGACACGGATCCGGCCCGTGCCGAGGTGGCCGCCGCGTTGGGCGTCGACTTCGCCACCCCCGACACGGCCGCCGACGGTCGTGATCTGGTGGTGCACGCCAGCGCCTCCGCCGCCGGCCTGCAACGCGGCCTGGACCTGCTCGTGCCGGAAGGCACCCTGCTCGAACTGAGCTGGTACGGCGACCGGCCGGTGCGGCTCTCCCTCGGCGGCGCCTTCCACTCCGGACGGTTGACCATCCGCAGCAGCCAGGTCGGCACGGTCGCCCCCGCGCGACGCGGCAGTCGCAGCTACGCCGACCGGATGGCGCTCGCCCTGGACCTGCTCGCCGACCCGGCGTTCGACTCGCTGATCACCGGCAGGTCGCCGTTCGCGGACCTGCCCGACGTGCTCGCCCGACTCAGCGGGGGCGACCTGCCCGCGCTGTGCCACCTCATCACCTACGACGGGGAGTGAACCGTGTTCAGCGTTACCGTCCGTGACCACATCATGATCGCCCACAGCTTCCGTGGCGAGGTCTTCGGCCCCGCCCAGCGGCTGCACGGCGCCACCTTCGTCGTCGACGCCGCCTTCCGCCGCCCCGACCTCGACGACGACGGCATCGTCGTCGACATCGGGCTGGCCACCGACCAGCTCAAGGCCGTGCTCGGCGAGCTGAACTACCGCAACCTCGACGACGAGCCCGCCTTCGCCGGGACGAACACCACCACGGAGGTGCTGGCCCGCACCATCGCCGATCGGCTCGCCGACCGGGTACGCGACGGTCAGCTCGGCGCCGGCGCCCGGGGACTGACCGGGATCACGGTCACCCTGCACGAGTCGCACGTGGCGTGGGCCAGCTACGAGCGGCCGCTGCCCGGCCACACCACCGACGGTGAGGGCACCGCCTGACGTGCCGACCCTGCACGTGATCCTGCCGGGCGACATCGACGACCCGGCCTCGCCCAGCGGCGGCAACGGATACGACCGGCGGGTCTGCTCCGGACTCGCCGCCGCCGGCTGGTCGGTCCGCGAGCACGCCGTGGCCGGCGACTGGCCGGCACCGGCCCCGGCGGCGCGGGCCGCGCTTGCGCGGGTACTGGCCGGGACACCCGACGACGCGCTGGTGCTGGTCGACGGCCTGGTCGCCTCGGTGGTGCCGGACGCCCTCGCCGCGCACTCCCGGCGGTTGCGCCTGATCGCCCTGGTGCACCTGCCCCGCGACGACGAGGCCGAGGCGCGCGCGCTGGCGGCGGTCACCGCGGTGATCGCCACCAGCACCTGGACCCGTGACGCACTGCTGCGGCGGTACGCGCTGCCGGCCGGGCGGGTCCACGTGGCCCCGCCCGGGGTGGACCCGGCGCCACCGGCGCCCGGGTCGGCGGCCGGTTCGGGGCTGCTGTGCGTCGCGGCGGTCGCCCGGCACAAGGGCCACGACGTGCTGGTCGAGGCGCTGACCTCGGTGGCCGACCGGCCCTGGACGTTGACCTGCGTCGGCTCGCTCAACCGGGAACCGGAGTTCGTCGAGCGGCTGCGCGAGCGCATCGGCGCGGCTCGGCTCGGTGACCGGATCCGGCTGACCGGGCCGCTGACCGGTGCGCGGCTCGACACCGCGTACGCCGCCGCCGACCTGCTGGTGCACCCGTCGCGCGGCGAGACGTACGGGATGGTCGTCACCGAGGCGCTGGCACGCGGCGTACCGGTGCTCGCCACCGCCGTCGGTGGACTGCCCGACACCCTGGGAGGCACCGCGACCGGCGAACGGCCCGGCCTGCTGGTGCCGCCCGACGACCCGGTCGCCCTCGCCACGGCGGTACGTCGCTGGCTCGACGACGCCGCGCTGCGCCGGCACCTGCGACACGCCGCCCACCGGCGACGGGAGACCCTCGCCGACTGGAGCACCACCGTCGCCCAGATCACCACGGCCCTGAAGGAGGCGTCGGCATGAACATCGAACTCCCGCCGGATTTCGCGCAGTGGCTCGCGCTCCGCGAACCCGCCGACGTGGCGGCCCGCTCCACCGAGCTGGTGGACACGCTGCGTGCGGCACTGCCCGGCGACGAACCCCTCGTCGTGCACGACCTCGGTGCCGGCACCGGCTCGCTGGGCCGCTGGCTGGCCCCGCTGCTGCCCGGGGCACAGCACTGGATCCTGCACGACCAGGACCCCGACCTGCTGGCCCGGGCCCGCGCCGGCATGCCCACCACCACCGCCGACGGCGCACCGGTGACCGTCGAGACCCGTCGGGGCGACCTGACCCGGTTGACCGCCGCCGACCTGGCCGACGCGGCTCTGGTCACCGCCTCGGCACTGCTCGACATGCTGACCGGCGAGGAACTCGACCAACTGGTCGAGGCCTGCGCCAAGGCCGGCTGCCCGGCCTTGTTCCTGATCTCCGTGACCGGCACCGTGCGGTTGACCCCGCCCCACCCGCTCGACGACGAGATCGCCGCGGCCTTCAACGCCCACCAGCGTCGTACCGTGAGCGGTCGCCGGCTGCTCGGGCCCGACGCCACCGACGCCTGCGTCGCCGCCTTCGCCCGGCACGGCGTGGACGTGCAGTTGCGGCCCAGCCCGTGGCTGCTCGGGCCGCAGCAGGCCGCCCTGGCGGTGGAATGGTTCACCGGATGGCTCGACGCGGCCCGCGAGGAACGCCCCGACCTCACCGGCCGAACCGACGAGTACGCGCGACGTCGGCTCAGGGAGGCTGAAACCGGTCGGCTCGGGGTACTGGTCGATCACGTCGACCTGCTGGCGCTGCGGCGTTGAACCGCTGGCCGACCAGCTACGTGCGTACAGTCAGGGAAGATCGCCATGCCGGGGAGGCACGAGTGGGGGATGAAGGTGGCAACGCCGTGCCCACGGCGGCCCCGGGAGCCCGGTCGTTCTGGGGCTGGGCGCGTCTGGCGCTGGGGCTGGCCGTCCTCGTGGGGCTGCTCTGCTGGCTCGGCACCGGTCCGTTCCTGGCCGGGCTGCGGTTGATCGACGCCCCCGCGCTCGCCGCCGCCCTCGCCATCGGGGTGCTCACCACGGTCTGCGCCGCCTGGCGGTGGAGCCTGGTCGCCGCTGGTCTCGGCGTACGCCTGCCGCTGCGGGAGGCGGTGGCCCACTGCTACCGGGCGATCTTCCTCAACGCGACCCTGCCGGGTGGGATCCTCGGCGACGTGCACCGCGCGGTGCGCCACGGCCGGGACGTCGGTGACGTCGGACGCGGCATCCGGGCGGTGGTGTGGGAACGGATGGCCGGTCAGGTGGTACTGGTCGCGGTCGCGGTGGTGCTGCTGTTCGCCTTCCCGTCGCCGGTGCGACCGTTCCTGCCGGTGGCCACCGCCGTGGCGGTGGCGGTGGTGGTCGTCGTGGTGCTGGCCGCCCGGCTGCTGCCGCAGTCCGGCGCGTCGCGGTGGACCCGCGCGGTGGGTACCGCCGTCTCCGACGTCCGTCTCGGGCTGCTCGGTCGGCGTACCTGGGCCGGAGTGCTGCTCGCCTCCGCGCTGGCGGTCGCCGGCCACCTGGCGACGTTCCTGGTGGCGGCCCGCACGGCGGGTTCCACCGCACCGCTGAGCCTGCTGCTGCCGCTGACCCTGCTGGCCCTGCTCGCGATGGGGGTGCCGGCCAACGTCGCCGGGTTCGGCCCCCGCGAGGGGGTGGCCGCGTGGGCGTTCGCCGCCGCCGGCCTGACCGCCGCCGAGGGGGTGGCCACCGCGACGGTGTACGGCGCCCTGGTGCTCGTCGCGAGCCTGCCCGGAGCCGCCGTGCTGCTGGCCCGACGTGTCCGTGTACCCGCCACCGTCTGACGAGGAGACCCATGTCCGAATCACTGCCTGTCGCCACCATCCGGACGCAGGTCACCGTGCCGCTGCGGTTTCCCGACGGCTACGCCACCACGGCCCGGCTGTTCACCTTCGACGGGCTGGTCGACGGCCGGGAGCACCTCGCCTTCGCGCTCGGCGACACCGGCGCGGCGGAGCCGAACGGGAAGGTGCCGCTGGTCCGCCCGCACAGCGAATGCCTCACCGGTGACGTGTTCGGCAGCCAGCGCTGCGACTGCGGGCCGCAGCTGCGCGAGGCGGTGCAGCGGATCGCCGACGCCGGCGGTTACCTGCTCTACCTCCGCCAGGAGGGGCGCGGCATCGGGCTGTACGCCAAGCTCGACGCGTACGCGCTGCAGGACGCTGGGCTGGACACCTTCGAGGCCAACGTCGCGCTCGGCCACGCCGAGGACGAGCGCGACTACACCGTGGCCGCGCAGATGCTCGCCGCCCTCGGCGTCGGGCCGATCGCGGTGCTGAGCAACAACCCGGAGAAGACCGAGCAGCTGGGCCGGCTCGGGATCACCGTGACCGAGCAGGTGCCCACGGGCGTGTTCCTGTCCCCGGCCAACGCCGAGTACCTCGCGGCCAAGGCCAGCCGCGCGGCCCGCGCCGCCGACCTCCCTTTCGTCCGGTGACCGGCCCGTCCGAGGTGGCACGGCCATACGTGCTGCTCAGCTGTGCCACCTCGATCGACGGCTACATCGACGACGCCACCGACGAGCGGCTGCTGCTCTCCAACGACGCCGATCTCGACCGGGTGGACGGGGTCCGGGCCAGTTGCGACGCGATCCTGGTCGGCGCCGGCACCGTCCGCCGCGACGACCCCCGGTTGCTGGTGCGCTGCGACCGTCGCCGGGCCGAACGGGTCGCCCGCGGCCTGCCGGCGTCACCGACCCGGGTGACCGTGACCGGCTGCGGCGACCTGGACCCGGACGCCCGGCTGTTCACCGTCGGCGACACCGACCGGATCGTCTACAGCGCCAGCGGTGCGGTGGAGAAGGCCCGGCACCGGCTGGACGGGCTGGCCACCGTCGTCGACGCCGGTGATCCGGTCGATCTGGCGTGGCTGCTGACCGACCTCGCCGAGCGGGGAGTAAGTCGGTTGCTGGTGGAGGGCGGCGCGGGCATGCACGGCCAGTTCCTTTCCCAGGGGCTCGCCGACGAGCTGCACCTGGTGGTTGCCCCGTTCTTCGTGGGCGACCGGCGGGCGCCGAGGTTCGTCGGTGAGGGCCACTTCCCGTGGCACCCGGGTCGACGGGCGCGGGTGGTGGAGGCCCGCCAGATCGGTGACGTGGTGCTGACCCGTTACGCGCTGTCGGAGCGTTGCGAGCGGACGTGAGAGCCCGTCCGGTCGAGGAACATCAGCCGGGCGCGCTTGTCGGGCAGCTCCACCAACGGCCCTTCGACGAAGCCGGCCCGCCGCAGCCGGGCGATCGCCTTGTCGTTGCGGGCGTCCGGCTCCATCACCAGCCGCAGCCGTCTCCGGTCGGTGAAGACGAACGCGATGAACTCGGTCAGCAGCGTGCCGGTGAAGCCCGGCTCGGGCCGCACCGGAGTGCCGATCAGCAGGTGGCCGCCGTGGTCGCCGGGGCGTACCGGATAGCACTCGCCGACCGGGTCGTGCTCCGGCTCGTAGGTCTGGAACAGCGCCACCGGGTGCCCGTCGCGCAGGGTGAGGTACGCGTGGTGGGTGGGCAGTGAGTCGACGTACCGGTAGATCTCGGCGACCCGGTCCCGGTCGGCGTCGCGCATCCCCCAGAACCGGGCCCGCTCCTGGCTGACCCACGAGTGGATCACCTCGGCGTCGGCGTCGGGTTCGACCGGCCGGAAGGTGACGACTCCGAACCGGGGCACGTGCCGTTCGTAGTGGTGCCGGTCAGTCATCGCGCTCCTCGGTCAGCCGGTCCCAGTCGCAGGTCACCGTGATCAGATCGCCGCGCGACCACAGCGGCAGCTGGTCGTCGCGGTGCGGACCGGCGCCGGTGGCACCGAGCGGCACCACCCACCGGCTGTTCTCCCGCCGGGCCAGGTCCCACACGTAGCGGGCCGCCGGTCCGCGAAGGCACAGGTCGGTGACGCCGGGAACGCTGGAGGTGGCCAGCACACAGTCGTGGTCGCCGGCCAGCCGCGGTCCCGGTGGCGCGGCCGGGTCGGGCAGCGCCCGCCACGGCGCGAGCCGGTGCCGGTCGCCCCAGAGTCGGCGGTCACCGGCGGCGGCGACCTCCTCGACCGCCTCGCGCAGCAGGGCGGCCCGGTCCAGTCCGGGCAGGTCGGCGTGCAGCAGCGGGGTCACCGCGTACCCGACCCGGGGGAGCAGGGCCAGCCAGGGCCGGAACACCTCCGGATGCGCCGGCGGTTCGGCCAGCCCCGCCAGGGCCGGGTGGGCGGCGAGCCGGCGTACCACCGCGGCCCGCAGGTCGGCGAAGGCGGCGGCGTCGACGCTGTCGGCGGCCATCCGGCGGTCCCAGGCCAGCAGACGTTCCCGCAGCCCCTGGGCGGCCGCGCCGAGCCCGTCCAGGCCGGCGACCAGCTCCAGCAACGGCCCTGCCGCGGCGAGGTAGGTGTCGGTGTGCACGGCGGCCAGCTGCTCGGGTCGCCAGTCGGTGGTCGCGTCCAGCAGCTCGCGGATCCGGTCGGCCCGGTACGGCGGGGCGAACTCCACCCCGAGTCCGGCGGAGACGCCGCGCTCGTTGGCCATCACCGCCACCTGGTCGACCGGTGCCTTCGGCATCGGGTGCCAGCCCTGCCAGGCGTGGCCCGCCTGCCAGCCGGGGACCACCCGCAGGCCATTGTCCGGGTGACGTCGAGGCACCCGGCCGGCCACCCGGTGCAGCAGCCGGCCGGCGGTGTCGGCCGCGAGGACCACGTTCACCGGCTCGACCCAGCCGTCCAGCGCCGCGTCGACGTCGTCGACGGTGCGTGCCCGCAGCAGCGCCGGCAGCACCGCGAAGCCCAGCTCGCCGAGGACGCGGGGCGGGTACCGCAGGCTGACCGTGACGGCCGGGTCGTCGTCCGGCCCACCGGACACCAGCGGCCCCCGCTCGGTCTCGATCACCTCGACCTCGACCCGATCGGCGCCGGCCACCTCGATCGTCTCGGTGTGCCGGTGTGCGGCCCCCCACCCGTCGGGCCCGTACGCCTCGACCGCCGAACCCTGGCGGCGCAACCGCTCGGCGTAGACGTCCTGGTAGTCGGCCATCGCGTTGGTGATCGCCCAGGCCACGGAGCCGGCGTGACCGAAGTGCGCGATGCCGGGCACCCCCGGTACGGCGAAGCCGAGCACGTCGTACTCCGGGCAGGCCAGGCGGATCTGCTGGTAGATGCCGGGCGCCTCGATGAACCGGTGCGGATCACCGGCGATCAACGCGGCTCCGTCGGCGGTGCGTTCCCCGCTCAGCAGCCAGCCGTTGCTGCCCGAGGTGACCGGCCCGTCGGCGGCGAACAGCCCGACGGCCTGCGGGCCGAGCCGCCGCGCCACGTGCTCCCGCCAGAGCTTGGCGGGGAAGCCGGCGAACAGCACGTGGTGACTGAGCCAGATCGCCAGCGGGGTCCACGGCTGCCAGCGACCGGGCACCAGCCCGGTGGCGGCGAACTCGGGTGCCTGTGCGGCACCCGCGGCCAGCCCGGCGTTGACCCCGTCGACGTAGCGACCCACCCACGCCGCGGTGGCCGGGTCCAGGCGGGCATGGCAGCGTCGTGCGGTGTCGTCGAGCCGGGCGCGGCGGGCGAAACTGTCCCACGCCACGGCGTCCGGGCCGAGGAAGGCGGCGGAGGTGCCCTGGGACCGGTGCCGTTCCACCTCGATCTGCCAGGCCCGGTCCACGGCCGTGACCCGGCCCTGGGCGAAGGCCAGCGACCCGTGGTCGTCGGCGCGCAGGTGGGGGACGCCGTAGCCGTCGCGGTAGCGGCGTGCGCTCACGACGCCACCGTACCGAGCCGGGCGCGGGCCGCCGGGACCACCAGGGGGGTGCCGGTCTCCGGGTCGTCGATGACCCGGCAGGGCAGGCCGAAGACCTCTTGGACCAGCTCGGCGGTGACGACCCGCCGGGGTTCGCCGGAGGCCACCACCTGACCACCGCGCATCGCGATCAGGTGGGTGGCGTACCTGGCGGCGTGGTTGAGGTCGTGCAGCACCGCGACCAGGGTGCGGCCCTGCTCCTCGTGCAGCCGGGCACACAGGTCGAGGACCTCGATCTGGTGGGCGATGTCGAGGTAGGTGGTCGGCTCGTCGAGCAACAGCAGCGGGGTCTGCTGGGCCAGCGCCATGGCCAGCCAGACCCGCTGACGCTGGCCGCCGGACAGCTCGTCGACCAGCCGGTCGGCGAGGTCGTCGACGCCGGTGGCGGCCATCGACTCGGCGACGATCCGCTCGTCGTCGGGGGACCACTGCCGCAGCAGACCCTGGTGCGGGTAGCGGCCCCGGGCCACCAGTTCGGCCACGCCGATCCCGTCCGGGGCGATCGGCGACTGGGGCAGCAGCCCGAGCGTACGGGCCACGGCGCGGGCGGGCAGCCGCTGAATGTCGGCGCCGTCCAGCAGCACCGACCCGGCGGCCGGTTTCAGCAGCCGCGACAGCGCACGCAGCAGGGTGGACTTTCCGCACGCGTTCGGGCCGATGATGACCGTGAAGGAGCGGTCGGGCACGGCGACGGTCAGTTCCTCGGCGACGACACGTCGGTCATAGGCGAGCCGCAGCTCGCTGCCACCGAGCCGGGAGGTCGGCATGCTGGTTACTCCGTTCTCGTTATGGAGGTCGTCACCGTCGGACCGTCGGCGGTCTCGTCACCGTCGGTCGGCCTGCTCGGCGGTCTCGTCACAGTCGGCCCGCCCGGCGCTCGGTGGCCAGCAGCCACACCAGGTAGCCACCGCCGATGACGCCGGTCACCACGCCGACGGGCAGTTGACCGGGCAGGGCCCGCAGCGCGACCTGATCGGCGACGACGGTGATCAGCGCGCCGATGACCGCCGCCGGCAGCAGGGTGACGCCGGGCGCCCGGGTGAGACGACGGGCCAGGTGCGGGGCGGTGAGCGCGACGAACGGCACCGGGCCGGCGGCGGCCGCGGAGAGCGCCACCAGCAGTACGGCTCCGGCGAGCAGCAGCATCCGCAACCGGTGCACGCTCACGCCCAGCCCGCTGGCGGCGTCGTCGCCCAGCTCGGTCATCCGCAGCGCCGGCGCGCAGCCGAGCAGCACCGGCACCAGGACCGCGAGGGCGGCCAGCAGCGGTGCGGCGTCGGACCAGCCGCGGCCGTCGAGGCTGCCGGTGAGCCAGAGCATGGCCCGGGAGGCGCTCATCAGCGGCACCCGGGTCATCAGGTAGCCGTTGACGCCGGTGAGGATGGCCGACATGCCGATGCCGACCAGGACCAGTCGGTAGCCGTGCACCCCGCGCCGCCAGGCGACCAGGTAGATGAGCAGGCCGGTGGCGACGCCGCCGAGGGCCGCGGAGCCGGCGAGGGCGGCGCTGCTGCCGCCGACGGCGACCACGACGAGCGCACCGGTGGCCGCGCCCTGAGTGAAGCCGAGCACGTCCGGGCTGCCCAGCGGGTTGCGGACCAGTGACTGGAACACCGCGCCGGCCAGGCCGAGCGCGGCACCCACGGCCACGCCGGTGACCAGCCGGGGCAGTCGCAGCTGGGTGACGATGAACTCCTCGGCGGGGCTGCCGCCGCCGGTCAGGGTGCGCAGCACGTCGGCCGGGGACATCGGATAGTCGCCGTGCCCGACGGCCAGCACGCCGACGCCGAGGGTGAGCAGCAGGCAGACGGTGCCGACGGCGAGGACGCGTGGTCGCAGCCGGACGGAGAGCCGGCCGGGAGTACGGATCACGATCATCGGCGGGTCGTCCTCGTCCTGATCACCAGGGCCAGGAAGAGCGGACCACCGACGACCGCGGTGATCAGGCCGACCTGGAGCTCACCGGGGCGGCCGAGGACCCGGCCGAGCACGTCGGAGCCGAGCAGCAGCACCGGGGCGAGCAGCGCGCAGTAGGGCAGCAGCCAGCGCAGGTCGGGGCCGGTGAGGGCGCGGACCAGATGCGGCACGAGCAGCCCGACGAAGACGATCGGTCCGCAGGCGGCGGTGGCGGCACCGCAGAGCAGGGTGATGGCGATGATCACGCCCGCCCGGGCCAGGGCCGGGCGGGCGCCCAGGGCCTGGGCGGCGTCGTCGCCGAGCGCGAGGGCGTTGAGCGGGCGGGCGGCGGCCAGCGCGACCAGCAGGCCGGCGGCGATGAACGGCAGCACCCGCAGCACCGTGCCGGTGTCGGCGCCGGCCAGCGACCCGACGGTCCAGAAGCGCAGCCGCTCCAGGCCGGCGGCGTCGAGCAGCATCACCGCGCTGACGTAGGAGTAGAGGGCCGCGTTGAGCGCCGCGCCGGCCAGTGCCAGGCGTGCCGGGGTGGCCGCCCGACCGCCTCCGACGGCGTACACCCCGACGGTGACGACGGCGGCGCCGAGCAGCGCGAACCACACCTGACCGGTACCACCGCCGAGGCCGAACAGGGCGGTGGCGGTGGCGATGGCGGCGGCGGCCCCGGCGTTGATGCCGAGCAGCCCGGGATCGGCGAGCGGGTTACGGGTGAGTGCCTGCATCGCCGCGCCCGCCACGCCGAGCGCGGCGCCGGCCAGCAGCCCGAGCAACGTACGGGGCAGCCGCAGTTGCCGCACGACCGCGTACTCGGCGGCGTCGCGGTCGGTCAGGGCGTCCCAGACGTCGGGCAGGGGGATCGGCTTGGCGCCGATGGCGATGCTGAGCACCGCGACGACGAGCATGGCCAGCGCGGCGACGACGAGACCGCCGGCGCGCAGGGCGGCCCGGCGCTGCCGGGGTGGTGCGGTCGACCGGGCCGGCGTCGCTTGGGGTGGCGACTCGATGACGGACAGGGTGGACTCCAGTGTGGTGCGAAACGCCGTCGGGACTTGACAGGAGCCGAGTCTAGGCAGGAAGTTAGGTTAGGTTAGCCTAACCTGGTTGTCCATGGTCCCGAGACCCTCATCGAAAGACGACACGAATGTCTGAGCACCTCTCCACCCGTGGCCTCTCCCGCCGGGGCCTGCTCGCCGTCGGCGGTGCCGCCGTGGCCGCCGCGCTCGTCGGCTGCGGCCGCGACGACAACGCCGGCAGCAGCACCGACAACGCCTCGGGCCCCTGGTCGTTCACCGACGACCGCCCCGAGAAGGTCGCCGCCGACGCCCGACCCGAGCGGGTGGTCGCCTTCACCGGCTCCGCCGCAGCACTGGTCGACTTCGGACTCGGTCGCGAGGTTGTCGGTGTGTTCGGCGAGACGAAGAAGGCGGACGGCAGCGTGGAACCGCAGGCCGGGGACCTGGACGTGGAGAGCGTGGAGATCCTCGGCAACGTCTGGGGCGAGTTCAGCGTCGAGAAGTACGCCGCCCTGCGCCCGGAGTTGCTGGTCACCCACATGTACGACCCGGGCGCCTACTGGTACGTCCCGGACGAGAGCAAGGACAAGATCCTCCCGTTGGCGCCGGTGGTGACCATCACCACCGCGAGGGTGCCGATGACCAAGCCGATCGAGCGGTACGCCCAGCTCGCCGAGTCCCTCGGCGCGGACCTGGCGGCACCGAGGGTCACCGACGCCAAGGCGCGGTTCGAGGCCGCCGCCGAGGCGGTGCGCCAGGCCGTCGCGGCCAACCCGGGCATCAAGGTGATGGCCACCTCGGGTAGCCCCGACCTCTTCTACGTCTCCAACCCGAAGGTCAGCACCGATCTGATGTACTTCGCCGAACTCGGCGTCGACATCGTGGAGCCGACCAAGCTCGAGGCCGGCGACTACTTCGAGGCACTCAGCTGGGAGAACGCCGACAAGTTCCCGGCCGACCTGATCCTGCTCGACAACCGTGGCACCGCCCTGCAACCGACCGACCTGGCCGCCAAGCCCACCTGGAAGCGACTGCCCGCCGTCCAGGCCGGGCAGGTCACGCCGTGGGACGCGGTGCCCCGCTTCTCGTACGCCGGCGCGGCTCCGCTGCTGGAGAACCTCGCCAAGGCGATCCAGGGAGCGAAGAAAGTCACCTGACGCCCCGGGCGGCCGGCTCGCGCCACCACCGCACCGGCCGCCCGCCACCGCCCTCCCAGAACCGCAGGGCCCGCAGCACTTGTGGTGCGGCGGGTTCCGGCTGCCCGAAAACGAACCGCCGAGCGTGGAGGACACGTCCATGACCCTGCCGGGGCACACCGCCGAGGTAACGCCGAGCCATCCGACGCCGGGGCCCACACCCGCCCGGGCGCACCTGCTCAGCGGCGACACAGTGGAGCAGTACCGCCAGGCGGTGGCCGCCGGCACCGACCGGGTCGCCCGCCGGGTCGCCGCGGCGCCCGGACCCTTCACCGGCGTACGCCCCGACGAACTCGCCCCTCAGGTGGAGGCGATCGACCTGGACCGGCCGCTGGGCGACACCACCGCCGCGCTCGACGAACTGGAGGACGTCTACCTGCGCGACGCCGTCTGGTTCCACCACCCCCGCTACCTGGCCCACCTCAACTGCCCGGTGGTGATTCCGGCGCTGCTCGGCGAGGCGGTCCTCAGCGCGGTCAACTCCTCGATGGACACCTGGGACCAGAGTGCCGGCGGCACCCTCATCGAGCGCCGGCTCATCGAGTGGACGGCCGACCGGATCGGCCTCGGCCCGGCCGCCGACGGCGTGTTCACCAGCGGCGGCACCCAGTCCAACCTGCACGCCCTGCTGCTGGCGCGGGAGGAGGCCCTGGCCGCGGCGACGCCCGCCGACCGACGCGTCCTGCTGCCCCGGCTGCGGATCATCGCCTCGGCGGCCGGGCATTTCAGCGTGCAGAAGGCGGCCAAGCTGCTCGGTCTGGCGCCGGACGCGGTCGTGGTGGTGGAGACCGGCCCCGACCGGCGGATGCGTCCCGGCGCGGTCCGGCACGAGATCGCCCGCTGCCGGCGTGCCGGTCTCACCGTCATGGCGGTGGTGGCCACCGCGGGCACCACCGACTTCGGCACCATCGATCCGCTGGACGAGATCGCCGAGGTGTGCGCCACCGCCGGCGTCTGGCTGCACGTCGACGCCGCGTACGGCTGCGGGCTGCTGGTCTCGCCCACCCGCCGGCACCTGCTCGACGGCATCGAACGCGCCGACTCGGTGACCGTCGACTACCACAAGTCCTTCTTCCAGCCGGTCAGCTCCAGCGCGCTGGTGGTCCGCGACCGGCGGACGCTGCGGCACGCCACCTGGCACGCCGACTACCTCAACCCGGCCCGGGCGGTCGCCCAGCGCATCCCCAACCAGGTCGACAAGAGCCTGCAGACCACCCGTCGGTTCGACGCGCTCAAGCTCTGGCTGACCCTGCGGGTGATGGGCCCCGACGCCGTCGGTGAACTCTTCGACGAGGTTTGCGACCGGGCCGCGCAGGCGTGGGACCTGGTCGCTGCCGACCCGCGCTTCGAGGTGCTGACCCGCTCGCGGCTGAGCACCGTGGTGTTCCGCTGGCGGCCGACCGGACCGGGTCGGGAACTGGCCGACGCGGCGAACCTGCGGGCCCGCGAGGCGCTGGCCGCATCCGGTCTCGCGGTGGTCGCCGGCACCAAGGTCGACGGCCGGCAGTACCTCAAGTTCACCGTCCTCAACCCGGCCACCACCGCCGACGACGTCGCCTACGTGCTGGACCTGATCGCCGAGCACGCCGGCCGGTACGTGCACGAACACGCCGAATCGTCCGCCGCCGCCGACCTGACCTGCCCGGTCGGCTGACCATGCCACCCGCGAACCCGAGCCTGGAGGGCCGGATGTCCAGCTACGACTTCATCGGGATCGGCCTCGGCCCGTACAACCTCGGTCTGGCCTGCCTGACCGCCCCCGTCGCCGACCTCGACGGGCTGTTCCTGGAGGCCCGCGACGACGTCTCGTGGCATCCCGGCATGCTGCTGGAGTCGTCCCGGTTGCAGACGCCGTTCCTGGCCGACCTGGTGACCCTCGCCGACCCCACCTCACCCTTCTCCTTCCTCAGCTACCTCAAGGAGATCGGGCGGCTCTACCCGTTCTACATCCGGGAGAGCTTCTTCCCGCTGCGGGTGGAGTACGACGCCTACTGTCGTTGGGCGGCCGCCAAGCTGCCCAACCTGCGCTTCGGCCACCGGGTCACCGCCGTGGAGCACGACCCCGCCGACGACCGGTACGTGGTGACGGCCACCGCCGACGGAACGACGGTCACCCACCGGGCCCGGCACCTGGTGCTCGGCACCGGCACCCCGCCGCACCTGCCGGCCGCCTGCGCCGGCCTGACCTCCGACGCGGTGCACAACTCGCGCTACCTGGAGCACCGGGACGCGTTGCGGGCCAAGCGGAGCATCACCATCGTCGGCAGCGGCCAGAGCGCCGCCGAGATCTACCACGACCTGCTCGGTGACATCGGCACCCACGGCTACCAGCTGAACTGGGTCACCCGCTCGCCCCGCTTCTTCCCGCTGGAATACACCAAGCTCACGCTGGAGATGACCTCACCGGACTACGTGGACTACTTCCACGCCCTGCCCGAGCCCACCCGGTACCGCCTCGAAGCCGAGCAGAAGGGGCTGTTCAAGGGGATCTCCGCCGACCTGGTCAACGACATCTACGACCTGCTTTATGCCTCAAGCGTCGACGGCCCGGTGAACACCCGCCTGCTGACCAACACCGAGCTGACCGCAGTGACCCACGACGAGACCACCGGAGTGCACACCCTCAACCTGCGCCACGTCGAGCAGGAACGGGACTTCACTCTGGACACCGAGGGGCTGGTGCTGGCTACCGGCTACCGGTACGAGGTACCAGCGTTCCTGGAGCCGATCCGGCACCGGCTGCGTTTCGACGGTCACGGCCGGCTCGACGTCGCCCGCAACTACAGCGTCGACTCCACCGGACGCGGCGTGTTCCTGCAGAACGGCGGTACCCACACGCACAGCATCACCTCACCCGACCTGGGCATGGGCCCGTACCGCAACAGCTGGATCATCCGGGAGATGCTCGGCCGCGAGCCGTACCCGATCGAGAAGTCGATCACCTTCCAGGACTTCGGGGTGACGGCGTGACCGGGCCGGTCTACACCCGCCACGACCGGCGGCTCGGCGAGTTCGCCCTGCGTACGCTCGACGTGGCCGCCGACGCCCCACTGCTGCACCGGTGGGTGACCCACCCCAAGGCGGCGTTCTGGCTGATGCAGGACGCCGACGTCGACGCCGTGACCGCCGAGTACCAGCGCATCGCCGACCATCCGCACCACGAGGCGTACCTCGGGCTGTGGCGCGCCGAGCCGGCGTTCCTCGCCGAACGGTACGACCCGGCGCGGGTCGAACTGGTCGGCCTGCACGACGCCCGACCCGGCGACGTCGGGATGCACTTTCTCTGCGCACCCACCGACACCCCCGTGCACGGCTTCACCCGAGCCGTCATCACCACCGTGATGGCCTGGCTCTTCGCCGACCCCGCCACGGAACGGGTCGTGGTCGAGCCGGACGTGCGCAACACCGCCGTGCACGCGCTCAACGCGGCGGTCGGCTTCGAGGTGATCGGACCGATCACCAAGCCGGAGAAGACGGCCCTGCTGAGCATCTGCACCCGGCAGCGGTTCCTGGCCGCCACCCGAAACGAAGGAGTACCGGCATGACCTCGCGCTCACCCGTCGCCCACCTGCGCCCGGAGACCTGGGAGCGGGCCAACCGGCTGCTGGTGCGCAAGGCGCTCGCCGAATTCACCCATGAGCGTCTGCTCACCCCCGAACCGGACGGTCCGGCCGCCGACGCCAACGGCCGCCGCTGGTACGCCGTGACCGCCGCCTCCGGCGCCGTCCGGTACCGCTTCGCGGCCCGGGTGCTGACGCTGGAGCACTGGGACATCGACCCGGAGAGCATCACCCGGCGCCGGGGCGCCGAGACACTGCCGCTGGACGCGGTCGACCTCTGCCTCGACCTGCGCGACGCGCTCGGCCTCACCGACCGGATCCTGCCGGTCTACCTGGAGGAGATCACGTCCACCCTGGCCGGCCTGGCGTACAAGCTGGACCGGGCGCTGCCCAGCGCGGCGAAGCTGATCGAGGCGGACTTCCAGACCATCGAGACGTCGATGACCGAGGGACACCCCTGCTTCGTGGCCAACAACGGGCGGCTCGGCTTCGGCGTCGACGAGTACCACCGGTACGCCCCCGAGGCGGCCCAGCCGGTCCGGCTGATCTGGCTCGCTGCCCACCGCGACCACGCCACCTTCACCAGCGCCGGCGACCTGGACCAGGAGACGCTGCTGCGTACCGAACTCGGTGCGGCGACTCTCGCTCGGTTCGCCGGGACCATGGCCGAACTGGGCCTGGACCTTGCCGACTACCACCTCATCCCGGTGCACCCCTGGCAGTGGTGGAACAAGCTGTCGGTCACCTTCGCCGGCGAGGTGGCGCGTCGCCGGCTGGTCTGCCTCGGTGAAGGGCCCGACGAGTACCTCGCCCAGCAGTCCATCCGCACCTTCTTCAACGTCAGCCACCCCGAGCGGCACTACGTCAAGACCGCCCTGTCCGTGCTGAACATGGGCTTCATGCGGGGCCTGTCGGCCGCGTACATGGAGGCCACCCCGGCCATCAACGACTGGCTGGCCGACCTGATCGACGGCGACGAGGTGTTCCGGTCTACCGGACTGACGATCATCCGGGAGCGGGCCGCCGTCGGCTACCGGCACCGTCAGTACGAGGCCGCCACCGACCGGTACTCGCCGTACCGGAAGATGCTGGCCGCGCTCTGGCGGGAGAGCCCGGTACCCGACCTGGCTCCCGGCCAGCGGCTGGCCACCATGGCGTCGCTGCTGCACGTGGACGCCGACGGCCGGTCGTTCGCCGCCGAGCTGATCGCCGCCTCCGGACTGGCGCCGAGGACCTGGCTGCGCCGCTACCTGAACGCCTACCTGACTCCGCTGCTGCACGCCTTCTACGCCTACGACCTGGCGTTCATGCCGCACGGCGAGAACGTCATCCTGGTGCTGCGCGACGGGATCGTCGAGCGGGTGATCTTCAAGGACATCGCCGAGGAGATCGTGGTGATGGGCGCCGAGACGCAGTTGCCGCCGGCGGTCGAGCGGATCCGCGCCGACATCCCGGAAGACATGAAGCTGCTGTCCATCTTCACCGACGTCTTCGACTGCTTCTTCCGCTTCCTCGGCGCGTTGCTCGCCGACCAGGACGTCGTCGACGAGGAGGACTTCTGGCGTACCGTCGCCGACTGCGCCACCGAGTACGCCGGCCGGGTGCCCCACCTGGCCGACCGGCTGGCCCGTTACGACCTGTTCGCGCCGGAGTTCGCGCTCTCCTGCCTCAACCGGCTGCAACTGCGGGACAACCAGCAGATGGTCGACCTGGCCGACCCGTCGGCCGCGCTGCAACTCGTCGGTGCCCTGACCAATCCGCTCGCCCGCTTCGCCCCCGGCGACGGGTAGGCGGTGCGCCAGAGGCCGGTCCCGGCGGGACCGGCCCGTCACGGTCCGGTCGGGCCGGTCACGCCAGGTCGGTGAGGTCCCGCTCCAGCAGTTCGGCCAGCAGGGCGTGACGGCCGGGGTCGTTGTCCGGGGTGATGCCCCGGCTCGGCATCTCCACGGTCATCAGCAGGTGCAGGTGCATCCGGTACAGCGTGAGCCGGCGACGGGCCCCGTCGTCGAAGACCAGCGGCACCCCGGTAGCGCCGGCGTACCCCCGGAGGAACGGATGCGCCGGCTCGTCCTCGGCGCGGCGGAACAGCAGCGGGGAGACCAGGTCGAGCAGCGGATCGCCGTAGAGGAACCGTTCGCCGTCGACCAGGCCGCACATCCGGTACGCGCCGTCGGTGTCCGGGGCGGCGAGCACGTTGCCGTCCCAGCAGTCGAAGTGCAGCAGGGCCGGCCGGCGTACCGTGTCGAGCAGCGCGCCGTGCCGGGCCACCAGCGCGCGGAACCGCTCCGCCGGCGCGGGCAGCGCCACCTCCCAGTTGGCCGCGTCGGCGAGCAGGTCGTCGATGATCGCCCTGAACGCGGCCGACCAGGTCGATCCGCCGGTACGCCCGGCGTCGTAGCCGAACCGGTCGCCGGTGATCCGGTGCAGGGCGGCCGTCGCGGCGCCCAGGTCGGCGCGGACCGGGCCGTCGTCACCGTCCACCTCGGGCAGTGCCCGGCCGGGTAACCGGCCGGTGACCAGCCACTCGCCGAGCCGTCGATCACGGCCGTGGTGCAGCACCGGCGGCACCGGCACCTGCGGCGCCCGCTCGGCGACCAGCCGGAAGTAGCGGGCCTCGGCGGCGAGCAGGTCGGTCTCGTAGCGCAGCAGTCGGGCGGTGGGCGGCGGGGCGACCTTCAGCACGACGTCGGTGTCGTCGTCGAGGCGGGCCCACCACACCGCGGCGAAGCCCCCGCCGGTCAGCGGCCCGCAGCCGGTCACCCGTCGGTGCGGACCGAACGACGCCCGGACGAGGTTGACCACGTCGTCGGGGGAGAGGACCCGTTGGGTAGGACTGACCGGTGCCACCCGGCCAGCGTAGGTGGCGGGACGTGAGCTGTCCGTCCCCTGTCCTGCCGGTCAGCGAGTATCCGTCTGCCCGCCCCGCCGACCCAGCACCAGCGTGGTGCGCAGGTTGAGGACGACGGTGCCGCCGAAGTCGTCGACCAGCCGGCCGAGTGCGCTCAACCCACGCTGTTGCAGCTCAGGCGACCGGGACAGGAACGGGCCGAAGGTCCGCACCAGATCGAGATAGCGTTGCTTGTCCAGCGGCAGGTCGCGGGGAAACACCGTCTTGCGGACGTCGGTGAACTGGCCGTGCTCGACGACGTCCCGGTGGAACCAGTCCGCCGGCCGCTCCCGTACGGTCGGGTCGATCGCGTGCAGCGCGGCTCGGATCGCCGCTCGTTGGTCAGGGTCGGCGTAGTCGTACCGGTGTCCGAAGATGGCCAGGGTGCCGCCGGGCGTGAGAGCCTGCCGAGCGCGGGCGTTGCGGGTGGCCGGGTCCAGCCAGTGCCAGGCCATCGCGCAGGCCAGCACGTCGACCCCACCGGCGGGGGGCGCCCACTGCTCGAAGGTGCCGGTGTGGACGCGGACGGCCGGAAATCGCCGGGCCAGCAGGGCCGCCATCCGCGGATCGGGTTCGAGACAGGTCAGCGGTGCGCCGATCCGCGCGAGCACGTCGGTGGCCTTGCCGGTGCCGGCACCGATCTCGACCACGGATGCGGGTACGCCGCCGTGGTAGCCGATGACCTCGTCGGCGATCTCGGACGGATAACCCGGCCGGGCGGTCTCGTAAAGGTCGGCTACCGACCCGAAGACGTCCATCACCTCACTCCTCTCACCAGGCCCGCAGCCTGACACCGGCGACCGCTGCTGGACAAGACCGGTGCGTACCGTACGGGTATGCCCGCTATCGGTTGGTGACGGCGAAGAGGGAGCCCACTCGCGATGATCCCGACCCTGATCCTGTTCGGTCTTCTCCTCGGACGCTGGTGGCGCACCTCGCTCGTCGCTGCCGCTGTCGGATGGCCGGTACTCCTGGTCACCAGCGGTGTCACGAGCGTCGGGCCGGATCTGTTTGCCGCGTCCGGGCTCGCCGTGGCCAATACCGGCGTCGGCGTGCTGATTCACCGCGGCATCCTGCTGACGGTCCGGCGACAGCGACGTCCGTGACCGCTACCGGCGGCTGCGGTGCCGGCAGGCCGAGTCACGCGACCGTGTACGTGGCCACCGCCGCCCACCTGGACGCCGCGAGATCCGCGGCAGCGCCGGGGGTGTAGTCCCACTGGAGGATCACCAGGGTGCCGGTGTCGTCCGGCTGTTCGGGTGAGTAGGCCTCGCTGCCGACGCCCACGCGTGCGTGGCGTCCACCGACACGACGTCCCACGACACGCTGGTCGGCCCGGCCGGCTCCGGCAGCGTGGCCAGGCGCCAGTTCCGGGTGGGCTCCCCGGTGACGACCTCGGGTGATTCGGCGGCGGTCGCGGGAGGGCCCGACGGTGATGCCGTGGTGCTCGTGCCGGCGGGTTCGCCGGTGCACCTGACATCAGGCCGAGAGCACCTCCGCGATCATCCGATGGCCCTGGGCCTCGAACGCCTCGTCACCCACCCGGTGGGCCCACGCCGCGGTGCCGATCGCCTCACGGACCCGGTTGCGGTACCACGCCTCCGGCTCGCGGGGATCGGACCCGTACCCGTCGAGGAAGGCCTCCTCAAGCGCTGGCTCGCGGCGGAAGTCCTGGGCGGCCAACCGGCCGAGGTCGGCCAGTGCGGGACGCAGCTCGGCGCGACCGAAGTCGATGACGCCCAGGACCCCGTCGTGGACGACCCAGTTCCGGGGCTGCCAGTCGCCGTGGGTGGGTACGAGGGCTGCCGGCGGGGTCGGCCACCCGCTGATCTCGGCCCGTAGTCGCTGCACGGTGCGCGCGTCGATCCGGTGCGGTTCGCTCAGCCACGCCAGCGACCTCTCGTTCGCGCGCCGCTCGTACTCGTGGTCGGTGACGACGTGCTGGGCATGCAGCAACGCCAGCAGCTCACCGGCCTGCTGGTAGAGGCGGGGACAATCGGCGTGTGCGCTGCCGAGCACCAGCCGGCCGGGCAGGTACCGGGTGACGAGCAGTTTCGCGTCCGCGTCACCGTGCGCCAGCGCCGGTGCCCGACCCCGGTCCGTCCAGGGTCGCAGCCAGTTGCGGTGGGCGTGCAGTTCGCGTCGGATGCCGTGGTCCTCGTCGCCGCCGGCCTTGACGATGAACCGTGAACCGGCGCAGGTGACCTCGAGGACGGTCGTACCCACCAGACCCCAGCTGTGGTCCCGTTCGACGGTCGCGCCCGGCAGCCACCGCCGGAGCAGCGTCAGCTGCCGCGGCGCCAGGTTGTCGAGCGCAGACGTCACGGCGAGGATGATACGAGCGGGTCGCCGCCGAACGGTCAGGCCTCGCCGGGTTCGGTGTGTTGGGCGACCGTCACCGCGGTCCACGACACCGGCGGCAGCTCGACGGTGAGCAGGCCGTCGGCGAGCCGCGCGGTGTCGTTCGTCCGCAGCCCCACCCGTTGCGTGTCCCGCAGGTCGTTAGCGGCGCGCACGTCGGTGTCCCAGATGCCCCGGGCCGAGACCGCGCCGGTCGGCTGGAACGCGCGCAGGTCGATCGTCACCGTCGTCGCCTCGGTGAGGTGCCGATTCTGCAGGAACACCGACAGCGTCGGACCTTCGCAGGTGGCGGCCGCGGCCACCACCGGGACCGAGCCGAAGGTCGCGGTGGTCGTCGCGTCGGCGTCGACCAGGACCCGCAGCGCGTCACCCCGGGCGGCGTTCGAGGTCACCGAGAACGGGAAGAACGTGGTCTGCCGCCAGGCGGGACCGCCCGGCTCGGTCATGATCGGTGCGATCACGTTGACGAGCTGTGCGAGATTCGCCGAGGTGACCCGGTCGGCGTGGTTGAGCAGGGAGATCAGCAGACCGCCGAGGACGACCGCGTCCGCGACGGTGTACCGGTCCTCGAGCAGACGGGGCGCCACCGGCCATTCGTCGATGCTGAACGTCCGAGCCTGTTCCTGCCACCGGCTCATGTACCAGATGTTCCACTCGTCGAACGAGAGGTCGATGCGTTTCGGTGACCGCTTGACGGCGCGTACGTGGTCGACGGTGGCGACGACCGACTCGATGTAGGAGTCCATGTCGACGCCGGAGGCGAGGAAGCTCGCGAGATCCCCGTCGTGCTCCTGGTAGTAGGCGTGGCAGGAGATGTAGTCCACGTCGTCGTACGCGTGGGTCAGCACGACGCGCTCCCACTCACCGAAGGTCGGCATGCCGCGCCCGGACGATCCGCAGGCGACCAGTTCCAGGTCCCGGTCCACCTGCCGCATGGCCTTCGCCGTCATCGCCGCGAGCTTGCCGTAGTCCTCGGCGTCGCGGTGGCCGAGCTGCCAGGGACCGTCCATCTCGTTGCCGAGGCACCACATGGCGATGCCGAACGGTTCCTTCCGACCGTTCGCGGCCCGCTGGGCGGCGCGGGCGGTGCCGGCCGGGACATTCGCGTACTCCAGCAGTTCGACGGCCTCCTTCGGCCCTCGGGTGCCGAGGTTGACCGCCAGCATCAGTTCGCTGCCCACCAGGTCGAGCCAGTGCTGGAACTCGTGCAGGCCGACCTGGTTGGTCTCGGTGGAGTGCCAGGCGAGGTCGAGCCGGCTGGGCCGCTCCGCGAGTGGTCCGACGCCGTCCTCCCAGTTGTAGCCGGAGACGAAGTTGCCGCCCGGGTAGCGGACCGTGGTCACCCCGAGTTCCTTGACCAGCTCGATCACGTCGCGCCGGAACCCGTCCGGTCCGGCGCTCGGATGGTCCGGCTCGTGGATGCCGTCGTAGATGTGGCGGCCGAGGTGTTCGACGAAACCGCCGAAGAGTCGTCGACGGACCGGCCCGATGGCGAAGGCCGGGTTGATGGTGAGGTGGGCGCGCGGCATGAGGCTCCTTACGATGATCAGCCACGATAACGTTGTCGATGGGGGTAGGCGAGCCCCGGGAGATCGTTCGGCCTGTCGTGGTGGGGCCTGGGTGTCTGGACGCTGTCGACCTGATGGCGCAGACGGGTCGCGGGCGTCGGCGGGACAGCGCCCGGCGCGACAGCACAGACGGTTCAGCTCGGCAGGGCCCACACACCCTGCCGGCGACCACCTCCCGCCAGAGGCCTGTCAGGTCGGGGAGGGGCCGGAGCTGTCCCGGCGGATCAGCTCGGCGTGCAGCGACTCGATGCGGGGCCCGGCGGCTCCGGGATCGAGGGCCAGGGCCATGGCCCTGGCGCCCATCTCCACCAGCGGTAGCCGGATCGTGGTCAGCGCCGGGGTGACGTCGCGGGCCATCGGCATGTCGTCGAAGCCGAAGACACTGACCTGCTGGGGCACCGGCACCGCGCGGGCGCGCAGCAGCGCCAGCGCGCCGATGGCCATCGAGTCGTTGAGGGCCGCGATCGCGGTCAGCCCGGGCTCCGCGTCGAGCAGCGCGGCGGTCGCCTCGGCGCCGCCGTCGCGGTCGAAGTCGGCGTAGCGGACGCGGTGTTCCGGCAGCTCACGGCCGTGCTCGGCGAGTGCCGCGCGCAGCCCGGTGAGCCGGTCGGTCGTGGTGGTCAGCACCCGTGGCCCGGCCACCACTGCGATGCGTTCGTGGCCTAGGCGGCACAGCTCCCGTCCGAGCAGCTCGCCGCCGCCGCGGTTGTCGGGCATCACCGCGTCGCCGGAGTGCTCGTGGCGGCCGATAACCGCGACCCGCCCGCCGGTGGCCTCGTAGGCGGCGAGCTTGCCGTTGAGCAGCCGGGTGAAGTCGGCGTCGTGGTAGCCGGAGCCGGCCAGGATGATGGCGGCGACCTGCTGGCCCCGCAGCAGCTCGACGTACTCCAGTTCCCGCTCCGGGTCGCGGTAGCTGTTGCAGATCATCAACAGCCGGCCCTGATCGGTGGCGACCCGTTGCAGACCTCGCGTGATCTCGGAGAAGTACGGGTCGGAGACGTCGTGCACGATCACCCCGACGGCGCCGCGGTGCGAGCGGGCCAGCAACTGGGCGTGGGCGTTGGGTACGTACTGCAAGTCGGCGACGGCCCGCAGCACCCGTTCGCGCAGTTCGTCGGTGACCGGCTTGCTGCTGCCGTTGATCACGCGGGAGGCCGTGGCGGGTGAGACACCGGCCCGTCGGGCCACATCGGACAGAGTCGCCACCTAACGCCCCCTCACGCCCTGGCGCCGCTCGCGTGGCGGCAAGCGTCACCGTACCGCAGTACGGACAACCTCCCTCAATCATGGTTCGAGCAGGTCATCGCCGTTTGGTTCGACACCGGGCGTGACCTCGGCCAGCGGCCGCCAGGCCGAAACTACCGATCGAGGAAAGCCCTTGCCGGCAGCCGGCGGAGGAACTTAGGCTGAGCCAGGAAAGCGCTTACCCGCTTGGTGTGACGGAAGGACCCCCATGACCCGCAGGTCGATCGGCATCATCGTGAACGGCGTCACCGGCCGGATGGGATACCGGCAGCATCTGGTGCGTTCCCTGCTGGCCATCCGCTCCGCCGGTGGCGTGCCGCTGGCCGACGGCACCACCGTCTGGCCGCATCTGGTCCTCGTCGGCCGCAGCGAGGCCAAGCTGCGCGAGATCGCCGAACGGCACGGTCTGGACGACTGGACCACCGACCTGGCCGCCTCCCTGGCCCGCGACGACGTGGAGATCTACTTCGACGCCCAGGTCACCCAGCAGCGGGAGAAGGCCATCCGGCAGGCCATCGAGGCCGGCAAGCACATCTACACCGAGAAGCCCCTCGCCGAGGACACCGCCGCCGCACTGGACCTGGCGCGCGCCGCCCGGACCGCCGGCGTACGCACCGGCGTGGTGCAGGACAAGCTCTTCCTGCCAGGGCTTCGCAAGCTCAAGCGACTGCTCGACGGCGGCTTCTTCGGCCAGGTGCTGTCGGTGCGGGGAGAGTTCGGCTACTGGGTCTTCGAGGGCGACTGGCAGCCGGCGCAGCGCCCGTCGTGGAACTACCGGGCCGCTGACGGCGGCGGCATCGTGGTGGACATGTTCCCGCACTGGCACTACGTGCTGGCGGAGCTGTTCGGCGAGGTACGCGCGGTCTCCGCCACCGTCGCCACCCACATTCCGCGCCGGGTGGACGAGGCCGGGCGGCCCTACGAGGCCACCGCCGACGACGCCGCGTACGGCATCTTCGAGTTGGAGGGCGGCGTCATCGCCCAGCTCAACTCGTCCTGGTGTGTGCGGGTGCACCGCGACGAGCTGGTCGAGTTCCAGGTCGACGGCACCGAGGGCAGCGCGGTGGCCGGCCTGCGGCGCTGCCGGGTGCAGCACCGGGCGGTCACCCCCAAGCCGGTCTGGAACCCGGACCTGCCGGCCACCGAGGACTTCCGTTCACAGTGGACGGAGGTGCCCGACAACGAGGACTTCGACAACGGCTTCAAGGTGCAGTGGGAGGCGTTCCTGCGGCATGTCGCCACCGGCGAGCCGTTCCCGTGGGACTTCCTGGCCGGCGCCCGTGGGGTGCAGCTGGCCGAGCTGGGCCTGCTGTCGGCCCGGGAGGGACGTCGTGTCGAGGTGCCGGAGCTGGCGCTGTGAGCGGCACCGAGGTCACCCTGCCCGGCGGCGGTCGCCTGCAGCTCTCCGGCGGCACCGGGCATCCTCGCCCCGACGGCCCGCCGAGCCGCCGCATCGCGTACGCCGCCGCGCACGTGGTGGCCGACCCCGCCGCCGACAACACCCCGGGTGCCCCGGCCGCGCTCGACTGGGAGCGCACGCTCGCCTTCCGCCGGCACCTCTGGTCCTACGGCCTGGGGGTGGCCGAGGCGATGGACACCGCGCAGCGGGGCATGGGCCTGGACTACCCAACCACCCGGGAGCTGATCCGCCGGAGCGCGGCGGAGGCCCGGGCGGCCGGTGGGCGGATCGTCGCCGGGGTCGCCACCGACCAACTGCCGGCCGGCCCGGCGACCCTGACCGAGGTCACCGCCGCCTACCGCGAGCAGCTCGACGACGTGCAGGCCGCCGGGGCGGTGCCGGTGCTGATGTGCAGCCGGCACCTGGCCGCCGCCGCCCGCGGGCCGGAGGACTACCTGCGGGTGTACGACGAACTGCTGCACGCCGCCGACCGGCCGGTGGTGCTGCACTGGCTCGGGCCGATGTTCGACCCGACGCTGTCGGGTTACTGGGGCACCACCGACCTGGATCTGGCCGCCGACACCGTCGTCCAGCTGATCAAGACCCACTCGGCCCGGGTCGACGGCATCAAGGTGTCGCTGCTCGACGCCGGACGCGAGGTGGCGCTGCGCCGCCGCCTGCCGGCGGGCGTACGTCTCTACACCGGCGACGACTTCCACTATCCGGAGCTGATCCGGGGCGACGACGCCGGCCATTCCGACGCGCTGCTCGGGGTCTTCGCCGCCATCGCCCCGGCCGCCTCCGCCGCGCTGGCCGCCCTCGACCGCGGCGACCTGACCCGCTACGACGAGATCTTCGCGCCGACCGTGCCGCTGGCCCGGCACCTGTTCGCCGCACCCACCTGGTACTACAAGACCGGCATCGTCTTCCTCGCCTGGCTGGCCGGGCACCAGGAGCACTTCACCATGGTCGGCGGGTTGCAGTCCGGCCGCTCACCGCAGCACCTGGGCACCCTGCTCACCCTCGCCGACGCGGCCGGCCTGCTGCCCGACGCCGAGCTGGCCGCCGCTCGGGCCCGGGCCTTCTTCACCGTGGCCGGGGTGACCCAGTGACCGGGGACCGGACGGCCTTGCGCCGGTTCTCGTTCAACCAGGCCACCGCCCAGCACTGGCCGCTGCCCGAGGTGGTCGCCGGCTGCGCCGCCGCCGGTGTGCCCGGCATCGGCCTGTGGCGGGAACCGGTCGCCGAGTACGGTCTCGGCCGCGCCGCGAAGCTGGTCCGCGACGCCGGCCTCGCGGTCACCACCCTGTGCCGGGGCGGGTTCTTCACCGCCGACGACTGGCGGGAGCAGAACCTGCGCGCCATCGACGAGGCGGCCACGCTCGGCGCCCCGGTGCTGGTGCTGGTCTGCGGCGGGCTGCCCGCCGGCAGCCGGGACATCGACGGTGCCCGCGCCCGGGTCGCCGACGCGATCGCCGAACTCGCCCCGCACGCCGACGCCGCCGGGGTGACCCTCGCCATCGAGCCGCTGCACCCGATGTTCACCGCCGACCGCTGCGTCATCGCCACCCTCGGTCAGGCGTTGAACATCGCCGAGCAGTTCGACCCGGGCGTGGTCGGCGTGGTGGTGGACGCGTACCACGTGTGGTGGGACGACACCGTCTACGACCAGATCGCCCGGGCGGGGGAGTGGATCGCCTCGTTCCAGGTCTGCGACTGGGTCACCCCGCTGCCAGAGGGGGTGCTGCTCGGCCGGGCGCTGCCCGGTGACGGCTGTATCGAGCTGCGCCGGTTGCGCGAGGCGGTGGACGCGGCGGGCTACACCGGCGCGATCGAGGTGGAAGTCTTCAACGCCGAGGTGTGGGCCCGTCCCGGGGAGCGGATCCTCGCCGCCGCCATCGACGGCTACCTCCGCGAGGTCGCCTGACCCACTCGGCAGATGGCTGGTCGACGGTCCGACGCCGGAAGCCGCCCACGTCAGCTGCGGACCCGGGCAGAACCCGGTCAGTTCGTCGAGGCGCGGGCGGCGAGGGCGTCGACCAGGCGGCGGGTGGAGCCGGCGAGGTTCCAGCGTTCGGCCAGGTCGAGCAGCCGCTCGGGGTCGGCCGGCGCGACCGGCAGCTCGGTGGGCAGCGGCGGCAGCGGCACGTCCAGGGCGACCCGGACCACCTTCGGCGCCACGGCGAGGTAGTCCCGCGCGGCGGCGAGCTTGGTGCGCAGCCCGGGAGCGAAGCCGGAGGACGGGTCGTCCAGGGCGGCGAGGATGCCGGCGATGTCGCCGTACCGTGCGACCAGCCGGGCGGCGGTCTTCTCACCGACGCCGGACACCCCGGGCAGCCCGTCGCTGGGGTCGCCGCGCAGCGCGGCGAACTCGGCGTACCGGTCGGCGGGCACCCCGTAGCGGGCCCGCACGGCCGCGTCGTCGCAGTCCTCCAGTTTGGCCACGCCGCGCCCGACGTAGAGCAGCCGCACGTCGCGGTCGTCGTCGATCAACTGAAACAGGTCCCGGTCGCCGGAGACCACCTCGACCGGACCGGGCTGGGTGACCGAGAGGGTGCCCAGCACGTCGTCGGCCTCGTAGCCGGCCGCACCGACGACGGTGACACCAAGCGCGTCGAGCACGTCGAGGATCATCGGCACCTGCGGGGTCAGGGTGTCCGGCACCACCTCGCCACCCTCGGGGGCCACCCGGTGCGCCTTGTACGACGGCAGCAGCGCGACCCGCCAGTCCGGCCGCCAGTCATGGTCCATGGCGCACACCATCCGCCCGGGGCGGCGGGTGCGCACCAGGTGGGCGAGCATGTCGAGGAAGCCGCGCACCGCGTTGACCGGCTGACCGTCGGTGGTCTTCGCCGCGGACTCCGGGATGCCGAAGTACGCCCGGAAGTAGAGACTGGGTGCGTCGATGAGCATGATCGGGGTCTGCGCTGTCACGCCCGACAGCCTGGCACAGCCCACCGACGTTCGACGACGGGCGACACGATCAGGAGGGGCGATGCACGGAACGACCGGCCTCCGGCTGACCACGGTCAACCTCGACACGCCCGACCCGGCGGCGTTGGCCCGCTTCTACGCTCGCCTCCTCGGCTGGGACATCGAGATCGAGCAGGACGACGACGTGATCCTGCGCGCCGCCGACGGCGGGGTCGGGTTGTCCTTCCAGCGCGAGCGGGCGTACGTGCGCCCGACCTGGCCGGCGGCGGACGGCCGGCAGCAGATGATGATGCACCTGGAGATCGGGGTGCAGGACCTGCCCGCCGCGCTGGAGCACGCGCTGGCCTGCGGGGCGACCCTGGCCGAGTTCCAGCCGCAGGAGGACGTCCGGGTCTGCCTGGACCCGGACGGCCATCCGTTCTGTCTCTGGGTGACGGGTTGACCCGGCGCGGGCTCAGCTCGCACCGGCCGTGCCCTGCCGGCCGCGTCGCCTGAGGGCGTACGGCAGCACGAACAGGTAGAGGCCGGAGAACGTGAGCAGGGCGAGGGGCAGCAGCGGTACGTAGGAAACCCAGACGACCGGCTCCGGCTGCGCCAGCGCGACGGAGGTGACCACCACGGACACCGTGAACCCGATCGCCAGCCACCGATGGACCTGTCGGATGCGCTTGTTCCAGCTCAACGAAACCTCCTGGGTGATTGGGCGGTCGCGGGGCCGGAGCGGCCCTGGCGGTCAAGTTAGTGACGCCCGACGACCGCTGCTTCTCGATTCCTGACCGGTCTGCTCGGGGCGGGTCGGCACCGCACGCACCCGGCAGCCCAAACGAGCGTTAAGCTGTCGGGGTGGGGTTCGAGGAGCTGTATCCGCCGCGGCGACTGGTCACCGCGCAACATGCGATCGCCGCCGCCGGGCTGGACGCGTTGCTGCTCAGCCCCGGCTCCGACCTGCGCTATCTGACCGGGTACGACGCGCACGCCGGTGAGCGGCTGACCCTGCTGGTGCTGCCCGCCGAGGGCGAGCCGACGCTGATCGTGCCGACCCTGGAGCGACCGGCGGCCGAGGCGTCGCCGGCCCCGGCCACCGGGGTGCGCATCGTCGACCATGCCGACGGCACCGACCCGTACCCGTTGGTGACCGCCGCCCTCGGCGGCCCGGTGGTCGAGGTGGGGCTGGCCGACCGGATGTGGGCCGAACAGGTGCTGGCGCTGCGCGCGGCGCTGCCCGACGCCCGGCAGCGGCTCGCCTCGGCGGTGCTGCGGGAGTTGCGCATCCACAAGTCGGCCGCGGAGATCGAGGCCCTGGCCGAGGCCGGCGCGGCCATCGACGCGGTGCATGCCCGGATGGGCGAGTGGCTGCGGCCGGGACGGACCGAGGCGCAGGTGGCCGCCGACATCGCCGCGGCGATCCGGGCGACCGGGCACGTCACCGTCGACTTCGTCATCGTGGCGGCCGGCCCGAACGCCGCCAGCCCCCACCACGGCACCGCCGACCGGCCGATCGGCGCGGGTGAGCCGGTCGTGGTGGACATCGGCGGCACCATGCCCTCGGGCTACCGCTCCGACTGCACCCGCACCTACGTGACCGGAGGGGCACCACCGACCGAGTTCGTCGACTACTACGCGGTGCTGCGGGAGGCCCAGCGCGCCGCCGTGGCGGCGGTCCGCCCCGGGGTGAGCGCCGCGGCGGTCGACGCCGCCGCCCGCGAACCGATCGCCGCGGCCGGCTACGGCGACGCCTTCCTGCACCGCACCGGCCACGGCATCGGTCTGGACGGCCACGAGGAGCCGTACGTGGTAGCCGGCAACGACCGTCCGCTGGCGGAGGGGATGACCTTCTCCGTCGAGCCGGGCATCTACCTGGCCGGGCGGCACGGCGCCCGGATCGAGGACATCGTCGTCTGCACGACGGACGGCGTACGACGGCTCAACACCACCCCCACGGAGCTCATCGCGCTATGACTGTCGACCGGATCCTGCCCACCGACGAGGCCCGCGAACTGCTGGAGCTGACCACCGAACTGGCCGACCGGGAACTCGCGCCGAAGGCCGCCGAGTACGAGCAGCGGGCCGAGTTCCCCCGGGAGCTGCTGCGCACCCTGGGCCGGGCGGGACTGCTCGGCCTGCCGTACCCGGAGGAGTACGGCGGCGCCGCCCAACCGTACGAGGTCTACCTCCAGGTGCTGGAGATCCTCGCCGGTCGCTGGCTGGCGGTCGCCGAGGCGGTCAGCGTGCACACGCTGTCCTGCCACCCGGTGGCCACCTTCGGCAGCGACCAGCAGCGCAAGCTGCTGCCCGACATGATCGGCGGCGAACTGCTCGGGGCGTACTGCCTGTCGGAGCCGCAGGGCGGTTCGGACGCCGCGGCGTTGACCACCAGGGCGGTCCGCGACGGGGACGGGTACGTCGTGACCGGCACCAAGGCGTGGATCACCCACGCCCAGGTGGCCGACTTCTACAACATCTTCTGTCGTACCGGCGGTCCGGGCCCGCGCGGCATCTCCTGCCTGCTCGCCGACCGGGCCACTCCGGGTATCCACCCGCAGGCCGCCGAGCGGACCATGGGACTGCGCTCCTCCCCGGTGGCGCAACTCGTCTTCGACGAGGCCCGGGTGCCGGCCGATCGGCTGATCGGTGGCGAGGGGACCGGCTTCACCATCGCCATGTCGGCCCTGGACTCCGGGCGGTTGGGCATCGCGGCCTGCGCCGTCGGACTGGCCCAGGCGGCGCTGGACTACGCGGTGGACTACGCCCGGCAACGCCAGCAGTTCGGCCGGTCGATCATCGACTTCCAGGGACTGGGGTTCACCCTGGCCGACCTGGCCACCCAGATCTCCGCCGCCCGGGCGTTGACCCTGGCCGCGGCACGGTTACGCGACGCCGGGCGGCCGTACTCGATCGAGGCGGCCAAGGCGAAGCTGTTCGCCACCGACGTGGCGATGCGGGTGACCATCGAGGCGGTGCAGGTTCTCGGCGGCGCGGGTTACGTCGCCGACCATCCGGTCGAGCGGTACCTGCGGGAGGCGAAAGTGCTGCAGATCGTGGAGGGCACCAACCAGATCCAACGGCTGGTGATCTCCCGCGCGCTGGCGAAGGACTGACCGGGCGCGATCGTCCCCCCGCCGAGCGTGACGCCCGGCGGGCCTGTCGGTCGCGTCGCCCGGCCGTACCCGGTAGGTTGCACGCCGTGGAGGAGATCGACCGCGCCATCGTGGTGGCGCTGACGGCGGACGGCCGGCTGTCGTACACAGACCTGGCGGAGAAGGTCGGCCTGTCGGTCTCGGCGGTGCACCAGCGGGTGCGCCGGCTGGAGCAGCGCGGAGTGATCAAGGGCTATGCCGCGCGGGTCTCCTTCGAGGCGCTCGACCTGCCCTTGACGGCGTTCGTGGCCATCCGGCCGTTCGACCCGTCGCAGCCGGACGACGCGCCGGAGCGGCTCGCCCACCTGCCGGAGATCGACTCGTGCTACTCGGTGGCGGGGGAGGACTTCTACCTGCTGCTGGTCCGGGTGGCCAGCCCGGTCGACCTGGAACGGGTGCTCCAGGAGATCAGGACGGCGGCGAATGTCACCACCCGCACCACCGTGGTGCTGTCCACCCCGTACGAGCACCGGCCACCCAAGGTCGTCGGCAACCCGGCGAACCACCACCGCCCCTGAGGGGTGTCGCCCGAGGCGGCGAGCCGACGGGCGGGCTGACCCGGGACACCCCGTGCTGCCGCGGCACCGGAGACGCGGCTAGGATCCATCCCTGATTCAGCGGAAAGTGAGACCCGGATCATGACCGGACGCCGGGCCGATTCGTGCCGCCCTCGTCCCGGTCACGTCGCGTGTCTCGAAGGGGAGGATGAGGTGAACCGATCGATGCGATCGCGCTCCAGCCAGGCGGCATCCGGGGTCCGCCCATGACACGCATCCTCATCCGCGCCGGCAAGAGTCCGTTGACAGTGCTGTCCCATGAGCAAAGCCTGTCCACCTCTCGGTTGGGTGTCTTCGGGTCGAACTCTGGGAACATGCTGTTCTACAGCGCGGTGTTCCGGGTGCTGAGCGTGCCCGGCGCCGAGGTGGTCGCGAACTCCTACGTGCATGAGCGCCCGATCCATCTGAACACCTACATCGGCCGGACCAACGAGGAGTTCGACCGGTTCGTCCTGCCGATGGCGAACTCGTACCGGGACACCTTCCTGCCGCACCTGGAACGCCTCGCCAAGGTCATCGAGCGGCTGACGATTCCGGTCACGGTGGTCGGCATCGGCGCGCAGCTGCCGTACGGCACCGAGTTCAGCTCGCTGCCCGACGACTACAAGAAGATCGTCACCCGGTTCACCCGGGCCGTGCTCGACCGGTCGGCGTCCATCGGCGTACGCGGCGAGTACACGGCCCGCCTGCTGAAGTACCTGGGCTTCGGCGACGAGCACGTGCGGGTGATCGGCTGCCCGTCGATGTTCGGCAACGGGCCACTGGGACCCCTGGTGCGCAAGGTGGATCGGCTGGCCTACGACAGCCCGATGGCCATCTCGTACACCCCGAAGGTCAAGGGGGTGGACCGGCTGGTCGAGGCGAACACCAACCGTTACCCCAACAGCGTCATCGTGCCGCAGCAGCATCACCGGCTGGCGCTGATGCTGTGGGGCGAGAACCCGGCCAAGGTCCCCAACAAGCGGATGCCCATCCACACCGACCATCCGCTGTACGAGAACGACCGGATGCGCTTCTTCGTGGACGCGTCGACCTGGGTCGAGTTCATGGCCGAGCAGCACTTCGCCTTCGGCACCCGCATCCACGGCAACGTCGCGGGCGTGCTGGCGGGCACGCCGTCGGTGGTGCTGGCCCACGACTCCCGCACCGTCGAGCTGTCCGAGTACCACGGCATTCCGTACCGCCTCTACTCGGAGCTGCCACCGGACGTCGACGCGCAACGGCTCTACGAGGAGGCGGACTTCGACGCCTTCGGGCCGCGTCAGGCAGAGACCTTCGACACCTACGTGCGATTCCTCGAGCACAACGACCTTGAGCACGTGTTCCAGCCGGGCAAGGAGAACCCTGCCTACGACAAGGCGCTCGCCGCCGCCAAGTTCCCCGGCCCGGTGCACACGCTGATGGCCTCGGACGTCGTCGGGCGGCGCCAGGTGATGTCCCGGCTGCGTTGGCTGCGCCAGGGGCACGAAGGTGATCTGGAACGTCCGGCCTACGAATTCGAACCACCCTTCCGCGAACCGCGCGGAAAGAAGTCGCTCGAGGAGCGGGTAACCGAGTTGGAAAAGGAACTCAAGGTGCAGCAGGCGTCGCTGGCGAACTGGCGGGGCCGGATGGGGCGTGTCCTGCGGATCAACCCGTTGTCCATTGGGGGCCGACGGTGACGATGGCGGATCCGGAGAAGTCCGGGTTGAGGGCCTTGCTGGCCTCGAACGCGGGAGCGCGATTCGTCTCCACCACGATCGAGGTGGCGGCCCTCGTCGCGCTGCTGTTGGCGGCGGTGGGCGGCTCCCGGCTCTGGGCACTGCCGCCGGCCCTGCTCGCGGCCGGCCTGCTGGCCTGGACGTGGCGTGGTGCGTTGCGCGGGGGAGCGGTGCCCACCGCGAAGGCGGTCGTGCCACGGGTACTCCTGCTCGCCTGCGCGTACCTGCTCGGCGTGGTGCACGGCGGCGTCGATCCCGCGCTCGCCGTCGGCGTTGCCCTGGCCGGTCTGGCGGTGCTCGGCGAGGCGCCGCTGGGGTTCATGTCCCGTGCCGCCTACCCGGTCACCGCCAACCTGCCGGGGATCGGGGCGCGACCCTACCGGCGCCCGAACACCAGCCGCGTCGTGCTGGTCAACGGTGCCGCGGTGCTGGTGGCGCTCGGCTGCGCGTTCACCGGCGCCCTCGGGGTGATCTCCGCGGCGGTGTCGGCGGCCGCGCTCGGCCTGGGACTGATCACCTCGTGGCAGGCGCTGACCAGGGTACGGGCCAGGCGGACCAGCGAGCAGAACCTCTTCACCGCGCTGTCCGCCTACGAGCCCGCGTTCGTCGTGCACTGGAACGCACCCGCCGGCACCGCGTACCAGATCGCGATGTGGCTGCCGTACCTGGAGCGCCTCGGTCGGAGGTTCTTCGTGCTGGTCCGCAGCGAGGCCAACTTCAACGAGGTCGCGGCGCTCACCAAGGCTCCGGTGGTGCTCCGGACCGCCCTGGAGGACCTGGACGACGTCGTCACCCCGTCCCTGCGGGTCGCCTTCTACGTGAACACCGCGACGAGGAACAACCACCTCATCCGGTACACGAAGCTGACGCACATCCAGCTCAACCACGGCGACAGCGACAAGGTGCCGAGTCACAACCCGGTCTTCCGGATGTACGACAAGAACTTCGTCGCCGGCCAGGCAGCCATCGACCGGTTCGCGGCCAACGGGGTGAGCATGCCGATGGAGATGTTCACCGTCGTCGGGCGGCCCCAGGTGGAGAACGTGGCGGTGGCGGCCAAGCCGATCGCCTCGATCGCCAACCCCCGGGTGCTGTACGCACCGACCTGGGCGGGTTTCTACGCCGACTCGAACTACTCCTCGCTGCACGTCGGCTACGACATCGTCAAGGCCCTGGTCGCGCGCGGTTGCAGCATCGTCTTCCGGCCCCACCCGTACAGCCGCCGGTCCCCGGCGCTGGCCCGTGAGTGTGACCGGATCCAGGCGCTGCTGGACGAGGACCGCCGCGTCAACGGGCGGCAGCACGTCTTCGGCAACCAGGCCGAGGTGAAGATGTCGGTGGTCGACTGCTTCAACGCCTCGGACGCGATGGTGTCGGACGTGTCGAGTGTGGTGGCCGACTATCTGTACTCGGAGAAGCCCTTCGCGATGGTGGCCGTCTCGACGTCGGCGGTGACGTTCACCGACGAGTTCCCGTTGGGGCGGGCCGGCTACATCATCGACGCGCACAGCGGCCGGGTGCAGGGACTCGACACGATCCTCGACGACTTCCTCGGTGCCGACCCCCTGGCTCCCACCCGGCACGACCTCAAGAAGTACTACCTCGGCGACATCCCGCCGGAGCGGTACGCCCAGCACTTCCTGGACGAGGCGTCGCGCCACCTCTGAGGCTCCACCTACCGGCTCCGGCCCGGCTTCACGCCGGGCCGGAGCCGGTCCCGTTCGGGTAGCGGCTCGACGCCGCCCGGAACCGGTTCCCGGTCGGTCAGTGCCGGGCCGTCGGCTCCCGCGCGGGCCCGGAGGGCTGGGCGACGGGTTGGTTCCAGCGGAGGATCACCCGCCGGCCGTGTTCGTGACCGAGCAGGCTGAGGGTGGCGGTGTCCAGCCGGAGCAGCCCGCCGGCGGAGGGCGGCAGGCCGATCCACCGGGCGCCCAGCACGCGCAGCGCGTGCGCGTGACCGACCAATGCGACCGGGCCGCGGTCGAGCAGCGGATGCAGCTTGGCGAGCAGTCGGTCCAGGCGCTCACCGACCTCGCTGGGCGACTCGCCGCCCGGGCAGCCGTCGGTCCAGACGCTCCAGCCGGAGTGTTCGTCCTGGATCTCGGCGGTGGTACGGCCCTCGTAGTCGCCGTAGTGCCATTCGGCGAGATCGTCGTCGGAGCGGGTCACGGTCAGCCCGGCCAGCTGCGCGGTGCGCAGTGCCCGCGTGCGTGGGCTGGTCAGCACCGCGACGAACCGACGCTTGGCGAGGGCCGGCTCGAGCGCCCGGGCCTGTCGCTCACCGTCGGGGGTGAGCGACAGGTCGGTGTACGAGGTGTGGCGGCGGCTCGCGCTCCACGTGGTCTCGCCGTGCCGGATGAGCAGGATCTCGTTCACGTCGCCGCACCGCTCCGCTCCGCGGCACGGTGCGTGCCCACCGTGCCGACCCTGACTTGCTCGCGCATGCCCTCAGTCAACCAGGCCGCTGCGCCCGCTGCCGGGCGGCGACGGGATCGGCCGCGGCCAGGCGTTGTCGTCGCCGCTGTCCCGATGGCTGGGGCGCGGACTTACGGGTACCGTCGGATCATGCACTCAGGCGTCGCCTCGATGAAGCTCTGGACCCGCCGCTGACGGCGGCAGGGTTGACCGGCTTTCTCTGATCCGGCTCTGTTCCGCCGTCCTGGCGTTCCCGCCGGGCGGCGTGTCGTCGCTGCCCGGCTCCACGACGAGCCGAAGAGCGCAGAGTGAACAGTTCCGAACCAATTCCATCGCATGATCCGACCGTCGGCCTACCGGCCGGTGACCGGGCGCACGTCCGAGCCGCCGGTGTCCGGGTGGTGCTGGGCGGCCGGGTCGTGCTCTCCGAAGTCAGCGTGACCGTCTCCGCGCGGTCCCGCCTGGCCGTCGTTGGCGAGAACGGCCGAGGCAAGACGACGCTGCTGCACGTGCTCGGTGGTGTGCTCGTACCCGACCGGGGCACGGTGGAGCGGGTCGGTACGGTCGGCGTCGCGAGGCAGGCGTTGCCGGCGCGGGACGGTGAGACGGTCGGCACCCTCGTCCTGGCCGCGGTGGGGGAGTCCCGGCGGGCGTTGCGGGCGTTGGACGACGCGGCGACGGCGCTGGCCGAGGACCGGCCCGGGGCGGACACCTGGTACGCCGCCGCGCTCGACGCCGCGACCCGGCTGGACGCCTGGGACGCCGAGCGCCGCGTCGACGTGGCGTTGGCCGGGCTCGACGCCTGCACCGACCGGCAGCGCCCGCTGTCGACGTTGTCGGTCGGACAGCGCTACCGGGTCCGTCTGGCCTGTCTGCTGGGGGCACGCCACGACCTGCTGATGCTGGACGAGCCGACCAACCATCTCGACGCGGACGGTTTGGCGTTCCTCACTTCCCGGCTGCGTCAGCATCCGGGCGGGGTGGTGCTGGTGAGCCATGACCGTGCCCTGCTCGGTGACGTGGCCGAGGAGTTCCTGGACCTCGACCCGAGCGAGGACGGTCGACCGCGACTCTTCGCCGGTGGCTACGCGGCCTGGCAGGCCGGGCGTCGACGTGAGCGTGAGCGCTGGGTCCGCGACCACGAAGCCCAGCGGGCCGAGCACCAGCGGTTGGCCGACGCGGTGAGCGAGGCACGGCAACGGCTGAGCACCGGCTGGCGACCGGAGAAGGGACACGGCAAGCACCAGCGCCAGTCCCGGGCCCCCGCGGTGGTGCAGGCGCTGCGTCGACGCCAGGAGGAACTCGACGCCCACCGGCTCACGGTGCCCGAGCCACCGCCGCGCCTGCGCTGGCCCGACCTCGACACTCGGCCCGGGACACCCCTGCTGCGCTGTCACGACGTCACCGTGGCCGGGCGCCTGAGCCGGCCGGTCACTCTCACCCTCGACGGCGGGGACCGGCTGCTGGTGACCGGGTCGAACGGGGCGGGCAAGTCGACCCTGCTCGGGGTCCTGGCGCGCAACCTCGAACCGTCGACCGGCGCCGTCCGGCATCTCGCGCGGGCCCGCGTCGCGTACCTCGGGCAGGAGGTTCCGGGCTGGCCGCCGGATGTGCTCGCCGGTGACCTGTACGACCAGCACGTCGGCCGGCTCGAGTCCCGAGGGCGGCTCGATGTCGACCGGCCACCTTTGACCGCTACTTACCTGCTTGACCGGGAGGCCCTCCGTACCCCCGTCGGCCGGTTGTCCCAGGGCCAGCAACGGCGGTTGGATCTGGCACTGCGGCTGGCCGAACTGCCCGATCTGCTGATCCTCGACGAGCCCACCAACCACCTGTCGATACCGCTCGTGGACGACCTGACCGCGGCCCTGCTGGAGACCCGGGCCGCGGTCGTCGTGGCCACCCACGACCGGCAGATGCTCGACGATCTCGCCGCCTGGCCGACCCTCTCGCTCGATCTGGCCGGACCGGCGTGACGATCCGGCGGATCATACCTAGTGTCCTAGGATGCCTTAGCGGATGTGCCTCACCACACCCGCACAGGACGCTCCGCCAAGCAGCACCGACGTCACCCGACGAGCCGTTTCAGGTCTCGGGACGGGGGGACACCAAGGGGAGCGGAGCGGTCCGCTCCGCCAACCGCCGAGGTAGGCAGGGAGGCGACATGAGCTTCACCGACAAGGCGAAGAACAAGGTCGAGGAACTGAGCGGCGCCGCCAGGCAGCGCATCGGCGACATGACCGACAACGAGCGCATGCGGGCGGAGGGCGCCAACCAGCAGGGCGATGCCCGTGCCCGTCAGGCCGGCGAGAACGTCAAGGATGCCGGGCGCAACGCGAAGGACGCCTTCACCAGGTGACCGCCCAGTACCGAAGCGGGCCGCCGGATCATCCGGCGGCCCGCTTCGTGGTGGGGCAGGGGAAGGCGGCGGGCGGCGTGCCGCCGGGCGAGGTCAGTCGTTGCGGTGGGTCCGCCACCACTGCCGGCCGGCCTCGGGGAGGGTGTCGATCGGGTCGTAGTAGGCGTAGCGCTTGCTGAGCGCCTCCAGGTCGGCGGACTCGATGGAGGTTCGGTAGTTCTTCGTCCAGTAGGAGATGCCGCGTTCCCGGTCGTACTCGGTGACCATGTGCACCCAGCGCTTGCCGACGAAGGGCACGTCGCAGACGATCCGCGGAGTCGCGTACCCGGGCAGGTAGCCCATGATGTCGTGCTGGAGCTGCTGGGCGTGCCAGACCGGGACGCGCCAGTGCTCGGCGTTGGGGATCATGTCGCACATGTAGAAGTAGTAGGGCAGGATGCCGGCTTCGCCCTGCAGGGCGAAGCAGAGGTCGAGCAGGTCGGTGCTGGTGGCGTTGACCCCGCGCATCAGCACGCCCTGGTTGCGTACGTCGCGGACGCCGATGTCGAGGGCGGTCTGGGCGGCCCTGGCGACCAGTGGGGTGAGCGACTGTGCGTGGTTGACGTGGGTGTGGATGGCGAGGTTGACACCGCGGCGTGCGGCGGTGCGGGCGACGCGTTCCAGCCCTTCGACGACGTCGGGTTGCAGCCAGTGCTGGGGCAGGCCCATGAGGGCCTTGGTGGCGAGCCGGATGTCGCGGATGGTCTCGATCTCCAGCAGGCGCATCAGGTAGGACTCAAGGTTGCGCCAGGGCACGTTGGCCACATCGCCGCCGGAGACGACGACGTCCCGCACCCCCGGGTGGGCCCTGAGGTAGCCGATGTGGGCGTCGTAGCGGTCGACGGGCTTGAGGGTGAGCTTGAGCTTGTCCACCGTGGGGGTGGAGTTGCCGACCAGGTCCATGCGGGTGCAGTGGCCGCAGTACTGCGGGCAGGTGGAGAGCAGTTCGGCGAGGACCTTGGTGGGGTAGCGGTGGGTGAGGCCCTCGGCGACCCACATGTCGTGTTCGTGCAGGGAGTCCCGGGTGGCGTAGGGGTGCGACGGCCAGTCGGTGAGCCGGTCGGAGGCGACGGGGATCATGTAGCGCCGGATGGGGTCGTCGAGCAGCGCCTCGGTGGTCGGCGGGGCGGACGGCACCATGGTGTTGATCATTTGTGGTGTCACGAGCATGGACATCGTCGCCAGGGCGCGCTGGTCGGCTTCGAGGTCGGCGTAGAAGGTGTCGTCGACGGTGTCACCGAGTACGGTGCGCAGCTGCTTGAGGTTCTTGACGCAGTTGACGCGTTGCCACTGGGCGCTCTCCCACTGGTCGCGGGTGACCGTGCGCCAGCCGGGGAACCGGGTCCAGTCGGGTTCGACGAGTGGGGTGCGGCGGTATTCGTAGGGCTGGCCGGTGCGCGTGGTGGTGGGGGCCGGCTGGGGCGCCGGGATGGTCTGCACCGGCGGTCGGGTCTGGGTCACGGCCCCTCCTCTGGTTTGCCTGGGTGGTCAGCGACCCGAAGGCTACTGGAAAAATTTCGGTAGAGAAATTATTCTGCCGTAAGTTTTCCCGCCATGCGAGTCCGAGACGGGGCTTCAGGCGGTCGGGTAGGGGAGGTTGGCGTGACGTCACCGGTGGGTCTGCACCGCGTCGTGGAACCCGCTGGGGTGCTGCCGCAGGCCGCGTGGCGGCTGGACGCGCGTCCGGAGATCGCGCCGAACGAGGTGCGGATCCGGGTCGAGCGGCTGAACCTGGACGCGGCGAGTTTCCGCCAGTTGTCCGAGAAGCACGCCGGGGACGGCGATGCGGTCCGTGCCGAGGTGCTCCAGATCATTTCCAGCCGGGGGAAGATGCAGAACCCGGTGACCGGGTCCGGCGGCATGTTGATCGGCACGGTCGAGGAGGCCGGACGGCGCTCGCCGTTGGGGTTCAAGGCCGGCGAGCGGGTGGCCACCCTGGTGTCGTTGACGTTGACCCCGCTGGTGGTGACGGACGGGTTGGCCCGCTGGGACGGTCGTAGCGAGCAGGTGCCGTGCGAGGGGTGGGCGATCCTGTTCGCCCGGTCGGTCGCGGCGGTGCTGCCGGCGGATCTGGATCCGCAGCTGTCCCTGGCGGTGCTGGACGTGTGCGGTGCGCCGGCGTTGACCTCCCGGGTGGTGTCGCGGTATGTGGCCGAGCGGGCGGCCGAGGGGGACGCGCGACCGGTGACGGTGGCGGTGGTCGGCGGAGCGGGCAAGAGTGGTTCGTTGTCGCTGGCGGCGGCGCGGCGGGCGGGCGCGGGCCGTACGGTCGGGGTGGTGCCGGTGGTCGCGGAGCGCGACGCGCTGGTGGCGGCGGGTCTGGCCGACGCGGTGGCGTTGGCCGACGCCCGGGATCCGGTGGCGTTGTCGACGGCGGTGACGTCTGCGCTGGGGGTGCCGGCGGACGTGACGGTGGTCTGCGTTGATGTGCCGGGTTGTGAGCACGGTGCGGTCCTGGCGACGGCGGACGGCGGCACGGTGATCTTTTTCTCGATGGCGACGAGCTTCGCGGCGGCGGCGCTGGGTGCGGAGGGCCTGGCGGCGGACGTGACGATGCTGGTCGGTAACGGGTACGTGCCGGGGCACGCCGAGTTGGCGTTGGGACTGCTGCGCGGCGAGCCGGGGGTGCGTGGCCTGTTCGAGGCGCGGCTGGCGGCAGACTGAGGCCATGAAGAACAACCCCTCGACGTTGTACCGCGCCGGTGTGCTGCACTGCCCGGCGGATCCGTCCGCGACGGCGCTGTTGGTCCGCGACGGGCGGATCGCCTGGTTGGGTACGGATGGCGACGCCCCGTCGGCGGACCGGGTGGTGGAGCTGGACGGCGCGTTGGTGACGCCGGCGTTCGTGGACGCGCACGTGCATGTCAGCGACACGGGTCTGGTGTTGTCGGGGCTGGATCTGTCCGGGGTGCGGTCGGCCGGTGAGCTGTTGGACGCGGTGGCGGCGTACGTGGCGGGTCTGCCGGCGGACGCGGTGGTGCTGGGGCACGGGTGGGACGAGTCGACGTGGCCGGTGCCGCAGCCGCCGTCGGCGGAGCAGGTGGGGCGGGCGGCCGGGGGCCGGCGGGTGTACCTGTCGCAGGCGTCGATCCATTCGGCGTTGGTGTCGTCGGCGTTGTTGGCGGCGTGTCCGGAGGCGGTGGCCGCGCCGGGGTACGACGAGTCGGGTTGGTTGCGCCGTGACGCGCACCACGTGGTGCGGGCGGTGGCGCGGGCGTCGGTGACGCGGGCACAGCGGGTGGCTGCGCAGCGGGTGGCGTTGGCGCATGCGGCGTCGCTGGGGATCGCGGCGGTGCACGAGTGTGGTGGGCCGGAGATTTCCGACGAGGAGGATTTCACCGGCCTGTTGGGGATCTCGGGTGCGGGGGTGCCGGAGGTGTACGGCTACTGGGGTGAGCTGGGTGGTGCGGCCCGGGCCCGGGAGCTGGGTGCGGTCGGCGCCGGCGGTGATCTTTTCGTGGACGGCGCGTTGGGTTCGCGGACGGCGCATCTGTCGCAGCCGTACGCCGATGGTGACGGGTGTGGTCACGGTTATCTGAGCGCGGACCAGGTTCGTGATCATTTGTTGGACTGTGCCGCGCACGGGATGCAGGGCGGGTTCCATGCGATCGGTGACGCGGCGGTGTCGACGGTGCTGGAGGGTTTCGCGGCGGCGGCGCGGACGGTGGGTACGGATCGGCTGCGGACGGCGCGGCATCGGGTGGAGCATGCGGAGCTGGTGGATCGGCGGTTGATCGCCGGGTTCGTGGAGTTCGGGGTGGTGGCGTCGATGCAGCCGGCGTTCGACCGGTTGTGGGGTGGCGCGGGCCGGATGTATGAGACGCGGTTGGGGTTGGCGCGGTCGTTGGCGTCGAATCCGATGGGGGCGATGCACGGGGTCGGGGTGGCGTTGGCGTTCGGTTCGGATTCTCCGGTGACGCCGTTGGATCCGTGGGGGTCGGTGCGGGCGGCGGTGGCGCATCACAACCCGGTGCAGCGGATGAGTGTGCGGGCGGCGTTCGCGGCGCACACCCGGGGTGGCTGGCGGGCGGTGCATCTGGACAGCGAGGGGGTGCTGGCCCTGGGTGCGCCGGCGACGTTCGCGGTGTGGTCCACGCCGGCGGGTGTGGAGCGGGGGTTGCCGGTGGTGCAGTCGGAGGATCCGGAATTGCGTGGTGCGGGTGATCCGACGCCGTTGCCGGTGTGTCGGCGCACGGTGCTGCGTGGTGAGGTGATCTATGAGGAAGGGTCCGCGTGACTGGGAAGCTTGACCTGGATCCGGTGCTGGTGGCGCGGGCGCGGGAGTTGGCGCGGCGGGCCGGGTTGCCGGTGGTGGAGCTGGCGCGTGGTCACACCACGGTGTCGGTGGAGCGGGCGGTGCTGCGGTTGGCCGGGGTGGCCGGGGCCGATCCGGACGGGATTCCGTGGGTGAACCGTCTGGTGGACGCGGTGGTGGCGGATGTCGGGTTGGGTCACGGGGTGGCGCTGCCGGTGTTCGACGCGCTGGCGCGGGAGCAGATCAGCGATGTGACGTTGCTGGCGCAGAAGGCGGCCGCCGGGTCGGTGCGGTTCGTCCAGCCGACGGGTAGGGCGGCTACCGCTGCCCGGCGGGCGGCGCGTGCGGCGGTCGCGGCCGGGATCCGGCGGATCGATCGGCGGCGCGCCGAGCGGGAGCGGTTGGTGAAGCGGTACGGGGATCCGCCGCGGCGGCCGTGGATCTATCTGATCGTGGCGACGGGGGACATCTACGAGGACATTCCGCAGGCGCAGGCGGCGGCGCGGGCCGGCGCGGATGTGATCGCGGTGATCCGGTCGACGGGGCAGTCGCTGTTGGATTACGTGCCGGAGGGGGCGACCCGGGAGGGGTTCGCCGGTACGTACGCGACGCAGGAGAATTTCCGGCTGATGCGGGCGGCGTTGGATGTGTCGTCGAAGGAGCTGGGTCGGTATGTGCGGCTGACGAACTACGCGTCGGGGTTGTGCATGCCGGAGATGGCGACGCTCGCGGGTCTGGAGCGTCTGGACATGATGCTCAACGATTCGATGTACGGGATTTTGTTCCGGGACATCAATCCGGTGCGGACGTTTGTGGATCAGCGGTTCTCGCGGCAGGTGCACGCCCGGGCGGGGATCATCATCAACACCGGTGAGGACAACTACCTGACCACCGCGGACGCGGTGGATGAGGCGCACACGGTGACGGTGTCGCAGTTGCTCAACGAGTATTTCGCGCATGAGGCGGGGTTGGCGGACTGGCAGTTGGGGCTGGGGCACGCGTTCGAGATCAACCCGGATGTGCCGGAGTCGTTGCGGTTGGAGTTGGCGCACGCGTTGCTGGCGCGGGAGCTGTTTCCGGACGCGCCGTTGAAGTGGATGCCGCCGACGAAGCACATGACCGGGGACGTGTTCCGGGGGAATCTGCTGGATGGTTTCTTCAACCTGGTGGGTGCGCTGACCGGGCAGGGGATTCTGCTGGTGGGGATGATGACGGAGGCGGTGGTGACGCCGTGGTTGTCGGATCGGGACATCGCCCTGCAGAACGTGCGGTACGTGTTGGGTGCGGCCGGTGGGTTGGCCGAGGATTTCGTGCCGGCGTCGGGTGGGTTCATTCAGCAGCGGGCGAACCGGGTGCTCGGCGAGGCGGTGGAGCTGCTGGAGCGGATCGGTGAACAGTCGTTGTTGACGGCGATCGCCGAGGGCACGTTCGGGATCATGAAGCGGCCGGCGGACCGGGGTAAGGGTCTGGACGGGGTGGCGCGGCATGAGGCGGACTACTTCAACCCGGCGACGGAGATTCTGGAGCGGCCGGGCGCGCGAGGAATGGGCGAGCGCGGCGAGCGAGTCCCGCAGTCGCGACCTGAGGAGGTCCGGTCGTGACGGGCGGGACGGTTGTGCGGCCGTACGGGGACACCACCGGTGACGGCATGGTGCAGGTGTCGTTCACGTTGCCGGTGCCGCATGACAAGCGGGCCGAGGGTGCGGCGGTGCAGTTGGCGAACCGGATGGGCATCGACCCGGCGTTGCTGGTGCACGCGAAGCCGGTTGGTGACGGGTTCACGTTCTTCGTGGTGTACGGGCGGGTGAACCATCTGGTGGACCTGTCGGCGGTGCGGGTGGTGGAGCGGGACTTTCCGCTGCTCAGCGCCAAGGAGGTCAACGCGGTGGTGAAGCGGCGGTTGCGGCGGAAGCTATCGGTGGTGGGTGCCTGTATCGGCACGGACGCGCACACGGTGGGTATCGACGCGATTCTCAACGTGAAGGGCATCGCGGGGGAGAAGGGCCTGGAGTACTACCGGGAGTTGTCGGTGACGAACCTGGGGGCGCAGGTGAGTGTGCCGGAGCTGGTGGAGGCGGCGCGGGTGGCGCGGGCCGACGCGGTGCTGGTGTCGCAGGTGGTGACGCAGCGGGACGCGCATCTGCACAACACCCGGGAGATGTCGGCGGCGTTCCGGGAGGCGATGCCGGCGGGTCGGCGGCCGTTGCTGATCGTGGGTGGGCCGCGGTTCGACGAGTCGCAGGCCGCCGAGCTGGGGGTGGATCGGATCTTCGGTCGGGGTACGACGCCGGGTGAGGTGGCGTCCTACCTGGTCCACGCGTTGATCACGAACAAGAAGGCGAAGGTGGCATGACTGACCGGCGGTTGGGTGTGACGGTGACGCATCGGCGGTATGTGCCGTACGCGCACGCGCACTACGCGGGGAATCTGGTCGACGGGGCGTACGCGTTGGGCCTGTTCGGGGACGTGGCCACCGAGGTGTGCATCCGTACCGACGGGGACGAGGGGTTGTTCGCGTCGTACTCGGATGTGCAGTTCCGGGCGCCGATGCGGGCCGGTGACGTGTTGGAGGTGGTGGCGACGGTGACGCGGGTGGGTACCCGCAGCCGCACCATCGACTTCGAGGCGCGGGTGGTGTGCCGGGGTCGGCCGGATCGGGGCGGGTCGGCGGCGGAGGTGTTGGCCGAGCCGCTGGTGGCGGTGACGGCGACCGGCACGGTGGTCGTGCCCGCCGCGGCGTGAACGTCGCGGTCTGCGCCGACGTCGGTTCGACGTACACGAAGGTCGCGGTGGTGGACCTCGACGGTGGTGGGCTGGTGTCGGCGGCGGCGGCGCCCACCACGGTGGGGTCGGATGTGCTGCACGGTCTGGACGCGGCGGTGGCCGCGGCCACCGCCGGGCTCGGCTCGGGTGAGGTGCCGTGGTTCGTGTGTTCGTCGGCGGGGGGCGGGTTGCGGCTGGCGGTGATCGGCTACGAGCCGCTGGTGACGGCGCAGGCGGGTCGGCGGGTGGGTCTGTCGGCGGGGGCGGACGTGGTGCACGTGGCGGCCGGCCGGGCGGGTCGGGCGGAGTTGACGGCGTTGCGGGCGGCTCGCCCGGACGTGGTGCTGCTGGTGGGGGGCACCGACGGCGGGGACGCCGACACGCTCACGCACAACGCGACGCGGCTGGCGCGGGCCCGCTGGCGGGTGCCGGTGGTGTTGGCGGGCAACGTCGACGTCCGGGACGACCTGCACGGGCTGCTGGCGGGGGCGGGGGTGCCGGTGACGGTGGCCGACAACGTGCTGCCCCGCATCGGGGTGTTGGCGCCGGTGTCGGCGCGGGCGGCGATCCGGCGGGTGTTCCTGCGGCATGTCATCGGTGGTAAGGGGTTGTCGCGGGGTCGCCGGTTCGCCCGGCTGGTGCGGGCGGCGACGCCGGACGCGGTGTTGTCGGGGGTGGAGGTGCTCGCCGACGTGGCCGGTGGTGACCTGGTGGTGGTCGACGTGGGTGGTGCGACGACGGACGTGTACTCGGTGCTCACCCCGGACGAGCGGGCCAGCGGGCCGGGCCGGGAGGTGGCCGGTGAGTTGTGGCGGGCCCGGACGGTCGAGGGGGACCTGGGTGTGCGGTGGAGCGCCCCCGGGGTGGTGCGGGCGGCGGTCGAGGAACGTCTGATCGCGGTGGGCGAGGGTGACGGGTTGGCGGTCGCGGCGGCGGCGCGTGCGGCCGATCCCGGGCTCCTGCCGGCGGATGCGGCCGGGCGGGCGGTGGACGCGCGGATCGCGGTGTTGGCGGCGACGGTGGCGTTGCGGCGGCACGCCCGCGGGGTCGGCACCGGTGAGCGGGCCGGCCGGGACCTGCGGGACGTGCGGTTGCTGGTGGGTTCCGGTGGGGTGTTGAGGTACGCCCCGGACAACGACGCGGCGGGGGTGTTGGACGCGGTGTTGTCCGACCATGCCGGTGGGTGGGCGTTGCCGCGGGCGGCCCGGCCGGTGGTGGACGGCGACTATGTGCTGGCCGCGGCCGGGTTGCTCGCCGGGGAGCATCCGGTGGCGGCTCGGGCTCTGCTGCGGCCGCTGCTGGGTTGACCAGGGTGGACGGCCGCTGTCGCGGGGGGTGCTTGTCCGGCGGCCGGTGGGTGGTCCGGGGCTGGCGTCGTGGTGGTGGCGGCCACGACACGCCGGGGCGGGGCGACGACTCGTCGGGGGTGGGTTGACAAGGCCGGGGGTGGGCCACGTACCGTCTTTGAGTCCTACCACGGGAAGCGGCTGTTGTTCGCTTCGTCCCTTCGTCCGCTGGCCGAGCGACACGGTGCATGTTCAGTCGCGGCGGCCAGGTCCAGCGGGCGGGGGTCGGCGGGGCGGCGCGAACCGGCCGCGGTTACCGGTGTACGGGCAGGATGGGATGCACGGCCAGTAGACAACGGCCCGGCGGGGACAGCCAGTCATCGTCCGGTCGGTCCGAAGGTCGGCGTGTCACATTCCGCCGCACCGGCCGGGAGGGGCCTGGGAGCATCGGGGCGCGGCGTATGCCGCGCCCCGACTTCATTGAGTCCCTTTGTCGACCTTCCCGGTGCGCTGTGATCGACGGCACGGCGCGTGCGTTCAGCTGTCGGCCCTGGCGGGGCGGGCCCGCACGTGCAGGCGTTCGCCCTGCGGTCCGAACAGGTTGAGCACTTCGGTGGGTTCGGGGCCGGGGTTGGTGACGCAGTGCGGCACCCGGGTGTCGAATTCGGCGACCTCGCCGGGGGCCAGGAGCAGGTCGTGTTCGCCGAGGCGCAGCCGCAGTTGGCCGGAGAGCACGTAGAGCCACTCGTAGCCCTCATGGGACTGCGGTTGCGGGTCGGCGGGGGTGTGCGGGGGCAGGATCTGTTTGAACGCCTGGAGGCCGCCGGGGCGGCGGGTCAGCGGCAGGAAGGTCATGCCGTGCCGGACGATGGGGCGGGGGCGTACCCGTGGGTCGCCGACGGCGGGTGCGCCGACGAGTTCGTCCAGCGGTACCTGGTGGGCGCGGGCCAGGGGCAGCAGCAGTTCCAGGGTGGGGCGGCGCTGCCCTGATTCGAGTCGGGACAGGGTGCTCACCGAGATGCCGGTGGTGTCGGCGAGTTCGCTCAGGGTGGTGCCGCGACGTTTGCGCAGGGCGCGCAGCCGAGGCCCGACCGCCGCCAGCACCGCCGCCTCCTCGTTTGCCATAGCAGCAACGTTACTTGTCGTTTGCCGGTGTGGGTTGCAGGGTGTGAGTCAGCAGCGACGAGGGGGCGGACATGGACGACAGGTACGACGTGGTGGTGGTCGGTGGCGGGGCCGCCGGGTTGGCGGGGGCGCTGGCACTGGCCCGGGCGCGGCGCAGTGTGCTGGTGGTGGACGCGGGGGAGCCGCGTAACGCCCCGGCCGGCGGGGTGCACAACTATCTCGGGCGGGAGGGCACGCCGCCGGCGGAGCTGATGGCCGTGGGGCGGGCGGAGGTCACCGCGTACGGGGGGCAGGTCGTGGCCGGTCGGGTCGACGCGGTGACCCGCGACGACAGCGGCTTCGTGGTCATGGTCGACGGTGGCCGTACGGTGCGGGCCCGGCGGCTGCTGGTCACCACCGGACTCGTCGACGAGCTGCCCGAGGTGCCGGGGCTGACCGAGCGGTGGGGGCGCGACGTGCTGCACTGCCCGTACTGCCACGGTTGGGAGGTCCGCGACCGGGTGATCGGGGTGCTGGCCACCGGGCCGATGGCGGTGCACGCGGCGCGGCTGTGGCGGCAGTGGAGCCCGCACGTGCGGCTGCTGCTGCACGACAGCGCGCCACCCGGGCCGCAGGAGACCGAACAGTTGGCGGCCCGCGGCATCGCCGTCGTGCCCGGGCGGGTCGTCGGCGTGGAGACCGCCGGGGACCGGCTGGCCGGGGTGCGGTTGGACTCCGGGGAGCTGGTGGAACTCGACGCGGTGGTGGTGGCCTCCCGGATGACGGCCCGGTCGGCGCTACTGGAGTCGCTCGGGTTGACCCCGGTCGACGTGGAACACTCCGGTCACGTCATCGGGCAGCGGATCCCGGCCGACGCCAACGGCGCCACCGACGTGCCGGGGGTGTGGGTGGCCGGCAACGTGACCGACGTGACCGGCCAGGTGATCAAGGCCGCCGGGGGCGGCCTCACCGCCGCGGCGATGATCAACATGGATCTGGTGGAGGAGGACACCCGCGACGCGGTGGCCGAGCACCGGCGGCAGCGGGAGACCATGTTCACCGAGGCGGCCTGGGAGGAGCGCTACCGGTCCAAGCCCGCGGTGTGGAGCGGCCGACCGAACCCGCAACTGGTCGCCGAGGTGACCGGGTTGACCCCCGGCCGGGCCCTGGACGTGGGCAGCGGTGAGGGCGCCGACGCGGTGTGGCTGGCCGAACGCGGCTGGCAGGTCACGGCGCTGGACATCTCGACCGTCGCACTGGCGCGGGCCGCCGCCCACGCGCGAAGCGCCGCCGCCGAGGTGGCCGAGCGCATCGAGTGGACCCACACCGACCTGCTCGCGTGGTCGCCCCCGGCCGGCGCCTACGACCTGGTGTCGGCGCAGTTCATGCACCTGCCGCCGGAACCTCGGCGGGAGGTGTTCGCCCGGCTGGCCGACGCGGTCGCCCCCGGCGGCCGGCTGCTGATCGTCGGGCACCACCCGCGGGACCTGCGTACCACGGCCCACCGTATGCACTATCCGGAGATGATGTACACCGCCGAGCAGGTCGCGGCGGAACTGGATCCGGAGCGTTTCGAGGTGCTGACCGCGCAGGCCCGGCCCCGGACGGTGACCGACCCGGACGGGCGCGACGTCGTGGTGCACGACGCTGTCCTGTTGGCTCGCCGCCGGTGACGGCGGTGGTATCCCCGGGCGGGCCGCTTCGCAGGACGGCGGCCGGGCGGCCGGTCGCAATGGCCGGGTAGCCTTCGGCGCGTGATCGCGTCCGACCCGCCCGTGACGACCGTGGACCGTGCCGCCGGTGCCACCTCGCCGCCGCCCGCCCGTGTGCCGGTGGGCCCGGTGCGTCTGCCGGTGGCCGTCGCCATGGCGGTGGCCGCCGGCGTGGCGCTGCTGGTGGCGTTCCCCCCGTACGGCTGGTGGCCGCTGGCGCCGGTCGGTGTCGCGCTGCTGGCCGCGGCGACGCACCGGCGGCGGTTGCGCGCCGGAGCCGGTCTGGGTTTCCTGACCGGTCTGACCCTGTTCGCGCCGTTGCTGGCCTGGACGAACCTGCACACCGGCTACCTGCCGTGGGTGCTGCTGTCGCTGCTGCAGGCCGGCTACCTGGCGCTGCTGGGGCTGGCCACGGCGTGGGTGTCGCCGCTGGCCGACCGCCTGCCGGCGGTGTGGCCGGCGCTGACCGGGGTGCTGTGGGTGGGGCAGGAGGCGCTGCGTGACCGGACCCCGTTCGGCGGGTTCCCGTGGGGGAGGCTGGCGTTCGGCCAGGACGACTCGCCGCTGCTGCGGCTGGCGGCGCTGGGCGGCGCGCCGCTGGTGACGTTCGCGGTGGCGCTGGCCGGTGGGCTGCTGGTCGCCGGGGCCTGGTGGACGGTACGGGCCCGCCGCGACGCCGGCGGCACCCGGTGGTGGGCGCCGGCGGCCGGATGCGCGGCGACGGTGCTGCTGCTGCTCGCCGGTGGGCTGCTGGTGCCGGTGGCCACGACCCGCGACTCGGCGAGCGTGACCGTGGCCATCGTCCAGGGCAACGTGCCCCGGTTGGGGCTGGACTTCAACGCCCAGCGGCAGGCCGTGCTCGACAACCACGTCGACGCCACCATCGCCCTGGCCGGTGAGGTCGCCGCCGGCACCCGCCCCCGACCGGACCTGGTGGTGTGGCCGGAGAACTCCAGCGACATCGACCCGCTGCGCAACGCCTCGGCCGGTACGCGGATCTCCGCCGCCGCCGACGCCGTCGGCGTGCCGATCCTCGTCGGTGCGGTGCTGTTCGGGCCGGAGCAGGGGCAGGTGCGCAACGCGGGACTGCTGTGGCGTCCGGGTAGCGGTCCCGACCTGGAGCAGCTGTACATCAAGCGTCATCCGGTGCCGTTCGCCGAGTACGTGCCGCTGCGTCGGATCGCCCGGATGGTCAGTGACCAGGTCGACCGGGTGCGGGCCGACTTCGTGGCCGGCACCGAGCCGGGGGTGGTCGACAGCGGGCCGGTGCTGCTCGGGGACGTGATCTGCTTCGAGGTCGCCTACGACGGGCTGGTCCGCGACACCGTCGTCGGTGGGGCGCAGCTGCTGGTGGTGCAGACCAACAACGCCACGTTCGACGAGGCGGAGGCGCGCCAGCAGTTGGCGATGGTGCGGCTGCGGGCGGTCGAGCACGGGCGTGCGGCGTTGATGGCCTCGACGGTCGGGGTGTCCGGGTTCGTCGCCCCGGACGGGCGGGTAAGCGACGCCACCGGGTTCAACACCCGCGCGGTCGTGGTGCGGCAGCTGCGACTGACCGAGGGTCGCACGCTGGCCACCCGGGTCGGGGTGCTGCCGGAGGTGGTGCTGGCCGGGCTGGCCGTGGCGGCTCTGGCCGGTGCGGCGGTGCTGCGGCGCCGGCGGGGCGGCCGATCCGGACAGGTGGCCGCCGACCCGGGGTGAAGGGGGCAGCGGTGATGCGCGGAACCGACATCCGTCCGGTGATGACCGGGGTGCCCGGCGTGGGTCGGGTGCTGGTGGTCATTCCCACCTACAACGAGGCCGACAACGTCACGGCGATCGTGCGGCGGGTTCGTGAGGCCGCGCCGCAGGTGGAGATTCTCGTCGCCGACGACAACAGCCCCGACGGCACGGGCGCGATCGCCGAGGGCCTCGCCCGGGTCGATCCGCGGGTGCACGTGCTGCACCGGGAGGGCAAGCAGGGGTTGGGCGCGGCGTACCTGGCGGGGTTCGCGTGGGCACGGCGGCGTGGTTTCGACGCGGTGGTGGAGATGGACGCCGACGGCTCACACGCCCCGGAGGACCTGCCGGCGCTGCTGGCCGCGGCCCGCGACGCCGACGTGGTGATCGGGTCGCGGTGGACCCGTGGTGCGCGGGTGGTCAACTGGCCGTTGCGGCGGCTGCTGCTGTCGCGGTGCGGCAACCTGTACGCGCGTTTGGCGCTGGGCATGCCGGTCGCCGACGCCACCGGCGGCTACCGGGTGTACCGGGCCGGGGTGTTGGACGCGCTGGATCTGGACTCGGTGTGTTCGCAGGGGTACTCGTTCCAGGTGGAGTTGTCCCGGTTGGCCCACCGTGCCGGGGCGCGGATCGTGGAGGTGCCGATCACCTTCGCCGAACGGGAGCGTGGCGCCAGCAAGATGAGTCCGTTGATCGTCGTCGAGGCGTTGTGGCGGATCACCGGCTGGGCGGTGCGGGACCGGCGGACGGCGATGCGGCGTGGACTGCACGCCGCCACGGCCGGGCAGGCGCGGTGGCCCTGAGCCAGGGCGTGTCATGCTGGGGACGGGACGGCTGCGCCCGTCGGGCGGGCCGAGACGATGAGACGTCGTGAGGCGGATGGGGTGATATGCGCCGAGCACTGAGGTTCGTACCGTTGGCCCTGCTGGTGTCCGTGGCCGTGGAGATCGCCGTGTTCGTGCTGGTGGGTCGGGCGATCGGCTTCGGCGCGGCGACGTTGCTGGTCTTCGCGGCCTCGCTGCTGGGTCTGGTGCTGCTGCGTCGCGAGGGCGTGCGGGCGTGGCGGGGGTTCCGGGAGGCGGCGCAGTCGGGCCGGCCGCCCGGCCGGCAGGTGACCGACGGGCTGGTGGGGCTGGTCGGCGCGCTGCTGCTGGCCTCTCCGGGGCTGGTCAGTGGCGTGGTGGGGCTGGTGCTGCTGGTGCCGCCGGTGCGGCGGCTGATCCGTGGCGGGCTGCAACGTGTCGCCGAGCGCCGGGTGTCGTCGATGACCGCCGGTGACCTGTTCGGGCCGCGGCGGGTGCGGGTGTACCGGGGTGGGCCGCAGCAACCGGCGCCGGCGCCGCCGCAGGAGCCGTCACCGCAGACTCCGGTGCGTCCGGTGGTCGAGGGTGAGGCCATCGAGGGTGAGATCGTGGAGCCCCGCAACGGTTGAGCGTGCACGACGACGCCCCCGGAGATTCCGGGGGCGTCGTCGTGGTGTTTCGGGTCAGGCGCGACCGCGGCGGGTGCGGACCTCCTGCAGCCGCTCGGCCAGAATGTCCTCCAGCTCGGCGATCGAACGCCGCTCCAGCAGCATGTCCCAGTGGGTGCGCGGCGGCTTGGCCTTCTTCTGCTCCGGCTCACTGCCGTCGACCAGGCGGGCCACGCTGCCGTCGAACTTGCACTCCCAGGTGGTCGGCACCTCGGCGTCGACGGCGAATGGCACCTCGAACTGGTGACCCTTGGCGCACAGGTACTCGCGGGTCTGCCGCGGCGCGAGCTCCGTGTTGCGGTCGGATTCGTAGCTGACCGCGCCCAGTCGGCTACCGCGCAGCATACGCTCGCCCATGTTCGACTTCCCCTCTTCGGTGGTGCTGGTCCTATCGGTGTAACGGTCCGTCAGCGGCGGGCCATTCCCGCGGCCGCGCCTCGACGCCCCGAACGCCCGGGTGCGTGGTCAAGGGTAGCCGGCCATCACGTACGCCCGGCGGGGGTCGTCCCAGCCGGGTCGTCTCGGCGGACCGTCGCCGCCAGCGGGAATGGTAACCGGCCGCAGCCTCGGTACGGCGACGCCGCGAGGTGACGCGCCGGTCCGGCCGGCCGGCGCGGCCCACGCCGGAGCGGCCGGCGTCGGTCAGCCCGCCCGTGGCGTGGGCGGTAGCGGCAACGGCAGCCCCGGCAGACCGTCGATGCTGCTGGCGATGTCGTCCTTGCCGGCGAAGTACGCGTCCAGCGACGTGTCGTCCTCCCGGGCGAAGCGGCGGGCGTGCAGGTCCCGGTCGGCGTCGTAGGTCATCAGCGGCACCGCGTAGCCGCAGGTGTCGCGGATCAGCCGGGCGTGCACCACGATGACGGCCCGTAGGCCGTGCCGGGTGGTGTCGATGTCGGGAAAACGCGCGAGCAGGCCCGGGAAACGGGGATCGTCACGGAACACCGGCTCACCCCTGCCGTGCACCCGCACGATGTTCGGCGGGCCGGAGAAGGCGCACCACATCAGGGTGATCCGGCCGTTCTCCCGCAGGTGGGCGATGGTCTCGGCGTTGCTGCCGGCGAAGTCCAGGTAGGCCACTGTCTGCTCGTCGAGCACGGTGAGACAGCCGCGCAGGCCCTTGGGGGAGAGGTTGACCGTGCCGTCACCGGCCAGCGGCGCGGTCGCGGTGAAGAACATCGGCTGCGCCTCGATGAACTCCCGCAGCCGGCCCTCGATGCGCTCATACGTCTTACCCATACCGCCATCCTCCCCCGGCCGCGCCCGTCGATGTGTCCCGATTGGACGGTGTTCGAGGTGCCCCCGACCGCACCACCGAACCAGGTCAGGGGGTGGGGCGGGTGAGGGCGGTGGCCAGGTCGGCGACCTTGGCGGCCAGCTGCGCCACCCGCTCGCGGGCGTCGTCGCGGTCGGCCTCGGTGGCGCGCAGGCGTACCGTCAGCTCGGCGACCTGGCCCTCGGCGGCACCGACCGCCGCGCGGACGCCGGCCAGCTCGTCCCGCAACCGGTCGACGTGGGCGGCGGCGACAGCCTGCTGCTCGCCGGCCTGCCGCGCCTCGGCCAGCGCCCGCTCGCGCTCGGCGTCGGCCTGCGCCCGGGCCTGCGCCGCCCGCTCGGCGTCCGCGCGGGCCGCCGCCGTGTCCGCCCGGGACCGCTCGACCTCCACCGTGAGCCGCGCAGCCTCGGCCCGGGCCTGCTCGGCCTCCGCGCGGGCCCGCTCGGCCGCGGACCGCGACCGGTCCAGTTCGGTCCGCAACCGGCCGGCTTCGGCCACCGCCTCGGCGGTGGCGCCGGCAGCACGCTCGGCCTCGGCGCGGGCGGCATCGCGCTCGGCGGCCAGCTCACCACCACGGCGGCGTTCGGCGGCCAGGTCGGCACGCAGCGCGGTCAGTTGGGTTCCGGCGGCATCCCGGTCGGCCTCGGCCTGCGTCCGCAGCGCCTGCGCGGCCACGGCCTCCCGTCGGGCCTCGTCACGGGCCGTCTCCGCGTCCTGCGCCCGCTGGGCGGCGGACGCGGCCTCCTGCGCGGCGCGGGCGGCCTCGCCGAGGGCGGCGTCACGCTCGGCGGTCGCGGTCTGGGCGTGTCGGCGTTCCCGTTCGGCGCGGGCCGTGGCGTCCTCGGCGACCCGCAGCGCCTCGTCGCGTTCGGTCTGCGCCGCCGCGACCTCCCCGGCGGTCTCCGCGCGCAGCTGCGACAGCTGCCGCTGCACCCCGGCCGGGGACAGCTCGGCGTGCAGCGCCTCGGTCAGCGTCGCCACGATCTGGTCGAGCCGGTCCACCGCCTCCCAGGTGCGGGCCACCTGGCCGGGCAGGCCCGGGGCGTTGCGGTGTCGCATGCGGCTGTTGCGGGAGGCCCGCTGGCAGGCGCCGTCGTTGTCCCGGCAGTACCGGAACGGGCGGCCCGCCCCGGCGCGCTGCGGCACGTCACGTCCGCAGTGGGCGCAGGGGCGGGTGTCGGCGGCGGTTGTCGACTCAACGTCCATCGAACGGGCAGTCTAGGCCCTGCCCTGTCGATCATGCTGGGCCGAGACGCGGCCCGGTGACGACCGGCAGGGCCGGGCCTCGTGGCGCGTCCCGCACCGTCGACGGTGTCGCCGCGAGGTCCCGGCACGCCCCGACGGCTATCGGGTGAACGACACCCCGGTCGGCTCACCGGCGGCCAGCTGCCGCACCGTCGCACCGTACGGGCTGCGTATCCGCAGCCGCTGCGGGACCGCCGAGACCAGCCGGACGCGTACCGAGCCCGGCCGCCAGGCCAGCTCCTCGACGGTGACCCGCCCGGGGCAGCGCACCCCGCGCAGCGTTCCGCGCGGCAGTGCGGGCAGCGGCGCCGGCAGCAACCGCAGCCGGCCGGGCCGCCCCTGCACCAGCGACTCGATCAGCACCGCCGGCAGGGTGTGGGCGGCGTCGGCGTTGTAGGTGACCCGACCCGGGTTGTGCGCGCTCATCAGCGACCGGAAGAACATGTCGTTGCCGACGATCTTGAGAAGGTTCGCCTCGACCAGTGGACCGTCGTACAGCCGGGCGGCCGCCAACGCCCGGTGCAGGCTGCCGTGCGCGGACAGGTTCTCGTCGCCCCGGCGGCGCAGCGCCCGGTGCGCGGCCCGGGCCAGCTCCGGGGTGTCCTCCGGGTTGATCTCGTCCAGCGGCCACACCGGATACAGATGGCTGACGTGGCGGTGGTTCTCGTCGCCCTCGTATCCGGGCCAGGCCCACTCCGTCAACGCCCCGTCGGCGTCGACCCGGTACGCCGGCAGCCGCGCCGCCAGCCGCGCCCACCGCCGCTCGCCGGTCAGCACGGCGGCCACCGCGAACGCGTGCCGCGCCGCCGCGATGTCCATGGTGGCGTTGACCGCCACGTGCACCGCTCTGCCCGTCGCGTCCAGCGGCCCGGTCTCCGCCGAGTACGACGGCACGAACCCCCACGTCGTGTCGCCTCCGGTGGTGGTCAGCACGTCGGCGAAGAACTCGGCCACCTCCACCAACCAACCCGCCACCTCGCCCAGCGGCGCGCCGGTCACCAGATGCCGCTCGTAGAGCGGGAACAGCAGCCAGTGCGCGCCGGGCAGCCACGCCGCGAACGGCCAGTCCGGATGCAGGTGGAACAGGTGTCCGTGCTCGCCGTCGGTGCGGCTGGGCGCCAGCAGGCCACGCGCCCCGTAGATGACCCGGGCGTTGCGTCGCCAGTGCTCCACCTGCGCGCGTACCAGCCGCGCGTGCGCCTCGACCACCTCCGGCAGGGCGGCGATGTTGGCCGAGGCGAGCTGAAGGTTCAGGTTGGCGTCGGTGGTGAAGTCACCGGCCCAGGCGGCGTCCCACGAACCCGCCCACAGCCCGGTCAACCGGGGCGGCAGCACCCCACTGGCGCTCAGCAGCAGGTACCGTCCGGCGTGGAACAGCCGCTCCAGCAGGACCGGATCCAGGGTCCGCGGGTCGGCGGCCTGCCGGGCCAGCAGCTCACCGACGGGCAACGCCCGCTGCGCGTCCGGCACCTGCAGGTCCAGCTCGACCCGCCGGTACGCCGGTGTGTGCCGGGCCGTGTGCCGGGCGAGCAGGTCGCCGTAGCGGGCGTCGCGGTGACCGGTCAACCGGCGGACCAGCGACCCGGTGCGCCAGCGGGCCTGCGGGCGGTCGAGCACCGTCAACAGCAGAGCGGGGCCGTCGACGCGCACCCCGTCCCCGTCGACCTCGACCGCGCCGCGGAGCAGGGTCAGCCCTTCGAAGCCGTACGCGGCACCGGCGGTCGGGTAGCGACCCCGGACCCGCAGGAAGACCAGCCCGTCGCGGCGGTACGCCGACACCGCGTAACGCAGCGCGGCGGGCCGGCCGGGCAGGTCCCCGGTCGCCCCGACGCGGCAGGCGCCCATGTCCAGCCAGGTGACGACCATCCGGTCGGTACGCGAGACGAACGAGCGGCGGCTCCCGCCGGCCCACCGCACGACGACCTCGCCGGTGTCGAAGTCGGTGTACCGACGGTAGTCGTCCACCGGTCCGCCGGCCGCCTCGACGGTGAGCGCGAAGCCGGGATGGAACGACTGCGTCCACCGCAACACCCCGTCACCGGCCAGCAGCCGACCGGCCTCGGCCCGCCGGTCGGCGAGGACCAGCCGCCGGATCCGGGGCAGCATGGCCGCCAACTGCGGCGCACGCGCGTCGTGGGTGCCGTTGGGCAGCACGAACCGGTGGTGGTTGACCACGATCCGTTCGGCGTACGGGTCGCCGTGCACCATGATCCCGTACTCGCCGTTGCCGGCGAGGAACGCGTCTGCCCAGCCGAGCGCCGGTGCGGTGTCCCAGATCCGGTGCGCCGGTCCGGTCACCGGGCCGCCGTCCGGCCGTCGTACGCCGGGTCGGCCGGCGCGACGGCGGCGGTGCTGTCCCGCACGGTCAGCCGGGGTTCCAGCAGCGTCACCTGCGGTACGGCCTCGTCACGCAGCTTGCGCATCAGCAGCGACACGGCCTGCCGGCCGATCTCCTCCGCCGGCACCGGCACCGAGGTCAGCCGTGGGCTGGCGTGCTCGGCGAACTGGTCGGGGCAGACCGCCACCACCGACACGTCGTGCGGCACCCGCCGGCCCAGGGCGGCCAGCGCCGCCTGCACCGGCCCCACCGCCGCCTCGTTCTGCACCACCAGCCCGGACAGCTGCGGCTGCCGGGCGAACAACTCGACCACCCGGGCGTGCACCTCGGCGGCGTTCTCCTCACAGGGCAGCGTCACCGCCTCGACGCCGTGGCGGGTCGCCGCCTCGACGACGCCGGCGCGGGTGCGGTGGGCGAAGCCGGTGCCCCGGTCGTAGACGGCGGCCGGGGCACCGAGCAGCGCTATCCGCTGGTGGCCGAGCCCCGCCAGGTGTTCCACGCAGACCTGCCCGGCCCGGTGGAAGTCCAGGTCCACACAGGTCAGGCCGGCGGTGTCGGCGGGCAGCCCGATCAGCACACTGGGTCGGCCGAGCTGCCGCAGCAGCGGCACCCGCACGTCGTGCAGTTCCACGTCCATCACCAGCACCCCGTCGACCAGGGCGCCGGCCGCGATGCGGTGCAACCCCTGCGGGCCCTCGTCGGAGGTCAGCAGCAGCACGTCGTGGTCGTGGCGGCGGGCGGAGGTCACCACCGCCGTGGCGAACTGCATCACCACCGGCACCTGGATGCCCGAGCGCAGCGGCAGCACCAGCGCGATCACGTTGGCGCGCCGGCTGGCCAGGGCCCGCGCCCCGGCGTTCGGGTGGTAGCCGAGCAGCCGCACGCTGGCCAGCACCCGGTTGCGGGTCACCTCGGAGATGGCGCGTTTGCCGCTGAGCACGTACGACACGGTGCTCACCGCGACACCGGCGTGCCGGGCCACGTCGGCGATGGTGGGCTGACCGGACGGCGTCCGGCCCCGCCCGCTCACCGGACCCCGCTCGCGGCGTGCGGCCGGGTCGGCCGACCGAACGGTTCACCGCGTACGGCCACGGCGTCGACCAGCCGCACGTCGGTCGCGGACCGCCCCACCAGCACGGTGTGGGTGGCGTCCTCCACCACGTGCGCGCCCCGCTCGGCGTCCCACCAGCACAGCTCGGCGGTGCGCAGGCGCAGTGTGACGGTACGCCGCTCGCCCGGTGACAGGACGATCCGGGCGAAGTCGCGCAGTTGGCGCAGCGGCTGCTTGACCCGGGAGCGGCGCTGCCGGGTGTAGAGCTGCACCACCTCCACACCGGTGCGGCCGCTGGTGTTGGTGACGTCCACGCTCACCTCGACCTCCTCGCCGGCGCTCACCGATGTGGCGCTCAGCCGCAGGTCACGGTAGTCGTAGTCGGCGTAGGAGAGGCCGTGCCCGAACGGGTACAACGGCTCGCCCCGGTAGTACAGGTAGGTGGAGTCCGAGCCGATCACGTCGTAGTCGAGCAGGTCGGGCAGCTCGGCGGCGTCGGCGTACCAGGTCTGGGTGAGCCGGCCGCCGGGATCGGCGTCGCCGAGCAGCACGTCGGCCAGGGCGTGGCCGTGTTCCTGCCCGCCGTGCGCCGACCAGAGCACCGCCGGCAGGTGTTCCTGCGCCCACCCCAGCGCGTACGGGTAGCTGCTGGTGACCACCAGCACGGTGCGCGGGTTGGCGGCGTGCACGGCGCGCAGCAGCGCCTCCTGCCGGGCCGGCAGGGCCAGGTCGAGGCGGTCCTCGGTCTCCCGCCCGTTGACCATCGGATGGTTGCCCAACGTCACCACCGCCACGTCGGCGGCGGCGGCCAGCTCGGCGGCGCGCGCCGCACCGTCGACGATCACCTCGATGCCGAAGGGGGTGCCGGCTTGCCGGCCGTCGCCGTCGACCCGCAGCCGGCCCTCGTCGTCGACGGTGACGTAGCGGTCGGTGGCCAGGTGGCGCAGCAGCACCGTGCCGCCGGGCAGCGGATCGAACTGGAAGGTCTCCCGGACCACCCAGCCGCCGGGGCCGCAGCGGTCGTTGACCAGGTAGCCGTCGTCGTCGGCGCCGACGTGCCGGCCGTTGCCGGCGGCGCGCAACGCCACCGCGTCCCGACCCCAGTCGAACACGTCGAACCCGGCGGCGTCGGCGCCGACGGTCAGCGGGCCACCCTCGGCCGCGTCGGGGCAACCAACGTGACGGTCACCCACCCGCAACGCGATCCGGTCGGCGCCCGGATGGGTGGTGACGGCCGCCAGCCGCTGCGCCAGCCCCTGGTGGACGCTGACCGCGTAGGGGAGGGTGCCGCTGTACCAGTCGGTGTGCACGGCGTCGGCGAGCGGGCCGAGCACGGCGATCCGCAGGCCGGTCGTCAGCGGCAGCAGCCCGCGGTTGCGCAGCAGCACCACCGACTGCCGGGCGGCCTCCCGGGCCAGCTCCCGGTGCGCCGGGCAGTCGATGACCTCCGGACCGGTCGCGGCGTACGGGTCCGTGTGCGGCGGATCGAGGTCGCCCAGGCGCAGTCGGACGGTGAGCACCCGCCGGACCGCCCGGTCCACGTCCGACACGGTGATGAGGCCACGGTCCAGGGCCTCGGTCAGGTACCGCCGGGTCGGGGAGCTGTCGGCGTCGTCCTCGGTGAAGCTGTCGATGCCGGCGCGCAGCGCCGCGGCGAAGCCGCTGACGTGGTCGGGCAGGTGCCCCTGCACGCCGGCGATGTTGCTCACCGCACCGGCGTCGCCGACGACCAGCACCTCGCCGGGCGCCCACCGGCGCAGTTCACTGTCGATCAGCGGGCTCAGGTGGGCCGGGACCCCGTCGACCAGGTTGTACGCGGCCATCGCGGCGACGGCCGCGCCCACGGCGAGGGGGGCGCGGAACGCCGGCAGTTCGTACTCGTGCAGGACCCGGGGCGGCAGGTCGCTGGAGGTGGTGGCCCGGTCGGTCTCGTTGTTGTAGCCGAGGAAGTGCTTGACGGTGGGTGCGGTACGCAGCCGTTCGGGATGCCCACCGCGCAGGCCCTCGGCGTAGGCGGTGGCGAGCCGGCCGGTCAGCCACGGGTCCTCCGACCAGCCCTCCTCGTTGCGTCCCCAGCGCGGGTCGCGCAGCGGGTTGACCACCGGCGCCCACACGTTGAGGCCGACCCGCTGCGGGTCGGCCTGGTGCTTGGCGCGCACCTCGTCGCCGACGGCCTCGCCGACGGCGCGCACCAGGTCCGGGTTCCAGCTGCTGGCCAGGCCGATGGCCTGGGGAAATACGGTCGCCGGGCCGAGCCAGGCGACGCCGTGCAGCGCCTCGGTGCCGGTGCGGAAGCCGGGCAGGCCGAGCCGGGGCACGGGGGCCTGCCACTGGTGCAGCAGCCCGATCTTCTCCGGCAGGGTCAGCCGGGCCAGCAGGTCGTCGACCCGGTCCCGGGGCGGGGGCGTGGTGCGGTCGGTCATGGTGGATCGCCTTCCAGTGCCCGGCACGCCGGAGGTCGAAGCGCTTCGACGGCGGATGGCCGAGCGGCATCGCAGGTCATGGTGGGATGACGGTCGTCGGCCCGGACGCTGGCGAAGCGCTTCGACAAACCGTGGAAAGCAAGCCGCCCCGGGTGCCCGTACGGAGCGGCTCGCTTCGAGGTTGGCACCCGCGGCGGGTCGGGTCAAGACTCCGACCGGCCGAGTGGGCATCGACCGCGGACGTTGCCCGTCGGGGCGGCCGCCCGACGGTGGCGGATCAGCGGGCCGGCAACCGTCCGGCCTCGACGGTGGCCAGGGCGGCGGTGGCGCCGCCGAGCGCGGCGGCGGTGTCCAGGACGGAGGCCTCCAGGCGACACCCGCCCGCGCCCGGGGCGTGCGTGCGTGCGGCCAGCTCGGAGCGGGCCGCCGGCAGCAACCAGGGGGCCAGGGTGGCGAAGTGGTCGCCGAGCACGACCGTCTCGGGGTTGAGCAGGTCGGCCAGGACGGCGACACCGCGCCCGAGGTGCCGGCCAATCTCGGCCAGCCCGCTGCACACGCCGGGGTCCCCCTGCCGGGCGAGCGCCACGATCCGGGTCAGTTCCGGCAGGTGGTCGACGACCGGACCGTCGGCCTCGGCGTCAGGCAACAGCCGGCGCACCACGGCGGGCAGGCCGACCAGGGCGGTCAGACAGCCACGGTTGCCGCAGGGACAGGGCGGCCCGGCCGGGTCCAGCGTGAGGTGCCCGATCTCGCCAGCGAAGCCGCGCCCGCCGCGCAGCAGTCGTCCGGCCGCGATGATGCCGGCGGCGACGGTGAGCCCGCCGGTGAGGTGCACCAGGTCGGTGCCGCCCGCGTACGCGCCGTGCCGCTGCTCGGCGAGGGCGGCGAGGTTGGCGACGCTGTCGACCCCGACGGTGAACTCCGGTTCCCGCAGGGCGGCGCGCAGCTCGGCGGCGACCGGCACGTCCCGCCAACCGAGGGCGTCGGCCAGCGGCACCGCGCCGGAGGGGTCGACCAGTCCGGGGACGCCGAGGGTGAGGCCCAGCACGGTGCGGCCCTGGGCGGTGACCCGGGCGACCGCCCGTCGGGCGAGTGCGGCCACGGCGCGCAGCGTCTCGGTAGGGGAGACGGTGGTCGCGGCGAAGGCCCGCCGCCAGGTGAGCAGCCGGTTGCCGCCGAGGTCGATGGCGACGGCCACCAGTTCGTCGACGCCGATCTGCAGGCCCAGGGCGGCGTACGGCTCACCGTCGAGCACCAGCATGGTGGCCGGTCGGCCGACCCGGTTCTCGGTCAGCCCGGTCTCGCGGACCAGCCGCTGGTCGATCAGCTCGGTCACCAGACTGGAGACGGTGGCCTTGTTCAGGCCGGTCCGCGCGGCGATGTCGGCCCGGGAGCAGGGGGCGTGCAGACGTACGTGCCGCAGCACCACCGCCCGGTTGGCGACGCGTACGTCACCGAGATCGGTCGGCTGCGGTTCGTTGTGGATGCTGATCACGATCTGCCCGCTCCCTGCGCCGGTGTCGCGGCGCGCGTCCATCATCGCGTACCGCGCTGGCGGGACCGACCAGGCCGCCCGCCTGTCTTGTGGGACGGATTACCGTCGATTAGTTTGTTCGGCTAGAACCCCAACTAATCCTAGCCCGAGCCTCCTGCTCCGCAAACCATTACCGACAACGAAGGGAGTGCGCCGTGAAGCCTTCCCTGCCGAGCGCATCCACCGACCGCCGGACCATGCTGCGGCTGCTCGGCCTCGGCGCAGCCGCGACCGTGAGCGGCGGCGCCCTGGCCGGTTGCAGCAAGGAAGCCGGGAGCCAGGGCAGCGCCACCAACGCCGACGCCATCAAGGCGGTGCTGCCCACCTACCAGCGGGCTGAGCTGCTCAAGCCGGACATCCCCGGCGAGGGCCCGATCCCGGACGGCTACCTCAGCTACCCGCGCGAGCTGGTCGACGCGGTCACCGAGCAGCCCGGCCGGGGTGGCCCGCCGATCCAGACGATGAGCCCGTGGTGGGGCCCGACCCCGCCGCCGCTGGGCCGCAACTCCTACCTGAGCGCGGTGAACGGCAAGCTCGGCGTGGAGGTCAACCCGAGCCTGCAGGACGGCCTCACCTACGCCGACAAACTCAACGCCATGCTCGGTGCCCGCGACGTGCCGGAGCTGCTGTCCGCGCCGAACTGGGAGGTGGACAAGGTCGCCCGGTTCTCCGACGCGGTCAAGGCGTTGTTCACCGACCTGACCGACCACCTCCAGGGCGACAACGCGGCGAAGTACCCGTACCTGGCCGCGCTGCCCAGCGGCGCCTGGGAGTACTCGGTCTGGGGCGGACGGCTCTACGCCGTGCCGTTCCCCACCGACGGCCCGTTCGCGTGGGCCATGTTCTACCGCAAGGATCTGCTCGGCGCCGCCGGACTGGCCGCCCCCACCAGCCCCGACGAGCTGTACGAGTTCGGCAAGAAGGCCACCGACCCGGCCAAGGGCGTGTGGGCCTTCGGCAGTGTCTTCGAGATGATCCAGCAGTACTTCGGCTGCCACCAGACCTGGCGCAAGAAGCCCGACGGCGGCCTGCAGCACAAGTTCGAGGACCCGGCGTTCGAGGCGGCGCTGGCGTTCACCGCCCGGCTGTTCGCCGAGGGCCTGGTGCACCCGGACACGGTGGCCAGCAAGGGCGCCGACGAGAAGCAGCTGTTCAACTCCGGCAAGATCCTGATGTACCGTGACGGCCTCGGTGCCTGGCAGGGCATGCAGAGCGAACGGGTCAAGGAACTGCCCACCTTCGACATGCAGCCGCTGCCGGTCTTCGGCGCGCAGGGCGCCCAACCGGTCATCTGGGGCAGCGAGAAGCCGATCTTCTACACCTTCCTCAGGAAGGACCTGCCCACCGAGCGGGTCGACGAGTTGCTGCGGGTGCTCAACTGGTGTGCCGCGCCGTTCGGCAGCCGGGAGTTCGAACTGCGCGAGTACGGCGTGGAGGGACAGCACTTCACCCGGGGCACGGACGGTACGCCGACGCTGACCGAGCGGGGACGTACCGAGTTGGGCGCGCAGTACACCCACATCGGCGGTCGGGTGCCGGTCAAGGTGCGCAGCGGCGACACCCCCAACTACGTGCAGGACTACATCGGGTACTACCGCAACCACATCGGCCAGATGGAGCAGGACCTGTTCGCCGGGATCAAGCTGGAACTGCCGGCGAACTGGTCGAAGATCATCCAGCCGACCGACGACAAGATCCGCGACATCCTGCGCGGTCGTCGCCCGGTCAGCGACCTGGCTCAGGTACGCAAGGAGTTCCTCGACACCGGTGGCGAGGAGGGCCGCGCGTTCCACGAGAAGGCGCTCGCCGACAACGGCCGATGAGCAGGCAGGTGAGCGTGCCGCCGACCGGCGGCGGGGTGCGGCCGTGAGCGCCCCCGGCACCGTCGACACGCGACCACCCGCCGGGCGTACGCCGTCACCGCGGCGTCCCCGGCGGGGCCGGCGGCGCAGCCTGAAGGTGCGGCTGCGCCGCGACTGGCCGCTGCTGGCGATGGCCGCGCCGGCGGCGGCGCTGCTGCTGGTCTTCCACTACCTGCCGACCCTGGGCAACATCATCGCCTTTCAGGACTACAACCCGTTCGTCGGCGACGACCCGCTGGAGGCGTTCCTCAACAGCGAATGGATCGGGTTCGGCAACTTCGAGGCCCTGTTCCGCGACCCGCTGTTCTGGGACGCGGTGCGCAACACGCTCAGCATCACCGCCTTCCAACTGGTGTTCTTCTTCCCGCTACCGATCCTGCTGGCGCTCATCCTCAACAGCGTCGTCTCCGGGCGGCTGCGCGGCTTCGTGCAGAGCGTGGTCTACCTGCCGCACTTCTTCAGTTGGGTGCTGGTGGTGACGTTCTTCGTGCAGATGTTCGGCGGGGCCGGGCTGCTGGCCCAGGAGATGCGCCAGGCCGGCCTCGAGCCCTGGGAGATCATGACCAACCCGGACACGTTCATCGTGCTGGTCACCGCGGAGGCGGTGTGGAAGGACCTCGGCTGGGGAGCCATCGTCTTCCTGGCCGCCCTGTCGGCGATCGACCAGAACCTGTACGAGGCGGCGGCCGCCGACGGCGCCGGCCGGTGGCGACGGCTGTGGCACATCACCCTGCCGGGCCTGCGTCCGGTGATCGTGCTGCTGCTCATCATGCGGCTCGGCGACGCGCTCTCGGTCGGCTTCGAGCAGTTCATCCTGCAACGTGAGGCGGTCGGCCGGGAGGCCGCCGAGGTGCTCGACACCTTCGTCTACTACCAGGCGATCAGCACCCAGCAGTGGGGGCTCGGGGCCGCGGCGGGCCTGTTCAAGGCGGCGGTCGGGTTGGCGCTGATCCTCACCGCCAACAAGATCGCGCATCGGCTCGGTGAGCAGGGGGTGTACTCCAAGTCATGACCGCACAGCTCAGCGGTGCCGGGCCGGTGCCCGCGGCACCGACCACGGCGGGACCGCCCCCGTCACCACCCCGGCGACGCCACCCCGGTCGTCCGGTGTGGGCGGGGCGCCCCTCGACGTCCCTGACCATCGGCAAGGGGGTCGTGCTCACCCTGCTGGTCGCGGCGGTGCTGGTGCCGCTCTGGGCGGTGCTGGTCACCAGCCTCGCCTCCCGCGGCACCATCGACGACGCGGGCGGCATGGTGATGATTCCCCGGGAGATCGACCCGTCGGCGTACATCACCATCTTCAGCGGCGGAGACGTCACCCGGGCGGTGTGGATCAGCACCCTGGTCACCGTGCTGGGTACCACGGTCAGCCTGGTGCTCACCGTGCTGGCCGCGTACGGACTGTCCCGGCCCGGCTCGGTGGCCCACCGTGGGCTGCTGTTCTACTTCCTGCTGACGTTCCTGATCTTCCCGGGACTGGTGCCGAGCTACCTGGTGGTCACCGGTCTCGGGCTCAAGGACAGCCTCTGGTCGCTGATCCTGCCCAGTGCGATCAGCGTGTTCAACCTGGTGGTGATCCGCGCGTTCTTCATGAACGTGCCGGCGGAACTGCTCGACAGCGCCCGCATCGACGGCGCCGGTGAACTGCGCATCCTGACCCGGATCGTGCTGCCGCTGTCCAAGGCGGTGATCGCCGTGGTCGGGCTCTTCTACGCGGTCGGCTACTGGAACGTGTACTTCAACGCGGTGCTCTACATCGACTCCAACGACAAGTTCCCGATCCAGCGGGTGTTGCAGAGCTACATCCTGGCCGGGCAGTCGCCGAACGTCTCCGGCGCGGCAGTGAACCTGCCCGGCGTGACCGCGTACCCGCCGACGCTCGCGGTCAAGATGGCGGTGGTGGTGGTGACGGTCATTCCGGCGGTGATCATCTACCCGTTCGTGCAGCGGCACTTCACCAAGGGCGTGATCACCGGTGCGGTGAAGGGCTGACCCGGCAGGGTACGGGCGGCCCCGTCCCACGCGGCGCCCGACTCCGTCCAGTCGAGGCGCCGCGTGGGACGGTCAACCCCGCGCGGGACAGAGTCCCGCGAAGGGCACGACGGTCACCGCCGCACCGTTGAGCAGTGACCGGGCCGGTCGGTCGGCGTCGCCGACCCCCGCGAGAGCCAGCTGCCCCACCAGCAGCGGCCCCCGGGTCCGGATCCGCAACTCGTCGCCGTCGCGGACCGCCGCGATGAACGTGTCGCCGTCCACGTCGTGCACGACCGTCTCGCCGTCCACCGCGCCCCAACTGACCAGGGTGACGTTGCGGAACGGTCCGTCGCCCACGGTGGCCTCGGGCGCGACCAGCGGCAGCAGCGCGCCCCGGCGCACGTACAACGGTATCCGGTCCAGCGGCACCCGCACCCGCAGATGCCGGCCGCCCGGATGCAGCTCACCGGTGGCGGCGTCGAACCAGTCGTCGCCGACGGGCAGGTAGACGTCACGCTCGCCGGACGGATCGACGACCGGCGCGACCAGCAGGTCCGTTCCGAGGCGGTACTGCAGGTCGGTGGTCCAGGCCGTCGGGTCGTGCGGGGTGTCGACCAGCAGGGCCCGCATCATCGGTACGCCGGTGCGGGCCGAGCGCACCGCCGCTGACCACAGGTACGGCATCAGCCGGTAGCGCAGCCGCAGCGCGGCCACCGCGAGTGCTTCCGCCTCGGCCGGGAACTCCCAGGGCAGCCTGCTGGTGGTGCCGTGCAGGCGGACCAGCGGCGACAGCGCCCCGAACTGCGACCAGCGCACGTAGAGGTCGGGCTCGGGGGTGCCGTGGAAGCCACCGGTGTCGTGGCTCCAGAACGGCACCCCGGACAACCCGTGCGACAGCCCGCCGCGCAGCGTGCTGGCCAACGCCGGCCAGGTGGCGTTGACGTCGCCGCTCCACTGTGCGCTGTGCCGCTGCCCGCCCAGGTACGACGAGCGCGCCCACACCGCCCGGTGACCGGCCACCTCCTCGGTGACACCGGCGACCACGTCGTTGAACAGCAGTGCGTACACGTTGTGCAGGTCGACGCCGCTCATCCCGTTGTGGGCCACCGCGTCGGCGGGCACTCCCTCGGCGAAGTCGGTCTTGAACACCGCCACGCCCTGCCGCAGCAGGGGCCGCAGCAGCCCGGTGAACCAGTCAACCGCCTCGGGGTTGGTCAGGTCCACGATGGCCGAGGTCGGGTAGCTGCCGTGCCACACGTCGGCGACGTACGTGCTGCCGTCCGGGCGGCGCAGGAAGTACCCGGCGGCCTCGGCCTCGGCATAGAGCGGACTGGCCGTCATCACGTACGGGTTCATCCACAGGCAGACCCGGAACCCCTGCTCGGCCAGGGTCCGCAGCATCCCGGCCGGGTCGGGGAACGCCTCGGTGTCCCACCGCAGGTCCGACCAGTTGCCGGCGACCTGCCAGTAGCAGTCCAGGTGCAGCACGTCGCAGGGGATGTCCCGCTCGCGCAGACGCCGGGCCCGCTCCAGCACCCTGTCCTGGCTGTCCGGGTAGAAGCCCGAGGAGACCCAGGTGCCGAAGGTCCAGCGCGGCGGCAGGTACGGCCGCCCGGTCAGCCGGTGCAGGCGGTCCAGAACCTCGACGGGGCGCGGCCCGGCCAGCACGTAGTAGTCGAGCAGGTCGTCGGGGACCAGGATCTGCACCGCGCTGTGGGTGGACTGGCAGACGTCGAACTGCACCGGCGTCCCGCTGTCGACCAGGATCCCGTAGCCGCGACTGGACAGGTAGAACGGGACGTTCTTGTGCGACCGGTCGGACTCGCTGCCGAAGGCGTCGAAGTTCCACATCAGCGCCCGCTGGCCACGCTTGTCCAACGGGGTGAACTTCTCCCCGAAACCGACGAAGCGCTCGTCGCCGGGGGCGACGAAACTCTCGTGCCAGGCGACGCGGACCCCGTCGGTGGTGGAGTGCCCGAACGGGAGGGTGCGCCGCCGGCCGCTGATGTCGACGGTGCCGGGATCCTGCTCCAGCAGCAGTGAACCGTCGGGGCGTAGGAACCGGATGTGCCACGGGTCGAGCCGGATCTCGGCGATCACCGCGCCGGCGTCGACCCGTACGTGCCGGTCGTCGGCGGTGACGGTGGCCGGGTGGGTCCGGGGGTGCACCAACGGCATCACCCGGGCCGATCGGCTGCGGGCCTGCGGGTCCTCGGCCAGGCGCACCCGGATCATCCCGTCGCCGGCCGCGTCGACCCGCACCACGGCGGTCACCCCGTCGGCCAGCACCGCCTTGACGGTCGCCCCGTACGCGTCGGTGCCGGCGACCTCGGCCCGGCTCACCACGGCCGGACCTGCCTCACCGGGGGCGCGCACCGGCAGGTCGGGCGGGTCGGCGACGAAGGTCTCGTAGGGCACCAACGGCGGGCGGTACGGCATCAGCTCTCCTCGACGGCGTTAGCGGCGGTGCCGACAGTTTCTTTAACTACCCAACAAACTGTCAACGAGGATCTTCAATCACACCGGTGGCGGGGCCGTTGACATGTGCGACGATGATCCATAGTTTGGACGGGTCGTAAACTAATGGCGGGTGATGGTGATGTGGACCGACGGCCCGCTCTGCTACGGCGGCGACTACAACCCCGAGCAGTGGCCGCCTCACGTGTGGGCCGAGGACGTCGCCCTGATGCGCCAGGCCGGGGTCAACCTCGTCACCGTGGGGGTGTTCGCCTGGTCCCGGCTCGAACCGGCACCTGGCCGGTACACCTTCGACTGGCTCGACCGGGTGCTCGACCTGCTGCACGCCGGCGGCGTGCGGGTTGCCCTGGCCACCCCCACCGCCTCGCCGCCGCCCTGGTTCACCCTGGCCCACCCGGGCGCGCTACCGGTGACCGCCGACGGGATCCGCCTGCACCACGGCAGCCGGGACACCTACTGCGCCGCCACGCCCGCCTACCGCGAGTCCGCGCTGCGGATCACCACCGCCCTGGCCGACCGGTACGCCCACCACCCGGCGCTGGCCGGCTGGCGCGTGCACAACGAGTACGGCACGATCTGCCACTGCGAGCACGCCGCCCGCGCGTTCCGGCTCTGGCTGGCCGCCCGGCACGGCGACCTGACCGCCCTCAACGACGCCTGGGTGACCAGCTTCTGGAGCCAGCACTACTCCGACTGGGCGCAGGTCAGCACCCCCCGGGCAACCCAGTACCTGCCCAACCCCGGCCAACTGCTCGACTTCCGCCGCTTCTGGTCGGACACCCTCCTCGCCGCGTACACCGAACAACGCGACCTGCTGCGGGCGGCGAACCCGGCGCTGCCGGTCACCACCAACTACGTGCTCGGCGACTGGGTGCCGGTCGACCACGCCCGCTGGGCCACCGAGGTGGACCTGGTCGCCGTCGACCACTACCCGTCCGCCGTCGACGGCGGCGCCGAGGAACAGACCGCGCTCGCCGCCGACCTCGCCCGTGGCTGGGCGCGGCACGCCGCCGCCCACCGGTCCCGCACGTCGCCGGCCGGCGACGCCGCGACGACGTGGTTGCTGATGGAGAGCGCACCCAACCAGATCCACACCGCCGGACGGATGCACACCAAGGAACCGGGGCGGATGCTGCGGCACAGCCTCACCCACGTCGCCCGCGGTTCGCACGGTGCGATGTTCTTCCAGTGGCGGGCACCGGTCGGCGGCGCCGAACGCTTCCACTCCGCCCTGGTGCCACACGCGGGACCGGAGAGCCGGGTGTTCCGGGAAGCCGTCCAACTGGGTGCCGCGCTGCGCCACCTCACCGAGGTTCGAGGCGCCGTCGAGGCGTCCGTGGCACTGGTCGTCGACGCGGCCAGCGGCTGGGCGCTGCGCCACCCCGGTCTGCCGTCGACCCTGCCGGACCACCACGACGAACTCGCCGCCGCGCACCGCCTCCTCTGGCGTGCCGGCTACGCCTGCGACACCGTCAGCCCTGGCGACCCCCTCGACGGGTACCGGCTGCTGGTCCTGCCCGCCCTGTACCTGACCGACGACGCCACCGCCGACTGGCTGCGCGGGTACGTCCACTCCGGCGGGCACCTGCTGGCCACGTACCTCAGTGGCGTCGCCGACGAACACGCCCGGGTACGCCTCGGCGGCTACCCCGGCGCGCTGCGGGACCTGCTCGGCGTCCACGCCGAGGAGTTCCACCCGCTCGCCGCCGACGACCACGTCCGACTCGACGACGGCGGGACGGGGCGCATCTGGGCCGAGACGCTGCGCCTGACCGGGGCCGACACCGTCGGGTCTTACGTCGGCGGGGTGCTCGACGCGATGCCCGCCGTCACCCGGCACCGGGCCGGCGACGGCACCGCCTGGTACCTGTCCACCCGCCCCGACGACACCACCTACCGTCGGCTGCTCGACACCGTCGCCCGGACGGCCGGCGTCGCCCCGGTCTGCCCCGGCGCGCCCGAAGGGGTGGAGACGGTACGCCGCCGCGACGGCGACACGAGCTGGCTCTTCCTGTTCAACCACACCGGGTGTGAGCAGCGCGTACCGGCGCGGGGGACGGAGCTGCTCAGCGCGACACGAATCGAGGAGGAGCTGACCCTGCGGCCCGGCGGCGTCGCCGTGCTCCGCGAGAGCCGGGTCGATCCGTCGGCAGCCGCTGGCTAACCTCGAAGCAGCGCGTCGGGACGCGCCGCGACTCGCCGGAAGGCTTGAAGCCACCCCGCACATTCTTCGAGCGACGGACACCGACGCTCAAATCCGCCCGTGCGAGTCCGGGCGAGCAGCGAGGTGCCGCGTGAAGACCCTGCCCGACAACCCCAACCTCGACCACCTGCGCCAGCGGGCCAAGAACCTGCTGGCCGGCCTGCGCGACATCGACCCGGCCGCGACGCCGGCCACCGCCCAGGACCGGCTGGCCGAGCAGCACGGCCGTCGCCCGCGCCGACGACATGGGGCGGCGGGGTCGCTGGTGACGGACCGGTGGCGGGTCTACGGAGGGCTGCACCCGGCCGCCGCTGCTGGCCCCGGCCCGTTCGTCGGTCACCCGTGCCGTCGGCGACGTGCTCGCCACGATCCACGGGCTCGACCCACCTGCTGTCGCATCTGCCGACCGGGCGGTACTGGAACACCTGCTGGACGTGGCGGCCGGGACGACCCGCCGCTGAGCCGCCGCCCGGAGACTCAACCGGTGGCGACGGCGGCACGGGAGCGGTCGGCGGCGATCCGTACCGCCAGCGCCGCCAGCACCGTACCCATCACGATCCGCTGTACCCGCAGCCACAGCGGTCGGCGGCTGAGGAAACCGGCGATGCCACCGGCGGTCAGCACGATCAGCGTGTTCACCGTCAACGCCACGGCGATCTGGGTCAGCCCCAGCAGCAGACTCTGCCCGGCCACGTTGCCCCGCGCCGGGTCGATGAACTGCGGCAGCAGCGACACGTACAGGATGGCGATCTTCGGGTTGAGCAGGTTGGTGACCAACCCCATGGTGAACAGTCGTCGAGCCGGATCGGGTGGCAGCGGCGCCGGGGTGAACGGCGACTGACCGCCCGGACGCAACGCCTGCCACGCCAGCCACAGCAGGTACGCCGCGCCGGCCACCTTGACCGCCGTGTACAGCGCCGGAACCAGCACGAACACGGTGGCAATGCCGGCCACCGCCGCGCCCAGGTACACCGCGAACCCGGCGGCCACCCCGAGCAGGGAGATCAGCCCCGCCCGCCGGCCCTGGGTCACCGACCGGGACACCAGGTAGACCATGTTCGGCCCCGGTGTCAGCACCAGCCCCAGGGCGACCAGCGCGATCCCGACGACTCCAGCCGTACCCACCATGTCCGTGACCCCCGTCCCACGTGTGCTACGAGCCTAGGCCACCGGGGAATGCCGGCCGGGCCCGTGACGCTGCGCCATCGAGAGACGGTGGTCACGTTACGGTTGTCCGGGGAGGTGGCGCGGTTGGACAGGCGGTGGGAAGCGTCGGTCGAGGCGCAGATCAGGTCGGCTCAGGAACGCGGCGAGTTCGACGACCTGCCCGGCGCGGGCAAGCCGATCGCCGGCCGGGGCCTGCCCTACGACGAATCGTGGTGGATCAAGAGTTTCCTGGAGCGCGAGCAGGTGCCGACCGACCTGCTGCTGCCCACCCCGTTGCTGCTGCGCCGCCGCATCGAGCAACTCGCCGACGAGGTCCGCGACCTGCCCACCGAACAGGCCGTCCGGGCCTGTGTCGCCGACCTCAACGCCGAGGTGCTGGCCTGGCTGCGCAACCCGTCCGGACCACGGGTGGTGGTGCGCCCGGTCGACCCCGAGGCGGTGGTGCGCCGCTGGCAGGAGCAGCGGCGCGACGCCGTACGATCGCAGACCGCTGAGCCGCCGGTGCCGCCACGGCGTTCCTGGTTCCGCCGTCGCCGCGCCGCGTAACGCAACGGCCCGTTCGAGGACAGCCGCCTGATCCTGCTCACCACCACGGGAGCACGCACCGGCACCCGACACACCACCCCGTCGGCTACCTGCCCGACGGCGCGGAACGCATCCTGGTGATCGCGTCCGCCGGGGGGAGCGGACCGGAATCCACAGTGGTACCGCAACCTGATCACCGATCCGCAGGTGACCGTCGAGGACGGCACCTTCACCTATCCGGCGCGTGCCGAGGTGCTCACCGGTGCCGAACGCGACCGGCTCTTCGCCCGGGCCGTCGAGACGGACCCGGGTTGGGCGGACTACCAGGCGAAGACGGAACGGGTGATTCCCGTCGTGGCTCTCTATCCGCAGCCCGGCGGTCCCACCCGACGCGCCGTCGTGGGGCGCGGCGCTGAGGATGATCCACGACGCCAACGACCGGATCTCGCGCCCGTGCTCGACCGGCTGCGCGAGGAGCACCGGCGGGTCGCGGAGCTGCTGGAACAGCTCCGGCACACCGTCGACGACACGGCGGCCGACCGCGAGCAGGTCCGCGGTCGGGTCGCCCGGCTCGTCGCCGAACTGGAGGCCCACCTGGCGTACGGGGAGGAGCAGTTGATCCCGGTGCTCGACGGGACTGGCTGACGTTGACGCGGGGGCAGCGTCCGGGGCGCGTGTTCGTCCTGGCGCTGCCCCGTCCGTCGAGGCAACGAACCGCCAGCGGTGCCGGACGTTCAACAGGCGGCGACGCAGCACCGAAGACCGATTAACAGATTGCCGTTAACAGTAATCCGTTAATTGGTTGCCGCGAATCGGACAAAGCGACCATGCATCATAATGACAGTTAAGATGCATAAGCATCTAGGCTGGTGCGGGAGTGGCGTGCGCTGGTTCCGGAGCGCGGACCTGTGCCCAGTTCAGTGAGATCGGTGACCGGCGCTCGGACGTGTCGATGGGTCCGGGTCGTGGGCCGGTCAGCGGAAGTACTGGACCAGGCAGAACTCGTGGCCCTCCGGATCGGCCATGACGACGACCACGCCCTCGTCGTAGTCGTGCCGTTCGCCGGTGAACCGGCCACCCAGCTCGACGACCATCGCCATTGCCTCGTCGATGTCGTCGACGGAGATGTCCAGGTGGATCCGCACCTTGCCGGTCCCGGGCTCCGACACCGGCTGGAACACCAGCCGCGGCTGAGGATCGCCTCGCTCGCCGAGGTAGACCCAACCCTGCGGAGACGGCCCGGGCTCGCGACCGAGCAGGGCGCTCCAGAATCGCGCTACCCGCTCGGGATCAAGGCAGTCGATCGTCACACCGGACCAGACGTTCGCCATGCTGCGATTCTGACCGAGCGCGTGCCGATCGTGTGGCCGGCCGCCGCGGCCGGCCTGATCGCCGTTGGACGGTCGCCGCGCGGGTTTTCATCTGCCGGGCCGGTCCGGCACCCCGACCTTCGATCCGGTACGCCGAGCATTTCCGATCCGGCCGAGGTGGGTGTGTTCGAATCCCTCGGTCGTCTTCAGGCCGTAGCCCAGCGCGCGGTCGACGGCGATATGGAATGCCCAGGCGACGGCCAGAATTCCGAGCCAGTCGATTCGGTCGTGCCACGCGGCTGCGACAACGGTCGCCGCGCCGAGCGCCGCCGGCAGCGTGTAGGAGTGAGCCAGGTTGTAGCAGAAGGCGCCGAGGCGTGGCCCGTGCAGGTAGCCGAGCATGGACAGGTCGAAGACGAGGAAGAGGGCGAGCAGCGACCACCACGGGTATCCGGCGGCGACGGTCACGACGACGGCGAGGGCGGCGACGACGACCGCCTCGATGCGCTGCGCGGTGACCGGGTTCAGAGTTGGCATCTTCCACCTCCAGGTCGGTTGGGACTGACACTCATGGTGCTCGCCCGATCAACCGGTGAGCGCCCGGACGAGTCCGGACCGGAGCATGTGGGTCGAGGCGAGGCTCCTGATCGATGTCACCACGTCCGATCCAGCACCGGCTCGCGCACAGCGGGGCCGACCGGCCGCGAGCCCCGTCTGCACCCCTCGCGGCTTCTCGACGAGGTGGTCCCACGCCGGGCGGCGGAGGCCATCCGATGGTGGGTGACCCGCCACGCTCCTGACCCGGCCCCGGGCCGTCGTGGTCAGGTGGTCGCCGAGGGCGAACTCCGCGAGGACGGCTCCGCCGAGGACATGGAAGCGTGTTCTGTCCCGCGATGGTCCCGGACCTGGGCTGGAACAGGAGAAGCAGAAGGTCCTTGGCCAGGATCTGAGTGGCCGGGTGCTCCCGGGATACCGCGGTCATCGGCGGGGCTCCCAGCGGAAGAGTCGGGTAGCCAGGGCGACGGCGACGACGACCCAGCCCAGGGTGGGCGCGAGCAGGAACAGGGATTCGGTCACAGCGGTGCCACCGTTCCAGGCGTTCATGGTCAGTTCGGTGGCCGCGCCGCCGGGCAGCAGCCGCTTGAGCCAGGTGAGGTCAGCGGTGCCGCTGACGCCTACCCAGCTGGCCACGGCGATCGCGCCGAGACTGACGGGCAGGGTGGTGACCTGGGCGTGCTCGGGGGAGTTGGTCAGACCTGCGGTGGCCAGGGCCAGTGCGATCATCATGGCCAAGGCCGCCAGGGTCGCCACCACGAGCAGGACGACGTCGGCTGGTCCACCGGCGACCACGGCCAGCGCGGTCAGGATCGCGGCCACCTGGATCGTGGCCAGGACGGTGACGGGCAGCAGCAGGCCGGTGAGGATGCCGGCATCACTTTCGGCGGTGGAGCGCAACCGCTTGAGGAAGAGGTTCTGGCGCCGGGAGGCAAGGGTCGTGACGGCGGTGGTGTAGAGCCCGAACGCGGCCACGGTGAACATCACGATCGCCGCGATGTAGCCGAGGCTGCCGACGGCGGCGAAGGTCTCGTGCTGGCGGACGAAGAGGGCGGAGACGGCCGCCGGGACGATGAGGCTGGTGACCAGCACCAGCCGGTTACGGAAGATCTGGATCAGTTCGCTGGAGGCGATGGACAACATCTGGACTTTCCTCTCGAGAGACCGAATCAGGTGTTGATGGCGCGGAACACGTCGTCGAGCCGGGTCGGCCCGGCCGCCAGGTCGGGCAGTTCCACCGCGTGCTCCTGCGCCCACCGGAGCAGGAGGTGCAGATCCTTCTGCAGGGCGAAGGTCTCGACCAGGACCTTCCCGTCGGCGTCGACGGCGGCCGGTAGCGGCAGCGCCGGCGTCGGCCTCGGCAGGGTGAAGCGGATGACCCCCGGCAGGGTGCGGGTCAGTTCGGAGACGGTGCCCTCCCGGTGGAGGGTGCCCTGGTGCATGAGCCCGATGCGGTCGGCGCGCTGCTGTGCCTCCTCCAGGTAGTGGGTGGTGAGCATGATGGTGGCGCCGTTTTCCCGCAGCCGGTCGACCGTCGCCCAGACGGCGTCGCGGGACTGGATGTCCAGGCCCGTGGTCGGCTCGTCCAGGAAGATCAGCTCCGGAGTGCCGTAGACGGCGGTGGCGAAGTCCAGCCGCCGTTTTTCGCCGCCGGAGAGTTGGGATACCTTCCGGCTCGCCCGGCCGGTGAGGTCGACGAGGTCGAGCACCCGGCCGACGTCGTCGGTGCGCCGGGTGAGCCGGCCGATCAGGCCGACGGACTCACGGACGGTGAGGTCCGGGGAGAATCCGCTCTCCTGGAGCATCACACCCATTCGGGGACGTACCGTTCGCCGGTCGTCGGGGCTGTGCCCGAAGACGCGTACCGTGCCCGAGGTTGGCCGCCGGTGTCCCTCGACAACTTCGAGGGTGGAGGTCTTTCCGGCGCCGTTGGTGCCTAGCAGTGCGTAGAGCTCTCCGGGCCGTACCTCGAAGGAGAGGTCCTTCACGGCGTGAAAGTCGCCGTAGGTGAGGTTCAGCCGGTCGACTTCGATGACTGGTGTGGTGGACATGCACCCATGACAGCGCGGGCGCGACCGACCGGTCAGTGGCGTGGCGTCACGACCGCATATGACGTGGTGTCACTGGTCGTGACCACGGGCTGCCGGATACTGAGACGGTGACCGCACGACCGCCGCGCTTCACCGAGTCGACGCAGCGAAGGCTGCGCCGGCTCAATCTGGCGACCTCACTGCCGCCGGTGGTGTTCGCCGCGGTGGTGCTGCTCTACATCGACGTGCATGCCTGGTGGCACATCGTCGTGCTGGCACCGGGTGCGGTGGCGGCCGTGGTGGCCTTCGAACGGTGGACGGCGAACGACCTGTCCCGGTTCGCCCTGCCCTGCGTGATCGTCGCGGGCACGGTGTGGCCACTGGGGGTGCTGGTCACCGGTAGTCCGAACGCGTACTGGGGGATCTGCGCCGTGGGTTCCCTCGCCCTGCGCGAGGTGCGGCGGCGGGTTCTCGCGATGGTGGGGTTGTTCTCCTACGTCGCCGCGATCGGCGCTACGCGACTGCTGGTGGAACGGGACGACGTACGCCAGGTTCTGGTCGCCTACGTTCTCGTCCCGACCATTCTCACCGTCGTCGTGACCGTCGTGACGATAGTGGGTGAGCGGTTCTACGACCTCATCCGGGAACTCGAACAGACCCGGGAGCGCGAGGCGGAGTTGGCCGTGGTCCGGGAACGGGCCCGGTTCGCCAGCGACCTGCACGACATCCAGGGACACACCCTGCACGTGGTCAAATTGAAGATCGCCCTGGCCCAGAAACTGCTGGACCGTGACACCGCACGGGCGGGCAGGGAGTTGCAGGAGACGTACGCGCTGGTCAGCGACACCATCGCGCAGACCAAGGAACTCGCGTACGCCCAACGGCGGCTCAACCTGACCGCAGAGATCGAGAATGCGAAGAACCTGTTCGAGGCCGCCGGCATTCGGGTCCGGGTCACCCGGGAGGCCGAGGTCGCTGCCCACGTCGGCGAAATGCTCGGGCAGGTGCTGCGCGAGACGACCACCAACATCCTGCGGCACGCACAGGCCACGAAGGTGCAGATCACGCTCGCTGCGCGGGGCATCACCATCGTCAACGACGGCGTGACCGCCGCCACGGTCCCCGAGCTCAGGGGGCTCGCGGCGCTTCGGCAACGGGTGGCGAGTGATGGCGGCGAGTTGACCGTGGAACTGAAGGACGATCGATTCCTGACGGCTGCGGTGTTTCCGCCCGCGCGGGCCGGCATGGCCCCCACGGTCCCGGGGGAGGACGCGAGGTGACAACCATCGTGCTCGCCGACGACGAGATGCTGCTGCGCACCGCCCTGGCCGCGCTGCTGCCGATGGAGGGCGACATCACCGTTGTCGACGAGGCCCAAGACGGTGGGGCGGCCATCGAGGCGACCCTGCGGCACCGGCCCGACGTGTTGGTCATCGATCTGGAGATGCCGGGCGTGGACGGGCTCGGCGCGGTCGCCGAAATCCGCCGCGTGCGACCGGAGCAGGTGGTCCTCATGCTGACCCGGCACGCCCGCCCCGGCGTGCTGCGTAAGGCGTTGAAGCTCGGCGTCCAGGGTTTCGTCAGCAAATCCGCCGAGCCGGCCCACATCGCCTCAGTCATCGCCACCCTGCACGCGGGGAAGCGCTGGATCGATTCGGACGTGTCCGTGCTCGCCGTCACCGAGGACTCCCCGCTGACGGATCGCGAGGCCGATGTGCTGCGGGTCACCGGCGAGGGCTACTCGGTCGCCGACATCGCCGCCCGCCTCCACCTCGCGCCGGGCACCGTACGCAACTATCTCTCCAACGCGATGCGTAAGACCCAGACCCGGACCCGCCACGAGGCGGCCCGCTACGCCCGGGAACACGACTGGCTGTGAGCCCCCGTCCCGGGTGTTGATCAGGTCCGTCCGTCCATCGGGCCGCGACCAGTGCCGCCACATCGTCCAGGGTCAGTGGCAGGCCATAGGGTTACCGGCATGGCGTTGCGGCTGGTGCAGGTGAACTTCAAGGCTCGGAACGATTCAGCTCTCGGCCGGTTCTGGGCGGACGCGCTCGGCTGGGGTGTCTCCAGCGAGGAACCCGGTGTGACCAACCTCGAACCCCTGGGATTCTCCTGGCCGGACCCGACCGCCGTCTGCATCGACCTCGTCCTCGTCCCGGATCCGGAGACCGTGCGGTACCGCGCGCACCTCGATCTCGCCACCACCTCGGCGGACCATCAGGCGGAGCTGGTGGCACGCCTGACCGATCTCGGTGCGACGCCCGCGGACGTGGGTCAGGGTGACGTCCCGTGGACGGTTCTGGCCGACCCGGAGGGCAACGTGTTCTGCGTGTTGGAGCCTCGGGAGATCTACCGGGACACCGGGCCAATCGCCGCGGTGGTGGTCGACTGCGCGGATCCGCGCGCCATGGCCCGGTTCTGGGGTGAGGCGACTGACTGGACGCTGCACGAGGTGACCGACGATCATGCGCGGCTGCGTTCGGCCCGGGGTGTCGGCCCGTACCTGGAATTCCTGCGTACGTCGGGGCCGAGGACCTGGTGGAGCCGGGTCCATCTCGACCTGAAACCGTACTCCGGTGACGATCAGGCGGCGGAGGTGGCCCGGCTTGAGGCGCTCGGCGCCACCGTCGTCGACGTGGGCCAGGGCGACGTGTCGTGGCGGTGCCTCACCGACCCCGAGGGCAACGAGTTCTGCGTCCTGTCCCCGGGCTGACGCCCGCCCTCCCCCTGCGACACCAGCGGCGGTCACCGGCGGGCAGCCCCGACATCGGACGCCTGCCGCCGCCGGTGCGGCCGGGCGTGCTGCCGGTCGGAAAACCGGTTGAGCGTCGCCTTCGCGGTCCCGTAGGTTGCCGACGACCCGCCGCAGTGAAGACAGAGGACACAATCCGCGTGACCCCACCTGCTCTCTGAACCTGACATCTTCTCCGCTCTGGTAGCCGACGTTCCCGTCGGTCTCGCCGGGCTGCCCGCGCGCGCCCGGTCGTACAGCGCTTGAGGCCGCGCGCAATCGGCCTCGTGTCAGGTCTCTGGAGCAATCGTGTCTTCACAACCTCATATCGTGCTGCCCTGGTTCGTCCGTCGGACCAGGCTGCCTCTGCTGTCGCTGCGGTGCGTGGACTGCCGGTCGGAGTCGGCCACCACCGGCCAGGGCAGGTTCCGCGTCAACGCCAACGGCAAGCTGCTGGACGTGTGGCTGCTGGTCCGCTGCGTGTCCTGTGATCGGACGAGCAAGCTCACCGTGCATGAACGGATGCCGGTCGGATCCTTCGACCCGGGGCAGCTGCGCGGCTACCGCGTCAACGATCCGGAACTGGTGGCGTCCAGACTGCTGGATCCGCTGCTCGCCCGGCGCAACCGGTTCACCCTCGACTGGACGGGGGCCTGGCGGCTGGACGTTCCGTCGGAGCGGCCCGACGGGGCGTGGCCGGTCCAGGTCGTGGTCGTCTTCGACGATTCGGTGCCGGTGCGTCCCGAACGGCTCATCGCGCAGGGCCTCGGTCTCAGCAGGAGCGAGGTGCTGCGACGGATCAAGTGTGATGTTCCGCTGCGCCGTCCGAGGAGTGCCGGGTTCACCTTCACCGTGCTGGCCGGGGACTGACGGGGTGTGGCCGGGCCGTCCCGGTGGTCGCGCCCGGCCACGAACCGCGCCGATGCCGGCGAGCGGCGGTGGCCGAGGTCAGGAGGACGTTCGCCCGTACGCCGCCCGGGCCTCGGCGACCTGCGCCGCCTGTCGCTCGCGCCAGCGTTTCTGTGCCAGCCGGTTGCAGCTGCGGCAGACCCGACGCAGCCGGCCCGTCGCCGGGTCGATCTCCCGCTCGTGCCCGTTGCGGCAACGCGGACGTTGGCTGCGTTCCCGGCAGTTGTCCGCGTGGCTGAGCTGGCGCAGATGAGTTGGCTCGATGCAGTCGGGCACCCCGCAGCCGTGGTGGACTTCGAGGGTGGGGTCGTAGCCGCCGACGAAGACCGCGTACGCCGCGATGTGCGCCCATGCCCGGCCGGCGAGTTTCTGATGGACGCCGCGTCGGCTGCCGTAGCCGCGCACGATGAGGCATCCGTTGTCGGCCCGCGTCGTGCGGCTGAGCAGGTAGGCCCGCAGCGTGTCTTCGGTGAAGTGTCGGGAGAGGCCATTGATCTCAGACAGCACAGCGTCAGGGTAGGCGTCGGCTACGACCCCGCAAGATCCCGTGGTTTCTCCCCGCGGGTCACCGGAGAGGTCGTTGTCGAGGGCTGTGTACACACAAAGACAGCGGCCCGATGGCTGTCCGCCCGACTGCGTTCGGTTAGCCATCGGGAGAGATTTATGTCACTGAACGACGCGTGACGGAAACCCACCTGCCTCCCATTACTTGGGACGGCCGGATGGTTGGCGCGCCGGCGCACGCACGGCGACATCTCCCATGTGGGGGGGTGAGGTCGACCTACGCCCGGTCTCCGGCGGTTGGGGGCGTCAAGACGCTAAAGAGGAGCAAGCCTCATGTCTGCGATGGGGCATCGCGATGAGTAATTCCTGTCTTGCCGTTAGTCACATTCACTGCCTAATCTCGCCGAGGTCGTAGGCACACCGTCTGTGTTGAGACACCGCCGTCGTCAGCTCGACCGACCGGCTCTCGTGGCACCGTCATCAGCCACCTCACGGGGAACAGGACTCACGATGTCGACGAACACAACCCCTGCCACGCTCCAGGACACCGCCTTCGGGCGGGGCTACCGCAATCCGCCGGCCCTGCGCGAGGCGGTTGCCCGCGCCCACACCACCCGCCCGTTGCGCACGACCGCCACAGCACTCTTCGACCACGTGAGCGTGCCGCTGCTCCTGCTGGCCGCCACCTCACCACCAGTGCGGCAAGCGGGCTGGCCGGTGCTGGCGACGGCCCTGGTGGTCGCCGTCGTCCTCGCGGCCCGGCAGTTGCGAGCCCTGGAGTGCCTGGTGCACGAGGCTTCCCACTTCAACTGGAGCCGGCGGCACCGGACGCTGCAGGACGCCTTGGCCACAGTGCTGGCGGCTGTGCCGACCGGTGCCCGGATAAGCGAGTATCGAGCGAGCCACCTGTTGCACCACGGCCGGTTCGGCACGTCACAGGACCCGGACCGCCAGCGCTACGAGGAACTCGGCATCGAGGATCTCGACCGCTCCGGCGCCGTCGTGTTCATGCTCGGACTGCTGGCCCGGTTCGGCGCCTATCAGCGCGGCTGGCTGGGCACCCTCGGCTCCGCTCCGGCCACTGTGGCCCTGCCGTTGGCTTGGAGCCTGCTCACCGTTGCGCTGCCCGCCTGGCTCCTCGGCGGCCCGGCCTGGGCCGGCTGGGGCTGGCTCGCCTGGCTGCTGACCTATGTGCTCGCGCTGCCCGCGCTGCGACTGGTCGCCGAGAGCAGTGAGCACACCTATCGCGAGGCGAGCACCGTCTTCGCGGCCACCGTCAGCAACCTCGGCCGGATGCAGCGGCTGATGATCCACCCGCACGGCGACGGCTACCACACCATCCACCACATGTGGCCGGGTGTGCCGCATCATCAGCTGGCACGCCTGCACCGACAGTTGCTCGCCGCCGACGAAGAGTACCGCAAGCGGCTTCGGTACCGTACGAGCGTGCTACAGCGACCTCGTCAAGGATGGAACAAGATGCCCGATTCAACGGCAGTGCCGGCGACCGGCTCCGGGGCGCGTGGTCGCGCATGAGCGCGCTGCACATCGACAAGGCCGTGCTCACTGGCTATCCCGAGGTCCGCTTGGCGGTCGTCGTCGCCGAGGGGGTCCAGGGCGCCGACCGGTGGGACGAGGCCGACCGGATGTTGGCCGGGATCGAGGCAGCCACCGCGGAGGGCCAGTTCTTCCCGGCGTCGGAGTCCGACCCGGAGATCGCCGCCTGGCACCTGGTCTACCGCAGGTTCGGCACCAACCCGCGCAGGACGCGGGCGAGTGTTGAGGCGCTCTGCCGCAGGCTCGCCCGCTCCGGCCGGCTGCCCCGCATCAACGGCCCGGTGGACGCGTACAACGCCGTCTCGGTGCGGCATCGCCTGGCCGCCGGCGCGTTCGACCTGGACGCCCTGCACGGCGATCTGCATCTGCGCGAGGCACGCGCGGCAGACGTCTTCACCCCACTGGGCGAGCCCGAGGTGACAGAGCGTCCCGGCGACGGGGAGGTGGTGTACGCCGACGCCACCTCGGTGCTGACCCGGCACTGGAACCACCGCGACGCCGAGCGGACCAAGGTGACCCCGCAGTCGCGGCGCATCCTGTTCATCCTGGAATCAGCCGAGGGCGAAGCCGGGGTTCCGCACCTGGAAGCGGGCGTGCAGACCCTCACCCGCCTGCTCGCTTCCCAGGCGACCCGTACCACGGTGCGCCTGCCCGGCGCGGGGGAGTCGATGGTGGACCTGCGGTCGGAGCATTGACCGGGTGGAGGTGACCTACCTCGCGGGGCTCGCCCTCGGGCTGGCCTGATCGTGCCGATCGGCGCGTAGAACGTCTTCGTGGTAGGGGGCAAGGCCTGGCTGCGATGATCATTCGTGCCGGCGCGCCTGTTCGCTAACCCCAACCGGGGCTGAGAGCATTTTTCACATGCGTCCGCACGAGACTCCGGTGCAGTACCGTCCGCCGGCCTATCCGGCCCTGCCCGACGGGCCGATGGCCGTCACCGATGCGTGGTTGCGTAACCGCAGGTTGAGCGAGCACACCCGGGACGCGTACCGCCGTGACGTCGCCGGCTGGTTGAGCTGGTGCGCCGCCCGTGAGCTGGACCCGCTGCGCGCCAACTTCCTGCACGTCAACCAGTACGGACGCGAGCTGGAGGGCAGCCTGTCCGCCCGGACCGGCCGTCCGCTGACCCCGGCGACCGTCGCCCGGAAACTGTCCGCGTTGTCGAGCTGGTACGACTTCCTGGTCAAGCTGCGGGCGGTCGAGTCCAATCCGGTCGCCGGAGCCGACCGACCGCGCGTCGACCGGGACCATTCCGCGACCGTCGGCCTCGCCCCGGACGAGGTCGACGCGCTGCTCGCGGCCGCCGAGGCCGAGACTGGGCCGACCGCCCTCCGTAACCGCGCCGCCATCGCCCTCCTCGCCGACCTGGGGCTGCGGGTGGGGGAACTGGTCGCGCTCGACCTGGACGACCTCGGCGCCGAGCGGGGACACCGCAGCGTGCGGTTCGTCGGCAAGGGCGGGCGGCCACGCCGCCGGGCACTGACCCCGGGCACGGCGTACGCCGTCGACGCGTATCTGGCGGAGCGGGCCGCCGCCCAGCGGGTGGAGGTGGCGGAGCTGACCGGTCCGCTGCTGGTCACCGCCAGTGGTGCCCGGCTCGACCGGCACTCGGTGTTCCGGCTGGTCCGGCGGCTCGCCCGCAGCGCCGGGATCCCCGCGTGGGCGCGGCTGTCACCGCACTCCCTGCGACACGCCTTCGCCACCACCGCCCGCGCCGAGGGGGTGCCGTTGGAGGACGTGCAGGACGCGATGGGCCACGCCGACCCGCGCACCACCCGCCGCTACGACCGGGACCGGCACAACCTGGACCGGGATCCCGCGTACGCCATCTGGGCCGCCCGGGCCCGCCGCCGCGGCTGACCGTGGCCGGTGGGCCCGGCCTCGGTCAGCGGCTCACCGTGGGGACGCAGTACACGTCGCCGGAGTTGGCCTCGTGCGGCAGCGCGAGCAGGTACGCGGCCATCTCCTCGACGTCGACCCACCGCCCGAGGGTCAGCGCCTTGTGATCGCCGAGGGCCACGTCGAACCCGCCGAAACCGAGCTCGGCGAGCCGGTGCAGGCAGCGCAGCGCGACCGCCCGCCCGATCGTGGTGAACTCGAACGACAGTGCGGGCAGCGGGCGGCTCAGGCCGGCGAGCACGGCGTCCTCGAAGCCCTCCACGTCGATCTTGGCGAAGGCGGGTGTGCCGTACTCGGCGATCAGCGTGTCGAGGGTGGTCACCGGTACCTCTATCTGGCCGTCCCAGACCTGGCCCTCCCAACCGCCGGCCCCGGCGGCGGCGGCCACGAAGTCGGTGGAGGCGGTGGAGACGGTGGGGTTGGCCGAGTTGACCAGGAAACCGACCCGGCCGGGTTCGGCGCCGCAGGCCGCCTCGATCAGCGTGACCTGGTCGTCGTCGGCGTAGATGGTCCGCAGCGCCCGCAGGCACAGCGGCTGGGGTTCGACGGCCACGACGCGGGCGCCGAGGCGACGGAAGCTGCCGATGTGGTCGCCCACGTGCGAACCGATGTCGAAGACCAGGTCGCCGGGGCGAACGAACTGGGCGTAGAAGCCGTCCATGGCCGCGTCCCGGTCGGGGTTGCCGTAGTAGACCTCCAGCGAACGGCGTAGCGAGGCGGTGTTCGGGTCGGCCTTGAGCGCCTCGACCGCGGCGGAGTGGGTACCCATCGCAGCACCTTAACCCGCCCGCGGCGGCCGCCATGGCGGTCCGCGCGGCTGCCGCTCACCCCGGGTTACCGGCCCTGGTGCCGCAGCTGTCGGCACCCGGGGTCTCGCTGGTGATCGCTGATCGGGCAATGATCCCGGCCCGGAGAATATTGTTAGCCTCGGTGCATGGAATCCCCGTCGCCGGGTCGCCCGTCGGACCTGATGTTCCTGCTCAGTTGGGCCAGTCACGCGCTGCGCGCGGAGCACGCCGCCGGCCTGGCCGAACTGGGGATCTCGCCGCGGGCGTACGGGGTGCTGCTGCGCGCCCACGCGGGTGGCCTCACCCAGCGGCAGATCGGTGAGCAGTGCGGGGTCGACAAGACCACCATGGTGGTCACCCTGGACCAGTTGGAGGCCGCTGGCCTGGCCCGACGCGTTCCCGCGCCGCACGACCGACGGGCCCGCCTGGTCGAGGTGACCCCCCAGGGCGAGCGGGTGCTGGACCAGGCCCGGCAGATCGCCGCCCGCATCGAGGCGGATGTGCTCGCGGTGCTGCCCGAGGCCGAGCGCGAGGTGTTCATGCGGGCCGTCCAGCGTCTGGTCGACGAGCGGCTCTCCGGCGCAAGGGCATGTGGAGCCGTCGGCTCGGTCTGCTGAGCCACCCTCCGTCGATCTTGGTTCGACGGAGGCTCCGAGGACGTTTTCGGATCAAGGTCCGCCCGATCACACGGTTGTGGACAAGATAGTCTCGTACAAGACTATCTGTTACGGTCGCTGTCAGGTTCCCCCGATCGAGGAGTGATTCATGGACAGCACAGTCGCGCCTTCCGTCAGCGCCACCACCTCCATCCGCCGTCGAGCCGCCGGCGCACTGGCCGCTGTCGCGGTCTGCGTCGTGATCTGGCTCGTCGGCGCGCTCGGCGGTGCCGATTACTCGGTCCGCAGCCCGGGGCAGCCCGAGGTGGTGGTCAACCTGGTCCCGGTCGTGGTCGTCTCCCTCGGCTCGGCCCTGCTGGGCTGGGCGGCGCTGGCCGTGCTGGAGCGGTTGGCCGGGCGCCGGGCCACCACCATCTGGTTCAGCCTGGTGGTGGCGGTGACGCTGCTGTCGTTCGTGCCGCTGTTGCAGGTCGACGCCAGCGGCGGCGCCAAGATCGCCCTGGGCCTCATGCACCTGGCGGTGCCGGCCACCCTGGTCGCCCTGCTGCCGAAGCGCGGTCACTGAGCCGCCGACTTGACGCTGAGCGACGGACGAGCTAAATAAAGAAGTGGAAGTTGAGTCGACCGGACTCAACTAAGGATCCTTCGGCCAGGAGAACCGAGGAGGCACACGATGCTGATGCGTACCGACCCGTTCCGTGAGATCGACCGGCTCGCCGAGCAGTTCTTCGGCACCACCAGCCGCCCGGCCGTCATGCACATGGACGCCTACCGCGACGGTGACTACTTCTACGCCGCCTTCGACCTGCCCGGAGTCGACCCGGAGAGCATCGACTGCACTGTGCAGCGCAACGTGCTGACCGTCCGCGCCGAGCGTCGCCGCCCCGCTGGCGACGGCATCGAACTGGTCGCCGCCGAACGCCCGATGGGCGTCTTCAGCCGCCAGCTCTTCCTCGGCGACACGCTCGACACCGACAAGCTCGAGGCCGGCTACGACAACGGCGTGTTGACGCTGCGGATCCCGGTGGCCGAGCGGGCCAAGCCCCGCCGGGTCACCATCAGCGCGACCGCCAACGGCCACCGGGAAATCAAGGCCTGATCGACGAAACCGGTGTGGCCGGACGGGACACGGTGCGGTCCCGCCCGGCCACACCGACTTTCCGCCCGCCACGGCGGCCGATTCTCTACCGTCGGGTGGTGTGGGCGCCGCGCAACCGTGGAGCAGACCCGCCCGGCGACGCCATCCGATGCGGACCGGCCTCGCCATCGCCGGAGCGGGCGTCGCGTTGTGCTGCGTCGGGGTGGCCGGCCTGGGCGCCTGGAACCTGCAACTGGTCACCCAGGCCGCCGGCCCCGTCCGGGAGACCGCCGAGGGGTTCCTGCGGGAGGTCACCGCCGGCGACACCGGCAGCGCGTACGAACGCCTCTGTGCCGACGCCCGTACCCGGTGGAGTGAACTCGGCTTCACCAGCTGGGTACGCACCCCACCGGTGGTGCGCGACTACGAGATCGTGGACGTCTCCGTGGCCACCCAGGGCGGCCGGCCGCACGGCAAGGTCACCGTACGGCTGACCCGCGACACCGGCAGCACCGAACAGCGGGACCTGTCGGTGGTGCGGGAGGACGGCGGCTGGCGGGTCTGCGGCGATCCGTACTGATTCACACCCGGACCGGTTCGGCCGACTCGACCAACCGGCCGTCGCGCAGCACCAGCACCCGGTCGGCCAGCTCCACCAGGGTCGGGTCGTGGGTCGCGACCAGCGCCGTCATGCCCCGGGCGTGCACCACGGCCCGCAACAGGTCCATCACCGCACGGCCGGTCTCCGAATCCAGCTGGCCGGTCGGCTCGTCGGCGATCAACAGCGCCGGGTCGTTGGCCAACGCCCGGGCGATCGCCACCCGCTGCTGCTGCCCGCCGGACATCTCGTACGGCCGCTGCGCGGCGTGACCGCCCAGCCCGACCAGCTCCAGCAGCACCGACACCCGCTCCTCGCGTTGCGCGGCCGGGACCTTCGCCAGCCGCATCGGCACCCCCACGTTCTCCGCCGCCGACAGGATCGGGATCAGCCCGAAGGACTGGAACACGAACCCGATGGTGTCCCGGCGCAGCCGCAGCAGATCCTTCTCGCCCGCCGCGGTGACCTCCTGCCCGGCCACCCACACCCGACCCGAGGTGGGCCGGTCCAGACCGCCGATGAGGTTCAGCAGGGTGGTCTTGCCCGCGCCCGAACGTCCCCGCACCGCGACCAGCTCACCCCGACCGGCGCGCAGCGAGACGTCCCGCACCGCGTGGACCACCCGGTCACCACCGCCGTAGTCACGGCAGAGCCCCTCGGCCCGGATCAGATCGTGCTCGCTCACCGCGAACTCCTCTCGTCGCCGGAGCGGACCTGCACATGGTCCGGCTCCAGGGTCAGCCGGACCCGGTCGCGCAGGGCCAACGCGTCGACGAAACCCGCCGGCAACTGCATCCGCCCGGCCCGGTCCAGCACCGCGTACTCCTCGGTGACCAGTTCCTCGACGCCGTCGGCGCCCACCCGGGCGGTGCGGTGCACCTCCGAAGCGGTACGGCCGTCGCGGATCGCCACGGTACGGCGTACCTGGGAGGCGACCTGCGGGTCGTGGGTCACCACCACCACGGTCACGCCCAACTCGGCGTTGATGGCGCGCAGCGCGGCGAAGACCTCCCCGGCCGTCGCCTCGTCCAGCTCACCGGTCGGCTCGTCGGCGAAGAGCACCTCCGGGTCGTTGGCCACCGCCACCGCGACGGCACAGCGCTGCTGCTCGCCGCCGCTCATCTGCCCAGGGCGGCGGTCCGCGCAGTAGCCGACGCCGACCATCTCCAGCAGCTCCGCCGCCCGTCGCCGGGCGGTCCGGCCACCCCGGCGTGACAGCCGCATCGGCAGCTCCACGTTCTCCCGGGCGGTCAGATAGGGCAGCAGGTTGCGTCCGGTCTGCTGCCACACGAACCCGACGGTGTGCCGCCGGTAGCGCAGCCGTTTTCGGGCCGACATGGTGAGCAGGTCGTAGCCGGCCACCCGGGCGATGCCCGCGGTCGGCGTGTCCAACCCGGACAGGATGTTGAGCACCGTGGACTTTCCCGAGCCGGAGGCTCCCACGATGGCCAGCAGCTCACCACGGTCCACGACCAGGTCGAGGCCCTGCAACGCGACGACCTCCACCCCGTCGCTGGTGAAGATGCGCACCAGCCCGTCGCAGACGATGTGACCCCGTAACCGGTCAGCGCCCCCGGCCCGCGCGGCGGCCCGTTCCGCCGCCCGCCGCTGCAACGTCGCCAGGTCCGGGACGTCCCGCACCACCGTCATGGGTTCTCCTCTCCCAGACGCAGCGCCTCACCGAGGCGCATCCGTCGGTTCATCAGGTTCTCCACCGCCAGCCCCGCCGCCAGGCCCAGGACCACCAGCCCCAACACCGACGCCACCACCAGCGGATCGAGGTGGTCGCGGACCGGCACGCCGGGGGCGAAGGCGGACAGCCCGAGAGTCGGTCCCAGCATTCGCGGCAGCGCCATCCCCACCGCCGCGCCGGCCAGCGCCGCGACCAGGACCAACGGCACCAGCTCGTACACCAGCAACCGCCGACCACGGCCCGCGGACAGGCCCAGGGTGCGCAGCCGGGACAGCATCCGACCGCGCCCGGCGGCGTCGGCGACGACCGCGAACCCGACGGCGAGCACGGCCAGCGCGGTGCCCCCGGCCGCGCCGGCGGTGAACGCCAGGGTCAGTACGTCGTTCGCGCCGGTACGGTCCAGTCCCTCGCGGTACGCCCGCCAGGTCTGCACCGTCGCCGGCAGCTGCGTACGGGTCACCTCCGCGCCGAGCACCGCCGACTGCCGCCGCCGCTGCGCCTCGTCGGCCACCCCCCGCAGCTGCGCCTCGTCGATGTCGTCACCGGCGACCAGGAACCGGTTCGGAATGATCGGCGTGTACTCGTACTCGGGCAACGCCTGCCACGGCAGCACCACGAACCGCTCGGTGCCCAACCCGACGCCCGGAAAGACCTCGGTCACCTCGGCGACCCGGAACTCGTACAACCGGCCCTGCACGTCGACGGCGGCCCGGTCACCGACATCCGTGGCCACCTGCGGGGACACCACCGCCGGCACCGGCGCGTCGCCCCGGGCGGCAGCCCGCAACGCGCCCGGCACATCCACGTCGACGCCGCTGCGCGCCACCACCTCGGCGAAGGCCGGCGCATCCACCACCAGCACCCGGGCCGTGCCGAGCTGCCGCGACGGCGTCCCCGCCTCCGGCACCAGCCGGCGATTCGAGTCCACCCAGGCCCGGGCCACCGTCGTCACCCCGGACACCTCCGTCAGCGCCGCCGCCGCATCGGGGGCGAACGCGTACCCGGACAGCCAGGCATCCGCCGGCACCGTCAACGTCGCCGCCCGGTCCCGGGCCGCACCGACCGTGGTGGTGACCACCCCACCGAAGACCCCGGTGCTGACCGCGACGATCAGCACCGCCAGCGGACCCAACGCCACCGGCGCACCTCGCGCCGCCCGGGCCACGCCGAGGAACAGCAACGCGCCCCTGGCCCGCGCGGCGAGCCGCCCGGCCAGCCGCAACGGCCCCGGCAGCAGCCGCACCGCCAGCAACGCCGCGGCGACCGCCACCAGCACCGGCACCGAGGCGAGGTACGCGTCGACACCGGCGTCCGGGTCGAGGCCACGACGGCGCAGCAGCACCACCCCGAGTCCGGCCAGCAGCAGCACGCCCGCCTCGACGGTCAGCCGTCGAGCCGAGGGGCGCCGCCACGCGGCATCGGCGCGTCCGGTGACCACCCCGACCCGCCGCTGCGAGTGCATCGCCAGCACCGGCACCACCAGGGTGGTGAGCACCGCCAACGCCAGCACCGGCCACGGCACCGCCGCGCCGCGACCCGGCACCCGGGTGCCGATCAGCCAGCCGACCAGCACCGCGAGCGGCTGCACGAGCGCGGACTCGGCCAGGGTCCGCAGGCCGATCGCGGTCAGGGCCGCACCCCGGGCCCGCAGCAGCGCGAACTCGTCACGTCGTCGCAGCACCGCCAGCCGCGCCGCCAGCAGGATCAACCCGAGCAGACTGGCGACCAGACCCGCCTGCACGACGGCCAACAGCGCCTGCACGGCACGCAACTGACCCGCGAAGCGCGACAACGCGCTGTCCAGCGACGTCTGCACGGTCGCCCCCGACGACCACGACATGCGGCGTGCCTCGGCCACCGCCGCCGTCACCGAATCCAGCGTGTCCGCGTTCAGTCGCCGCTCGTCGAGGCGGTACCGCCAACCGCTCACCGCCGGGACACCGCTGCCGGCGGAGACGACGTCCACACCGGCCCAGTCGGTCACCCCCGCCACGATGTACGGCTCACCGTCGAGCACCGGAACCACCGGCTCCAGCGCGTACCCGAGGTCGTCCCAGACCGGGTCGTCGGCGTTCCGCGGCTCGAAGAGTCCGACGACGTGCGCGGGCGCCTGCCCGTCCCGCCCATCGAAGGTCAGCCGCTGGCCGGGACGCAACGACAGGGTCTCGGCCACCGCCGCCGACACGGCCACCTCGGCCGGGCCGTCCGGCCGCGTACGCGGCCACCGCCCGGCGGTCAGCTCGGCCGCCTCCACCACACCGGTCTGGGCCCGCAGGCCGAACATCTTCCGCGCGCCACCGTTCATCGGCGCGTCGTCGCCGGAGGCGAGCAGCCGCTCCTCATCCAACGACGCCGAATACCACCGGCGGTCCACCAGCTCCGGCAGCGGGTGCGGCAACTCGGCGACATAGCGGTCCAGGTCGGCCTGCCCGGCGGCGACCGGCGACGGCCGCTCCGCGGCGAGGGACACGTCGCGCACCAGGTGCGGTAGCCGGGCCACGTCCGCACGCAACCCCCGGTCGGTGTATTCGCCGGTCAGCCGAGGTGCGGCCGTCAGCAGCAACGCCGCCACCAACCCCAGCACCGCCAGCAGCGTCACCTGCCCGCCGTACGCCCTGATTCGCCTCAGGTTCACCGGACGCGCCTTTCGTTCGCGACTGCGGGGCTCGCAAGCTCACTCCTCGCGCTCACTGGTCCTCCGCGGTGCGTAGGTGCGTGGCGGTCAGCCGGCGTCGGACGCTCACCGACACCGCCGCGCTGAACGCCAGGGCCAGCGCCAGCAGTCCCACTGCGGTGCCCAGCACCGGCGGCCAGTCGACACTCAGCAACGGTGGGGGATCGGGGCGGTCCGCCGACGAGGTGAGGATGACCAGCGGCGCCATCGTCGCCGCCACGCCGACGCCCACGGCCAGCCCGACCAGCACGCCCATGCCGGCGAGGAACGACTGTTCGGCCAGCAGCGACCGGGCCACCAGGCGGTGACCGGCACCGAGGGTGTGCAGCACGGCCAGTTCCCTGGCCCGCCGCCGTGCCGTCGCGCTCACGTCGACGGCCACACCGACCGCGGCCAGCAGCACCGCGGCGAGGGCGGCGGCGAAGAGCGCACCACGGGCACCCACCCCGAACGGGTCGCGGGCCAACTCGTCGGCCACATCCTCGCGAGCCAGCACGGTCAGCCCACCGAGAGCGGTGGCCGCCCCGGCCACCTGCGCCGCGTCACCGGGCCGGGCAGCCACCCACCACTCCTGCGGCGTGCGGACGATGCCGTGGTCGTGGAACAGCCGGTTGCGCAGCGACGGCAGGTCGACCAGCAACGCCGCGTCCTCGGTGTCGCCGGGCATCGCCGCGACCCGGTCGACCACGACGACGTCCACCTCGCCGCCACCAAGGAACAGCCGGGTCTGCGCCCCCACGTCGACGTGCAACATGTCGAGCGCCTCGGCCGTGGCGACCACCGGCACCCGGTTCGCACCGGCCGGACGGGTCACCGCCAGCTGTACAGGGGAGTCCCGGGCCCACCAGCCCGCCGGAATGTCACGTTCGTAGCGGCCGGTCAGCGTGGCACCGGAGACCGTCGACGCGGTGGCCGCGCCCGTGCGGTCGACCAGCTGCCACGGCCCGCCAGCGAGGTCCACCGGCGTGCCGGCGGAGGAGTCCGGGCTGGCCCGCAGGTTCGACAGCCGCCAGTCGACGCTCAGCCGCGGAGCACCGACGGTCTCGGCGGTGAAACCGGCCAGCCGCCACGGCCCGTCGCCCGCCGGCAAGTCCACGGCGAACCGCAGCGGCTGGCCGCCCCGGCCGGTGGAGCCCAGGTCCACCAGATGCTGCTCACCCCGCACGTCGCTGAGCACCACCCGGTGTCTTACGCGGGTGCCGTTGTCGAAGCCGTCGACCCGGGTACGCAGCTGGCCGGTCAGCCGCCGGGAACCCGCCGGCAACAGCGTCTCCGGTGCCCCGACCCGCGCGTCGGCGAGACCTGCGAACAGCCGCTCGGTGGAGCCGCCGGCCAGGTCGGACCGCAGTCGGATCACCGCGCCCGCGGTGTCGGCGTCCACCGCCAGCATGGTGGCCGGTGCGGTGCCCGAGCCCAGCCGTACCGGGTCCCGCCAGGCCGGCAGAACCGCGCGGGTGCCCGGCAGACCGGTGAGCTGGTCGGCGCGGCCGGCGGGAGCGGCCCCGGTGGTCTCGGTCAACCGCAGGTCGGCGCCGACCCGGTGGGCGGCCTGGTCGTCGAGGGAACGCTGTGACGTGCCGGCCAGCGACCAGGCGAGGGTGCCGACCGCCACGGCGAGGGCCAGCAGCAGCACCGGGCCGGCATGGGGGCGCCGGCCAGCCTGCCAGGTGCCCAGCATGACGGCGGTCCACGGCCTGCGGTCCACCCAGCGTTCCGCCAGCCGGACCAGCGGGGGCAGCAGCCGCAGCGCCAGCACCGCCCCGGCCAGCACACCCAGCGTGGGTGCGGCCGCCAACAGCGGATCGACGCCCAGCTCGCCGCCGTGGGAACGCGACAGTGGGGACGAGTACCTGCTCAGCTGGTACCAGCTGAGCAGGGCCAGGCCCACGAGCAGGACGTCGAACCCGGCCCGTTGCACCATGCCCCGCCGGCTCGGCCGGGAGCGGCTGGCCAGGTCCGCGACGTAGCTGTCGCCCCGACGCAGACTCGGTCCGACCATCGCCAGCGCGCAGCCGGCGGCGGCCACCCCGGCCACCAGCCACACCATCGATTCGGGTGACAGGTCGGGGCGCAACGAGACGGCGGCGAGTCCGGGTAGCCGGTCGGCCGCGCCCAGCAGCTCAACCACGAGTGGTGGGGCGAGCACCGCCGCCGGCAGGACGACCAGGGCGGCCTCCCGGGCGGTCAGCCCGGCCAGCTGCCAGCGGGCCGCGCCCCGGGCCCGCAGCAGCGCGGTCTCGGCCCGCCGGTGCTCGGTGAGCAGGACCGCCACGAGCAGCAGCGCGTACCCGCCGAGCACCACCACCAGCAGCATCGGGGTGACCAGGGCGGACCGCCCGACGAGGGTGGCCTGCTGCAGGCGGTGCACCAGGGCCACGAGGTCGCTGGTGACCACCGCCGATTCACCGAGCCCGGCCTCGGCCGCGGTGTTCGTGGTGATCTGGGCGGCGGCGTCGGCGAGCCGGTCCAGGGCGGCGGGGCCGACGCCGGCCAGCTCCGGCTCGACCAGCCAGGCGGCGGAGGCGTTGGCCAGGAAGTGGGTGACGAAGTCATCGCGGGACACCGTCATCGGGCCGTAGGTGGCCGCCTGCGGCAGCGAACCGACCGCCGTCTCCGGCGCCAGTCGCCAGTACGCGGCGTCCGGGTCGACGGGGGTGAACACGCCCGCCACGACCACGTCGGTGACCCGTCCGCTCAGCCCGTCGGTGATCGGGATGCGGTCGCCGACGCCCACCCCCAGTGTCGTCGCCGCCGCCTCGGCGATCGTGGTCTGCACCGGGCTCGCTCCGGTTTGCGACCACGCCCCGGCGGTCAACCGGGCGTGCGCGGGCAGGTCGTCGAGAAACATCACCGACGCGTAGGTGGCCCCGGTGCGGTCCGCCGCGGCGTCACCGGTGTCGCCGCGCAGCTGCCGACCGGCGGCGTACCCGGCGGTGCTGATCCGCGCCGGCAGGCCGGCCAGGTCGGCGGAGACCCGCTCACGCAGGGCGGTGTCGCGTTCCCGCAGCGCCTCGTCGGTGCGACCGGCGGAGGCGCGTACCAGGACGGACCGTTCCTCGGCGGTGGCCGCGCCGAGCACGTTGCGGGTACCGGAGTCGACGACGTCCCGGTTGTACGCGGCCAGGCCGGTGAGGGCGACGGTGGCCACCAGCGCCGCCCCGGCGGCGGCCAGCAGCAACCCCTTCGTGGCCCGGGCACGCCGCAACGCGAACCTCATCGTGCTGTACCCCCGCCGGTCCGCGGGCCGCTGTGGCCCTCTGGTCGCTCTCGTCATGCACCAGAAGGGGTCGACCCCGGGGAAAGGTTCGCAGCGGTGATCGTTTCGTTATCCGAGGTGCCGCGCGGCCGGCCGGGACCGGCGGTTCAGCTGCCGGGTGCGGCGCCGCGGGGGCCGAGGTCACCGGCGCGGTGATGCCGCCGGCAGAGCACCTGGTAGCGCACGTCGGCGGTGTCGACGGTGTCGCCGATGACGACCTGCTCGCCCTCGCGGGCCACCCGCCCGTCGGCGACGCGGGCGTTGAGCAGGCCCTCGCGTCCGCACCAGCAGAGCACCTCGACCTGGATGCGGGCCACCGAGTCGGCCAGTTCGAACAGTCGCTGGGCGGCCGGGAACAGGCAGGAGCGGAAGTCGGTGGCCAGGCCGAAGGCGTACACGTCGACGTCGTAGCTGTCGACCAGGTCGGCCATCTGCTCCACGTGCTCGACCGAGTAGAAGCTGGCCTCGTCGCAGATCAGGTAGTCCACGCGTACCCCGTCGGCCCAGGCGTCGCGCACCAGGGTGCGCAGGTCGAGCGAGTCGGTCACCTCGATGGCCTCGTGGGCCAGCCCGATCCGGGTGGTCACCTGCGGGCCGAGCGAACGGTCGATGCGGGTGGTGACCAGACCCCGGCGTCCCTGCCGGGCATGGTTGTAGTTCATCTGCAGCGCCATGGTCGACTTGCCGCAGTCCATCGGCCCCCAGTAGAACCGCAGCGCGGCGGCGTGCGCCGGCCGCCCGTCCACGCCGCGGGCGGCGACACACCCGGCCGGGTTGTCGCCCTCACCGGGCAGCGGCGGGCGGGCCAGACAGGTCGGTACGGCGTCGTCGGTCGTCACGGATCGGCAGCCTAGTGCGGGGGCATCCGTTTCACGCGGCTGGTCCGACCGGTGGTGTCGATCATCGCACCACCGGTCGGTGTCCGCCGGGTCAGAGCACCCGGGGCGGGGTGTTGCCGGCGGCGACGATGGCCCGCCGGATCGGCACCGCGAGCAGCAGCAGGAAACCGACCACAAAGAAGATCAACAAGGAGACCAGGCCGACCCGGTAGGAGTTGGTGAGCTGGAACACCAGGCCGAACGCCAGCGGTCCGAGCCAGCTGGTGCCCTTGTCGCTGATCTCGTAGAAGCCGTAGTACTCGCCTTCCTTGCCGGCGGGGATCAGCTGGCTGAACAGTGACCGGCTCAGCGCCTGACTGCCGCCCAGGACCAGGCCGATGGCCGCGCCGAGCACCATGAACGGCAGCGGCGCCTCGGCGGGCAACCGGAACGCCGCCACGATCACGGCCGTCCACAGCACCAGGCTCAGCAGGACCGTCTTCCAGGCCCCGATCCGCCCGGCCAGGGCACCCAGCGCCAACGCGCCACCGAAGGCCAGGAACTGCACCAGCAGGATCGTCACGATCAGGGTGCTCTGACCCAGCCGCAACTCCTCGGTGCCGTACTGGCTGGCCAGGGTGATGACGGTCTGAATGCCGTCGTTGTAGACCAGGAACGCCAGCAGGAAGAACAACGTCAGCGGGTACGCCTTGATCTCCCGCAGGGTGCGGCCGAGCTGCCGGAACCCGTCGGTGAGCACGTTGCCGCGGCCACCGGCGGCGAGCGCGGCGGCGGTGGGGTGTTCCCGCAGCCAGCGCAGCGGCACCAGGGTGAACGCCGCCCACCACAGCCCGGCCGAGACGATGGACCAGCGGGCCATATCCAGGGTGCGTTCGGCGGTGCCGTTGTCGAACGACTGCACCGCGACGAGGTTCAACGCCAGCAGTAGACCACCGCCGAGGTAGCCCAGCGCCCAGCCCCGGCTGGAGATGGCGTCGCGCTCGTCCGGCCCGCCCAACTGGGGCAGGAACGAGTTGTACACCACGATCGCCGCACCGAAGCTGATGTTCGCGATCATGAACAGCGCGCCACCGAGCAGGTACCGGTCCCCGGTGACGAACAGCATCCCGATGGTCGCGGCGGCACCGGTGTACGCCGTGCCGGCCAGCAGCCGCTTCTTGTGCAGCGACCGGTCCGCGATCGCCCCGATCACCGGCAGCACGAAGACCGTCAGCAGCACCGACAGCGAGATCAGGTACGGGTAGTACGAGCCGGCGGCCACCTTGATGCCCAGCGGGTACACGTACCCGGAACAGTTGTCGGCGCCGAGTTCGCAGCCGGCGGCGAGCTTGGCCACGCTGGTCAGGAACGGCCCGAGGAAGACCGTGATGACGGTGGTCTGGAACGCCGAGTTGGCCCAGTCGTAGAAGTACCAGCCGGTGCGCTCGCGGCGGGTGCTTCTCGGTGGTGGTGCGTCCTGCGCCGCCGGGGTGACCGTCTCGGCCATGGGGGTCCTCCGCCCAGATTGTTCAGGCGGCCCAGTGGCCGCGGCTGCGGTAGACGTCGCGCAGCACGCCGACGTGGTCGGTCATGATGCCATCAACACCAAGATCAAGTAACTCGTGCATCTCGGTGGGTTCGTCGATCGTCCAGACGTGCACCTGCAGGCCGAGTCGGTGAGCCGTCCGCAGGAAGCGACGGTCGACCACCGGCACCCGGCCGTAGCGCACCGGCACCTGCGCGGCCACCACCGACGGCGGCAGCCGCAGCGGCCGGCCGGTCCACGAGGCCCACCGCAGCCGGGCCACCCCGCGCACCCCGAGACTGGTGGCGACCCGCCCGCCGGTCAGCGCGCGCAACCGGGTCAGCCGGGAGTCGCTGAACGAGGCCAGCAGCACCCGGTCGGCGGCACCGGCCCGGTCGACCGTGGCGACGGTGGGTGCCACCCCGGCGTCGGACTTGACGTCGATGTTGAACCGGACCTGCGGCCACGCGTCCAGCACCTCGTCGAGGCGGGGCACCACGGCGGAGCCGCCGACGCGCACCGTGGCCAGGTCGGTCCAGCGCATTGCGCCCACCCGGCCCCGTTGCCCGGTGACCCGCTCCAGGGTGTCGTCGTGGAACACCACGGCCACCCCGTCGGCGGTGCCGTGCACGTCGGTCTCGACGTACCGGTAGCCCAGCGCGACCGCCCGGGCGAACGCGGCGGCGGTGTTCTCGTCGCCGTCGGCGGCGCCGCCGCGATGGGCGAAGGCCAGCGGGACGGGTGCGTCGAGGTAGGGGTACACGGCAGGTGACACGCCGCGCAGTATGCCTGCCGCCGGTGACCCCCGGGTGGCGGGCCGGCGGCCGGCCGGGTGAACCCGACCGTCCACACCCCGACGGGTGATTGCAAGAAGCCGGACAGTAACCTTCCCGGTCGGCGCGAACCCGGCGACGATGCCCGGGTGATGGCGTGGATGGATCCCGCACGGCGGCGGGACGATCGGCCGTCGGCACCGGCGGTGCTGACCACCCGTCCCGTGCACGCGCTGCCGGGACGGGTCGCGTCGCCGCACCGCCCGCCGACCCGTGGGGTCCCGGCCGGCTTCGCCGTGGTGCTGGTCACGACGCTGGCCGTCGGCAGCCCCTGGGGATACCAGGCGACCAGGGAACTGAGCCTCGCGCTGCCCCGGACCGACGGCCCGGCCGGAATCGTCACGACGGTGCTCGACGCGATGCTGCGGGGGCTGTCGTGGCTGCGCTGGGGCGGCGTGGGGGACACGCAGACGTGGTCCGGTTACCAGTTGGGCCGGGCCCTCCAGGTGGTCCTGTTCCTGCTGGTCCTGCTGCTGTTGGCGCGCCGGCTGGCCGGCGGGGCCACCCCGTCGCGGGCGTACCGCTTCTTCGGCGCGCTCGGCGTCTCGGTCGCGGCGGCGGCCCTCGCCACGCTCGGTGCCGCCTTCGTGTACCCGGCCGTCGGCAGCGACATCTACCTCGGCTCGGGCACCCGCGGGGAACTGCTCAACGAACTGGTCGGGGCGCTGCTCTGCGGTGTCGTCATCGGGCTGTTGCTGGCGGTGTCGTCCGCCCGAGGTTCCCCGTCTCGACCGACCATCCCCGGCCTGGGAGGGAACTGACATGGTCATCCGCCAGGGCGCCGGCGCGACCTCGCAGGCGGGTCCGGTGGACGCGGCCAGCGAGGCGACCCGCTACCTGTGCGTGGCGGCGCACACCGACGACAGGTTCGCCGATTCGGCCCTGGCCGAGGTCTTCGACGACGACCTGCGGGCGGTGGCGCCCTCGGTCGGGTTCGACCTGACCACCGTCCTGCGGCACTGCTTCGAGGCCCGCCGGCGGCGCATCCGCCGCGACGCCGGTCTGCTGATCGCCGGAGGTCTGGCGCTGCTGCTGGCGCCGCTGTGGACGCTGCTCGCCGCGGCGGTGCTGGCGATCGGCATGTCACTGGCCCGGACCAACCGGCACGGTCCGCTCGGCCCGGCGCTGGCGTTGGTGGCCGTCGCCTGGGTGTCGCTGTGGCTGGTGGGGCAGTTCGCCGGGATCGACACCGACGACGAGGACGGCATGCTCGGCTGGCTGATCGGCCTGCCGTGGCTGGCCCTGGTGGCCGGGCTGGTCGCGTACCTGATTCTCGTGCTGCACCTGCTGGACACCCGGCGGCTGCTGGCGGACCGGCTGCGACGCGGCCACTTCCGACCCGCCACGACCGGCACCGGCCCGGTACCGCAGCGGCACGCCGCACGCCTGGCCCGCCTCGACTCGGCGCAGCGCGGCAACGTCACGATCTACAGCGGGTACACCCCGTTCGTCGGGCACGGCGCCCCGGTGGCCGGCTGGTCGTTCGCCCTGCCGATCCGCCCGGCAGATCCGACGTCCGCCGACGACGCCACCGTCCGGTTCCCCGTCGTGGACCTGATCGACCACGTGCGGCAGCGGCTGGCGGGGATCCGCCTCGACCCGGCCGGCGAGCCCGAGGTGAATCCGGAACGACTCGCCGGGCTGGTGCTTCAGGACCGGGTCTTCGTCAACGGCGGCCTGCTGACCGACGATCCGCAGTTGCTGCCCGACCGTGACCGGATGCCCCGGCACAGTTGGTCCGACGAGCGGTTGCGGGCGGTCGCCAGCCGGCCGCAGGGCGCCGCCCGACACTACCTGTGCGCGCTGGTGCCCTCCTGGGGCGGCGAGGTGGTGGCCTGCACCTTCCTGCATTTCTCCACCGATGGTCGGGTGCTCTACCTGGAGTGCGCCCGGACCCTGCTGGAGCCCCCACGCATCGAGTACCACGACGTGGACCGGCTGACCGAGTGGATCCCGGCGCGGCAGTTCGTCCAGTTGTTCACCGCCGCCGCCGAGCAGTTGGTCCGTACCGCGTTCGGTGCGCCGGCACGCCTGACCCGCGACGGCGTCCAGGTGCTGCGCCACCAGATCCGGCAGGCGCGCGCCCGCCGGATGGCCCGCGAGGACCTCGGCTACGACTACGGCGCCCGGGCCGGGGTGCGGGAGATGGCCACCGGAACCACCTACCACAACTACTTCCAGGTGCTCGACGCCGCGAAGCACCTCAAGGTGGTGGAGCGTCACGTGCTGGCGGCGATCGTCGACTTCCTGGAGGACCGAGGTGCCGACACCGCCGAGTTCCGCACCCGGCAGACCATGATCCTGAACCAGGGCGTCATCCAGACCGGCGGGCTCAGCGTCGTGGGCAACCAGGCGGTGGGTGCCGGGGCGCGGGCCGAACAGCAGACCACGGACCAGTCGTCGCCGCAGGACACCAATCGTCGAGCCGGCACCGGGAGGCCGTCATGACCACGTCCGACAACTCGATCAACTTCGGTGTCCAGCAGTCGGGCGGGGTCAGCCAGGTCGGCAACCAGGCGGTGGGCCCGGGGGCCCACGCCGTCGGCGGGGCACTGTGGGCCACGGCGCCGGGGGTGGACGTACCGGCCCTGGTCACTCGCCTGGTGGAGACGCTCGACCGGCACCGCGACGAGTTGCCGGAGCCGGCCCGGGCGGTCGCCGCCGAACTGCGCGTCCAGCTTGCCCGGCCGGCGCCGGAGCCGGCGCGGGTGACCGCGCTGTTGCAGCGCCTGGCGGCGCTGGCCGCGCCGGTGGCGCCGGTGGCCTCGGCCGTGACCGAGGTGTTGCGGGCGGTGCAGCAGGCGAGCTGAGCTCAACCGGCGGGGCGGCGCCGGTGGGTGCGGCTGGTGTCGACCGGCCGACCGGGGTCGACGTGCCGGGGCCGGTCGGGTTCGTCCGGCCGCAACGGGACGAGGGCGTCGGTCAGCGCGTCGATGATCCGGTCGGTGGCCCGTCGGGCCGCACCGGGCGCGCCGTGGGCCAGGTCGGCCAACTCCACCGGGTCGCCGAAGTGCACCCGTACGGTGGGGCGACGCACCAGTGCCCGGGCGATACCGCCCAGCAGCCCCTCGGGGGCACGGTAGGGCAGCACCTCGTGTGAGCCCCACTGGGCGAGCGGGATGACGGGCGCGCCGCAGGCCAGGGCGAGTCGGGCGGCCCCGGTCTTGCCACGTTCGGGCCACATGCCCGGGTCGAGCCCGATCCGCCCTTCCGGGTAGACCAGGATCGGCGCGCCGGCCCCGACCGCGGCGGCGGCGTCGTCGAGGGCCCGGTGCACGCCGCTGGTGCCCCGGTCGACGCGGATGTGCCCGGCGCTGCGCATCGCGGCACCGATCAGCGGGGCCCGGAACAGCCCGCCGGTGGCCATGATCCTCGGTGCCACCCGCCGGGACCGGCAGGCGGCGGCCAGCACGATCGGGTCGAAGGGGCTGATGTGGTTGGCGGCCAGGATCAGCGGCCCGTCGCGCAGCCGGGCCGGAATGTCGCCGGTGACCTCCAGCCGGGCCAGCATCCCGACGACGACGCGGGCCAGCAGCAGCGCTGCCCGCCAGATCAGCGGCGGGCGCCAGGGGGAGTGGGCTGCTTCCATCAGCGGGACATGGTCGCACGCCGGGCGGGAGCCACGGCGGCCAGGGCGGGCCGTACGGCAGAGGTGAGCAGGGTCATTGGTCCCGGCCCGGATCGGGCCGCCCGCCTCTGCCGATCCGCGTACGACGGACTGTAGTATTTACTACGTCTTGTAGTATGAACAGCTGGGGGTCGCAGGTGGACGCGTTGGACGTCGCCCGCTGGCAGTTCGGTGTCACCACCGTCTACCACTTTCTCTTCGTACCGTTGACCATCGGCCTGTCGGTCCTGGTCGCCATCCTCCAGACGCTCTGGCACCGCACAGGTGACGAGAAGTACCTGAAGCTCACCAAGTTCTACGGCAAGCTCTTCCTGATCAACTTCGCCATGGGCGTGGTCACCGGCATCGTGCAGGAGTTCCAGTTCGGCATGAACTGGAGCGACTACTCCCGCTTCGTCGGCGACATCTTCGGCGCACCCCTGGCCATCGAGGCCCTGGTCGCCTTCTTCCTGGAATCCACCTTCATCGGCCTGTGGATCTTCGGTTGGGACCGGCTGCCCAGACGCCTGCACCTGGCCAGCATCTGGGCCGCGGCCATCGGCACCAACCTGTCGGCCTACTTCATCCTCGCCGCGAACTCGTTCATGCAGAACCCGGTCGGCTACCGCTACAACCCCGAGACCGGCCGGGCAGAACTGACCGACTTCGTCGCCGTGCTGACCAACAAGGTCGCCCTGATCACCTTCCCACACACCATCGCCGGCTCCTTCCTGGTCGCCGGGTCGCTGCTGGTGGCCGTCGCCCTGTGGCACCTGATCCGCAACCGCGACAGCGCCGACACCCCGGCCTACCGCTTCGCCGCCCGCTTCGGGTCCTGGGTCACCCTGGTCTCCGCCGCCGTCGTGGTCATCACCGGCGACATCCAAGGCAAGATCATGACGCAGGTGCAGCCGATGAAGATGGCCGCCGCCGAAGGGCTCTACTCCACCGAGAGCCCCGCGTCGTTCTCCGTGCTGACCATCGGCAGCCTCGACGGCAGCCGCGAGCTGTTCGCCCTCAAGATCCCGTACCTGCTGTCCTACCTCGGCACCGGCGACCCCAACGGCACCGTGCAGGGCATCAACGACCTGCAGGCCCTCTACAGCGCCCAGTACGGCGCCGGCAGCTACACCCCGATCATCCCGGTCACCTACTGGAGCTTCCGCCTGATGATCGGCTTCGGTCTGGCCGCCGCCGCCATCGCCCTGCTGGTGCTCTGGACCCAGCGCAAGGGCCGCACCGTCCCGAACAGCAAGTGGCTGCTGCGCGCCGGCCTGGCCATGCCCCTCCTGCCGCTGCTGGCCAACTCCTTCGGCTGGATCTTCACCGAGATGGGTCGCCAGCCCTGGATCGTCTTCGGCGAGATGCTCACCCGCGACGGCGTGTCCCGCAGCGTGTCGCTGACCGAGGTCCTCACCTCCTTCACCGCCTTCACCCTCATCTACGCCGTCCTCGCCGTCATCGAGGTGAAACTGCTGATCCGCTACGCCAAGGCCGGCGTACCCGACCTCACTCCGGCCCCCGAACCCGACGACACCGACGACGCCGAGCGCCCGCTCGCCTTCGCCTACTGACCTGCGGAGCCTGCCGTGGAACTGACCACCATCTGGTTTCTCCTCGTCGCCGTGCTGTTCACCGGCTACTTCATCCTGGAGGGCTTCGACTTCGGCGTCGGCATGCTGCTGCCCGTGCTCGGCCGCGACGACCGGGAACGCCGCGTCATGATCAACACGATCGGGCCGGTCTGGGACGGCAACGAGGTCTGGCTGATCACCGCAGGCGGCGCCATGTTCGCCGCCTTCCCCGAGTGGTACGCCACCCTCTTCTCCGGCTTCTACCTGCCCCTGCTGCTCATCCTGCTGGCCCTGATCGCCCGCGGCGTCGCCTTCGAGTACCGCCACAAGCGCCCCGAGGCGTCCTGGAAACGCCGCTGGGACGCGGCCATCTTCTTCGGCTCGCTCGTCCCGGCCGTGCTGTGGGGCGTCGCGTTCGCCAACATCCTGCGCGGCGTGCCCCTGGACGCCAACCACGAGTACGTCGGTGGCCTGTTCGACCTGCTGAGCCCCTACGCCCTGCTCGGTGGCGCGACCACCGCCGCGCTGTTCGCCACCCACGGCGCCGTCTTCGTCGCCCTCAAGACCGTCGGCGACATCCGCGGCCGGGCCGCCGTCCTGGCCGTGCGGCTCGGTGTCACCGCCGCGGGCCTCGCGGTGGCCTTCCTGAGCTGGACCCTGACCATCCGGTCCAGCGCCGCCGCCGTCGTGCTCGCCGTCGGCGCCGCTCTCGCCCTGCTCGGCGGGCTCGCCGCCGCCACGGTACGCCGGGAAGGCTGGGCGTTCATCGGCACCGCCACCGCGATCGGCCTGGCCGTGGCGACCCTGTTCGCGGCCCTGTTCCCGAACGTGCTGCCGTCCACCCTGGACCCCGCCGGCACGCTCACCGCCACCAACGCCGCCTCCACCCCCTACACCCTGACGATCATGACGTGGGTGGCGGTGTTCTTCACCCCGATCGTGCTGGCCTACCAGGGCTGGACGTACTGGGTGTTCCGCAAGCGCATCGGCGTGGCCCACATCCCGCAGCATTGACCGATCGGCGGGACCCGGACCGCAACCGGGTCCCGCCGATCGGTCACGCCGCCGCCAGGGCCCGCTCGGCCCGCCGCCGAACCACCTCCAGTACCCGCGCCGCAGCCGCCAGGTCGCGCTCCGGCAGATCGGCCCACAGGCGGGCACCGATCTCGGCGGAGGCCGCCGCGACCAGGCGCTGCACCTGCCGTCCGGTCGGGGTGACCGCGACCCGGGAGGCGTCGCCGGCCAGCGGCGTCACCAGGGTCGCCGCGATCAATTCGGCCAGCGTGTCGCGCGCGCTGGCGGCGTCGACCCGCATCGCGTCGACCAGTCGCTGGGCGGCCTCGGCGCGGGGGAGCGGGGCATCGGCGGCCACCAGCGCGTTGAGCAGCAACGCCTGCGGAAAGGTCAGCCCGAGTCGGGTCAGCTCCCGCTCCAGCACCGCCCGAGCGGCATAGTGGGTCCGGCCGAGGGTCTGACCGTTGACAGTGGACATGACGCGCTCCTACCTATTGGTCGAACCAACGTTGGCCCGACCAACGTAACACGGGTCGTGGGTGCCGCCAACGATGTCGCGTACAGTCCACCGCATGGAGCACACCAGCGCCCCCACACCAAGCCGACTGCGCACCACCCCCAGCTGGTTGCTCACCCAGACCGCCGCCCACGCCACCCGCCTCGTCACCACCGCCCTCGGCGCCCGCGAAGCCCGCGGCTACCACTACCGGCTACTGGCCACCCTCGCCGAAACCGGCCCCGCCAGCCAGGCCGACCTCGCCCGACACAGCGGCATCGACCGCAGCGACATCGTCGCCACCCTCAACGACCTCACCGACCGCCACCTCGTACGCCGCCAACCCGACCCCACCGACCGACGCCGCAACATCGTCCACATCACACCCGCCGGCCAACGCGAACTCACCCACCTGCAACACGCCCTCGACACCGCCCAGGACACCCTGCTCGCGCCACTGGACCCCGCCGACCGCCGCGAACTCGTCCGCCTGCTCGACCTGCTGCTCACCCACCACGAACCGAAAGGCCGCTGATGGCCCGCGACCACCACTACGCCACCACCGTCACCTGGACCGGAAACCTCGGCACCGGCACCAGCGGCTACCGCGACTACCGCCGCGACCACGACATCACCACCGACGGCCGCCCACCCATCCCCGGCAGCTCCGACCCCACCTTCCGCGGCGACCGGACCCGCTGGAACCCCGAACAACTCCTGCTCGCCGCCCTGTCCCAGTGCCACATGCTCGCCTACCTGCACCTCTGCGCCGACAACGGTGTCGTCGTCACCGACTACGTCGACCACGCCACCGGCACCATGACCACCGACCGCACCGGCAACGGCCACTTCACCGAAGTGATCCTGCGCCCCCACGTCACCGTCGCCGACCCCGCCACCGTGGACCTCGCCACCACGCTGCACGACGACGCCCACCACACCTGCTTCATCGCCAACTCCGTCAACTTCCCGGTCCGCCACCAACCCGCCACCACCACCTGAAACCCGGTCGACACCCGCACCACGGCCGCTATCGTCGACCGGTGCCCGACGTACGTGAACTCACCCCCGACGAGATGGCCGACGCCTGGCAACTCGGCCGGCTCGCCTTCGGCTCCGACCCCCAACCACCCTCACCACCATCCCCGGTCGGCCGCACCCACTACGGCGCCTTCGACCCCGCCGGAAAGCTCATCGGCAAAGCCGTCGACCTGCACGACGAGCAGTGGTGGAGCGAACGAGCCGTACCCGCCGCCGACGTCGCCGGCGTCGCCGTCGCCCCCGAGGCACGCGGCACCGGAGTGGCCCGCGACCTGCTCCGCACCCTGCTCCGCGACGCCCGTGACCGGGGCGCCGCCGTCAGCGCGCTGTTCCCCACCACCGCCGCCCCCTACCGCGCCTGCGGCTGGGAGATCACCGGACAACTGCGCACCCTCGACCTGCCCACCGCCACCCTGCCCCGACACCGCCCCGAGCCGCGGCTGACCGTACGCGCCGGCGCCGCCGCCGACCTGCCCGCCACCGTCGAGCTGTACCGCCGCGTCGCCCACCACCGCAACGGCCTGCTCACCCGCACCCACCCCCGGTTCACCAGCACCGACGAACTGCCCTACGACGGACTCACCCTCGTCGAACACGACGGACAACTGCTCGGCCACGCCGGCTGGGACCGTGGCCGCGGCTACGGCCCCGACGCCGTCCTCACCGTCGAAGACATCCTCGCCACCACCGCCGACGCCGCCCGCGCCCTCGTCGGTGTCCTCGCCAGCTGGCACAGCGTCACCCCGACCCTGCGTCTGACCCCGCTGCCCGACGACACCGTCAGCCTGCACCTGCCCCTGGAACGCGCCCGCGAACACGAACGTGACGCCTGGATGCACCGGCCCGTCGACATCGTCCGCGCCGTACAGGCACGCGGCTGGCCCACCCACACCCACGGCGAGGTCACCTTCACCCTCACCGACGACCTCGCCGACTGGAACACCGGCACCTGGCAGCTCACCGTCGCGGACGGCCACGCCGACCTGCGGCGCAGCACCGGCGACGCCGACCTGCACCTGACCGTACGCGGCTTCGCCCGCCTCTACACCGGCACCGCCACCGCCCGCACCCTCGCCGAGTCCGGGCTGCTGCACCACAACACGCCCGACCCGAGCGCCCTGGACCTGCTCGCCGCCGGACCCACCGCCCACCTCATCGACTACTTCTGACAAACGCCGGTGGCCCGGCCAGGCGTGTACGTGCCCGGCCGGGCCACCGCTGAACCAAGACCCACGGCGTCGCTCAGCCCGCCTCGCGCAACTCCGCCAACCGAGCCTCGATCTCCGCCAACTCGGCCCGCAACTTCTCCGCCTGCCGCTCCGCCTCCGACCGCTCCGCGGCCAGGATCTGCTCCACCGCCTCGTGCACCCCCGGCACGTCCACCAGCGCCACCATCCGCAGCGCCTCCGCCGGCTTGAGCACGTAAGGCTTGGCCAACACCTTCCCACCCTGCTGCGCCGAGACCGTCCACTCACCATCGGCGTAGGCCAACGTGACGGTCAACCCCGCCGGCCCCTTCGGCTTGGCCGCCTTCACCGCCCGCCGCGCCGGCGGCTTCGCCTCCACCTTCGGCTCCACCGTCTCCACCCTCGGCTCCTCCCGGCCCAGCTGCTCCTCGCGGCGCGGCTGCGGCACCCGATCCAACACGAACTCCGGCCCCACCACCGCCGGTGCCGGCTCCACCTTCGACTCCGCCGGCCGACGACCCGCACCCCGCGGCGCCACCGCCACATCGGCGGGGGAGAAGGGCAACTCGTCACGCCCGAACCGCACCACCACGAACTCGTCGGACTCCGCCGGATCGGTCAACTCCACCACCTGACCCAGCTGACCGGCGATCTGACCGGCCGTCGCCGTGAACACCACCTTCGGCTTACGACCCGCGGCCAACGCCTCCCGGATGCCGCGCACCTCGTCCTCGGACAACCCCTGACCAGCGGCACCCATCGCCCACCCTCATTCCTCGTACACGTGTTCAGCCGCCTGCCTTGATACCAGCCGCCAGCGACAACCCGAAGATCAGCCCCCCAGCGCCCGCAACGCCCGATCCGCGTGCTCGTTCGTCCCCAACTCGCTGTGCACCACCTCGATCACCCGCCGGTCCACCCCGATCACGAAAGTCATCCGCCGGATACTCAACGGCCCCAACGGCAGCCGCCGCCGCACCCCGAACCGGTCGGCCACCACACCGTCCGGATCCGACAGCAACGGAAAGTCGAACCCGTGCAGCCGCGAGAACTCCGCCTGACGCGGCACCGGATCCCGGCTGATGCCCACCCGCTGCGCCCCCACCGCCGCGAACTCCGCCGCCAGATCCCGGAAATGGCAACTCTCCGCCGTGCACCCCCGCGTCATCGCCGCCGGGTAGAAGAACAACACCACCGGCCCAGCCGCCAACAACTCCGTCAGCCGCCGCGGACGACCCGTCTCATCCGGCAGCTCGAAGTCCTCGACCAGATCCCCGACACCCACACCCGCCACAAGCCCTCCCCACCGACACCGTCGTCGGCGAGCGTAGGCCATCGACCACCACCGGACGTGCGCTCGACCACACTCCGCTGTCCGCCCCCGCGACCACCCCGGTAACGTCCCCGACACCGGTCCGGGGCAGGGGAGAGGTCCAATGACCAACGTCACCGTCATCACCGGCGGCAGCCGCGGCATCGGCGCCGCCACCGCCCGCCGCCTTGCCCACGCCGGCCACCACATCGCGCTGAGCTACCGCCGCGACCGCTCGGCCGCCGACACCGTCGTGGCCGACCTGCGCGCCACCGGGGTACGCGCCACCGCCGTACCCGCCGACACCCGCGACCCCGACCAGGTCACCGCCCTGTTCGACGCCGCCGCCGAACTCGGCACCCTCACCGGCCTGGTCAACAACGCCGGCATCACCAGCCCGATCGGCCCCTTCACCGACCTCGACCCCGACGACCTGCGCCGCGTCGTCGACGTCAACCTCGTCGGCTACGTCCTCTGCGCCCAGCAGGCCGCCCGCCGGATGACCGACGGCGCCGCCATCGTCAACCTCTCCTCCGTCGCCGCCACCCTCGGCAGCCCAGGGGAGTACGTCCACTACGCCGCGGTCAAGGCCGCCACCGACGCGCTCACCATCGGCCTGGCCAAGGAACTCGCCCCCCGCGGCATCCGCGTCAACGCCGTCGCACCCGGCATCATCCGCACCGACATCCACGCCCTCTCCGGCCAGCCCGATCGGCCGGACCGCGCCGCCGGCCGCATCCCGCTCGGCCGCCCCGGCGAACCCGACGAGGTCGCCGCCGCCATCGCCTGGCTGTTGAGCCCCGACGCCTCCTACACCACCGGCGCCATCCTCCGCGTCGGCGGCGGCCTGTAGACCACCTCTCGGGCGCGCCGCTCACCCGACCGCGTCCCTGGTCGGCGACTCTCCGGCACCGCTTTCGGGCATGGGCCGGCGCCGCCGCGCCCTCGTTACATTGCGGTCGCATCGTAAACCGGCTACGGTCGTAGGCAATGCAGTCGTATTGCAAAAGAGGGGCGTACCAACCCATGCCGACCATCCTGCTCTCCGACATCACCGCCGACATGATCGACCTTGTCGGCGGCAAGGCGGCCGGCCTGGGGGAGCTCATCCGCCACGGAGAACGCGTACCGCCCGGCTTCTGCATCACCACCCAGCACCACGGACAACCCGCGCCGACAGCAGACATCCTCGCCGCCTACCAGCGCCTCGGCGGTGGCCCAGTCGCCGTACGCTCCAGCGCCACCGCCGAAGACCTGCCCGACGCCAGCTTCGCCGGACAGCAGGACACCTTCCTCGACGTCACCGGCACCGCGGATCTCCTCGCCGCCGTCGACGCCTGCCGGGCCTCCCTGCACAACCCCCGCGCGACCGCCTACCGCGACGCCCACCACATCGACCACGACACCGTACGAATGGCCGTCGTCGTCCAGCAAATGATCAACCCCGCCGTCGCCGGAGTGCTCTTCACCGCCAACCCGCTCACCGGCTGCCGCACCCAGATGCTCGTCGACGCCGCCCCCGGCCCCGGCACCACCGTCGTCGAGGGCGCCACCAATGTCGACCACTACCTCCTCGACGGCCCCGAGCACCCCGCCACCGGCTGCCTCACCCCAGCGCAACTCGCCGACCTGCACGCCCTCGGCACCCGCCTCCAGCACCACTTCAACGCCCCACAGGACGTCGAATGGGCCATCGACCACAACGACACCCTCTGGATCCTGCAGACCCGGCCGATCACCACCCTGTTCCCCGCACCGCCGCCGACCGACCGGCCACAACCCCGCGTGTACCTCGAATTCGGCCACGTCCAGGGCATGCTCCAACCGGCCACCCCCATGGGCATGTCCTCCCTCAAGACCGTGATCGCCGCGATGCTCGCCACCCTCGGCGTACGCGCCGACATCGTCGACATCGGCGGACGCCTGTACGGCGACCTCACCGACCTCACCCGCAACCCGGCCACCCGCAAACGGCTGATCAAACTCATGGCCGTCGACTTCGGACCCCGCGCCCAAGCGGTCATGCAGCACGTCCTCGCCGACCCCCGCTTCGCCCCGCAACCCGGCACCACGAAACACACCCGGACCACCGGCAGCTCCACCGCCCGCACCGCCGGCCGCGCCGCCAGTGGAATCCTGCGAGCCCTGGCCCGACCCGACGCCGCCCGCACCCGCCTGCACGACGCGGTCGACCGGATCCGCCGCACCTCGACCCCACCGACCGATCTGACCAGCCCCGCCGACCGGCTCCGCTTCGTCCGCGAGCTGAGCAGCGAAAGCGACGACGAACAGCTCATCTGGCCCATCGCCGCCGGCATGCTCGCCAGCGCACTGCCCGAACACCTGCTCAAGGGAATCGCCGAACCGCACGAGATCCAGACCGTCCTCGGTGGCATGCCACACAACGTCACCATCGAGATGAACCTCGCGCTGTGGCGACTCGCGCAAGACGCCACCGAACACCGGCAGCTGCTGCTCGACATCCCCGCACCCGAACTCGCCACCCGCTACCAGCAGGGCACCCTGCCCGACATCGGCCTCGCCGCGTTCCTACACACCTACGGACACCGCGGCATCGCCGAGGTCGACCTCGGCGTGCCCCGCTGGGACGAGGACCCCACCCCGGTCTTCGCAATGATCGCCAACTATCTGCGGATCACCGACCCCGAGCAGGCCCCCGACCGGCGGTTCACCCGCGCCGCCACCACCGCCGAAGCAACCCTCGCCGACATCGCCGTCCGCGCCCGGCGCCGACCTGTCCGGGGACGCATCGCCCTGTTCCTGCTACGCCGCGCCCGCTCCCTGGCCGGCCTACGCGAGGCCGGCAAGTTCGCCGGCCTCTACCGCCTGCGAGAGATGCGCCGGCAACTGCTGCTCATCGGCGTCCACCTGGCCGACGCCGCCCTGCTCAAACAACCCGACGACATCATGTTCCTCACTCTCGACGAGGCCCACGACGCCGTGCACCACCACGCCGACCACCGAAACACCGTCACCGCCCGCCGGGCCACCCACCGCCGGGAGACGCGCCGCCGAACCGTACCCGTGGCGCTGCTGTCCGACGGCACCGACCTGGAAACCGTCCTACCATCCACGCCCGCCCCCGACGGCGCGTTGCGCGGCGTAGCCGCCGCACCCGGCCGGGTCACCGGCCCCGCGCGGGTCGTCCACGACCCCGCAACCGCCCGCATCGACCCTGGCGACGTCATCGTCGCGGCCACCACCGACCCCGGCTGGACCCCGCTGTTCCTCACCGCCGGCGCGCTGATCACCGAAACCGGCGCGGTCATGGCCCACGGCCCCACCGTGGCCCGCGAATACGGCATTCCGGCGGTCATCTCCGTCCTCGACGCCACCCGCGCGATCACCACCGGGCAGATCGTCACCGTCGACGGCGCGGCCGGTACCGTTACCACCACGGACACACCGGTAACCGGCAACGCGAGCACCCTGTGACAGCATCGACATCATGCCCAGGAAGGTGGACCGCCAGGAGCGGCGCACGCTCATCGCCGACGCCCTGATGCGGGTCGCCGCCGAACAGGGACTGGAAGCCATCAGCCTGCGGCAGGTGGCGGCAGCGGCAGGCGTCTCCGCCGGCATGGTGCAGCACTACTTCCGCACGAAGGACGAGATGATGTCCTTCGCCATGTCGGTGGTCCGCCACCGCAGCCAGGCCCGAGTCACCGACGCCGTCTCGGCGCTGGGCGACCAGCCGCCGCCACGGACGCTCCTCCGCACGATGATCACCGCGCTGCTGCCTCTGGACGAACCATCCCGCGAGGACGGCCGGGTCACCCTGGCCTTCCTCGCCTACACCGCCGTACGCCCGCAGGCCGCCACCCTTTTGCGGAAGGACCACGCGCAGATGGTGGCATTCGTCGCCGGCCTCCTACCCGCCCCGCATGCCGACGACAGCGCAGCCGGCCTCCTGGCGCTGATGGAAGGCCTCGGTGTCCACCTGCTCGGCGGATCCCAGACCCCGCAACAGGCACTGCGCGCCCTGGACCACCACCTCGACCTGATCTTCGACCCGCCCGGTGGGGCAGGGGAGGGAGGCACCCACACCGAGCCCACGAACTGCGCCTGAGGCAGCCGCGCCCTGATCGCCCTCACCACCTGGTCGTTCGACATCGGACTGCACCGCCTGGAACTCAACCACTCGACGGCCAACCCTGCCTCCTGCGCCGTCGCCCGCCGCGCCGGCTATCCCGCCGAGGGCACCGCCCGCAGCGAAGGCCACCACGCCGACGGCTGGCACGACCCCCACCGCCACGCCCGACCACGCACCGACCCAACGGTCGACCACTCGGCCTGACACCCGACACGGCCAGCGACCCGGAGCGCACCGCCATTGCCCGGGCGGCACCACAGGTGCGAGGGTTGGCAGCGAGCCCGATGGCCGGACCGAGTAGGCAGGTGGGGACGTATGGGAACCATTTACCACGAGGCGAAGCTGACGGTGACCGCGGACGTGGCGTGGGACTTCCTGGACCGCTACACACGCTCGGAGGTGCACGTCTTCTCAGCCTGCACGAACGAGCGCCAAGAGGACGACTACCGCGTGGTCACGCTGGCCGACGGCACCGAGATCCGGGAACGCAACGTAACCGTCGACCCCGCACGGATGCGCGCCGTCTACGCGATACCCGGGTTTCCCGGCGCGGAGCACCACCAGGCCGAGATGCGGGTGCTGACCGACGGCGACGGCGCGGCGACTCTGGTGTGGACCACCGACATCCTGCCGCACGAGCTGGTGGCACACCTGAGCGAGGCGTACGAGGTCATGTTCGGTGAACTGGTCACCGCAGTCAACGAACACGGCGTGCAGTCGGATCAGGCGTCCTGACCCGGTGCGTCACCTGGCGGCAGGTGACGGGCAAGTTCGGCACACAGGACGTCCGTCCCGGGCCGGAGCATGCCGACGTTGACGGTGTAGACCGGCTTGCCGGCACGGAGCCGGGCACGAAGGGTGGTGGTGGGTGCGACCACCGCGGGAAGCAGAGTGACCTGAAGGACCGCGAACGGGCCCGGACGACGGACCGTCGCCGACTCGATCACCTCCCAGGGAAGCAGCGCCGTCCGCCGCCGCTCGGTGAGCCTCAGCGCGGCGTCGGTGACCTCGACCGTTGACCAGTTCCCTCGGTGCAGCAGAAGCGAGAAACCGCTGAACAGGACGGCGTAGAGAACGCCCGAGCCGACGCTGATCGCCAGGTCGGTGGGCATCCCGACGACGAGTGTCAGCACGGCGCGGACGAGGGCCCAGGCCAACAGACCGACCAGCAGCAGGAACAGGAACATGAGGCGGGCGGAGGTGCGGAACACCGGCCCGTCGCTCTCGGCCACGATGATTCCTCCCGTCGGTCGATGGAGTCCACTGTAGGCAGAGAATCAGCGCGACTCAGCCCTCATAGGCGAGGATTCGATAATGTACATTATGTAAAGTTGAAGGGGTTGGGCCCCTCACCCGGCAGCGACCGCCCAGCCGGCCACACCGAACGCGACCTCAGCGGCGTTCCGGCGGTACGACCGGGTGCGCTCTGGAAGCTCCAGTAGAGATTGGTGTGGGCGATGACCTGCTCCGGCGACGGCGCCCCGTAGGCGGTCAGGTCTGCCGTGGTGTGCGCGTCGCCGACCAGGATCGTGTCGTACCCCCGGACCAGCGCGCCGTGCAGGTGCCCTACTGCAGGTGTTCCGCTCCCCTCTCGACGACGCCTGACGCGAAAATCATGCATAATATGCCTTATGCATGACAAACAGGACGAATCGGTAGCCGACTGGATCGAGGAGTTCCTGACCGCCCGGGCGACCCGCAAGCCCTCCCCCCACACCCAGGCGGCCTACCGCCGTGACCTGACCAGCGTCGCCACCCTCGCCGCCGAGTTGGCCACCCCTCCCCTCCCCCTGGTCCGCATGCCGATCGACATGCTCTCCCCCAGGCTCATGCGGGCAGCGTTCGCCCGCTTCGCCGCCGGTCGGGCGGCCAGCTCCGTCGGCCGGGCCTGGTCCACCTGGAACGGGTTCTTCAGCTTCCTGGTCGCCGAGCAGGTGGTGCCCGGCAATCCGATGCCGGCGGTGGGCCGCCCCCGCAGCCCGCTGCCCACACCTAAGCCGCTGCGCGGTGAGGACACCCCCGAACGGTTGCTCGCCTCGGCCGCCCGGGGTGAGGGGCGGCAGCGGGACCCGTGGCCGGAACGGGACGTAGCGGTGCTGGCCCTGGCCCTGTGCGCGGGGCTTCGGCTGTCGGAGCTGTTGGCGCTGCGGGTCGGCTCGCTCGGTGGCCGGCCCGGTGAGCGGCGGCTGGAGGTCGCCGGCAAGGGTGGGCGTCCCCGGGTGCTGCCGGTGGAGCCGGGTCTGGACGCGGTGCTGGCCAGCTATCTGGACAGCCGGGTACGCCGCTTCGGCGCGCGTACGGTGCGGCCGGTTTCGCCGCTGTTGGTGGACCGGCGGGGTGAGCCGCTGCGCCGCGGCGGCCTGCAGTACCTGGTGGAGTCCTGTTACCGGCGGGCCGGGATCGGTGACCGGGTGCCGTCCGGGGCGCGGTTGCACGCGCTGCGACACACGTTCGCCACCCGGCTGGCCGAGGACGGCGCCGGGGCGGCGGAGATCATGCGCCTGTTGGGGCACGCCTCGTTGGCGTCGTCGCAGACCTACATCGAGGTGACGTCGGGGCAGCAGCGCGAGGCGGTGCGGGCCAACCGCACGAACCGGGCGCTGGTCGGGCTGCTGCCGACACGCGACTGACCCAAGGGTGGCCCCGGCCGGTGGTGTGGCAGGGTGGTACTGACGCGACTGGCGGCATCAGGGATGGGATCGACCATCGGGAAGCTCGTCGTGGAGGTCGTCCGCCTGGGCCTTCCACGGGCGAGGTGAGCCATGTCGACGACGATGACGAGTGCGCGGTTGCTGCCGGGTAGGCCGGTGGCGGAGGCGATTCTGTCCGAGGTGGCCGCAGGTGTGGCGGAGCTGCGGGCCGCAGGGGTGACCCCGGCGCTGGCGACGGTGCTGGTGGGTGACGACGAGGCCAGTGCCGGGTACATCCGGATCAAGCAGCGGCAGGCGGCCCAGTTGGGTTTCGCCTCGCCGCATGTGCGGCTGCCGGGGTCGGCGTCGCAGGCCGACGTGCACGCGGTGCTGGCCGATTTCAACGCCGACCCGGGGGTGCACGGGGTGTTGTTGCAGTATCCGATCCCCGGTGGTCTGGACTACGACCGGGCGCTGCAGGCCCTCGACCCTGATTCGGACGTGGACGGAATGCATCCGGTGAACATGGGGCGGCTGGCGTTGGGGTTGCCGGGTCCGCTGCCGTGCACCCCGGCGGCGATCGAGGCGTTGCTGGCGTTCCACGCGGTGCCGGTGGCGGGCCGTGAGGTGGTGATCCTGGGTCGTGGGGCGACGTTGGGTCGGCCGTTGGCGATGTTGTTGGCGCAGAAGCGGTCGACGGCGAACGCGGCGGTGACGGTGGTGCACACCGGGGTGGCCGACTGGCCGCGGTACACGCGTCGGGCGGAGATCCTGGTGGCGGCGGCCGGGGTGCCCGGGATCGTTCGGCCGGAGCATGTGCGGCCGGGTGCGGTGGTGGTCGGCGGCGGCGTGCGGTACGCGGGGCGCCGGTTGTTGCCGGATGTGGACGAGTCGTGTGCGCGGGTGGCGGGGGCGATCACGCCGCGGGTCGGTGGGGTGGGTCCGGTGACGGTGGCGATGTTGTTCCGCAACGCGTTGCGGGCGGCGCGGTCAGCGGCTGGTCTGGTGGACCATCCGTAGGGCGTCGGCGACGGCGGCGGAGATGTCGGTGACGGGGTAGATCGCGCCGGTGATCGTCCGGGTGTGGTCGACGACGAGGATCAGGCGTTTGAGGCGGGTCTGCTGGCCGGCGCGGAAGGTGGGTAGGCGCAGCGCGGCGGCCAGTCGCAGGTCGGTGTCCGAGAGCAGGTGGTACGGGATGGCTTCGGCGGCGGCGAAGGCGGCCTGTTCGTCGGGGCGTTGGGTGCTGACGCCGTGGACGGTGGCGCCGGCGGCGGTGAAGTGGTCCCACTGTTGCCGGAAGAGCCGGTTTTCCAGGGTGCATCCGGCGGCGCCGGGGATGTCTGTCCAGCGTGGTGGCAGGGGGTTCGGGGTGCCGGTGCCGGGATAGGTGAACAGCACGGTGGTGGGGGTGGTGGCGACCGGGTCGGTCGGGGTGTGGTCGGTGGCGGTGAGGGTGACGTCGGTCGGTATCCGGGTGCCGACGAGGGTCTGCACCCGGGTGGCCTCGGCGCTGTCGGGGTCGGTGGTGGCGGTGAGGTTGCCGTCGCCGAGGACCCATTGGTCGGCCCAGTCCTGCATGGCGACGAGGGCCGGTAGCAGTGCCCGGCCCCGGTCGGTGAGCACGTACTCGTGGCGGGGTGGGTGCTGTTGGTAGGGGCGGCGGGTGAGGACGTCGTGGTCGACCAGATCGCGCAGGCGTTGGGTGAGCACTTTGCGGGAGACGCCGAGTTCAGTGACGAGGGTGTCGAAGCGGTGGTGGCCGCGGGCGATCTCGCGCAGTACGAGCAGGTTCCACCAGTCGCCGAGCACGGCGGCGGCCTGGGCGATGCCGCAGGTGTCGTCGACGCGGCGTCCGTTGGTCATGGTCGGATCCTGCCGTAGTGGTGGGTCGGGGGTGTACAGGGCCACTCTTCCTCAAGTAGGTTCCCTTTGGGAACTCACTGGGGGTGTGTGGTGTCGGTCATGGGGGCCACCTTCGTGCGCAACTGGCGGATCACGCTGCGCGCCTACCCGTGGACCTACTTCATCGGCACGCTGGCCACCGGTGTGCTGACCATCGGGGTGTCGATGTTGGCGTACCGGGCCATCGGGGGAGGTCGGGTCGGGGCGGGGTTCACCGTCGCCACCGGAAGTGCCGACTATCTCGGCTACGTCACCATCGGCGCCGCCGCGCTGACCTTCACCACCCGGATGGTGCTGTGGGTGGCCAAGGCGCAGATCACCGAGTACCGCGAGGGCACCCTGGAGAGCCAGTTGCTGACCCCGGCCCGGCGGCTGCCGTACCTGTTGGGGGTGACCGCGCAGGCGCTGAGCACCACGACTGTGGAGATCACTGTGTTGGTCGCCGTGGCCACGGCGCTGGGGGTACGGCTGACCGTGGCCGAACCGTTGACCCTGCTGGTCGCCGTGGTGGCGGCGACGGTGGCGGTGGTGGGCATGTCGGTGCCGCTGAGCGCGCTGATGCTGGCCGCCGGCGAAGCCCACATCACCCAGAACACGCTGTTCACCGCGATGGCGCTGCTGTGCGGGTTCACCTTCCCCACCAGCTATCTGCCGACGGCGGCGCGTTGGCTCGGCGAGGCGCTGCCGGTCACCTGGGCGCTGCGGGTGCTGCGGGCGGCCACGCTGCCCGGCGCTGACGTCGATCCCTGGCCCGCGCTGGCCGTGTGTCTGGTACTGGGTGGGGCGTACCTGCTGTTGGGACTGTCCATTCTCAGGCCTGCCGAGCGGCGGGCCCTGCATCGGAGCGCGCGTGCATGAGCACTGGCATCGTCACCACCGACCTCTGCAAGGTCTTCCCGGCTCGGCGTCGGCAGGGCTGGCGCCGCCGGGCGGCCTCGCCGCCGGTGGCGGCCGTCGACGGCCTCTCACTGCACATTCCGCCGGGGCGGGTCACCGGGCTGCTGGGGCTCAACGGCGCCGGTAAGACCACCACGATCCGGATCCTGTCCACCCTGCTGCGGCCCACCGGCGGCACGGTGAGCGTGGATGGTCTGGACGTGGTGGAGCATGCCCGCGAGGTGCGCCGCCGGATCAATGTGATCTCCGGTGGTGAGCGGATGGTGTACGACCGGCTGACCGCCCGCGAGAACCTGTGGTACTTCGGCCAGTTGTACGACATTCCCCGCGCCCGGTTGCGAGCGCGCATCGGGGAACTGCTCGACCTGGTGGGCCTGACGGAGGCGGCTCACCTGCCGGTGGAGCGGTACTCGCGGGGCATGCGTCAGCGGCTGGTCATCGCCCGAGGCCTGATCAATGATCCGGCGTACCTGCTGCTGGACGAGCCGACGTTGGGTCTGGACGCACCGATCGCGCACCAGCTGCGGGCTCTGGTCGCGCAGCTGGCCGCGGACGGGGTCGGGGTGCTGCTGACCTCGCACTACCTGGCCGAGGTGGAGCAGTTGTGCCAGCACGTGTATCTCATCGCCCGGGGGTCTCTGGTGGCTCAGGGCAGCCCGGCTCGGCTGGCCGGCCAGACGGTGCGACGGCACACCCTGCGGCTGGTTCTCGCCGCGGCCGACCCGGCGGTGACCGCCGTGCTGCGCGCGCTGGCCGAGCGGCACGGCGCGGAGCTGACCGTCGACGTGGACGAGGAGGGCCGGCCACGGTTCGCGCTCCGCCACCCGGAGGACCTGGTGGGGGCGGTGGTCACGGCGGTGGTGCGGGCAGGCGGAACGATCGCCGGGCTGGTGGTGACTCCGCCGACCCTGGAGGACGCGATCCTTGCCCTGACCGAACGGGCTGCGGTGGCGGCGACGCGGTGAGCCACGCCCTGCGGGTCGTTGCGGCCGAGGCCCTCAAACAGCACCGTCGGCTGTTCGGGCAGCCGCTGGTGCTGTTCTCCATGCTGTTGTGGCCATTGCTGACCCTGGCCGCCACCTACTACACCGTGTTACCGGTCATCGAGTCCGCGGTGGCGCCGCAACGGTGGCCGGTGGCCGCCGATCCGCGCCGGTTGCTGTCGTTTCTCGCCGCCGGCGCGCTGGCGTACACGTTCTTCTTCTCCCTGGTGCAGTCGGCCTGGCACTTCTCCTTCGAACGGGTCAGCGGCACCCTGGAGGTGCTGTTCCTCTCCCCCGCCAGCCGGATGGCGCTGGTGATCGGCAACGGTGCTGCGGCGCTGACGCAGAATGCGTGGCTGTTCGGGTGTTTCGCGGTGGCCGCGGCGGTGGCCGCCGACGTGCTGCACGTCGCCCATCCCGGCATGTACGTCGTGGCGGCGCTGGCGCTGGTGGTGCCCGCGGTCGCCTGGGGCGCGTTCCTCAACAGCCTGTTGGTGTTCTCTCGGGACTCGGCGTTTCTGTACACGCTGCTGGACGACCCGCTGTGGTTCGTCGCCGGGGTGCGTCTGCCGTTGTTCGCCCTGCCGGTGTGGGTCAAGGCGGTCGGCTTGGCGTTTCCGCTGACCAGCAGCCTGGTTGTGCTGCGTGGCGCGTTGCTGGAGGGCGCGACCGTCGGTGACCTGGCGGCCCCGCTGGGGTGGCTGGTCGTGCTGACCGTCGGCCTGCTCGCCGCGGCGTCGGCGCTGTTGCGCCTGGGTGAGGCGCGGGTTCAGCGCACCGGCGGGCTCCAGGTGTTCTAGGCGGCGTCGAAGGCCCTAGCGGTGTGCGCCGAGGTCGACCAGCAGGGGGCGGTGGTCGGAGATGGTGGACAGCGGGGTGCGCACGGCGGTGACCGGGGGCAGTCGGTCGAAGTGGTGGCGGTCGGCGAGGATGTGGTCGAGTTGGACGCGGGGTTGCGTGGCGGGGTAGGTGGGTCGGCGGGCCAGCAGGTGCCAGCCGGAGACGGCGCGGGTGGCCCAGGCGGGCAGGTTCAGGTCGCCGAGCAGGATGCGTGGGGCGGGCAGGGCGCGCAGCGCGCGGATGACCTGGCGCAGTTGGCGGACGTTCCATCCGGCGACGAAGGACAGGTGGGTGGCGGCGACGGTGAGGGGGCCGTGTGGGGTGTCCAGCACCGCGGCGAGGACGACCCGGGGTTCGTCGCGGAGCAGGATGAGGCCGCCGCCGGGGCCGGGCACGTAGACCGGGGAGCGCACCGGCGCGGGGTGCAGCCGGGTGACGCGCCAGCTGGTGACCGGGTGGCGGGAGATCAGGCCGACGCCGTAGCAGGGTTCGCCGTGGCCGTCGTCGTCGTGGGTGAGGGGGCGGAACGCCTCGCCGGGGGTGCCGACAACGGCGGCGGCGAAGCGGTGCTCGGGTGCGTCGAGAGCCTGGGCGGCGATGGCGGTCAGGTCGAGGTTGCCGCTGCGGGACTGGTCACGGTCGACTTCCTGCAGGGCGAGGACGTCGGCGTCGAGGGTGGCGACGGCGGTGGCCAGTCGGGTGGGGTCGACCAGGCCGTCGGCCAGGGACCGGCCGTGGAGCAGGTTGAACGTGGCCAGGCGCACGCTGTCACCTTAGCGACGCCGTGGGACAGTTGTCCGATGGTGCGGGCCTTGTTCTGTTCGATGCTGCTGTTCGTGGCGGTCGGAGCGGTGGGCATCTGGGTACGGCGTCACCGGGGCCGGTGAGGCTGGCCACAGGCGGCCGCGTGAGCTGGGTGTTGGTGGGAAGAATGGCCGCTCGTGGAGTTGGACCCGCTGACGATCGCGACCCTGCTGACCGCCGCCGCGCTGGCCGGTTGGGTGGATGCCGTGGTGGGTGGTGGCGGGCTGCTGCTGTTGCCGGCGCTGTTGGTGGCGGTGCCGGGGATGCCGCCGGCGACGGCGTTGGGGACGAACAAGTTGGCGGCGATCGCGGGCACGTCGACGGCGGCGGTGACGTACGCCCGACGCACGAAGATCGACTGGGTGGTGGCGGGGCCGGCGGCGGCGTTGGCGGTGGTGTGCGCGGGGCTCGGTGCGGCGTTGGCGGGGGCGGTGCCGCCGTCGGCGTACCGGCCGGTGGTGCTGGTGGTGCTGGTGTCGGTGGCGCTGTTCGTGGTGCTGCGGCCCCGGTTGGGGGTGCTGGCGGTGCCGCAGCGGCGGACCCGGGTGCGGGTGGCGGTGGCGGTGCTGGTGGCGGGGGTGGGCATCGCCGCGTACGACGGGTTGATCGGTCCGGGGACCGGCACGTTCCTGGTGTTGGCGTTCACGGCCCTGGTGGGGGCGGATTTCGTGCACGGTTCGGCGATGGCGAAGGTGGTCAACGCGGGCACGAACGCCGGTGCGTTGGCGGTGTTCGCGGTGACCGGGCACGTGTGGTGGCTGCTGGGTGCGGCGATGGCGGTGTGCAACATCGTCGGGGCGTCGGTAGGTGCGCGGATGGCGTTGCGCCGAGGCTCGGGGTTCGTGCGGGTGGTGCTGCTGGTGGTGGTGTTGGCGCTGGTGGCGAGGTTGGGTTACGACCAGTGGGTGGCCGGGTGACGGTGCCGGCACCGAACGTGTGATCATCGGCTGGTGTCGGTACGCGCGGAACACGACCGGGCTGTCCTGGCGGAGTTGTTGAGCCGGGATCCGGTGCTGCACGCCTACCAGTTGGGTGATCTGGACGACTTCTTCTGGCCGTACACGTCGTGGTATCGGCGTGGGGAGTCGGTGGTGTTGCTGTACCACGGTGCGCTGCCTGCGACGTTGTTGGCGTTCGCCCGGCCGGCGCAGGTGGATGCGGTGGCGGCCCTGCTGGGTGAGGTGGCGCCGGTGCTGCCGGCGCGGTTGTACGCGCACCTGTCCCCCGGTCTGGAGTCGGCGTTGCGCGGCACGTTCCGCGTCACCGGGACGGGGCCGCATCTGAAGATGGCGTTGACCGACCGGGCCCGGTTGGCGGCGGTGGTGCCGGCCGGTGAGGTGTTGGGGCGGGCGGACCTGCCGCGGCTGCACGAGTTGTACGCGGCGGCCTATCCGGGCAACTGGTTCGACCCGCGGATGGTGGACACCGGCCGGTACGTGGGCGTCGACGACGGTGGGCGGCTGGTGGCGGTGGCCGGGGTGCACGTCGTCTCCGGTGTCCATCGGGTGGCGGCGTTGGGGAACGTGACCACCCGGCCCGGGTGGCGGGGTCGGGGGCTGGCGGCGGCGGTGGTGGCCCGGGTGTGCGGGTTGTTGGCCGCCGAGGTCGACCATGTGACGTTGAACGTGGCGGCGGCCAACACCGTGGCGGTGCGGTTGTACGAGCGGTTGGGGTTCGACCGGGTGGCCGACTACGGCGAGTTCGCGCTGGTGGCGCGGGACGACTGACCGGTCGCGTGTCGCGGGGCGGTTGGGGTCAGCCGCGGCGGGAGGAGTCGAACCGGCCGGCGCGGATCTCGCGGAGGGCACGGCGGCGGGTTTCGCCGCGCAGGGTGTCGACGTAGAGGCGGCCGGCGAGGTGGTCGGTCTCGTGTTGCAGGGCGCGGGCGAGGAAGCCGCTGCCGGCGATGGTCAGGGGTTCACCGTGCTGGTCGTAGCCGCGGGCGGTGGCGTGCAGGGCACGGGGGGTCGGGAAGTACAGCCCGGGGATGGACAGGCAGCCCTCGTCGTCGTCCTGGAGCTCGGTGGACAGTTCCAACGTCGGGTTGATCATGTGGCCGCGGTGGCCATCGGCGTCGTAGACGAAGACCTGGACGTTCACGCCGATCTGCGGGGCGGCGACGCCGGCGCGGCCGGGCGCGCCGAGCAGGGTGTCCATCAGGTCGGTGACCAGGCTGCGCAGCTCGGCGTCGAAACTGGTGACCGGTTCGCTGGGGGTGCGTAGCACCGGGTCGCCGATGATTCGGATGTCCCGCATGGTCATGTCGGCAAGGTTATCGGTCGGTGGGCTCGACTGGGTGGCGGGCGTCGACGAGGACGGCGATGCCGTCGAGGATGCGGCCCAGACCGAAGGCGAACGCGGCGGTGGGGTCGGCGGCGGCCTGGTGGTGCTCGCCGGCGGCGGTGCCGACGCGGGCGGCGAGGGGGTACCGGCGTGGGTCGAGGGCCTTCTCCAGGTAGGGGGCGTGGGCCTGCCACCACTGTTGTTCGGTCAGGCCGGTGCGCCCGGCGGCCTGGGCGGCTTCCACGGCGGTGCGGACGGCGCCGTGGACGTAGCCGGTGACGAGGGTGAGCACGGCGTCCATCTCCAGGTCGGTCAGGCCGATGCCGTCGACGGCGCGTAGTTCGTGGTCGTAGGTGGCGATGACGTGGGGGCCGAGGGCGGGGCGGGTGGTGGCGACCTGCAGCAGCCAGGGGTGGCGCAGGTAGAGCTGCCATCGGGCGTGGGCGACGTGGGTCAGGCGGGTGCGCCAGTCGTGGTCGTCGTGGTCGGGGTGGGTGAGTTCGCCGTGGACGGTGTCGAGCATGAGGTCGAGCAGTTCACCCTTGCCGGGTACGTGGGTGTACAGCGACATGGTGCCCACGCCGAGGGTCTGGGCGACGCGGCGCATGGACAGCGCGGCCAGCCCGTCGGTGTCGGCGAGGTCGATGGCGGCGTGCACGATGCGGTCGACGGTCAGGTCGGGGTGGCCTTTGCGGCTGGCGCGTTCCCGGGTGCGCCAGAGCAGGGCGAGGCTGCGCGCGGGGTCGCCGGTGCCGCTGTACTCGGTGTTCACCACCGCCACTCTAGCCGTACGCCGTACGGCGTCAGTCGAGGGCGGCCCGGACGGGGCCCGTCTTCGCGGCCGCCTCGGCGACCTCGGCGGTGGGGTCGCTGTCCCAGGTGATGCCGCCACCGGCCCACACGTGCACGGCGTCACCGTCGACGGCGGCGGTGCGAATGGTCAGGCCGAGGTCGAGGTGGTCGGGGCCGACCCAGCCGAGGGCGCCCATGCCGGCGCCGCGTCCGACGGGTTCCAGGGCGGCGATGTGGTCGAGGGCGGCCAGTTTCGGCGCGCCGGTGACGGAGCCGCCGGGGCAGACCGCGCGCAGCAGGTCGGCCAGGCCGAGTCCGTCGGCGATGTCGGCGCGGACGGTGGATTCGGCCTGCCACAGGTCGCACCAGCGGCGTACGGCGAACAGGTCGTCGACGCGGACGCTGCCGGTGCGGGCGACGCGGGCCAGGTCGTTGCGTTCCAGGTCGACGATCATGATGTGTTCGGCGCGTTCCTTGGCCGAGGTGAGCAGGTCGACGCGGCCGGCGGCGGTGGCGGGTCGGGTGCCCTTGATGGGTCGGGTGGTGAGGGTGCCGTCGCGGAACTCGATCAGGGTTTCCGGGCTGGCGCAGCCGATGGCCCAACCGGGGCCGGTCAGCACACCGCCATAGCGGGCGCCGGGCAGCCGGCCGAGGCGGGTCAGGGCCGGCAGCGGGTCGCCGGTGTAGGTGGCGGCGGCGTGGCCGACGAGGTTGACCTGGTAGACCTCGCCGCGGCCGATGGCCTCGCGGATGGCGGTGACGGCGTCGGCGTGCTGGCGGGGGCTCCAGCTCTCGGTCCAGGTGCCGTGGCACCACGGCGGGGGTGGGCCGGCGGGACGCTCCGGGGTCGTGCCGGTGTGGGCGTAGACGACGACGGCGACCTCGGGCAGGTTGGCGGGGTTGGGTGCGCCGGGTGCGCCGCCGGCGAGCCGGGCGCCGGCGGCGGCGGAGACGTACAGGGCGGCGCCGCAGACGCCGTCGGGGTGGTGGCGTGACGCCGGGCGACCCAGGTCGTGCAGGTGCAGGCCGTGCTCGGCGAGGAACTGCTCGGTGTACGCGGCCGGGTCGCCGCCGTCGGCGGGGCGCCACTGCCAGCGGGCCCGTTCGACGAGTCGGCCCCGGCAGGGCGCGGGAACCGCGGGCGGATCGACAACCATCCGTGGGAGCGCTTCCACGACGTCCGGGCGGTTCATGCTCATCCGTTCAGCGGATTTCCCGCGAACCACGCGCACATCTGCTCGATGCGGCATGCTTCCGCTTGGTACTGTGCGTCACTGGTCATGTGAACCATGACACAGTGCCCCCACAGTCCGGAGAACCCGATGTGCCAGCACCAACCCACCTGTCCCTCCGCCGAAGCCACCGACCGGGAAGCCGCCAAGGTCATCGCCTGCTTCCGTGAACAGGGCTGGAGCCTGCTCTGCAACGGTGTCATCGTCTTCGACGACACCGGCGAACTGCTGCCCGACGGCAGCAGCATCGCCCCGCACCGTGGCCCCGCCCGACACGCGCTCGCCGCCTGACCACCTGACCACGACCACGATCCGTCACGACGTCTTCCCGCGCCGACCCAGGCTAGTCCCCCGGTCAGGGACCGCCACGACCAGGTCGGCGCGGCGCCGCCAGCACCCGCCCGGTCAGCTCTCGTAGGCCTGCGGTGACGGGCACGAGCAGACCAGGTTCCGGTCGCCGTACCCTCCGTCGACCCGCCGCACCGGCGGCCAGTACTTCCCCGCCCGGTCCACCCCGCCCGGCCAGGCACCCACCGACCGTGGGTACGGGTGCGACCACTGGTCACCACCGACCATCGCCGCCGTGTGCGGCGCGTTGGCGAGCGGATTGTCCCCCGCCGGCCACTCACCCGACCCCACCTTGTCGATCTCCGCCCGGATGGCGATCATCGCGTCGCAGAACCGGTCCAGCTCGGCCAGATCCTCACTCTCGGTCGGCTCCACCATCAACGTCCCCGCCACCGGGAACGACATCGTCGGCGCGTGGAACCCGTAGTCGATCAACCGCTTGGCCACGTCGTCGACACTGACCCCGGTCGCCTTCGTCAACGGCCGCAGATCCAGGATGCACTCGTGGGCGACGAGGCCCTTGTTGCCCGCGTACAGCACCGGGAAATGCTCACGCAGCCGCGTCGCCACGTAGTTGGCCGCCAGCACCGCCACCCCGGTCGCCCGGGCCAACCCGTCGGCACCCATCATCCGCAGGTACGCCCACGGAATCGGCAGGATCCCCGCCGACCCGTACCGGGCCGCCGCGATCGCCGGCCGACCGTCGACCGGCGCAGCGGCCGGATCACCCGGCAGGAACGGCGCCAGATGCGCCCGCACCGCCACCGGACCCACCCCCGGACCCCCACCGCCGTGTGGAATGCAGAACGTCTTGTGCAGGTTCAGGTGCGACACGTCAGCCCCGAACCGGCCCGGCCGGGCGAACCCGACCAGCGCGTTCAGGTTCGCCCCGTCGACGTACACCTGCCCACCCGCGTCGTGCACCTTCGCGCACAACGACGCGATGCCCGTCTCGTACACCCCGTGCGTCGACGGGTACGTCACCATGATCGCCGCCAGGGTGTCCCGATGCGCTTCGATCTTCGCGTCCAGGTCGACCAGGTCGACATTGCCGTCGTCGTCGCAGCCGACCACCACCACCCGCATCCCGGCCATCACCGCGCTGGCCGCGTTCGTGCCGTGCGCCGACGACGGGATCAGACACACGTCGCGGTGCCGCTCACCCCGGCTGCGGTGCCACGCCCGGATCGCCAGCAGCCCGGCCAGTTCCCCCTGCGAACCGGCGTTGGGCTGCACACTCACCGCGTCGTACCCGGTGACCTCCGCCAGCCACCGCTCCAACTGGCCGACCAGCTCCCGGTAGCCGGCGGTCTGCTCCGCCGGGGCCAACGGGTGGATGTGCGCGAACTCCGCCCAGCTCACCGGCTCCATCTCGGTGGTGGCGTTCAGCTTCATCGTGCACGACCCCAACGGGATCATGCCCCGGTCCAAGGCGTAGTCGACGTCCGCCAGCCGACGCAGATACCGCAGCATCGCCGTCTCCGACCGGTGCGTACGGAACACCGGATGGGTGAGGAAATCACCGGTACGGGCCAGCCGCGCCGGCAACGCCTCGGGCACCTCACCGGTGACCCCGTCCACGCCGAACGCCGCCCACACCGTGGCCAGGTGCGCGTCCGTGGTCGTCTCGTCGCAGGAGATCCCAACCCGGTCGACGTCCACCAGCCGCAGATTCACCCCACGCCGCCCGGCCTCGGCGACCACCTCGGCGGCCCGACCCGGCACCCGCGCCGTCACCGTGTCGAAGAAGGCGACATCGGCGACGTCGACCCCACCGGCCCGCAACCCGGCCGCCAACCGGGCCGCCATCCGGTGCGTCCGCGCCGCGATCTCCCGCAGCCCGTCCGGGCCGTGGTACACGGCGTACATGCCGGCCATCACGGCCAGCAGCACCTGCGCGGTGCAGATGTTGCTCGTCGCCTTCTCCCGACGGATGTGCTGCTCACGGGTCTGCAACGCCAACCGGTACGCCGGGGCGCCGGCCGCGTCGCGGGACACCCCGACCAGCCGGCCCGGCAGCATCCGCTCCAACCCCGCCCGCACCGCCAGATAGCCGGCGTGCGGGCCACCGAACCCCATCGGCACACCGAAGCGCTGCGTGGTGCCGGCGGCGATGTCCACACCGATCTCCCCCGGCGGCCGCAGCAACGTCAGGGCCAGCAGATCCGCCGCCACCGTCACCAGCGCCCCGACCCCGTGCGCCGCCTCGACCAGCGGGGCGTGATCCCGCACCGCCCCACCCGCCCCCGGGTACTGCAGGTGCAGACCGAAGAACTCCGCCGGCAACGGCTCCACATCCAGGTCGAGCACCCGCACCTCGATGCCCAGCGGCTCCGCCCGCCCGGCGATCACCGCGATGGTCTGCGGCAACGCGTCGGCGTCGACCACGTACACCGGGCTGCCGCTCTTCGACGCCCGCCGCGCCAACGTCATCGCCTCCGCCGCCGCGGTGCCCTCGTCGAGCATCGACGCGTTCGCGGTGGCCAGCCCGGTCAGATCCGACACCATGGTCTGGAAGTTCAGCAAAGCCTCCAGCCGCCCCTGGCTGATCTCCGGCTGGTACGGCGTGTACGCGGTGTACCAGGCCGGATTCTCCAACACGTTGCGGCGGATCACCGCCGGGGTGTGGGTGCCGTGGTAGCCCAACCCGATCATCGACACGGCCACCGTGTTGCGGGCCGCCAGCGCCCGCAGCTCCGCGAGAGCCTCGTGCTCGCTGGCCGGCTCCGGCAGATCCAGCCGGCCGTGCCAGCGGATCACCTCGGGAATCGCCGCGTCCATCAGCTCGTCGATCGAGGCGTACCCGACGGTGTCCAGCATCCGGCGCTCGTCGTCGGGGCCGGGACCGATGTGACGGTCGGCGAACTGCTCTGCGGTCATGGGGCGCTCCTGCGAGGGCGGGGGTCGACACGTCGGCCCTCCCCCTCTGTCACACCCACGGGCGCTCCACAGTGCCTGACCCGACGCGGTCCTTCTGCCTGAGAGGTTCCGGGGAGGATTTGCCCCTTCGGCGCCGCCCGGCTGCCGCCAGGCGGTCTCTCCCACGTCGGTGCTACCGGCACGATCAACGCTACCAGCGTGCCCGATGACCCGCAGCGAAGCCCCTGCTCCGCCCCGGTCACCGCCCGACGGGACCCGCCCCCGCCGACGACGCCACCGCCGCCACCTCGCCGAACAGCCGGTCGGCCAGCGCCGGCAGCAGCCGCCCCAACGGCGCGTCCACCCGCAGACAGGCGTACCCGTCACCACGGGTCGGCCCCTGGTTGACGATCACCACCGGCACCCCCCGCTGCGCCGCCCGCAACACGAACCGGCGCCCCGACATCACCGTCAACGACGATCCCAGCACCAACAGCAGCCGCGCCCGCTCCACCATCGCGAAACACGACTGCACCCGAACCGCCGGCACCGTCTCGCCGAAGAACACCACATCGGGCTTGAGCATCCCGCCGCAGCTCACGCAGTCGACCGTACGGAAGGTGGCCACCTGCTCGTCGGAGAGATCCACGTCACCATCGGGGTTCACCGCGGCCGCCTGCCCAACGAAGCCGGGATTGGCCGCCCGCAGCCGCCCGTCCAACTCCGCGCGCGACGTACGCCGTCGACACCCCAGACAGACCACCCCGTCGAGCCGGCCGTGCAGCTCCGTCACCGCACGGCTGCCCGCCGCCGAATGCAGCCCGTCGACGTTCTGCGTGATGATCCCCGTCACCACACCGCCCTGCTGCAGGCGGGTCACCGCCCGGTGCCCCTCGTTGGGCGCCGCGCGGGCGATCAACCGCCACCCCAGGTGACTGCGCGCCCAGTACCGGCGACGCGCCGCCGCGTCACCCAGGAACGTCTGATACGTCATCGGCGTGTGCCGACGCGCCACCCCACTGGGACCCCGGTAGTCGGGAATGCCCGACTCGGTGGACAACCCGGCGCCGCTGAGCACCACCACGCCACCGGCGGCCACCAGCTCCGCCACCGGTTCGATCAGCTCCTGCACCCACCCATCGTGCCCCAGCCCGGCCGTCGGCGACGAACACCACCGACGGCCAGGCCACCGCGCTCGATCACATCCCCGCCATCGGTGATCCACCCGGCCAGCTCGCGCGGAAGACCGACCGCCGCGGCGGCCCGGCGTCGGCGCGTCAACGCTGCTGGTGCCGGGGCAACGACCGGGCCGCCGACCCCGCCGCCGCCGGCTGCCCACCGATCCGGTCCATCGTGCGGGCCAACTGCTCACTGCCGTCGTCGAGATGCCGCGCCGCCGCCTGCATGTGCGAGATCATCATCTCGCCGTAGATGCGCAGCGCCTCCCGCGCGGCCACCCCGTCGTCGAACGTCGGCCCCGCCGACGCGTGATAGTCCTGCACGGCCCGCTCCGCCTCCTGACGAGCCTCCTCCACCGCCGCCCGCACATAGCTCTCGTACTGGGTACGGGCGTACTCGGCGACCCGCCGCGCGTAGTCGTGCGCCTGCGCGATGATCTGCTCCGCCTCCCGCTGCGCCGCCGAGAGCAGATTCACCTCCTTCGCCGCCGGCACCTTCACCGCCGGCTCCGAACTCGGAATCACCCCGTGCCGGTGCAGCTCCACGTGGTCGTTGAGCCGCTCGTTCTCCGCGCGCAGATTCGCCACCTGCGTCGACAGCAGGTCCAGCTCGTCGGCCACCTGAAGCCGGAACCGGTCCACGTCACTCTGGTCGTAGCCGCGCCGTCCGAACGACGACGACCCGAACTCCCACCGCCGCACCCGGTCGGCGGTCATCCGCACCTGCACACCACCGGAGACCTGCCCACCGTCGTACCTGCCCACCGTGGCAGTGCTCACCGTGCCGGCCCGCCACTCACGGCCACGAGGCTCACTCACCGGGTACCTCCGGAATCGTCAGAGACGGCAGGGCCTCCCACCGCCGTCCGCCACGAGGGGCCGTACCAGTGCCGACCCAGACCCTCGTGATGCACCTGCCCGGCGTGGAAACCGGACCGGCTCAGGACCGCCACCGTGTGCGACACCATGTCGTCGGAGCCACACACGTACACATGCCGGGACCGCCAGTCACCGTCGGCCAGCGCCCGGTCCACCGGATACACGAACTCCCCGGGCCGGTTCAGGTCCAACCCGACCACCTGCGTCACCGACAACCACGGATACGAGGCGGCCAACTTGTCCAACGCGTCGCCGTCGTAGAACTCGCTGCGCGAACGCGCCCCCACGTACACGTCGACCCGACGCCGCGCACCCTCCGCGGCCACCTGCTCCACCAGCGCCTTCAACGGCGCCCAACCGGTACCACCGGCCAACAGCAGCAGATCGGCCGAACCAGCCGGCCGCAACGTCAACCCGTCACCCACCGGAGCAGCCAGATGCAACTGGTCGCCCGCCGCGCACCCGTACACCAGCCGCGACGACACCGCCCCACCCGGCGCGGCACGCACATGCAACTCCAACGTGCCGTCCGCCCGCGGCGCGTTCGCCGGCGAGTAGTACCGCCACGACCGCACCGCCGGATGCGACACCCCGATCGACTGGCCCGCAGTGAACGGCAGCAGGTACTGCGGACGCAACGTCAACACCGCCACGTCGAACGCCCGCCGCTCGTGCCCCACCACCTCCGCCACCCACCACGGTGGATTCACCGCCTCGGCGGCCTGCGCCGCCTCGCTCATCACCTTCGCCACCAGCCCGTACGCCGCCGTCCAGTCCTGCGCCAGCTCGTCGGTCCACTGGTCACCGAGGAAATGCCGCAGCGTCGCCAGCAGCGCCTCCCCCACCGCCGGGTAGTGCTCCGCACGCACCGCGAACTTGCGATGGTCGACGCCGAGATCCTGCAGGAAACCGACCAGCCGGTCCACCTGGTCCACCTGGGACACGATGTGACCGAGCGCCGTCACCAACCGGTCCCGCTGACCCGCCATGTTGGTCGGGAACATCTGCCGGGTCTCCGGATACGCCAGAAACAGCGTCGAGTAGAAGTAGAGCGGCACCTGGTCGCCGTGCGCGGCGACCAGCGACCAGCTCTGCTTGAGCCGGTGCACGTCCACAATCAGGCGCCCGCCGAGTCCCCGCCGGCCACCACCTGGTCCTGCACCTGCGCCAGCACCGCCTGCACGTCGGCGATGATGTCACCCGGCACGTCCAGCTGCGTCAACGTGGCCGTCAGATGCTCACCCACCTTGACGTAGTGCGCCACCGGAATGTTCAACGGCTGATGCGCCGAGGCCAGGTCCCGTCCCGCGTACTCGTTCGGGCCACCGAGCACCACCGTCAACATCAGCGCCAGGTGCCGACGCTGCCCCACCATGTCCACTTCGGTGAAGTAGCCGGCAAGCTCCGGGTCGGCGAGCACCCGGTCGTAGAACAGCTCGACAGCGGCCTTCACCGAACCCGCCCCGCCGATACGTTCGTAATGCGAGACCGGAGCGGTCTCCTCGGTAACCGTCACGGTTGTGTCCTTCCGTCGTGAGGGGACGCGCGGCATCAGCGCACGCAACGACGACCCGCCGGCACCGACACCACAGCACGGCAGCGGAACCCGACAGACCGTGTCGGACGATAGCGTGCCGCGTCCCTCCCGTCACCGCCGGCCCATCGGATTCCCGGCAACAAGCAGACACGAAGAGTCACAAAACCCACCCGGATTGCTCACCTACGGAGAACCCGCCCTCAACGCAGAGTAAGAACACCCGGGCTGACCAGCCCCTCGACCGTCCCGCCGGTCGGTCACACCCCGAACACGACCTCAGCGGACCGCGGTGGACCTCAGCCGGCCCGCCGCCGGGCCCGCCGCGCGGCCAACTCGTCGCCCACCGGACCGCCCTCGGCGACCTCCTGCGGCCCCGGCTCCACCGACACCGCCGCCGGCTCCGCCGGAAGATGCGACAACGAACCCTGGATCTCCTTGAACGCGCCGCCGATCGCGATGCCGAACACGCCCTGGCCACCCTGCAACAGGTCGACCACCTCCTCCGGCGAGCGACACTCGTACACCGTTGTCCCGTCAGAGATCAACGTGATGCCCGCCAGATCCTCCACGCCCCGCGACCGCAACGCCTCGATCGCCTTACGGATGTTCTGCAACGACACCCCGGCGTCCAGCAGCCGCTTCACCACCTTCAACACCACCAGGTCGCGAAACGAGTACAGCCGCTGCGTACCGGAACCCGACGCGTCACGCACACTCGGCACCACCAACGACGTACGCGCCCAATAGTCCAACTGGCGGTAGCTGATCCCGACCGCATGGCAGGCCGTCACACCCCGGTACCCCACCGCACCGTCACCGTCAGTTGCCGATCCGGGCATCCCACCCGGCTCACCCGGCCCCGCACCCTGATCGGAATCCCGCGGCTCGTACATCCGGACAACCTCCCCGTCAGTGCGGTGCCACGTCGTTTCCGGAACGCGCACCCCTCGACACGGCAACCCTATAGCGACCGCCAGGAGTTACCACGGAGAAACCGTCGCGACACGCCGCGCGTCGACAGCGATGACCATCACTATCACCGACAGTCACCGCCCGCGCGGCGGCGATCCCGGCACGACACCGGCCGGGCACCAGCCCTCAGCCGGCGAAATCCTCCGGGCGCACCTGCTCCAGGAACTCCCGGAACTTCTCCACCTCGTCCTCCTGCTCGTCGGGAATCACGATCCCCGCCTCAGAGAGGACCTGCTCCGCACAACGAATCGGCGCACCCACCCGCAACGCCAGAGCGATCGAATCACTCGGCCGAGCCGAGACCCGCACCCCGTCACCGATCAACAGATCAGCGAAGAACACGTTCTCCTTCAACTCGGTGATCTCCACCGCCCGCAACGGCGCCTTCAACGCCGCCAACACATCCCGCAGAAGATCATGGGTCAACGGACGCGCCGGCTTGACACCCTGCTGCTCGTAAGCGATCGCCGTCGCCTCGACCGCGCCGATCCAGATCGGCAGATAGCGGTCCCCCTCGACCTCCCTGAGCAGGACGATCGGCTGGTTACTGGGCAACTCCACCCGAACCCCGACCACGCTCAGCTCGCGCACCGCTGCCTCCGTGTCGTTGTCACCTACGCCGCACCGCGCCCTTCCCTGCACGGTACACGGACCGCGACACGGCCGTCTCATACGCTTCGCGCACCCACGCCCGCGCCAGAAGAGGGGTTACCCCCGCAAGCCTACGCCACTCACCAACTGGCCGATCAGCACGCACACGCACCTCACCGCCCCAACGTCGAGCGCAACCCGACCCGCACCAACGCCGCATGCAACTGCTGCGACAGCGCCACCAACTCCCGCGCCGTCTCCGCCGCCCGCGCCCGCGCCGCCGGATCGCTCTGCCTCGCCAACGGCGCCACCAACTGCGCGAACAGACCGACCTCGCGATCGGCCGCCGTCCGATAACCCCGCAGATGCCGCGGCTGGAACCCGTACGCGGCCAGACCCGCCACCGCCCGCGCAATGATCAACGCGTCACCGTCGTACCACCCCGGCGGATCCGACACCACCAGACCGAGCCGCTCCAACTCACCCAACGTCGACTCGTCCAGCCCACTACGCGCCACCAGCTCCGCACGGTCCAACCGGACCTGAGCAGACTCGCCCGACGCCGCACCACGACCCGGCACCTCACCGTCGGGACCCACCGCCACCAACGCCGGACGGGACCGCTCCGGCGCCTCACCGTCGGCATCCCACCGCGCCAACTGCTCCCGGATCACCCGCAACGGCAGATACTGGTCCCGCTGCGCGGTCAACACGAACCGCAACCGCGCCACGTCGTCCCAGCCGTACTTCCGGTAACCCGCCGCCGTTCGCTGCGGCTCCACCAGGCCCTCGGCCTCAAGAAACCGCAACTTCGAGATCGTCACGTCCGGAAAATCCGCCCGCAGCTGGGCCAGCACCTCGCCGATACTCATCAACGGCTGGGCGCCACCCGCCCCGGACGACCTGGAGGCCGCAGGCTCGTTCACCCCCGGCCGGCCTCACCCTCCGGGCGCGGACCGGCGATGAACACCACCCGGAACTTGCCGATCTGCACCTCGTCACCGTTGCTCAAGGTCGCCGCCTCGACCCGCTCCCGGTTCACGTACGTGCCGTTCAAACTGCCCACGTCCCGCACCGTGAACGTTCCACCGTCGCGGTGGAACTCCGCGTGCCGACGCGACACCGTCACATCATCGAGGAAAATGTCACTGTCCGGATGCCGCCCGCTGGTCGTCACATCATGATCCAACAGGAACCGGGCACCCGCGTTCGGCCCCCGCCGGACCACCAGCAGCGCCATCCCCGGCGGCAGCGAACCGGACATCCGGCTCGGCACCACATCGGTGTCGGGCCCCTCCAGCGCTTCCTCGAGCGAACCGAGATTGAGCGTCGACGTGACGTCGAGCGGGGGGAACTCGTCGCCTGGGCGAGTCATGGGGACCACCTCACGGATCTGTTTCGGTCGGCGTCGGGTGACGGCGGGTCTGGCCGCCGGGCTCTCATCCACCCGGCGGCTGGCTCTCCATGCCCCGAAAGGCTGTCCGCGACGCTCAACTAATGGGTTCTCGGTCGACTGGGCGAGCCTAGCCAGCGCCGAAAAACAGGGCAACCGGACGCGCGGCAGACACCGCCCGCCCACACAGCAAAACGCTCAGCTCTCGGTCAACTCGCGATACGCGTCCGCGCTCAACAGGCCGTCCACCGCCGCCGGATCCGCCACCGCGATCTCCACCAACCAACCCGCACCGTACGGATCAGTGTTGATCACCTCAGGCGTGTCGACCAACGCCTCGTTGCGCGCCGAAACCGTACCGCCCACCGGCGCGTACAGCTCAGACACACTCTTGGTCGACTCGATCTCACCGAGCGACTCACCGGCCGCCACCACCGCACCCGCCTCCGGCAACTGCACATACACGATGTCGCCAAGAGCATCCTGCGCGAAATGAGTGATGCCCACCCGGACGGCCCCGCCGTCCGCGGCGGCCACCCACTCGTGCTCGGCGGTGTAACGCAGGTCCTCAGGAATCACCAGCAGCGTCCTCATCCATCGCGACACCGGACCGACCGGTGCCGGCCCCGCCGGCCTTCAGGAGACCGGACGGGCATGTTCCAGCGGGCGGGGCACGTGCAGCGCCGACACCTCGGCAACCTCACGATCCTCAACGATCACGTTACCGCCGTCGCGAGCCACCGACGCGACCACCCCACCAGGAATGTTGAGCGCCGTACGCATCGTCGCAGGATCACCCACCACCGTGATCGTGAACGGCCCCGTCAACCGGCGCCCGTTCACGATCAACGACCCGTCCTCCCCGTTGACGAAGTACGTCGACGCCACGATCCGCACCGTCGCCCGGTCACCGCCGGAGATCTCCATCGCCTCCGCCCCGGCACCCCGCAACTCCTGCACCGCGTCCAGCACCCGCATCGCCGAGATCGGCTTCGACCCCGCCTGGAACCTCACCGCCAGACCCGGGCCCCGCGCCGGCAACGTACCCGCCAGGATCCCCAACTCGTCCGCCCGCCGCGTCGCCTCCTCCAACGCCGCCTGGCGCCCCTGCTCGCCCGACCGCAACTGCCGCTGGCTCTCCTCCAACGCGGCGATGTCCTGCCGCAGCCGGATCTCCCGCGCCTCCAGGTCGTACAGGATCCGGACCAGGTCCTCCTGGCGTGCCGCCGCCAACGACGAATCGGTCGACGTCGTCTTCAACTGCACCGCCAGGGTGAAACCCAGCAGGCCCAGCAGCACACCGATCATCACCGCAGCCGAACTGAACCGGCGCCACGGCGACCCGACCGACGCCGGCCCCGCCGCCGCGGCATCCTCCACGGGCTCCACCGGCAGACCCTCGTCCGGCGCCACCGGATCCTCGTCATCCGCCGGCCGCCCCTGCGGCGACAACGGACTCAACTCGTCCGGATCCGGTGCCTCCGGACGCGGATCCGGCTCCCCCGCGGGACCGTCCGGCCGTGCCGGCTCCGCCGGCTGCGGCCACCCCGTACCCGTCTGCGTGTGCTCGTCACTCACGCCACAAACCTACGCCCGGAACAGGTGCCGACGGATCGCCGCCACATTGCCGAAGATGCGGACCCCCAGCACGACCACCACACCGGTGGACAACTGACCGCCCACCCCCAACTGGTCACCCAGATACACGATCAGCGCGGCCACCAGCACGTTCGAGATGAACGACACCACGAACTGCTTGTCGTCGAAGATGCGGTCCAGCTTCGCCCGGACCCCACCGAACACCGCGTCCAGCGCGGCCACCACCGCGATCGGCAGATACGGCTGCAACGCCGCCGGCACCGTGGGATCGAGCCACAGCCCGAGCAGCACACCGGCCAACAGGGCCAGCACCGCGATCATCGACCACCTCCGGAGGGACTGGGGGACGTACCCGAGCCGGACGACTCGTCACCGCCCGACGGCGACACACTCGGACTCACCGCAGGCTCCGCGTAGCGTAACCGCGGCTCCGGAGCCGCGGGCAGAGTGAGGTCGTCGGCGTCCCGCACCGCGAACGAGAGACCGACCGCCTGGGCCACCTTCCGCATGGTCAACGCGCTGTAGCTGCTCTCGTACCGCTTGCGCATCCCACCCGGCCCGATCGCCGACACCTCGTACGGCCCGGTCACCGGGCGGAAGTCCACCAGGATCGCCTCACCCGCCGACCGGATCGTCGACGTCGACGTCAACCGCTGACCGTTGATCGCGATCGCCTCCGCCCCGGCACCCCACAGATCGTTGGCCACAGCCTGCAGATCCGTGTACAGCACCTCGGTCGGACCGACGTTGGCGCCACTGAGCGCACTCTGGCCGTCCGGCGCGTCCGCCAACCGGACCACCACACCGTCGCCCCGCACCCGCCCCAGGCCGGTGCTCGCCTCCAGATCCCGCAACCGGGCCGCGTGCGAACCACCCAGCGCCGCCTCCCGCTGCCGGTTCACCTCCTCACGCAGCTCCTCAGCCTGCGTGGACAACGCGTCGGTCTCCACCTGCCGCTGCTTAATCTGCGCCACCAGGCCGGACCGGGCCTGCGCACGCCCCGGCTCCTCGGCGATCGTCTGCCGGTAGGCCACCGCGAACAGGAACCCGAGCAGCACGACCACCACCAGGCCGGCCGGCCCCACCGACCAACCCGGCCGAGCCGGCCGCCCGGTCTTCGCCCGCCGGGCCGCCGCGTCGGCGTAACCCGGGTCCAACGGGTTACGGAACAGCTCGGTGAGGAAGTCCGGGGTGAACCCGCGCGCCCCACGCCGGCCCTGACCGGGATCGTCGCTCATACCGTCGCTCCTCGCCGCCCGCGTGCCGCCCGCACCAACTGCCGCGCCTGGATCACATACAGCGCACCGGCGACCCAGTAGAGCACCAGACCCCACCACGCCAACGCCCAACCCATCGCGCCCGCCACCGCCGCTGCCGCCGGCACCACCGCGGCCAGAAGCAGCAGCGGAAAGGCCGCCAGCAGCAGGAAGGTGGCGGTCTTGCCGACGTAGTGCACCGGGGGCGGCCCGTAGCCGTGCCGCCTCAGCACCCCGAGCGAGCCGAGCAGCAGCACCTCCCGGGCCAACAGCGCGGCGGTGAACTGCCAGGGCACCACCTCGCGGGCGGTGAACGCGACCAGGGTGGCCAGGATGTAGAGCCGGTCTGCGAGCGGGTCGAGCAACTCACCGAGGCGGCTGACCTGTCCCAGCCGCCGGGCGATCCAGCCGTCCACCCAGTCGCTGGTGCCACCGACGGCCAACACCACGATCGCGGCCACGTCGGCGCGGACCACCAGGAACAGGTAGAGGAACAGAGGAACGCCCAGCAGGCGGACGAAACTGATCAGGTTCGGCCAGGTGAGCACCCGATCGTCGCGGGGCTGCGGTTGCTGCGCCCGACCCGACACCGAACCTCCTCCGCGCCGCCCTCGGGCACCGCGGCCCGTGGCCCGCCGTGCGGCGTCGTACGCGTACGTCCAGCCGGCTGCGCCGGCGCCCCCTGTGGTCCCGTCCGTGACCCGCCGCCCACCGTTGATGATCACGGGCCGGTCGAATGCGCTGCCACTATAACGGGCCCCCTCCATTCCTCCGCTGCCCAGAGTGTTCGTGGCGGGTGCTGAGTTGGCGCTTGTGTGAGGGGCGTCACCACCCGTAAAGCGTCCTAGGATACTGGTGCGAGACTGATCAGGCGCTGCGGGCCGAGGTGTCCGAGGTGTCCGCGACCGACGCGGCCTGCCCGAACGCCACCAGCGCCCGCAGCAGGTCCTGCTGCCCCCGCGCCGGCATCCGATCGAGCACGGCCCGCACCGCCTCGTGTCGACGCGATCGCAGCTCCCCCAGCAGTCCCTCGGCGGCGGCGGTCGGGACAAGGCGAACCTCACGGCGGTCCCGCGGGTCGGCCATCCTGCGCACCAGGCCGATCGCCTCCAGCCGGTCACAGAGCCGACTGGCCGAGGAGGGGACCACGTCCAGCAACTCGGCCAGGCCGTTGACGTTGATCTCCGGACGGGCGCTCAACAGCGACAGCACCCGCAGCTGGGTCGGCGAGACCGACAGCCGGTGCCGGGAGACGGCGGAATCGAGCACACCCACCAGCGCCTCGGCGGCCGCGTCGATCGCCGCGGCGAGATCCGGTCGCTCCACCCGATGTCCCCTGCGATTGTCCCGCTGGTACTACCCGACCCGCCCGGTGGACCGGTCAACCCTGCTCCCGGTCGACCGCGCCACGCCAGTCCAGACAGACGACGACCGCGTCGTCGCGCAGATCCGCGTCCGCGTGGAAGGTCTGCAACTCGCGCATCACCGTACCAACCGCCTCGGTCGGCGGCTGCAACCGCGTGGCCCGCATCGCCCGGGCCATCGCCCGCTCACCGTACGTCTCCCGCCCGCTCGGATCGGCCGCCCACACCCCGTCGGAGACGACGAACAACCGGTCCCCCGGGTCGAGGTCGAACTCCTGCAGGTCGTAGCGGGTCTCGGCGAACATCCCCAGGGGTAGTTGCTGTTCGAGGGTGACCCGGGAGACGGCGCCGCCGCGCACCCGCACCAGATGCGGCGACCCGGCGTCGACCGCACGCACCCGCCCGGTGGCACAGTCCAGTTCGAGCAGCAACGTCGCCACGTGGCGGTGCCCCCGGTGCTGGTAGTAGACCGTGTCGGAGGCAAGCTCGGCCTGTTCCACCAGGCCACCGCCGGAGCGGCGGGCGTTGCGCATCGCGTTGACCGTCACCGCCGTCAACAGCGCCGCGGCGAGCCCGATGCCGTCACCGTTGAGCACGGTGACCGTCAGCCGGCCGTCGTCCAGCGACCAGTCGAAGTGGTCACCGCCGACCGTGTACGCCGGTTCCAGCTGACCCGCCAACTGGAAGGAGTCGTGACTGACACTGCGTCCCGGCAGCAGCTCCCACTGCAACTCCGCGGCCATGCTCAGCCGCTCCCGCCGCCGGGCCCGCCGGTAGCGGTCGGTCTCCCGGTCGGCCGCCCGCAGCGCCATGGCCATGTCCCCGGCGATGTCGACCGCGGCACGCACCACGGTCTCCGACGGTTCCCCGACCAGCTCGACCATGAGCACCCCGAGCCGCTCCCCCCACACCGACAGGGGAAGGTAGAGCCGGCACCGCCCGTCCTCACCGGACTCCCGGACCGGCTGCTGGCTGCTGAAGCAGCGTTGGACCGTATCCTGGACGACCGCGCCGGACTGCCGCGCTTCGAGCACCGGCCAGAGCCCACTGATCCGGTAGTCGGCGATGAACACGGCGGTGCCCGCCGCGCCGAGCACCGACCGGATGGCCCGGTCTGCGGCCTCGACCACGCGGTCGGGCGGGGCCTCGCGCAGGGCGCGGGAAATCCCCGTGGGCGCATCCGCCATGACCATCCTCCGAAAAATACTTGCTCTAAGGCAAGCATCATACGGAGGCGGATCCAACCATGGTCACCCGGCCGACCGCACCGCGACCGCACCGTGAAACGCGTCCGGCACCTCCTCCGGCTGGCCCTCCGGCCGCCAGTGGGCCACCGGCACGATCCCCTCCGGAGTGGGCGTCCACCGGCCGAGCAGCGGCGCGAACGCGGCCGGTGGACGCATCCGGAACGCCGGCCCCATCATCGCCAGCGCCTCCGGGTGGGCGGCGAGTTCCTCGGTGTCGAAGTCGATGGCCAGGTGGCTGCCCGGCGCCGCCGCCGTGTACAGCTCGTCCAGGGTGCGGGCGAGCGTGTCGTCGTCGAGGAACGCCGCCAGGCCGAGGAACACCACCCCCACCGGGCGCCTGCCCCAGCCCGGCACGAACCGGTGCAGCAACGCCGGGTCGACCGTGCCGATGTCCGTGGCGTCACCGAAGCCGTAACCCGCCCGGTCGCTGTCGGCCAGCATGCGCTGCCCGAGACGAATCGTCACCGGGTCCACGTCGGTGTAGAGCACCGTCGCCCCGGGGGCCACCTCGTGCACGTTGCCCATCGTCGGGACCCCGGCGCCGAACACCAGGAATTCGTCCACACCGGTGGCGGCGATCGCGCGTACGGCGCGGCCCAGGAAGGCGCGCAGTGCCCGGAAGACCGGGGCACACGGACCGTACGCCTGCTCGAAGGCGCGGGCGGCGGCCACGTCCACCGGATAGTGGTGCTCCCCGCCGAGCCAGAAATCGATCATCCGTGCGGTACTCGGCTGGTCGGGCTCCACCATCGACGACGCTCCCTCCCCAGGCGGCCGCCGCCAGCGTACCGACATCGCGGCGCTTGCCGGTATCGCCCCGCAGGCCACCGCCGACGGCGATACTGGCCCAGTCCGGCCCGATGACGGCCCGGCACGGGAGGCGACGGTGAACTCGGCCAGCGGCGCGGCGGTGGTGGTGGGAGTGGACGGTTCCGAGTCCGCTCTCGCCGCGGTACGACTCGCCGCCGTCACGGCGGCTCGGCACGGCCGGCCGCTGCGGGTGGTGCACGCCTTCATCTGGCCGACGCTGCACTCCCCCGTCCGGCCGGCCACCGAGGGCGCGCCCGGCGGAGGACTGCGGGCGCGGGCGGAACAACTGGTCTCCGCCGCCGTCGACGAGGCCGAGGCGGCCGCGCCCGGAATACGGGTCACCGGTGAGATCGTCGACGGGGAGCCCACCGCCGTGCTGCTCGCCGAGGCGCCCAGCGCGGCGATGGTGGTGCTCGGCGACCGGGGTGGAGGTGGGTTCGCCGCGCTGGTGGTCGGCTCGGTGGCGGTGAAGCTGGCCGCGTACGCCGACTGCCCGGTGCTGGTGGCGCGCGGCGCGCAGCGCACCGACGGCGCTGTCGTGGTCGGAGTGGACGGCTCGGAGCTGTCCCGCCGCGCCGTGGAGTTCGCCGTGCACGAGGCGGCCGTGCGCGGCGCGCAGGTGCTCGCCCTGCACGCCTATCGGCACCCGGTCTCCACCGGTCCGGGTGACATGCAGCCGCTGGTGTACGACGAGTCGGAGTTGCGGGTCGACGAGGACCGCGCGGTCGCCGAGTCCATCGCCGGGCTGACCGAGCGGTACCCGGAGGTGCCGATCGTCCGCGAGTCGGTGCGGGGCCGGGCCGCCCGGGTGCTCACCGACGCCTCCCGCCAGGCGCAACTGCTGGTGGTGGGGGGTCAGGGGCGCGGTGAGGTGACCGGGTTGCTGCTGGGTTCGGTGAGTCAGTCGCTGCTGCACCACAGCCACTGCCCGGTCGCGGTGGTGCGTGCGCCCCGGTGAGCGGGCCGGCACGGTTGGCCGCCGCCCAGGCGGGTAGACGGGCCGCGTACGCCATCAGCGACGACCGTAAGGGTCACCGACGCCACCGGCGACGACCGTAAGGGGTCACCGACGCCACGGCGACGAGCAAGGGAGACAGCGATGCCAGGACCTCGGCCCGGCAGCAACGCCTACGACAAGCAACGCGCCCGCCTCCGCAACGCCATCGACGGATCGGGCCGGCGCACGCCGGACCAAAAGGCCGACGAGGTGGCGAACCGGATCCTGCAGGAGGACCGGGGCCAGCGGGGCATCGTGCGGGGCGAGCGCACCTACGGCCCCAAGGGCAACCGCGAGCCCGGGGATCCGAAGAAGTGAGGGCCGCCGCCCTGACCGACGGCCTCATCGCCGGGGCCGTCGGTTCGACCGTGCTCAACGTCGTGACCTACCTGGACATGACCGCCCGGGCGCGGCCGGCCAGCCAGACACCGGAGGAGAGCGCCGGCAAGCTGGCCGGTGTCGCCCACGTGTCCCTGGGGTCGCCGGAGCAGGCCGGCAACCGGCGTGCCGGCCTCGGCGCCCTGCTGGGTTACGGGCTGGGTACGGCCGCCACGGTCGGCTTCGCACTGCTGACCCGGGGCCGCCGCCAACCCGTGCTGCGGGCCTCCGCTCTGCTCGGCGGCGGCCTGATGACCCTGTCGGACGGGGCGCTGACCCTGCTCGGCCTCACCGACCCGCGCACCTGGCGTCGCGTCGACTGGATCGCCGACCTGGTGCCGCACCTGGCCTACGGGCTGACGGCCGCAGCCACCTGGAACCGGCTGCGGCCGTCGGCGTAGGCCCGCGGAGCAGACCTAGGAACGGTCGCTGTCGTCCTCGGCCACCGGTTGACCGGTCGGACCGTACGGCGACACCTGGCCGCGCGGCACCGGCCGGCCGGTGTCCCCCCGCGACGAGCCGCGGTTGCGGGGATGACCCGCCGGGTCGGGGCCCTTGTTGTCCTGGCTGGTCTCGCCGAGGGCGTTGCGTCGAAGCTCCTGCTGCTGCGGGTTCGTCACGGTCGTCTCCCTTCGCCGGTGCGGCGACGTGGTGCCGCGTCACCCGCGGCTTACCCGTCGCCGTCGGCGGCATTCCGGCTCGGTGACCACGACGAGGGCTATCCGGGGCACCGGTGGGTACACCCCGACGATGGGCGACCAACCGGCGCTGGCGCGGGCGTTGCTGACCCGCCGCACGTACGCCGAGGAGGCCGGCATCGCGCTGGCCGACCGGCCGACGCCGCTGTACCAGCTGCTGGTGCTGGTGACCCTGCTCAGCACCCGGATCCGCGCGCAGGTGGCGGTGGCGGCGGCCCGCGAGCTCTTCGCGGCCGGCTACCGCACGCCGCAGGCCATGGAGGCCGCCGATTGGCAGGCGCGGGTCGACGCGCTCGGACGCGGCCACTACCGCCGCTACGACGAGCGGACCGCCACGATGCTCGGTACCGGTGCCCGGCTCTGCCTGGATCGTTGGCACGGCGACCTGCGGCGGCTGCACCGGGAGGCGGCCGGTGAGCCGGCACAGCTGCGCCGGTTGCTGACCGAGTTCCCCGGCATCGGGCCCACCGGCGCGGACATCTTCCTGCGCGAGGTGCAGACGGTGTGGCCGGAGCTGCGCCCGTACGCCGACCGGCGGGCGGTGGCCGGCGCGCGGCGGCTCGGTCTGCCCGTCGCGACGGACCGGTTGGCCCGGCTCGTCGACGACGTCGACTTCGGCCGGCTCGCCTCGGCCCTGGTCCGGGTGGCCCTCGGCGAGGAGTCGGCCGGTCAGCTCAGTCGGGGCGTGCCCGCCCGCTGAGCGTCGTCACTTCGCCGCGTCGCCGCCGGGTTTGGTCAGGTGCCACACCAGCAGCGCGGCCAGCAGCGCCAGCACCACCAGCCCGCCGGAGAGGCCGCCACCCTCCTCCGGCGACCGGCCGGTGGTGCCGAAGTAGATCACGGCGAGGCCGGCCAGCACCGCGACGAACTTCCGGATGCCTCGGTCCTTCACAGCTCGCACCGTACGGTCGACGACCGCGATCTGCCGGGCTTATCCGGATCTGTCCCCCACCGGAGGGACAGCTCAGTCGACCTCCAGATCGTCGAGCGAGATCTTGTGCGTCATCAGCCACCGGGCCAGCGCCGACATGCCGAACAACCACAGCGGCGCGGACTCCGTGGTGCCGTTGGTGGCGTAGATCGCGAACCGCAGATCCGGCGCGCGGTACGCCTCGATCCGCCACCGGCGCTGCCGGTCCCGCCAGATCGCGGAGGGGTCCATGCCGTCACGCTATGGTCCCCGCCGCGGTCCCGACCGCCGATGTGCTCAATCCACCACCACGACCCGGGCGTCGTCGGGCAGCCGGCGGGTCAGTCCCTGCCGGTCCAGCAACTCCAGCAGCGGCACCGCCACCCGCCGGGTCGTGTCCAGCGCCTGCCGGGCCGCGCTGAGCGTGAACGGCTGCGGCAGCCCGGCCAGCACCCGGACCGCCTGCCGCGGCGCGCCGGGGAGCAGCAGCACGTTGCCGGTCAGCCGGAGCAGCACCCCGGCGCGTACCGCCACACCGATCTCCCGGGCCCCGAGCCCGACGGCGGCGAGCCGGTCGGCGTCGGGGGCGCGGAACGGATGCGCGGCGTAGTCGTCGCCGACCAGGGCCAGTGCACGGGCCACCGGCTCGGGCAACGAGGCCGCGCCGGGACCGACGACCCGCCCGGCGACCATCCGCAGCGGCGGCCGGACCAGCGCCTCGACCAGGACCCGGTCGGGCAGGTCGAGGTGTCGGCGCAGCACCTCGACCGGGGCGCCCGGCGCCAGCGGATGCGCACGGGCGTGCTCGGCCACGGCGTCGGTGAGCCGCTCGCCCAGCCGCCGCCAGTGTCCCGGATCGGCCAGCCAGTCGCCCGCCACCGGGGCGACCGTCACCGGCACCCCGGCCCGGACCAGGTCGGCGACCCGGGCCAGGCCCCGGCGGCTCAGCTCACCGACGACGTCGGGACGTCCGTCCACGGTGGCCAGGACGGCCGCCCGCGCCGCCGCGGCACCGCGACGGCGCAGCGGCGGCGGCAGCACGTCGAGCACCGTGACGCCGCCGGCCACGTGGTGGCGGCCCGGATCGCGCAGCAGCGCCCGGTCCCCCACCAGCAGCGGCAGCGGGCGGCCCAGCCGCAGCCGGGCGGTGTCCACGCCCAGCGGTCGGACCCGTACCGGCACCGCGGCCGATCCCACGTGCAGGGTCAACGTCGACGGCAGCTCGGCAACCGGATCGCCGGCCAGCCGCACGTCGACCAGATCGGTGCCCCGGAACCGACCCGGGGTCACCAGGGCGTCGCCGCGGGCGACCCGGTCGCGGGTCACGCCGCGCAGGTTGACGGCCACCCGGGCCACCGCGACCGCCTCGTCGCAGGCGGCACCGAGCCGGTGCAGGCCCCGGATCCGCACCGGGTCGCCGGAGCCGGCCAGCACCAGTTCGTCGCCGACGCGCAGCCGCCCACCGCCCAGCGTGCCGGTGACCACGGTGCCGCTGCCGCGCACCGTGAAGCTGCGGTCCACCCAGAGCCGGACCGGTCCGTCGGCCGGCGGAACGGGCACCCGGTCCGCCAACCGGCTCAGCGCGGCCCGCAGGTCGGGCAGGCCGGCCCCGGTGACGGCGCTGACCGCCACCGCCTCCACCTCGCCGAGCGAGGTCGCCGCCAGCTCCGACCGGGCGCGGGCCGTCGTCGCGGCCGGATCGGCCAGGTCCGCGCGGGTCACCACCAGCAGCCCGTACGCGACGCCGACCGCGTCGAGGGCGGCCAGGTGCTCGGCGGACTGCGGCATCCACCCCTCGTCGGCCGCGACCACCATGACGGCGGCCGGTACCGGGCCGACGCCGGCCAGCATGTTGGGCACGAACCGCTCGTGCCCCGGCACGTCGACGAACGCGACGGTGCGACCCGACGGCAGCGTCGTCCAGGCGAACCCCAGGTCGATGGTCATGCCCCGGCGACGTTCCTCCGCCCACCGGTCCGGTTCCATCCCGGTCAACGCCCGCACCAGCGTGGACTTGCCGTGGTCGACATGCCCGGCGGTGGCCACCACCAGCATGGTCAGTCGTCCCCCGGCACGGCCAGCACCGCGGCGCGCAGGCTCGCGTCGGCCGGCTCGGGCACGCAGCGCAGATCCAGCAGCAGCCGGCCACCGACCACCCGACCGAGCACCGGCGGGTCACCGACACGCAGCGGACCCGCGTACCGCTCGGGCAGGCTCAGCGCCCACGAGTCCAGTTCGACACCGGGTGCGCCACCGCCGCCCACCACCGACACGGACGGCACCACCTCCGCCTTGCGACCGTCGGCGGCCAGCGCGTCGCGCAGCCGCTCGGTGCGTTCGCGCAGCGCCGACCCGTCGGCGTGCAGGGCCCGGCGGGTGGGGGTGACCGGGTCGCCGAGGGTGGCCGCGAGGGCGGCCAGGGTCAGCTTGTCCACCCGCAGCGCCCGCGCGAGCGGGTGTCGGCGCAGCCGCTCCACCAGCTCGACGGTGCCGAGCAGCAGCCCCGCCTGCGGGCCGCCGAGCAGTTTGTCACCGCTGGCGGTGACCAACGCCGCCCCGGCCCGCAGGGTGCTCGCGGCGTCCGGTTCGTCGGGCAGCAGCGGATCGGGCACCAGCAGCCCCGAGCCGATGTCGGCCACGACCGGCGCACCCAGGCCGGCCAGCCGTCGCACCGGCACCGCGGAGGTGAAGCCGGTGACCCGGAAGTTCGACGGGTGCACCTTCAACACGAAGCCGGTACGCGGTCCGACGGCGGCGGCGTAGTCGGCGAGGGTGGTCCGGTTGGTGGTGCCCACCTCGCGCAGCCGGGCGCCGGTGCTGGTGAGCAGGTCGGGCAGGCGGAAACCGTCGCCGATCTCCACCAGTTCGCCCCGACTGACCACGATCTCCGCGTCGGCGGCCAGCGCGGTGGCAGCCAGGACGAGCGCGGCGGCACCGTTGTTGACCACGTGCACCGCCTCGGCGGCCGGTACGGCGGCGGCCAGGGCGTCCAGCGCGTCACGCCCGCGGCGGGCCCGCCGCCCGGTGCCCAGGTCCAACTCGACGTCGGTGTGCCCGGCGGCGGCGGTCACCGCGGCAACCGCGGCCTCGGAGAGCGCGGCACGCCCGAGATTGGTGTGCAGCAGCACCCCGGTGGCGTTCAGCACGACCCGGGGCACGGCCGGCGGCAACGCCGCCAGTGCGGCGTCGCGTACCTCGGCGGGGTCGATCTCACCTCGGCGGGCCCGCTCCTGGGCCTGCCGCACGGCGCTCCTGACCCGATCGCGGCCGAGGGCGGCGGCGGCCGCCACCAGCGGCGGCTCCGCCAACAGCAGGTCGGTACGCGGCACCCGGCGCCGCGGGTCGACGCCGCCCTCGCCCATCGGTTCATCTCCTCGCAGCCTGGCGGAGACGGACGGGAATCGAACCCGCCTGGCCCGGATCCCGGACCACACCGGTTTTGAAGACCGGGAGGGGCACCAGCCGCCTGAACGCCTCCACCGGCCATTGGATCACAGCTCGACGGCGGGTGTGCGCCCGAGTCGACGCACGGTCACCGGCCAGGTTCGGTCGCCCGCCGCCGGTCGAGACGCTCCCGCTGCGGCAGCACCGTGTACTTCGGATCGCGGGCCGAGGCGACGCCGGCGTGGAAGACGCCGAAGCGGGTCGCCACCGAGGCGGCCAGCAGCGCGGCGCCGGAGACCGCCGACACCAGCCGGCTACGCCCGCCCAGCATCGCGCCGGCCACCCCGGCGACGGTCAGCGCCCGCCCGGCCCGCAGCAGGCGGCCGGCCCGACCCGTCCGGTAGGGCTCGGCGAGCAGGCCGAGCCGGGTCTCCACCCGGTGCGCGCCGAGGAGTTCCAGTCCGGCGCCGGCCACCGCCATCCGCCGGGCCGGCCCCGCCTGGGCCGCCGGCACGGCGAGCAGACCCACTCCCGCGCCGCTGGCCAGCGCGCTGCCCGCGAAGACGAACGGCAGGTCCGGGTACGCCTCGTGCCACGACGGCACGGCCGTGTCGGCCAGCAGCACCGCCGTGTACGTGCCCAGGGCCGGCGCGGTCGCCGCGGCGGCCATCCCCGCGACCCGTCCCACCGGCGGCAACGCCCGGCGGAGCAGCCCGAGCGGTCCCCGGGCGGGCAGCAACGGCGCCGCCTCGGCGACCGCCGCCAACCCGGCGGCCGGGCCGTACGCGGTGAGGATCCAGGTGCCCACCGACATCGGTGAGGTCGGCTTGGCCACCCGCAGCATGTGGTGGAACCGTTCCGGCCGGCCGAGGTCCTTCACCAGCAGACCGGCGCTGGCGGTGACGGCGGCCAGCGCGGCGACCCGGCCGGCGCGGCGCACCGCGGGTCGGCCGGTCACCTGCCCACCCGCCGCGAGCAGCGACGAGCCGGCGGCCAGTCCACCGGTGAACAGGTAGGCGGCGATCTCCCACGTCCACACCGGCGGCTTCAGGATCGGCCGTCCGTAGTAGGAGGTGAACTCGGCCGGTGGCACGGCCAGTTCCTCACCGACCCGCCGTCGGTCGCGGAAGCGCCGGAACCGGTCGCCGACGGCCGGCCGGTCGGGGCTCACCGCCGGCCGCCGAGGAACGCGCCGACGGCCACGGCCGTCATGGCCAGCGCGGCCAGCCCGGCCCGGCGCCACATCGACGGCAGGTTCCGCGTGCTGACCCGCGGATCCGGCGGCAGCCCATACACCTCCGGCTCGTCGAGCAGCAGGAAGAACGCGCCGTCACCGCCGACGCCGTCGTCCGGGTCGTGGCCGTAGAGCCGGGCCTGCGGCTCCCCCCGCTCGTGCAGCGCGGCGACCCGGGCGGCGGCCCGCTCCCGCAGCTCGTCCAGGGGGCCGTACTGGATCGACTCGGTCGGGCAGGCCTGCGCGCACGCCGGAGTCAGCCCTGCGCCGATCCGGTCGTAGCAGAGCGTGCACTTCCACACCCGGCCGTCACCGACCCGACGGTCGATCACCCCGTACGGGCAGGCCGATACGCAGTAGCCGCATCCGTTGCAGATGTCCTCCTGCACCACCACCGTGCCGAACTCCGTACGGGACAGGGCACCGGTCGGGCAGACGTCGAGGCAACCCGCCCGGGTGCAGTGCTTGCACACGTCGGACATCATCAGCCAGCGGAAGTCACTGCGTCCCTCGACACTTCCGGTGCGTCCGGGCGGCCCGGACCCGGGCATGCCGAGGAACTCGGTCATCCGCGCGGCGGCCGGCGGCGCGCCGGGCAGCACACCCGGGTCGGTGCCGGTCGGGTTGACAGTGCCGGCCGACCGGGCGGCGGACACCGCGCTGGCCGTGGCGTCGGTCGGGGCTCCGGCGAAGGGTGCGGTGCCGTGAGCGGCGGGGCGGGGCTGCTCGACGAAGGCGACGTGCCGCCACGAGTTCGCCGTCAACGCACCGGTGTTGTCGTAGGACATGCCGAGCAGGTCCAGCCCGGAGGTGGGCACCCCGTTCCACTCCTTGCAGGCCACCTCGCACGCCTTGCAGCCGATGCAGACGCTGGTGTCGGTGAAGAAGCCCATCCTCGGCGGCGCGTCGACCCAGCCGGCCGCGGTCGCCGGATCATCCGCTCCCGGTACCGGCGACGACGCGGGTACGGCGGGCCGGCCGCGCGGATCGACCATCAGGGATTCTCCTCTGCGTCGGTGGCGGACCGGGGCGGTTCGACCGGCACGCCGGGGGTGACCGCCGGCGGGACGACACCCGGCACGATGTCGGCCCGGGCGCGGTAATCCTGCACCAGGTCGCGCAGCGCCGCCCCGGTGGGCCGCCGTCCCGGCCGCACGTCACAGGTGCCGATCTTGCTCTCCTGGATCAGCACGTTCGGATCCAACGTGATGCCGAACAGGTCGTTGGCCGAGTCACCGGTGACCAGACCTTCGAAACCGAAGTGGTACGGCAACCACAGCTGGTGGATCACCCGGCCGTCCACCGACAGCGGCACCAGCCGGTCGGTGACCAGCACCCTCGCCTCGATCACCGCCCGGGCGCTGATCAGGTGCGCCCACCCGAGATGGGTCAGCCCGGCCAGTCCGGCCAGCTCCGGGGAGACCTCGACGAACATCTCCGGTTGCAGTTCCGCCAGCGGCGCGACGGTGCGGCTCATCCCGCCGGCGGTGTGATGCTCGGTGAGCCGGCTGACCGTGAACACGTACGGGAAGACCTGGTCGTGCTGCTGCGGCGGGCTCGGGTTCGTCGAGTTCACCGGGTGGTCGTACATCTTGCGGGTCGGGTTCGCCTGCTGGCCGTAGAGCGGGTTGCGCACCGGCGACTCGGCCGGCTCGTAGTGCGTCGGCAGCGGCCCGTCCAGCACGCCGCTGGGCGCGTACAGCCAGCCCTTGCCGTCGGCCTGCATGATGAACGGGTCGTCACCGGCCAGCGCCGCCACGCCGGTGGCCCCCTCCGGCGGCCGGTACGACGGCGGTTTCGTCACCTCGAAGTCCGGCACGTCACGACCCGTCCACCGGCCGGCGTCGGCGTCCCACCACACGTAGCGCTTCCGCTCGCTCCACGGACGGCCCTGCGGGTCGGCCGAGGCCCGGTTGTAGAGCAGGCGCCGGTTCGCCGGCCACGCCCAGCCCCACTCGGCGGCCACCCAGTCCTGCTCGTGTCCGGGCCGACGCCGGGCGGCCTGGTTCACCCCGTCGGCGTACACCCCGGTGTAGATCCAGCAGCCGATCGCGGTCGTCCCGTCGTCACGGGCCTGGGTGAACGCCGACAGCGGACGGCCACTGGTCGTGTCGTACCCGTTGATCTCCCGCAGCACCGCCTCGGCGTCGGGCTCGGCGTGCGGACCGTGGGTGGGATAGTCCCAGGTCAGGTCCAGCAGCGCGCGGTCGCGCGGCAGGGGCGAGTCGGCCAGCTTCTCCCGTAACCTGCGCCCCAGATGGTAGAAGAACCACAGCTCGGAGCGGGCGTCGCCGGGCGGTTCGACGGCCTTCTCCCGCCACTGCAACAGCCGCTGGGTCTGGGTGAACGTGCCCTCCTTCTCCACATGGGAGGCGGCGGGCAGGAAGAACACCTCGGTCGCGCACCGCTCCGGCACGATCTCACCGGTGGCGACCTCGGGGCCACGCTGCCAGAACGTCGCACTTTCGATCATGAACAGGTCGCGGACGACCAACCAGTCCAGATTGGCCATGCCCAGCCGCTGCGCCCGGCCGTGCGCCGAACCCACCGCCGGGTTCTGGCCGAGCAGGAAGTAGCCCTTCACCTTCCCGTCGATCATGTTCAGCACCTGCTGGTAGGTGCCGTGGTCGCCGGTCAGCCGGGGCAGGTGGCCGTAGCAGAAGTCGTTGTCGGGTGTGGCCGCCTCTCCCCAGTACGCCTTCAGCAGGCTGGCGGCGTAGGCGCGGGCACCGCCCCAGAAGCCCTTCTGGCCCGGGTGCCGGATGCTGTCCACCCACGCGGCGAAGTCGGGGTGCCGGGCGTGGTGCGGCATCGGCAGATAGCCGGGAAGCAGATTGAACAGGGTCGGGATGTCGGTGGAACCCTGGATGCTCGCGTGGCCGCGCAGCGCCAGCACCCCACCGCCGGGCCGGCCCACGTTGCCCAGCAACAGTTGGATGATCGCCCCGGTGCGGATGTACTGCACCCCGACGGTGTGCTGGGTCCAGCCGACCGAGTAGATCAGGCAGCCGGTGCGTTCCCGCCCGGAGTTCTCCGTCCAGGCGCGGGCCAACTCGAGGAACTTTTCCCGGGGCACCCCGCAGACCCGTTCCACCATCTCCGGTGTGTAACGGGCGAAGTGCCGCTTGAGGATCTGGTACACGCAGCGCGGGTGTTGGAGGGTCTCGTCCCGCCGCACCTGCCGGGAGACCGGAGCGCCGTGCGACTCGTGGCGCAGGCCGGCGGCGGTCTCCCGCTCCTCGGCCGTGTGACCGCTGCCCGAGTCCCGCTCGTGGCCGGCGTACTGCCAGCTGTCCTGCACGTAGCTGCCGGTCGCCGGATCGAAGCCGGAGAAAAGCCCGTCGGCGTCCTCGGCGTCGACGAAGTCGTCACTGACGATCGTCGCGGCGTTGGTGTACGCCAGCACGTACTCCCGGAAGTCCAGCTCGTTGCTGAGGATGTGGTTGACCACCCCGCCCAGCAGGGCGATGTCGGTGCCCGCCCGGATCGGGAGGTAGGCGTCCGCCATGGCGCTGGTGCGGGTGAACCGCGGATCGACGTGGAAGATCTTCGCACCGCGACGTTTCGCCTCCATCACCCACTGGAAGCCCACCGGGTGCGCCTCGGCCATGTTGGAGCCCTGGATGACGATCACGTCGGCGTTGGCCACGTCCTGCTGGAAATCCGTCGCGCCACCGCGACCGAAGCTGGCCCCCAGACCGGGGACGGTGGCGGAGTGTCAAATACGGGCCTGGTTCTCGATCTGAAGCGCCCCCATCGCGGTGAACAGCTTCTTGATGAGGTAGTTCTCCTCGTTGTCCAGGGTGGCCCCACCCAGACTGGCGATCCCCAGCGTGCGGTTGAGCGGCCGCCCTTCCGCGTCGACGTCCTCCCACGTCTCGGCGCGGGCCGCGAGCACCCGGTCGGCGATCATGTCGAGCGCGGTGTCGAGGTCCAGGTCCTCCCACTCGGTGGCGTACGGCCGCCGGTAGCGCACCGTGGTCTGCCGCAGTGGGCTGGTGACCAGACTCCGACTGGCCGCGCCCTTCGGGCAGAGCCTGCCCCGGGAGATGGGACTGTCCGGGTCACCCTCGATCTGGGTGACCCGGTTGTCGGCCACGAAGACCCGCTGCCCGCACCCGACGGCGCAGTACGGGCAGACGGAGCGCGCGACCCGTTCGGCGTCTTCCGTGCGGGCGGTCAGCGCGGAGCTACGGTCGGAACGTGCCGCCGCACCCCGGCCCAGCGGGTCGGTGCCGGTGAGCTGCCGGTAGACCGGCCAGCCCAGCAACACGTCCCGCAGTCCCACGCTCGACACCTCCGGTCTCGACCTTAGGACAGCGCGACGGGATCGGCGACTCACCTGTGCGGAACCCACCCGACGACACCGCCCCCGGCCCGATTTCGGGCCGGGGGCGGCGAAGGGTGTCGGTGTGCAGGTCGCCTCTCGGCGAGTGGCGCGACGCGGCTCCAGCCGAACGGTATTCCGCGAAGGCAATTTAGGTGAGGCCCGGGGACACTGGAACACACCGACACCCGAGTCAACAGGGTACCCGCTCCAGTTCTTCCTATCCCTGTCGTGACCGTCGCCACAGCGGGCCCTGCGGGCACATGTGACGGACCGCCGGCCGGCGCCCTGGTTCGGGTGCCGGCCGGCGGTCTTGTTTCCCCCTGTGGAGGAATGTCTAGGGTTGTCAGCTGTTCCAGTGTTGGGCGACGAGGTCGGCGGCCTGCTGTTCCCACTGGGCGTAGTGGTCGGGGTAGGCCGACACCTGCACGGTCTGGGCGGCCTTGGTCAGGGGCATGTCCTGCCAGCCGTCGACCTGCTTGAGGCCCTTGAGGAACGCCAGGGTCGAGTACTCGGGGTCGGTGATCTGGGCGACGGTGCCCCAACCCGAGGAGGGGCGCTGCTGGAACAGGCCCTGCGAGTCGTGGTCGTTGCGCTCACCCAGGTGACCCAGGTTCTCCAGCTTCGACTCCTGCAGGGCGGTGGCGATGGCCACCACGGCGGCGCGTTCGTCCATGTCGGCCTTCTTCGTCGCGGCGATGATGGCCTTGGTGTTCGCGACCTGCTCGTCGGTCAGGTCGATGCGCGACTGGCCGGTCGGGGTG
>NZ_JAXCFK010000004.1:454054-536938 GCF_056150025.1 Micromonospora aridisoli | reverse complement strand
GCCACCCGCTACGACAAACTCGCCGTCCGCTACGAAGCCACCATCACCATCGCCGCCATCAACAGCTGGCTCCGCACCCACTTATGAAACACGCCCTAATAGGGGCCCCTTCCTATACACCAGGCGATAAGAAGGGGCCCTTCCTTACATCTCAGGCCGGGCTGGCGCTGCGTACCTGCTCGGCGATGCGTTCGGCCACCGAGCGGGCGGTGGCCTCGGTGGCGGCCTCGACCATCACCCGGACCAGCGGTTCGGTGCCCGACGGGCGCAGCAGCACCCGGCCGGTCTCGCCCAGCTCGGCCTCGGCCAGCTCGACCTCGGCGCGGACAGCCGGCGCGGCGGCACCGACGGTGCGGTCACCGACCGGCACGTTGATCAGCACCTGCGGCAGCTTGGTCACCACACCGGCGAGGTCCGCCAGCGTACGGCCGGTAGCGGCCATCCGGGCCATCAGGTGCAGCCCGGTCAGTACCCCGTCGCCGGTGGTGGCGTACGCCGGCATCACGATGTGCCCGCTCTGCTCGCCGCCCAGGGCCAGCCCGGAGGCCCGCAGTTCCTCCAGCACGTACCGGTCACCGACCTTGGTCTCGACCAGCCGGATGCCGGCGGCGGACATGGCCAGGCGCAGACCGAGATTGCTCATCACGGTGGCGACCAGGGTGTCCCCGGTCAGCGTGCCGGCCTCCCGCATGGCCAGTGCCAGGATCGCCATCACCTGGTCGCCGTCGACCTCGTCGCCGTCGGCGGTCACGGCCACGCACCGGTCGGCGTCGCCATCGTGCGCGATGCCCAGGTGCGCCCCGTGCTCCACCACCGCCTGGCGGAGCGCCTCGATGTGGTTGGATCCGCAGTCGTCGTTGATGTTGAGCCCGTCCGGCTCGGCGTTGATCGCGATGACCTCGGCACCGGCCTCCCGGTACACCGCCGGGGCCACCTCCGCGGCGGCGCCGTTGGCGCAGTCGACCACGACCTTGATCCCGTCAAGCCGGTGCGACGCCGTCCCGGCGACGTGCTGCACGTAGTGGTTCGCGCCGTCGAGCAGGTCGTGCACCCGGCCCACCCCCGCACCGACCGGGCGCTTCCAGGCGGTGGTGGCGTTGGCCTCGATCGCCGCCTCGATCCGCATCTCGATCTCGTCGGGCAGCTTGTGCCCACCCGCCGCGAACAGCTTGATCCCGTTGTCCGGCATCGGGTTGTGTGAGGCCGACAGCATCACCCCGAGGTCCGCCTTGGCCTCCGCGGTGAGGAAGGCCACCGCCGGCGTGGGCAGCACACCGACCCGGACCACCGTCGCGCCCGCGCTGGTCAGCCCGGCCACCACCGCCGCCTCCAGCATTTCGCCACTGGCCCGGGGATCCCGGCCCACCACGGCCAGTGGGGCGCGGCCACGGTCGGACTCGGCGAGGGTGTGGGCGGCCGCAACAGCCACCGAGAGCGCCAACTCCGGGGTCAGATCGGCATTCGCCCGCCCGCGTACGCCGTCCGTGCCGAACAACCGGCCCATGCCCACCAACCTCCGATGAAACTACCGATACAGGAGAGAATGCCTCGTCGCGAAGCAACGGAAACGGCCGGCCCACCTCCCCTGTCGAGGGGAGGCGGACCGGCCGTCCGTCAGAAGTACAAGGTGCGGCTGGAGGTCAGCGCTTCGAGTACTGGGGAGCCTTGCGGGCCTTCTTGAGGCCGTACTTCTTGCTCTCCTTGACCCGGGCGTCACGGGTCAGGAAGCCGGCCTTCTTCAGGGCCGGGCGGTCGTCGGGCTCGCTCACGATCAGCGCCCGGGCGATGGCCAGCCGCAGCGCACCGGCCTGGCCGGTGGTGCCGCCGCCACGCAGGTTGGCGATGACGTCGAACGACTCGGCCTTCTCGGCGGTGACCAGCGGATCCTTGATCAGCTGCTGATGCACCTTGCTCGGGAAGTAGGCCTCCAGGTCACGGCCGTTGCAGGTGATCTTGCCGGAACCCGGCACGATGCGGACCCGGACGATGGCCTCCTTGCGCCGACCCACGGTCTGGATCGGGCGGTCACCACGAGGCGCGCGGGCGACGGGCGCCGGCGCCTCGGTGGCCTCGGGGGCGACCTCGGTGGCGGTGATGTCGGTCATGCTGCTTCCTTCGCCCGCGCTCACTGCGCGATCTGCTTGATCTCGAACGGCACCGGCTGCTGCGCGCCGTGCGGGTGCTCGGCACCGGCGTAGACCTTCAGCTTCTTGATGAGCTGACGGCCGAGCTTGTTGTGCGGGAGCATCCCCTTCACCGCCAGCTCGACGGCCCGCTCGGGGCGCTTGGTCAGCAACTCCTCGTAGCCGACCTGCTTCAGGCCACCGGGGTAGCCGGAGTGCCGGTAGGCGATCTTCTGCTGGCGCTTGTTGCCGGTCAGCGCGACCTTGCCCGCGTTCACGATGACGACGAAGTCGCCCGTGTCGACGTGCGGCGCGAAAGTCGGCTTGTGCTTGCCCCGCAGCAGCGTGGCGGCGTGGGTGGCCAGGCGGCCCAGCACGACATCAGAGGCGTCGATGACGTGCCACTGACGCTCGATCTCACCCGGCTTCGGGCTGTACGTACGCACAGGTCTACCTTGTCTCGTCGTCGGTCTGGGGTCGCGCGCCGAGGTGACCAGGACATCCCAGCCGGACCAGCGCGCACGAACGACCAAGCGTACCTCAGGCGGCACGCCCACAGATGTCGTACAACAGCAGGCAACGATACCCGCAGCCCCGCCGGCCGGTCAAAACGGGGTCCGGCCGGCGTGCCAGCGGGGTCGACATGACGGCTGTCACACCCCCGCACGGGCCATTCTGCTGCCGGGCCGCAGGTACGCCGCCCAGGTGACCACCAGCAGCACCAGGAAGAACCCCACGTAGAAGCGCAACGCCGGCTGGATGCCCCCGTAGGTCGACCGGGCCCAGGCGTAACAGATCGGCACCAGGAAACCACCGAATGCGCCGACCGCGGAGATGATGCCCAGGGCGCCGGCCGCCTGCCGGCGCATCGCCAGCATCACCTCCGGCGTGCCGCCAAGCTCCTCGCCCTTGACCTGGAAGATCCTGCTGATCATCCGGTAGGTCGATCCGTTACCGACGCCGGTGGCCACGAAGAGCAGCAGGAAGGCCGCGAAGAACAGGCCCATGTTGCGCTGCTCCACCGACCAGAGTGCGGCCAGGGCACCGACGGCCATCAGCACGAAGCTGGCCACCGTGACCCGGGCGCCACCGACGAGGTCGGACAGGCGACCGCCGAACGGCCGGCACAGCGAGCCCACCCCCGCGCCGAGGAACGCCCAGGCCAACGCGACGTCGGGTCGGCCGAACACCGAGTTGAGCAGAGTGGGAAAGGCCGCCGAGTAGCCGATGAACGAGCCGAAGGTGCCGATGTACAGCAGCGACATGATCCAGGTGTCGCGGTGCCGCAGCGACGACCAGACCGGCCCGACGTCCGCCTTGGCCTCGACCAGGTTGTCCATGAACAGGTACGCGCAGACGGCGGCGATGACCGCCAGGGGGATGTACATCAGGCCGGCCCGGGCCAGCGCGAGCCCGCCACCGAGCACGATCACCTGGGGCACCACGAACTGCACCACGGCCACCCCGATGTTCCCGCCGGCCGCGTTGAGCCCCAACGCCCACCCCTTCTCCCGCTCTGGGTAGAAGAACGAGATGTTGGCCATGCTGGAGGCGAAGTTACCGCCACCGAACCCCGCCGTCGCCGCGATCAGCAGCAGGGGCAGAAACCCGATCTCCGGATGTTCGACCGCCCAGGCCAGTCCGGCGCAGGGCACGATCAGCAGCAGCGCGGAGATGACGGTCCAGTTTCGGCCGCCGAAGACCGGCACCGCGAAGGTGTACGGCAGGCGCAGCAGCGCGCCGACCCCGCTGGGCACGGCGGTCAGCCAGAGCGCCTGGCTGGTGGTGAGCTGCCAGCCGGAGTCGGCGAGTCGCACGACGACGATGCTCCAGAGCAGCCACACGGAGAAGCCGATGTGCTCGGCGAAGATCGACCAGATGAGGTTGCGCCGCGCGACGCCGCTTCCGACCCGCCGCCAGAAGCCCGGATCCTCAGGCGCCCAGTGCCCGATCCACCGACCCGGTCGGCGGTCCAGGTCTTCGTCTTCGATTACCGTCGGCTGCACGCTCGTGGTGGTCATGGCGCAGAAGCTAGGGAGCTGCGGTTACCGCGGCGTTCGCCGTTCGGGTCGGCCGGGCAACGGGGATCGCACCACCGACCGGCGGCGGTGGTGAGGAGCGCGGTGCCGCCGCGGTGTTGCTGTCAGAGTTGCTGGAGGATGCGCAGCGCCCGGTCGACGCGCCGCATGGTGTCCGCGTCGGCGACGTCCACGCACTCGGCGAACCACTTCTTCATCGGCGAGGAGATGCGGTCGGGCATCACCACCTGCTCACCCATCGGCACGGCCAGTGGCGAGTCGCGCAGCAGCGCCGCCTCCACGACTTCGGCCACGATCACGATGGGCACCGCGGTGGAGTTGTACACATCCGAACTGATCACCAGGCCGAGGCGTTCCCGAGCCCCTTCGATCCGCCAGACCTCGCCCCTACGCAGCACGCGGCGGACCGCCGAAGAGCAGGTCGTCGACCATGCCAACCTCCTGGGCATCGGCCAGCGAGGCGGCCTCCAGGTCCAGCCCGGCACGCCCGACCGCGGCGGCGTGCGCGGCGAAGACCTCGCGCAGCGCCTTCTCCCGGGCCGCCTGGTCCATCCAGGCGGAGAGCGAGAGCCCTTCCCGTTTGGCGAACCGCCGGGCATCCGCGATCGTCTCGTCAGCGAACGACAGAGTCACCTTGGCTGTCATACCGGCAGACTACCCGCCGGTATGACTTTCAGTCATCCCCTCGAAGTTGCGCAGGCGCGGCCGAGCACTCCCCCTGTCAGCGCTGTCGAGCTGATAGCGCAAACGAATCGCCAGCTCCGAGGGCCGGCAGCGACGGCGGACGGCCAGGACGGCGGACGGTAGGACGGCGGGTGGCAGGACGCCGGACGGCGGAGCGGCGGACGGTAGGACGGCGGGTAGCGGGTAGCGGGCGCGTCTGCTTGAGAGCACAGCCGGTTCAGCTCGACAGGACGCACAACAGACTGGCCGGCAGGCAGCGGCAGGATGGACGGTCCGGACGCGAGCCGAACCGGGGGTCGCTCGGGCGGCTCAAGCCCGGGGATCAAGCTGCGGTCAGGCAGCCGTCGGCGGTCTCGCGGCGCCGGGTTCACCCGGCGCGCGGCCACCGATCACGGCGAAGCGCCACGCCTTGAAGAAGCAGTCGACGTCGGTCAGCCCCGCCTCGGTCAGCCAGCGACACTGCTGATCCACCGGGGCGGGGCGGTCGTAGGCCATCCGCCGCTCGGCGGCGGCGATCTCGGCGGCGTCGGAGCCGAGCGCCGCGACCTGCGCCAGCCAGACCTCGTGGTAGCGGCGGTCCAGCTCCGGGGTCGGGCCGGCCACCTGTTCGGCGTTGACGAAGACGCCGTCGGGCACCAGCGCCCCGGCCGCCCGTCGATAGAGGTCACGCTTTCCCGAGTCGTCGAGGTGATGAATGGCCAGCGCGCTGACCACCGCGTCGTACCGGCCGGCAGGCAACGGGTCGCCCAGATCCGCCACCACCACCCGGTGCGCCACGCCCCGTCCGGTCAACTGCTCCTCGGCGACGGCCAGCATCGCCGGCGCGGCGTCCACGAGGGTCAACCTCAGACCGGGTACGGCGGCGCAGAGCAGCGACGACAGCAGTCCGGTGCCGGCGCCGAGGTCGAGCACCTCGGGCGTACGCCCGGCCGCCAGAGCGGCCCGTAGCGGTGGCGCGGCCACCTCCACGGCGGCGGTGTAGAACGCGTCGAAGCAGGGGACCAGCCGACGGCGGGCGGCGTCGTAGCCACCCGCCACGGCGTCGAAAGCCTGGGCGACGTCCATACCTGCCTCCCATATTGCAGGAAAACTGTTCCATATTGTAGGCCCTGCTGGCCTGCCGTCAGCCGCCGTGCGGTGTGAGGGGCTCTTGACAGGGCCGAAACAAACGGGACGCGGACCGGAAACTGCCCAACGGCACGCTTTGCCGACATGACAGACGGTGCACGGCCGACGACGCGCCCGGGGCGGGAGCCCCGGGAGGTGGCGACCCACTGCCCGTACTGCGCGCTCCAGTGCGGCATGATCCTGCGCGAGGAGGCCGATGCGGTCAGCGTGCTCCCCCGGGACTTTCCCACCAACCGGGGCGGCCTGTGCCAGAAGGGCTGGACCTCGACGGAACTGCTCGACCACCCGGAGCGGCTGACCGCTCCCCTGCTGCGGGATCCGGCCAGCGGCGAGTTGCGCCCGGCCAGTTGGGACGCGGCGCTGGACCGGATCACCAGCGGCATCCGTACCGTGCAGGAACGGCACGGCCGCGACGCGGTCGCCGTCTTCGGCGGGGGCGGGCTGACCAACGAGAAGGCGTACGCGTTGGGCCGGTTCGCCAGGGTGGCACTGGGCACCCGCCACATCGACTACAACGGACGGTTCTGCATGTCCTCGGCGGCAGCCGCCGGCATGCGGGCCTTCGGTCTGGACCGGGGCCTGCCGTTCCCGCTGTCCGACCTGGGTCGGGCGGACACCCTCCTGCTGGTCGGCGCGAACCCGGCGGAGACCATGCCGCCGCTCATGCGCTGGCTCACCGAGCAGCGGGAGCGGGGCGGCAAGCTGATCGTGGTCGACCCACGGGTCACCGCCACCGCGCGGCAGGCCGATCTGCACCTGCAACCGCTGCCCGGCACCGACCTGGCGGTCGCCAACGCGCTGCTGCACGTCGCCCTGACCGAGGGGTACGTCGACGGAGACTACGTCGCCGCCCGTACCACCGGGTTCACCGCCGTGCGCCGCGCCGTTGCGGGTTGGTGGCCGGCGCGCGCCGAGGCGCTCTCCGGTGTGCCCGTGGCCGACCTGGAGGAGACGGCGCGGGCCCTCGGCACCGCCGAACGGGCGATCATCCTCACCGCACGCGGCGCCGAACAGCACGCCAAGGGCGTCGACACGGTCTCCGGCTTCGTCAACCTGGCGCTCGCGCTCGGTCTGCCCGGGCGTCCCGGCTCCGGATACGGCTGCCTCACCGGACAGGGCAACGGGCAGGGCGGCCGGGAGCACGGGCAGAAGGCCGACCAGTTGCCCGGGTACCGGCGCATCGACGATCTCGAAGCCCGTGCCCACGTCGCGCGGGTCTGGGGGGTACCCGCCGACGAGCTGCCCGGGCCGGGCGTGCCGGCGTACCAGCTGCTCGACTCGCTCGGCACCGACCAGGGGCCACGGGCGCTGCTGGTCTTCGGCTCGAATCCGGTGGTCTCCGCGCCCCGCGCCGCCCGGGTCGAGGGGCGCCTGCGCGACCTGGACCTGCTGGTCGTAGCCGACTTTCTACTCTCCGAGACGGCCGCGCTGGCCGACGTGGTGCTGCCCACCGCGCAGTGGGCCGAGGAGGACGGCACGATGACCAACCTGGAGGGGCGGGTGCTGCGCCGCCGCGCGCTGCGTCCGCCACCGGTAGGTGTCCGCACCGACCTGGAGATCCTGGCCGCTCTCAGCGGCCGCCTCCGGGCACCGGGACGACAGCCGTCGGTAGACCCGCGCGCGGTCTTCGCCGAGCTGCGCCGAGCCTCGGCCGGCGGCATCGCCGACTACGCCGGGATCAGCTGGGACCGGATCGACACCGCCGAGGGCGTCTTCTGGCCGTGTCCGGACGACGACGGCCCCGACTCACCCCGGCTCTTCACCGACCGCTTCGCCACCCCCGACGGGCTGGCCCGGTTCCACCCGGTGGAGCACCGGCCGGCGGCCGAGGAGGTCTGCGCCGACTACCCGCTGCACTTCACCACCGGCCGGGTACTCGCCCAGTACCAGTCCGGCACCCAGACGCGACGGGTACCCGCCCTGCGTCGGGCGGCCCCCGAGGCGTTCGTGGAACTGCACCCGGACCTCGCCGAACGGCTGGGCATCGCCGAGGGCGATCCGGTGCGGGTGCGCTCCCGGCGCGGCGAGTTCCGGGCACCGGCCCGGCTCAGTTCCGGCATCCGGCCGGACACCGTCTTCGCTCCCTTCCACTGGGGCGGCTCGGCACGAGCCAACTCCGTCACCAACGACGCCGTCGACCCGGTCTCCGGGATGCCGGAGTTCAAGATCTGCGCGGTACGGGTGGAGAAGGCATGACCGGGCGCAGCGAGCGGGTCGTCGTGGTCGGCAACGGGATGGCCGGTGCGCGGGTGGCTGCGGAACTGCACGCCCGTGGCGAGGACCTGAAGGTCACGGTGCTCGGCGCGGAGCCGCACCCCGCGTACAACCGGATCATGCTGTCCACCCTGCTCACCGGCAAGATCGGTGAGTCCGACGTGGAGCTTGCCGAGGTTGCCGGGCGCGGGGTCGACCTGCGGACCGGCGTGACGGTCAGCGCGATCGACCGCGCCAGCGGGCTGGTACGCACCGACGACGGCGATCGGATCCCGTACGACCATCTGGTTCTCGCCACCGGCAGCCAGGCGGTGGTTCCCCCGCTGCCCGGGCTCGACCCGCGGCGTCTGCCGGAACGGGTGATCCCGTTCCGCACCCTGGACGACTGCCGACGCATCCTCGCCCTCGCCGGTACCGCCCGCCGCGCCCTGGTGCTCGGCGGCGGGCTGCTCGGCCTGGAGGCCGCCCGGGGGCTGGCCACCCGGGGGCTCGACGTGGGCGTGGTGCATCGGGTGCCGTACCTGATGGAGCGTCAGCTCGACCCGGCCGCCGGGGCCATGCTCGCCGGCACGCTCGCCGCTCTCGGTGTGACCACCCACCTGGCGGTGGAGCCGACCGCGGTACGCGCCGACGACACAGGGGTGCACCTGGACCTGGCCGACGGGCGGTCACTCGACGCCGACCTGCTGGTGCTCGCCTGCGGAGTACGCCCCGACACGAGTCTCGCCGCGGCAGCCGGCCTGGCAGTGGAACGGGGCGTGCTGGTCGACGACCGGTTGCGCACCAGCGACCGACGGATCTCCGCGATCGGCGACTGCGCCCAGCACGACGGCACGCTGACCGGGCTGGTGGCCCCGGCCTGGACACAGGCCCGGGTGGTGGCCCAGGTGGTGACCGGGCAGGACCCCCTGGCCCGGTACCGGCCGCGGCCGGTGGTCACCCGGCTCAAGGCGGCCGGAATCGATCTCGCCGCGATGGGTGACCCGAGCGGTGGGCCCGGTGAGGAACTGACCTTCGCCGACCCGGCCCGGGGCACCTACGCCCGGCTGCGCATTCACGACGAGCGGTTGGCCGCGGCGATCCTGCTCGGCGACAACCCCTCGGTGGGCACGGTGATCCAGCTGTTCGACCGAGGTCACCCGGTGCCCACCGACCGGCGGGCGCTGCTGCTCGGCCGGGCCGTCGGTGGCGCCGTCGCGGCACCGGCCGCGTCACCGGCGCTGATGCCGGACGCGGCCACGGTCTGCCAGTGCAACACGGTGAGCAAGGGTGCCCTCGTGCGGTGTTGGCGGGACGGAGCACGCACGGTCGACGCCGTGGTCGCGGGGACGCGGGCCGGCACCGGCTGCGGCGGATGCCGCGACGCGGTCGCCGGCATCGTCGACTGGTTGTCCAGAACGGATCCGGTGGAGGTGGGGCGATGACCGGCGGCAACGTGGTCGTCATCGGCAACGGCATGGTCGGCCAGCGGTTCGTGGACGCGCTGCGGGCCCGCGACCCACAGGGACGGTGGCGGGTCACCGTGCTCGCCGAGGAAACCCGGCCGGCGTACGACCGGGTGCGGCTCTCGGCGTACTTCGACGGTGCCGACGCCGAGGAACTGAACCTGCACACCCCGCACGACGGGGTCGAGTTGCGGCTCGGCGAGCCGGCCACCGGCGTGGACCGGGCCCGCCAGGTGGTGACGACGAGCGTCGCCGAGCACCCGTACGACGTCCTGGTGCTCGCCACCGGGTCGTACCCGTTCGTGCCGCCGGTGCCGGGCGCGGACCTGACCGGCGTCTTCGTCTACCGGACCCTGGACGACCTGGCGGCGATCCGCCGGTACGCCAAGGACCGCCGCACCGGCGCGGTGATCGGGGGCGGGCTGCTCGGCCTGGAGGCGGCGAACGCGCTGCGCCTGCTCGGGCTGATCACCAGCGTGGTGGAGTTCGCCCCGCGACTGATGCCGGTGCAGGTGGACACGGCCGGCGGTGCCATGCTCCGCCGCTACGTCGAGGATCTGGACGTGACCTGCCACCTGGGCGTGGCGACCACCGCGCTGCGACCCGGCGCGGACGGTGCGGTGGCCGCCCTGGAACTGGCCGACGGCGCGGTGCTCGACACCGATCTGGTGGTGGTGGCCGCCGGCATCCGGCCCCGCGACGAACTGGCCCGGGCGGCCGGACTCGACCTCGGCCCACGCGGTGGCGTACTGGTCGATGCCGCCTGCCGGACCGTCGACGAGCGGATCTACGCGGTCGGCGAGTGCGCTGCGGTCGACGGCACCTGCTACGGCCTGGTCGCGCCCGGCTACGCGATGGCCGAGGTGGTGGCGGACCGGCTGGTGGGCGGTGCCGCCACCTTCCCGGGCGCGGACACCGCCACCAAGCTGAAGCTGCTCGGTGTCGACGTCGCCTCCTTCGGTGACGCCCACGGTGCGACGCCCGGTTGCCTGGACGTGACCTGGACCGACCCGGCCGCCCGGGTGTATGCCAAGCTGGTCCTCTCCGACGACGCGGCGACGCTGCTCGGTGGGGTGCTGGTCGGCGACGCCAGCGCCTATCCCACGCTGCGGGCCAGCGTCGGCGGGCCGCTGCCGGCCGCCCCGCTGGCCCTGCTGGCGGGTGAGGACGCGGCGGGGGCCGGCGCGGGTGCCCTGCCGGGGACCGCGCAGGTCTGCTCCTGCAACGCGGTGACCCGCGCGGACATCGACACGGCGATCACCGGTGGCTGCGCCGACGTGGCCGCCCTGAAGGCGTGCACCCGGGCCGGGACGAGCTGCGGTTCCTGCGTGCCGATGCTCAAGCAGTTGCTCGACGCGGCCGGCGTCGTGCAGTCGAAGGCACTCTGCGAGCACTTCGACGTCAGCCGGCAGGAGCTGTTCGACATCGTCCGGGTACGCGGCATCAGGACGTTCTCCCGGCTGATCGCCGAGCACGGCCGGGGGCGGGGCTGCGACATCTGCAAACCGGTCGTCGCCTCGATCCTCGCCTCGCTCGGCAGCGGTCACATCCTCGACGGCGAGCAGGCTTCGCTGCAGGACACCAACGACCACTTCCTGGCGAACCTGCAACGCGACGGGAGCTACTCGGTGGTGCCCCGGATCCCGGGCGGGGAAATCACCCCGGAGAAGCTGATCGTCATCGGCGAGGTGGCCCGCGACTTCAACCTCTACACCAAGATCACTGGCGGGCAGCGGATCGACCTGTTCGGTGCCCGGGTGGAGCAGTTGCCGCAGATCTGGCGCCGACTGGTGGACGCCGGGTTCGAGTCCGGGCACGCCTACGGCAAGGCACTGCGCACGGTGAAGTCCTGCGTCGGCTCCACCTGGTGCCGGTACGGCGTGCAGGACTCGGTCGGTCTGGCCGTCGCCCTGGAGCTGCGCTACCGGGGGCTCCGCGCCCCGCACAAGATCAAGTCGGCGGTCTCCGGCTGCGCCCGGGAATGCGCCGAGGCGCGCAGCAAGGACTTCGGCATCATCGCCACGGAGACCGGATGGAACCTCTACGTCGGCGGCAACGGCGGCTTCCGGCCCCGGCACGCCGACCTGTTCGCGACCGACCTCTCCACGGAAGCTCTGGTCACCCTGATCGACCGGTTCCTGATGTACTACATCCGTACCGCCGACCGGCTGCAACGCACGGCCGCCTGGATCGAGGCGATGGACGGCGGCCTGGACCATCTCCGATCGGTCATCGTGGACGACTCGCTCGGCCTCTGCACCGAACTCGACGCCGCGATGGCACGGCACGTCGCGTCCTACTCGGACGAGTGGCGCGACGTGCTCGCCGACGCGGACCGGCTACGCCGGTTCACCTCGTTCGTCAACGCGCCGGAGGTGCCCGACCCGTCGATCACCTTCGTGACCGAGCGCGGACAGCCGGTCCCCGTCGGCGGCCCACCGCCCGTCGCGTCGGGCCGCCAACCGGTCACGCTCGGCCTGCCGGAGGTGCGTCGATGACCGCCGCGACGACACTGAGCTGGGTCGCCGTCTGCCCGTTGGAGCGGCTGGATCCGGACCGGGGCGTCGCCGCCCTCGTCGCCGGGGTGCAGGTGGCGATCTTCCGGACCGCGGACGGGCTGCACGCGATCGACAACCTCGACCCGGTCTCCGGGGCGTACGTGCTCTCCCGCGGCATCGTGGGCAGCCGGGGCGACGTGCCGACGGTCGCGTCGCCGCTGCACAAGCAGGTGTACGACCTGCGCACGGGGGATTGTCTCGACCTGCCGGGCGTTTCGGTGGCCCGGCACGAGGTCCGTTGCCGCAACGGCATGGTCGAGGTGCGGCTGCGACAGGAGGGCTGATGCGCGAGGAACTGGCCGGCTTCACCATCGGGGTGACCGCCGACCGGCGGCGGGACGAACTCGCCGCGCTGCTCCAGCGGCGCGGTGCGCGGGTGGTGCTCGCGCCCGCCCTGCGGATCGTGCCGCTCGCGGACGACACCGAGCTGCGTGAGGCCACCCGCGCGTGCCTGGAACGGCCACCGGACATCCTGATGGCCAACACCGGCATCGGGATGCGCGGGTGGCTGGAGGCCGCCGAGGGTTGGGGGCTCGCCGAGCCGCTGCGCGGCGTCCTCAGCGACGCTTACGTGGTGGCCCGAGGGCCCAAGGCACGCGGGGCGATCCGGGCGGCCGGTCTGTACGACCAGTGGTCCCCCGCCTCGGAGAGCTGCGACGAGGTGGTGGATCACCTGCGCCACCGCGGCGTCTCCGGCCAGGTCATCGCCATGCAACTGCACGGTGAGCGACAGCCGGAGTGCACCCGCGCGCTGGAGGAGGCCGGCGCCACCGTCATCGAGATCCCGGTCTACCGCTGGGCCCCACCCACCGATCCGGCGCCGCTGCACCGGCTGGTCGACCTGGTGGCGGGGCGGCTGGTCGATGCGGTCACCTTCACCTCGGCACCGGCGGCGGAGGCGCTGCTGCGGGCCGCCGGCGACCGCACCGAGGCGGTGCTGGACGCCCTGCGGAGCGACGTGCTGGCCAGTTGCGTCGGCCACGTCACCGCCGAGCCGCTGGTCCGACGCGGGGTGCCGGTGAGCGCGCCGAGCCGGGCCCGGCTCGGCGCGCTGGTCCGCACGATCGTCGACGAGTTGCCCCGACGAACGGTGACCATCAAGGTCGCCGGGCACCTGCTCACCCTGCGGGGTCACGCCGCGGTGGTGGACGGCGAGCTGCGTCCGCTGGCCCCGGCACCGATGGCGGTGCTGCGGGCCCTGGCCCAGACCCCGGGCCGGGTGTTGTCGCGTACCGCCCTGTTGCGGACGCTGCCACGGGGCGCCGACGAGCACGCCGTGGAGATGGCGGTGGCCCGGCTGCGGGCCGGCCTTAAGGCCCCGCGCGTGGTGCAGACGGTGGTCAAACGCGGCTACCGCCTCCGCGTCGACTGAGGTGCAAGGAAGGGCCCCCTGTTAACGCCTCCGGTAGAGCAGGGGTCCCCTTTTAACACACCCAGCACCCAGCCAGCAGCGTGTCGGAGACGGCCCGGCCCGCGCGTCCCGCCGACCCGGCCGGGCGGCCGGGTCGGCGGGGCGTCGGCGGAGACTCAGCCCACCGGGGTCGGGAAGCCCCGGTCGTGCTCGGCCTGGAGTCGGGCCATGGCGTGCTCGACGACGGTCACCAGGACCCGCTTTACCGACTCCCGTTGCCGCGCGTCGGTCATCACCAGCGGCACGTCCGGCGAGATCGCCAACGCCTCGCGCACCTCGTCCAGCTCGTACTGCGGAGCACCGTCGAACCGGTTGAGCGCGACCACGTACGGCAGGTTGCGGTTCTCGAAGTAGTCCAGCGGGGCGAACGCGTCGGTGATCCGGCGGGTGTCCACCAGCACGGCGGCGCCCACCGCACCCCGAATGATCTCGTCCCACATGAACCAGAACCGGGTCTGCCCGGGCGTGCCGAAGAGGTACAGGATCAGATCCTGCGCCATGGTGATCCGGCCGAAGTCCATGGCGACCGTGGTGGTCTCCTTGCCCGGCACGTTGGACGGGTCGTCGATACCGACTCCCGCCGCGGTCATCACCGCCTCGGTGGTCAGCGGTGTGATCTCGGAGATCGCACCGACCAGCGTGGTCTTGCCGACACCGAAGCCGCCCGCGACGACGATCTTCGCGGAGATGATTCCCCGGCTCTGGCGGGCCCCGGCGGGGTCATAGCTCGCGAAGTCCACTCAGCACCCTTCCCAGCATTTCCATCCGCTCCTCGAAACCTGTGGCGGGAGCGGCCGTCTGTAGCGTCAGCAGGCCCTCGGCCACCATGTCGGCGACCAGCACCCGGGCTACACCCAGCGGCAACCGGGTGTACGCGGCGATCTCCGCCAGCGACTCGGGCCGGCCCTCGCAGACCATGGCGATGCGATGCTTGTCGTGCCCGGCGAAACGTGACTCGGCGATCTGCGTGGGACTGGCCACCAGCACCGCCTCCAGGGCGATGTCCTGCAGCGGCTCGGTCCGGCCCCGGGTGACCGCGTACGGCCGGACCAGCGCCCCACGTGGGTCACGCCCCTGCGCCATTCGCGATCACCTCCTCCGTCTCCCGCCGCTCTGGTGCACCCGTTACGACCGCACCGCGTCCCGGGGCAGCGGCACCAGCGCCGCGCCGACCCGCTCCACGAGCAGCGCCATCTCGTAACCAACCTGGCCGACGTCGCAGCTGCGGGCGGCGAGCACCGCCATCGACGAGCCGTCGCTGATGGACATCAGGAAGAGGTAGCCGCTGTCCATCTCGATGACCGTCTGGAGCACCCCGCCGGCGCTGAACATCCGGGCCGCGCCTTCGGTCAGGCTCACCACGCCCGAGGTGATCGCCGCGAGTTGGTCCGCTCGGTCCGCTGGCAGGTCGCGGGAGGAGGCGAGCAACAGCCCGTCCGCGGACACCGCCACCACGTGGGCGATCCCCGCCACGCTGTCGGCAAAGTTGCTGAGCAGCCAACCCATGTCCTGCATGGCCGCCGGCCTGTTCATCGGCTCGTCTCCTTGGTCGAGGTGCTGTTCTGACTCGCTCCGGCCGTCCGACCACGCTGGACGCCACGGTGGTAGGCGGCCAGCAGACCGCGTACCTCGTCCGGGGTACGGCGGCTGTGCTCACGCCCGCTGCGTGGCTCGATGCCACCGGGCACGAGTTGTGCCTGGGGCACCCGTACCGGCAGACCGGACCGGGTCGTCCCGGCGGGGGTGGGCTCGGCCGCCCGGCTGGCCCGTGACCAGCCCTCGTCGGCCGCCGTCCGCCAGGCGTCGTCCTCCGGGGGGCCGGTCTCGGGCCGGGGGGACGGCGGTGGCGCGGACGGTGGCGGCGTCGCGGGCGAGGTCGGCGGCGCGCTCGGCGCCGGGCCGGCCGTGGTGGCGGACGAGGAAGTGTACGACGGTGGCGGCACCGGCGTCGCGGCGGCGGCGCCCGGCGTACGGGTGGGCAACGGGCTCCGTCCCATCGTCGGCTCGACCGCGGGCGCCGGTGGACCGGCGGCTGCCTGCGGTGCCGCTGGAACGGCGGCCGCCTGCGGAGCCGGCTCGTCGAACTGGGGCCGGCTGAAGATCGTGGTGACGTCGTCACCGTGCGATCGGAACCAGACCGCCTCCATCTCCCGGAAGATCGGGGAGTCGGCGGGCTGCTCGGGTGGGGCGGTGATCGGTCCCGGTGCGAGTGGAGCGGTGGCGGCCAGGCTGGCGCCCAGCCCGCGGAAGCCGGAGCCGTCGAAGCCGCCACCGCCAGAGTTCTGGCCGGCGGCCGGGGCGAAGGCCGTCGGCGCGGCGACCCCCGCGCCCGCGACCGGTCCCACGGGCAGCCCGGGCGCGGCGGGTTCGCCGTGGTTGCCGGCGCTCCGGCCCGGCAGCGGATCGAGGGTGGGCTGCGCGACGGTCGGCGAGCCCGCGTTGAACCCGCTGAAGGCGGGCGGCGGCGTACGGACCGGCGGGTTGTCGGGGGCCACTTCCCTGCCCGGCCAGGGCGTGACGGAAGGCGTGCCGTTGCGCCACCGGTCGGTCAGGGTGGCGGTGTTGCCGCGTCCCGTCGCGCCGACCGGATCGCCGAGACCGGCGGCGGCGAGAGGGGTCTGTTCGACCGCGAGCGGCTGCCGGGACCGGTTGACCGCCTGGTCTCGACCGCGCAGGCTGGGCAGCACCACCGTGGCGGCGGGCAAGGTGACCTGCGCGACCGTACCGCCCTCGACGTTGCGGCGCAGCTCGACCCGGATGCCGTAGCGGGCCGCGAGTCGGCTGACCACCGCCAGACCCATCAGGCGGAAGGCGGCCACATCCACGGTGGATGGTGCGGCGAGCCGCTGGTTGAGCGAGTCCAACTGCTCGTCGGAGAGGCCGAGGCCCCGGTCCTCGATCTGAATGAGCACGTAGTCCCGGATCCGCCGCCCGTCGGCGACCACCGTCGTGTTGGGCGGCGAGAAGCGGGTGGCGTTGTCGAGCAACTCGGCCACCAACCGCACCACGTCGTTGACCGCGTGGGCCGCCACGGACACGTCGGTGTCGACCGTGCCGAACTCGATCCGGTTGTACAGCTCGACCTCGGACTGCGCGGCGCGCAGCACGTCCACCAGCAGGGCGTCGTCGCGGCGCGGCACGGCCGAATCAGCACCGGCGAGAACCAGCAGGTTCTCGTCGTTGCGGCGCATCCGGGTGGCGAGGTGGTCGAGTTCGAAGAGCTGCGCGAGCCGCTTCGGGTCCTCCTCGCCGCGCTCGATCGCGTCCAGCTCGCCGATCATCCGGTCGACCAGGGTCTGACTGCGGCGGGCCAGGTTCAGGAACATCGCCGAGACACTGGTCCGCAGGGCCGCCTGCTCGGCCGCGACCCGGACCGCCTCCCGGTGCACGACGTTGAACGCCGAGGCGACCTGGCCCACCTCGTCGCGGTTGTTGAGCTGGATCGGGTCGCGTACCTCGCGGACGATCTCGTCGACGCTGCCGTCGCTGACGTTGCCCATCCCCTGCAACCGGCGCACCGCCTCCGGCAGGTCGTGGTTGGCCACGGAGAGGGCGCCCTCCCGCAGCCGGCGCAACGAGTGGTTCAACGAGCGGGCCAGCACCACGGCCAGGGTCACCGCGATGATCAGGGTGAGCAGCACCAGCGTGGTCTCGATGACCGCCTGCCGGATGACGTCGGAGCGAGCCTGCTCGGCTTGGGCGAGCAGGCGGTTCTGCAACTCGATCTCCGCCCAGCGCATCAGCTCGTTGACCGCGCCGATCGCCGCGGTGGCCTCCTGCGCGGTGAACGGCGCGCGCTGGTTGACCGAGCGGCCGAGGTCGGTGGCGATCCGGTCGGCCAGCACCACCGCGTCGCCGGAGACGGTGCTCTCGACCAGCGCACGCTGCACCGGGTCGGCGGCGAGCGAGAAGGCCACCAGCGCCTCCTGCTGCCCGGTGAGGGTGGCCACGAACGCGGAGAACTGCTCGTTGTCCAGCCGGCCACCGCTGAGTGCCGTGAAGGCGACCGCCTCCTCCTCGGCGACGGCCGCCTTCGCCCGGGCGAACGCGGCGACCGCCCGACGGGTGTCACCGAGCTTCTCGTCACCGGGCAGCTGAGCCAGCCCGTCGCCGTAGGCGACCAGGTCGTTGAGCACCACGCCGTAGCGCAGCGTCGCCTCGGCGACCTCCATCTGCTGGCGGTCGAGCACCTCCTGCCTGGTGCCGTCGAGGGTGTCCAGGTGCGCGTCGATGGCCGCGAGCCGGTCGCGGACCGCGGCCGGAGCGTCCCCGACCCGGGCCCGCTCCGCGCGGTACTCGTCGATCCGCTGCTGGGTCTGCCGGACCCGCAGGTTGTACGCGTCGGCCTGCTGCTGCGGTACGGCGAGGTAGGCCGCCGCCGCCATCCGTTCGGCGTGCAGGTCGTTAGTCAGCGCGGAGACGTCGATGGACAGGGCCGTGAGCGCGCGGGCCTGGCTCGCGTCGTAGGCGCCCTCACCCACGGAGACCAGGCGGACGGTGGCCAGGGCGATGACCGCCGCTACCGGAACGACCAGGATCAGCGCCAGCTTGGACCGGATCCGGGCGTCGCGCAGCCGGGGCAGTCGACCGCCGTTTCGGTGCGCGGCGTCGCCACTGGCGGGCAGGGTCGTCGGTCCGGTGCTCACGACATCGCCTCCGTCGTTTTCTTCCCGCCTGAACCGCCGACCCGTATGTGGATCGACGACCGGCGCCACGCGCGGCACGGCCGCGATTTCATCAGACGAGATCGTGTTTGGGAAGCCGCAGGAGGGCAGGAAACGGTCGGACAGCACGCAACCCGTGATCCGGTCAACTAATACCTACATTTCCACAGCACCCCTGAACAGGGCATGTAACTCCAGAGTGGTCAAACGTGTCGCCACAGTGAGTATTTGAAAACATCTGGTTACACCAACATGTGGGATCGGCGTCCCGAAACGTCTTGGCTGACCCCGCTTGACCGCAGCGGCCGGCATTGGCAAGGTTTTGCAGGCTTCGCGCACACGGTACGGCAGCGCCGTCTCATTATCCACAGTGGACGGACGTGCGACCGGTGACCGGGCCCCGCCCGTGCCGCATCAGGAGGACAGAGTTGACCCCCTTCCGCTCCGCGACCGCCACGGCGCTCGTGTCTACCCTGCTCGCCACCACCCTCGTCGGCTGCCAGTTCGGCGGGGACGAGCAGGACACCAGCCCGATCGTGATCGCCGCCGACCTGGAACTCTCCGGTGCGGCGGCCGGAGTCGGCAAGGCGTACCGGCAGGCTCTGGAACTGAAGGTCCGGCAGTTGAACGCCTCGGGTGCGCTCAACGGCCGCGAGGTCGAACTATTGTTGAAGGACAACCGTTCCGACGCCAGTGAGTCGCTGCGGAACATCGTCGAGTTCAGCAGCGATAAGCGGGTCACCGCCATCATCATGGGCGGTTGCAACGAATGCGCGGTCGGTGCGGTCCGCACGGTCAATGAGAACCGGATCCCGACCGTCGCGCTCGCGCCGGCCAGCGCTGTGGCGGAACCGGTCGCGGAGCGCCGCTACATGTTCAAACTGGCCCCCAACGCCGCCGACAACGCCGGCGCGCTCACCGTCGAACTGCGACGCCGGACCATCGACACGGTCGGTCTCCTGCGCAGCGACGACGCGTACGGCCGCGAGGGCGCGACGGCCCTGCGCCGCGAGTTCGGCAAGGCCGGCATCCAGGTGCTGGCCGAGGCGTCCGTTCGGGGCACCGACACGGAACTGGACGGACAGGCCGGCACCCTGGCCGCGGCCCAGCCCGACGCCCTGGTCATCTGGGCTCCTCCGGAGCAGGCGATGCTCGCCGTCAGCGCGGTCAAGCAGGCCGGCTTCACCGGCTCCCTGTTCCTCGACGCCTCGGCCGCGGGCGACCTCTTCCTGGGCTCGGCGTCCAGGGCGGCGGAGCGGGCCACCCTGGTCTTCACCCAGACGATGGTGATCGACGACGTGATCGCGACCACTCCCGCGAAGGCCGCGCGCCGACAGTGGTTCCAGGACTACACCGCCCGCTTCGGCGGCTACCACGGCTCCGCCTCGTTCGCGGCGGACGCGGTCCAGCTCATCGCCGACGCGGAGCTGCGGGCCGGCGGAGACCCCGGCAAGGTCGACCGCGACCGCCTCCGGGACGTGCTGGAGACGTCCCAGATGGACGGCCTGTCCGGGCCGATCCGGATGACGCCGGACAACCACTCCGGACTGATGCCGCAGGCGTTGACCACCCTGGTCGCCCGCAACGGCCGGTGGCGCCTGGCGAGCTGAGGAGGGTCAGCGGCTGGAGGTGGTTTCCCGCAGCCAGGGCAGGCTGCGTCGCTCGACGAGCACCAGTGCGGCGTAGAGCAGGATGCTGACCAGGGCGACAAGGATGATCGCCGCCCACGCGGTGGCGGTGTCGCCGATGCCGGCGTACTGCTGGATGACGTAACCGAGACCGCCCTCGCCGGCCTGGAACTCGCCGATGACGGCACCGATCGCGGCCAGCGGCATGGCGACCTTCAGGCCCACGAAGATCTGCGGGAGCGCGGCCGGGAAACGGACCTTGCGGAACGTCTGCCAACGCGAGGCGTTCCAGGACCGCGCCAGTTCGGCGAGTTCGGCCGGGGTGGTGGTCAGGCCGGTCGCGGTGGAGAGCACGATCGGGAAGAAGCAGAGCAGGAAGACCATGGTGAGGATCGGCTTCTGACCCCAGCCGAGCGCCACCACCAGCAGCGGCCCCAGGGTGATCTTCGGAACCGCGTTGACCGCGACGAGCAGCGGGGTGAACATCCGCTCCACCGTCCGGGAGGCGGCCAGCGCCAGACCGATCAGCACCCCGGCCACCGCGGAGAGCGCGAAGCCGAGCACGATCTCGCCGGTGGTGGCGACGGTGTGCTCCAGCAGTCGGACCGGCCGCTCGGAGAACGCCGCGAGCACGTCATCGGGCGGCGGCAGGGCCGCCGGGTGGATCAGCTCCAACCGGGCCACCAGCCACCAGAGACTGAGCGCGACCAGCAGCCCGGCGACCGGCAGCAGCGCGGCCGTCGTACCGGTGCGCAACTCGCCCGGTCCCCACCGTCGACCGCGGGCCATGGCCGGGGACTGCTCGGGCGCGAGCGTCGCCTCCGGCTGCCGCGGACGGACGTCGGTCATCGGATCCTCCTGTGATTCGGTGCTCTCGCGAGCGGGAGCGGAGGTACGCCGCACCGGACACCCGGTGCGGCGTACGTCCGTCTGGTGCCGAGCGGCCTCAGGCCTTCGGCGCGAGTTCGAAGTCGATGATCTGGTCGGGGGTGAGGTCCGACTTCAGGGCGCCGGCGCCGCGCAGGATCGCGATGCTCTTGGCGACCCGGCCACTGTCCAGCGTGCCCAGCGCGGTGCCGGAGTTGCTGGAGCGGACGTACCCGGCCATCAGCTGCAACTCGGCGGCGGCCGCGGCGGGGTTGACCGCCTCGGCGTTCTTCGCCAGGATCTCGGCCGCCTCCTGCGGGTTGGCCAGCGCGTACTCCAGACCCTTGAGCAGCGCCTCGGTGAACCGCTTGACCTGCTCCGGCTTCTCGCTGGCGTACTGCTTCGAGGTGATCAGCACGTTGCCGTAGAGGTCCTGCATCACGTTGCTGTACGGCAGCAGCACGGCCTTCTTCTTGGTCACCGCCTCGATGGTCGGCTGGCCGACGACGAACTGGCCGATGCCGTCCACCGAGCCGGAGGCGAGGGTGCCCATCAGGGTCTGCGCCTCGCCGTTGACCCAGGTGACCTTGTTGTAGTCGATGCCGGCCATCCGCGCGTACGTCGGGAAGAGGTTGCGGACCACCGAGCCGGGGGTGTCGGCGAGCTTCTTGCCCTCCAGGTCCTTCGGGGTGTTGATGCCCGTGCCCTCGACGGTGGCGATGGCGGCCATGGTGCGCTGCTGGATCGCGGCGACCGCGACGAAGTCCTTGGCGTCCCCGTTGCCGAGCTGGAGCAGCCCACCGGTCAGGTCGATCGGGCCGAAGTGCGCCTGACCGCCCACGACGGTCTGGATCACGGCGCCGGTGCCCTGGCCCGGCTTGATCTCGACCTCGAAGCCGGCGTCCTTGAAGTAGCCCTTCTCCTTGGCCACCCAGGCGTAGGAGTCACGCCCGAAGTTGCCGAACGAGGTGAGGTAGGTCACCTGCTCCAGGGACGAACCCACGTCGTTTCCGTCGGCGTCATCCGAACCGCTGCTGCACGCGGAGACCAGGGCCAGGGCGGTGGCCATGGTGGCCGCGGCGACCGTGCGGGTCAGCCTTCTCATCAGTGCACCTTGTCCTTTCCAACCGGGGCGTCGGGCCGCCGGAAGGGAGTTGTCGGGGCGGCACCGGCAGCCGGAGGGAAGCCGACACCGCGTATCGAGGGGGACTCTCGCGGGCACAGCGTACGAGAACCCCACCTTTGCGACGCCAGGCGTATCGGGTTGCGGAACGGATACAAAGTGATGTCCACCCCGGACGGTGCGATACGGGACCGAGGCCGATAGCCTTTGCCAGTTCCTGACTTTCCACTCAGGGGAGGCCCGCCGGAGATGATCCTCCTCGCCGAGGTGTCGCGTACCTTCGACGGCCGCGCGGGCCGGGTCGAGGCCTTGCGCGGCATCGACCTCGATGTCGCCGAGGGCGAGTTCGTCGCGGTGCTCGGCCGCTCCGGGTGTGGCAAGTCCACCCTGCTGCGGCTGATCTCCGGTCTGATCCCGGTCACCGCCGGCGAGATCGCCGTCGCCGGAGAGCCGGTCACCGGACCGCGCCGCGACATCGCCATGCTGTTCCAGCGGCCCGCCCTGCTCCCCTGGCGCACCGTCCTGGACAACGTCCTGCTGCCGGTGGAGGTCTTCGGCTGGAAACGGGCCGCCCACCGCGACCGGGCGCGGGACCTGCTCGACGTGGCCGGGCTGTCCGGCTTCGAGAAACGGCTGCCACACGAGCTCTCCGGCGGCATGCAGCAACGGGTCTCCCTGTGCCGCTCACTGATCGGCGACCCCCGGGTCATGCTGATGGACGAGCCCTTCTCCGCGCTCGACGCGCTGACCCGCGAGGAACTCGCCGGCGAACTCCAGCGGGTGCACATGCGCAACGGAGCGACAGTCGTGTTCGTCACCCACTCCATCGACGAGGCGGTGCTGCTCGCCGACCGGGTGGTCGTGCTCAGCCCACGACCCGGTCGCGTCCGCAAGATCGTCGAGGTGACCATCCCCCGGCCCCGCACCCTCGGCCGCAACGCCCACCTGGCGGACGTCGCCCGGGTCAGCGCGGACCTGCACGAACTGCTGATGGAACGCGACCAGCCGGCGGAAGCCGGCGCGGAGGGACGATGAGCGAGCGAATCATCCGGCTCAGTGCGATGGCGCCTCGTCGCGCCGCCGAGCGTAGCCAGGTGGCGCGATGAGCATGCGGGTGGCTGTCTTCACGGAGCCGCACCGGGGCGCCACGTACGACGACCAGCTCCGGTTCGCCCGCCTCGCCGAGGAGGGTGGGTTCGAGGGGTTCTTCCGTGCCGACCACTACCAGGCGATGGGCGACGAGCCGGCCCCGCCCGGGCCGACCGACGCCTGGCTGACCCTGGCGGCGCTGGCCCGGGAAACCAACCGGATCCGGCTCGGCACCCTGGTCACCTCCGCGACCTTCCGGCTGCCCGGCCCGCTGGCCGTGATGGTGGCCCAGGTCGACCAGATGAGCGGCGGCCGGGTCGAGCTGGGCATCGGCGCCGGTTGGTACGCCCGCGAGCACCTCTCGTACGGCATCCCCTTCCCCGGCACCAGCGAACGCTTCGACCGGCTCGCCGAACAGCTCGAAGTGATCACCGGCCTGTGGCGCACCCCGTCGGGCGGAACCTTCAGCTACACCGGCGACCACTACCGGCTGACCGACTCGCCGGCCCTGCCGAAACCGGTGCAGACCCCCGGCCCGCCGGTGATCGTCGGCGGGCGCGGCCCCAAGCGCACCCCGGAGCTGGCCGCCCGCTACGCCGACGAGTTCAACGTCCCCTTCACCAGCGTCGAACAGACCGCCGAGGCGTACGGGCGGGTGCGGGAGGCGTGCCAGCGGGTCGATCGCGCCGGCTCCGGACGCCGGCCGCTGACGCTCTCCGCCGGCATCGTGGTGGCGATCGGACGTACCGACAGCGAGGCCCGGCGGCGGGCCGCGCCGCTGCACGTCAAGAGCGCCCTGCCGCCCGAGGACCCGGTGGTCGGCTCGCCGCAGCAACTGGTCGACCGGATCGGCGAGTTCGCGGCGGTCGGCACCACCCGGGTGCACCTGCGCCTGATCGACCTCACCGACCTGGACCACCTGGAGCTGATCGCCGCCGAGGTGCTCCCCGCACTGGACGGAACCCGATGACCGAGTCACCGCTCGACCTCCCCACGCCCGGCGCCGAACCCGTGCTCGGTCCGGTGGGACAGGAGATCGTCTTCGAGAACGACCGGGTCCGGGTCTGGCACATCAGGCTGGAACCGGGTGAGCGGCAGCCGCTGCACCGGCACGACCACCCCTATCTCGTGGTGGCCGTCCAGGGCGCGAAGAACGTCGTGCAGACCGTCGACGGTACGAAGATCGACGCCGACGAGCCGACCGGCGGGGTGGTCTACCGCGACCCGGGAGCCGTGCACATGCTCACCAACTGCGGTGACACGACGTACCTGGCCCGGCTGGTCGAGCTCAAGTAGAACCGCCGCGAGCAGGTCATACGCCCTCCCACGGCGCGCCGGTGGCGCTCGGTGGCGACGGACCGTAACGTGCCGGTCATGGCCCATCGGACATCGAGCCGACTACTGTTAACGGCGTTCGGCGTCAGCCTGCTGGCCGGCGCCGGGCAGCTCGGCCTCGCCTTCGGATTCGGCATCGTCCGGCTCACCGGAACCTTCACCGGCGCGAGCATCAACCAGTGGCCGGCACAGCTCGTCTGGGCCGGCTGGTTCGCCACGAACGCCGCGGTGATCGGTGCCGTGCTCACCGAGCGGCTGGCCCGCCACGGCGGACAGCTCACCGGTACCGCCCGGCAACTGGGCGTCGCGGGCAGCGCCGCCCTGGGCGCCACGGTCGTGGCACCACTGTGCATGCAGCCGGCCCGCAGCGCCGAACTCATCTCGGTCGACCCGGTCTGGGCCGTGGCCATCTGCGCCGGTCTCGGCGCGGTGGTCGGTGCCGGTGCCGCCCTGGCCGTACTGGTCCGTCCGCCGTTCGCCTGGAACATGGCCGCGGTGGCCGGGGTGCTGTGGCTGCTCGCGCTGCTGTCCGTGCTGCCGTCGTTGGGGGCGAACGGCCCGCTGACCCCGGTACGCCTCGGCGTCCTGGAGCCGGCCTGGCTCGCCGCCGACACCGCGCAGCAACTGGCGCTGCTGATCCTGCCGATGGTGACCCTGCTGGCTGGCGCGACGACGGCGGCGGTGGCCCGGTGGCGTGGGCATCCACCACTGGTCAGCGGGCCCAGCGGGGTCGCCGGGCCGGTGCTGGTGGCGTTCGCCTACCTGGCCGCCGGCCCGGGCGACACCGGCGACCGGTACCAGCTCACGCCCTACTACGCGGCCCTGATCGCGGTGCTGGTCGGCGCGCTCGGTTCAGCCGCCGCAGCCATGCTGCCCTGGACCGAGCGGCTCACCGGCCGCACCGCGGCGTCCACCAGCGGGACCGCCATCGAGCCGACCGCCATCCTCCAGCCGCTGCCCGCGGCCGCCGCACCACCCTCGCCGGCCCGCGCCGCGACCGGCCCGCCGCCCACCGCGAGTCACCCGCTGATCGCCGTCGACGGTGCCACCTCGGCCGATCCGGCGGCTGGCGGGCACCACCTCGACAGCGGCCCCCGGACCGCCGCCCCCCTGGACGGCTCACCGCCACACTGGCACTGGCCGGTGGCGCCCACCGACGGGTCAGCCGCCACGACCACACCTGCCACCAACCGTGACGCCGCCCGCGACGCGACCGCCGCCGTCACCGCGCCACCGGCGGACGCGTGGTTTGGCGGCAGCGAGCACGTCCGCGACGGCCGACGTCCTGGCGACACAGCCGGACGGACCGAGGCCGCACACACCGACGCCGGACGACCCGCCGCACGAAGCGAGGCCGCACAAAGCGAGGCCGCACAATCGGAGGCCGCTCGGACGAACGCCGGACGATCCGACGACGCGAACAGCGACGCCGCACGGACCGAGGTCGCCGGACGGCCGGACGAACCTTCGCGGCACGCCGAGGAGCCAGACGCCTCCGCACGGACGGAGAGCGGCGAGCAGACGCCCAGCGACGAGCGGACGCCCGGCACCGCGGGGGCGCGAACCGACGAGTGGACGCGCGGCGGTGACCGGATGCCGGCGGCGGTCGGGCCGGAGATCGGTGAGCAGCCGGCGGCGGAAACCGACGGGCTTTCCGAGCCGGCGACCGGCCCGGCACCGGTGGGAGACGGCAGCGACCTTCCGTCGGCGGCACCCACCGTGCCGGCGCCCGAGGCCCCGGTGGCCCAGAAGGCCCCGACGCCTCGGCGCACCCGTACCCCTCGGAAGCCTTCCGCGGCGTCGGCACCCCCGACCCCGACATCGGCGACGGACCTCGCGCCGAGCGCGGAGCCCGCCGCACCAGCACCAGCACCAGCACCAGCACCAGCACCAGCACCAGCACCAGCACCAGCACCAGCACCAGCACCAGCAGATGGTGCCGGAGACGGGGCGGTGCCGGCGGCGGCCGAGCCGGCACCCCGGCCCCGGCAGCGGTTCGCGTTGCCCGATCTCAACCGGGCGGCGACCGGGCCGGACGAGTCGCCCGCGCAAAGCATCTCGGCGGCCCTCCCCGAGACTCCTGAGGTGTCCATCGAGACCGCGGCCACCGCCCGGGACCTGTCGGCCGCCTTCACCAAGCCACCCGCCGTCCGGGCCGAGGACCTGCAGCCGGACGGCGAACCGGAGAAGGGCCGCCGTGGCCTGTTCCGGTTGGGCCGGTCCCGGTCCGGTGAGGGCGGTGCCGAGGCCGAACGCGATGAGCCGCTGCCGGCCCAGGACGAGGAGTACGTCGACTGGGTGGCCGGACTCAGCCGGCCGCTGGACGACGACGAGCCCGCGCCGCCGAAGGAGCCGCGCCGCACCCTGCGGTCGACCGGGCGGCACCACCGCCGCTGAAGGCCGCACACTCGGCGGCACCCGGGGACATCGGAGGCTCCGGTGGGCTGACCCGCCACCGGGTCCGGCGCAGGAGCAACGTTGCGGCTCGGAGCCCTGTGTCCGGGCGACATCGCGATGTCAGCGCAGACACAGGGGCTCCGAGAGGGCTGGGCTCCTCGGCCGCCAGCGATCAGGCCAGGGGCAGATAGACCCGACCACCGGAGGCGACGAACTCGTCGGACTTGTCCTGCATACCGCGAGCCGCGTACTCCTTCAGGTCCTGCGTGATCTTCATGGAGCAGAACTTCGGCCCGCACATCGAGCAGAAGTGCGCGGTCTTCGCCGGCTCGGCGGGCAGCGTGGCGTCGTGGTACGACCGCGCGGTCTCCGGGTCGAGCGAGAGGTTGAACTGGTCCTCCCAGCGGAACTCGAACCGCGCCTTGGACAGCGCGTCGTCCCAGGCCTGCGCGCCCGGGTGTCCCTTCGCCAGATCCGCCGCATGCGCCGCGATCTTGTACGCGATCACGCCCGCCTTCACGTCGTCCCGGTCCGGCAGCCCCAGGTGCTCCTTGGGCGTGACGTAGCAGAGCATGGCGGTGCCGAACATGCCGATCATCGCGGCCCCGATGGCCGAGGTGATGTGGTCGTACGCGGGCGCGACGTCGGTGGTCAGCGGGCCGAGCGTGTAGAACGGCGCCTCGTGGCACCACTCCTGCTGGAGGTCGACGTTCTCCTTGATCTTGTGCATCGGCACGTGCCCCGGGCCCTCGATCATGACCTGCACGTCGTACTCCCAGGCGACCTTCGTCAGCTCACCGAGGGTGCGCAGCTCGGCGAACTGCGCCTCGTCGTTGGCGTCCGCGATCGAGCCGGGCCGAAGACCGTCGCCGAGGGAGAACGTCACGTCGTAGCGCGCCAGGATCTCGCACAGTTCCCGGAAGTTGGTGTAGAGGAAGTTCTCCTGGTGGTGTGCCAGGCACCAGGCGGCCATGATCGAGCCGCCCCGCGACACGATGCCGGTGACCCGGTCCACCGCCAACGGCACGTACGGCAGCAGCACGCCGGCGTGCACGGTCATGTAGTCGACGCCCTGCTCGGCCTGCTCGATGACGGTGTCCCGGAACACCTCCCAGCTCAGCTTCACCGGATCGCCGCCGACCTTCTCCAGCGCCTGGTAGATCGGCACCGTACCGATCGGCACCGGCGAATTGCGGACGATCGCCTCGCGCGTCTCGTGGATCCGCTTGCCGGTGGACAGGTCCATCACGGTGTCCGCACCCCACCGGGTGGCCCAGGTCAGCTTCTCCACCTCCTCGGCCACCGACGAGGTCACCGCCGAGGTGCCGATGTTGGCGTTGACCTTGACCAGGAACGCCTTGCCGATGATCGCCGGCTCGCACTCCGGATGGTTCACGTTGAGCGGCAGCACGGCTCGCCCGGCCGCGATCTCGTCCCGGACGAACTCCGGCGACATCCCTTCCCGGATCGCCACGAACTCCATCTCCGGCGTGACGACTCCGGCCCGTGCGTACGCGAGCTGCGTCGGCCGCTTGCCGTCCGAGCCGGCCAGCGGGGTACCGGCACCACGCACCGGTGCCACGTCGGCCCGTTCGGCGATCCATGGTCCGCGCAGCGGTGCCAACCCGACCTCCGGGTCCGAACCCGGACCGGAGGTGTCGTAGAGCCGTACCGGCGGGTTGCCCCCGGTCAGTTCCACCTCCGCGAACGGCACCCGGATGTCCGGCCGGGACCCCTCGACGTACACCTTGCGACGTGCCTGCATGACAGCCTCCCTGATCAGACGGACCAGCCGAAGTGGTCCATCGGTCCGCGTCCCGCGCCCAACTCCCAGTCCCGCGCGCCGGTCAGCGCGCGGGTCACGTACTCCTTGGCGGCCCCGACCGCCACCGGCACCGGATCGCCCAGCGCCAGCCGCACCGTCACGGCCGCCGAGAAGGAGCAACCGGTTCCGTGCGTGTGCCGGGTCGGCACCCGGGGGGCACGCAGGACCGTCGTCCCTTCCGGACCGTGCAGCACGTCCACCGCCTCGTCACCGGTGTCCACGTCGCCGCCGGTGACGATCACCCATTCCGGGCCGCCGGCCGCCAGCGCCTGTGCCGCGGTCGTCATCTCCGCGACGCTGGTCACGGCAGCTCCGGTGAGGGCTGCGGCCTCCGCGCTGTTCGGCGTCGCCACCCGGGCGTACGGCAGCAACCGCTCGACCGCCTCCACCACGCCGAGCCGGTGCCCACTGGTGGCCACCAGCACCGGGTCGACGACCAGTTGCGGCAACCGGCCGGCCACCGCCGCGTCTGCGATCGCGCCCGCCACCGCCGGGGTGCCCAGCATCCCGGTCTTGACCGCCCGCACCGCGAAGTCCGACAGCACGCTGTCGAGCTGGTCGGTGACCGTCTGCGGCGGCAGCGGCAGCACCGCGTCCACGCCCCGGGTGTTCTGCGCGGTGACGGCCGTCAGCACGCTGGTGCCGTACGCGCCGAGCGCGGCGAAGACCTTCAGGTCGGCCTGGATGCCGGCGCCACCACCGGAATCGGAACCGGCGACGGTGAGCACGGTGGTGGGGGTCACGGCACTTCCTCTTGGTTGTCGGTCTGCTGTGTCCTGGTTGCTGTCGGCCGCAGCCCCGTCGTGGTCGGGCTCGTCGGGACGTGCCGGCTTGCGGGAATCGGGGCCGTCGTGCGGTGGAAGGCGGTGGTGAGGGTGGCGGTGGTCTGTTGTGGATCGTCCGCGCGCATGATGGCGCCGAGGACGGCCACTCCGGCGGCGCCGGCGTCGCCGCAGGCACGTGCCTGGGCTGGGGTCTCGATGCCGCCGAGGGCCAGCGCCGGCACCGGGCTGAGCCGGATCAGCGCGGCCAGTCCTTCGGGGAGCAGGGGTGGGCCGTAGCCGGGCTTGGTCCGGGTGGGGAAGACCGGCGAGAGGGTGACGTAGTCCTCGGTGGTCAGACGTCGCAACTCCGCCGCGTCATGGCAGGAACGACCGGTGAGGTCGGCGGCGGGCGGCGGATAGGGGCCGGCCGCCGACAGGTGCAGCGCGACCGGCGAACGGCCGGCTCCGGTGGCACCGAGCGCAGTGCGGTCGGGATCGTCGGGGTCGAGCAGGGGGTCGGGGCCCGCGACGATGAGCGTGCCGCCGACCTCGGTCAGGATCGGCCGCAGCTCGGCGGCGAGGGCCAGCCGCTCGACCCGCGGCAGGTCCTTCTCCCGCAGCACCACCCAGCGCACTCCCCCCGCCACGGCAGCCGCCACCACCTCCACCAACGGTCTCCGCGCCACCCGCCGATCCGTCAGCAGCACCACCCCGTAGGGCACTTGGATCCTGGTGCGAACCGGCCCCCGGAGGGGCAGCTTCGCACCAGGATCCACGGTGTCGGTCCGCGCGGTCACAGGTCGGGGCGGCCTTCGTCGGGGGTGGAGGCCAGGGCGTGGAAGCGGTGCGGGATGCGGCCGGCACCGTGCGCGAGGTGGCCGGCGGCGATCGCGTACCGCATCGCGGTGGCCATCGCCACCGGGTCCGCCGCCCGGGTCACGGCGCTGGCCAGCAGCACCGCGTCGCACCCCAGCTCCATCGCCAACGCCGCGTCGGAGGCGGTGCCGATGCCGGCGTCCAGGATCACCGGAACGGCGACGTCCTGCCGGATGAGCCGGATGTGGTGCGGGTTGTTGATGCCCAGGCCGGAGCCGATCGGCGCGCCGGCCGGCATCACCGCCGCGCAACCGACGTCGGCCAGGCGCCGCGCCAGCACCGGGTCGTCGGAGGTGTACGGCAGCACGGTGAACCCGTCGTCGACGAGTTCCTCGGCGGCGCGCAGCAGCTCCACCCCGTCGGGCAGCAGCGTCCGCTCGTCGCCGATCACCTCCAGCTTGACCCAGTCGGTCTCGAACGCGTCCCGGGCCAGCCGGGCCACCTTCACCGCCTCCACTGCCGTGTAGCAGCCGGCCGTGTTGGGCAGCAGCCGTACGCCGCACCGGTCGAGCAGGTCCAGCAGACCACCCGAGCCGCCCGGTACGGTCTCCACCCGACGCAGTGCCAGGGTGACCAACTCGGTGCCGGAGGCCCGGATCGCCTGCTCCAGCACATGCAGGTTGGCCGCGCCTCCGGTGCCGAGGATCAGCCGGGAGCCGAACCGTACACCGGCCAGCTCGAAGCCGGTCGACTCGTCCATCCGGGTCACCCGCCCTGGGCGGCGCTGAGCACCTCGACCCGGTCGCCACCGCGCAGCACCGTCGCCGGCCAGCCGGTACGCGGCACCACCTCGCCGTTCACCGCCACCGCCACACCGCGCTGCTGGCCGGTGACGTCCCGGACCAGGTCGGCCACGGTCACCCCGTCGGGCAGGTCGCGTCCGACGCCGTTCACCGTCAGTTGCACGAGTCGTCCTCCGTCGAGTCATGGAAGGTGCTGCCGGCACCGGCCACCACGGCGAACCGATCCGGCGGGAAGGGGGCGAGCAGCGGATCGGGGGTGTCTCCCCCGGTGACCAGATCGGTGATCAGATCCGCGGTGACCGGCGTGAGCACGATCCCGTGGCGGTGGTGGCCGGTGGCGACCAGCACGTCCGGGCGTCCCGGCAACGGGCCCAGCATCGGGGCGTTGTCCGGTGTGCCCGGACGCAGCCCCGCCAACGTCTCCACCAGGTCGTACTCGGCGATCTCGGGCAGCAGGTCGACGGCGGCACGCAGCAGCCGCAGCACCGCACCGGCGGAGACGTCCAGGTCGGACCGCTCCTCGACGGTCGCGCCGATCACCACCTCACCGCTGTCCCGGGGGACCAGGTAGACGTGCTCGCCGTCGGCGTAACCCCGGATCACGTGCCGGAAGCTCGGCGGGCCGCCACCGGGCGCGCGCAGCCGCAGCACCTGCCCCTTCACCGGGCGGACCGGCAGGCCGGTCAGGGCGGCGGTGCCACAGCCGGCGGCGACCACCGTCACACCGGCGGTGACGTCACCCAGCCGCCGCACCGGCTCGGCGACCAGCACCGCTCCGGCCCGCTCCGCCGCCAGTCGCAGCGCCGGCACCAGCCGACGCGGGTCGACCTGGTGGTCGGTGGCGGCGAGCGCGCCGCCACGCACCCGGGGAGCCAGCGCCGGCTCGCGCTCGCGCAGTTGGGACGGGCGCAGCGGCGTGACCGGCAGCCCCAGCCCCTGCTGGTACGCCCACAGTCGGCGCGCCTCGGCGAGGTCGTCGGCGGTCAGCCCGACCATCAGCGTGCCCTCGGTCCGGTAGCCGATGTCGGTGCCGGTCGCCTCGGTCAGCTCGGCCGCGAACCCGGGCCAACGGCCGGCGGACTCGGTGAGCAACCGGGTCAGCTCCCGCTCACCGAAGTACGCCTCGGCCACCGGCGCCAGCATCCCGGCGGCCACGTGCGAGGCGCCCGATCCGGGTGCCGGGTCGTGCACCACCACCCGCAACCCGCGGCTGGCGCACCGCCAGGCGATCGCCCATCCGATCGGCCCACCCCCCACCACCGCCACATCCGGTGCAAGGAAGGGCCCCCTGTTAACGCCTCCGGTAGAGGAAGGGCCCCCTGTTAACACGTCAGCCCCCGCAGCAGTTCGGCGGCGGCACGGGCCGGGTCGGTGGCTCCGGAGAGCGCACCGACCACCGCGACCCCGTACGCGCCGGCGGCCCGCAACTCAGGCACGTCCGCCGCCGTCACCCCACCGATGGCGATCACCGGCACGTCCACCGCACCGGCCACCGCCCGGACCCCGGCCGTACCGATCGGCGACGGCAGTCCGTCCTTGGTGCTGGTGGCGCGGCAGGGACCCACGCCCAGGTAGCTGGCCCCGGCGGTGACCGCCGCGAGCGCCTGCGCCGGTTCCCGCGCGGTGGCACCCAGTACGGCCGACGGGCCGAGCACCCTCCGGGCCGCCGCCACGGGCAGGTCGTCCGCACCGACGTGACCGCCGGCGGCGTCGGTCGCCAGCGCCACGTGCAGCCGGTCGTTGACCAGGCAGGACACGTCGTACGGCGCGCAGAGGGCCAGCACCTGCCGGGTCAGTTCGTACGCCTGACGGTCGGTCGCGGTGTCCTCGACGCGGACCTGCACCACCAGGTCCGCGTGCGCCACCGGCAGCACGGCGCGAAGCACGGCGAGCGGATCCCGCCCGGGTCGGGTGTCGGTGATCAGATGCAGTCGTCCCAGGGACGGCACGGCAACACTCCTCCCTGCGCCGGCATTACCCGGATCAGGTTCGACGGTCGGGGGCTCACAGCCCCCCTCTCAGCCCGGTGCACCGGGCTCCCGTGGGTTCGTTGGGTGTCACCGTACGTCGTTTCGCCGGCTCCGCCAAGCCCGTCCCGCGCCCTCGCTTGGGGCGGAAGGCGCCCGGTCATGCCGACTCGGAGCGGGTTGCTGATCCGACTCGCAGCGGCACGATGACCGAAAAAGGATCCGATATGGAGTGACTCACACCAATAAACAAAGTTGCCGTTACCAAACCGTTACAAGAGTTCGCCTTGCCCGAAACCCATTCACGAACACAAATTGAGTGATCGGATCGGCTTGTCGCCACCCAGACCTCGCTCGTCAGGTATGGGCGGTCGGACCGACGCGGAGTGACCACCGCCGCCCACTCCGACCCGCCCCACCGACAGAGGAGATCCTCGTGCCCCGACCCCGTCGGCGGCGAGCACCGCTCGCCCCAGTGACCGTGGCGCTACTCGCCCTGGTACTCATTCTGGCCGCCGCACCGACTCCGATCGCCGGCCCCGGCACCGCCCGGGCCGCCGGCCCCACCGCCGCCCAGCCCGCCGGCCCGGCCGTCTCAGCCGCCGCGGCACAGGCGGAGCCGTACTCCGTCCTGGTCTTCTCCAAGACCGCCGGGTTCCGGCACGACTCGATCCCGGCCGGCATCAGCGCGATCCAGCAACTCGGCACGGCGAACGGCTTCACGGTCACCACCACCGAGGACGGCGCCGCCTTCACCGACACCAACCTCGCCAGGTTCAAGGCGGTCATCTGGTTGTCGACCACGGGTGACGTGCTCAACGCGAGCCAGCAAGCGGCCTTCGAGCGCTACATCCGCGCCGGTGGCGGTTACGTCGGCGTGCACGCCGCGTCCGACACCGAGTACGACTGGGCCTGGTACGGCCAACTGGTCGGTGCCTACTTCAACAGCCACCCGGCCAACCAGACGGCCACTGTGAAGGTCGAAGACACCACTCACGAGTCGACGCGGCACCTGCCGGACCGGTGGTCCCGTTACGACGAGTGGTACAACTTCCGCACCAACCCCCGCGCCCGTCAGGTGCAGGTGCTGGCCTCGCTGGACGAGCGCAGCTACAGCCCGGGCAGCGGGGCGATGGGGCACGACCACCCGATCGCGTGGTGCCAGAACTTCGACGGTGGTCGGTCCTGGTACACCGGTGGCGGGCACACCCAGGAGTCCTTCACCAACGCCGAGTTCCGGCAACACCTGCTCGGTGGTATCCAGACCGCGGCCGGGGTGGTGCACGCCGATTGCGGTGCCGGCCGAGCCGCCAGCTTTGAGAAGGTGACGCTGGACAGCAACACCAGCAATCCGATGGAGCTGGACATCGCGCCCGACGGCCGGGTTTTCTACATCGAGCGCGACGGCCGGGTGCAGATCATCAAGCCGGACACCGGCCAGACGGTCACCGCGCTGCGACTGAGCGTCTTCGCGGGTAACGAGGACGGCCTCCTGGGCATCCGGCTCGACCCCAACTTCGCCAGCAACGGGTGGGTCTGGCTCTACTACGCCCCGAACGCGGGCGGCTCCCGCAACCACCTGTCCCGGTTCACCGTCACCGGGGACACGATCAACCCGTCGAGCGAGCGGGTCGTCCTGGAGGTGCCCACGCAGCGCAACACCTGCTGTCACATGGGCGGAACGATGACCTTCGACTCGGCCGGCAACCTCTACCTGGCCACCGGAGACAACACCAACCCCTTCGAGTCCAGTGGCTACAGTCCGTTGGACGAGCGTTCCGGGCGGGCCGACTACGACGCGCAGCGTACCGCCGGCAACACCAACGACCTGCGCGGAAAGGTGCTCCGGATCCGGCCGCAGGCCGACGGCACGTACACCATCCCGAGCGGGAACCTGTTTGCCCCGGGCACCGCGCGGACCAGGCCGGAGATCTACGCGATGGGCCTGCGCAACCCGTTCCGGATCGGCATCGACCCGGCCACCAATGTGCTCTACGTCGCCGACTACGGCCCGGACGCCACCACCACCAACCCGAACCGGGGCCCGGAGGGACTGGTGGAGTGGAACATCGTCGACCGGCCCGGCAACTTCGGCTGGCCGTACTGCCACGGCAACAACCAGGCGTACAACGACTACCAGTTCCCGTCCGGCCCGAGCGGGGCGAAGTTCAACTGCGCCGCGCCGGTGAACAACTCCCCCAACAACACCGGTCTGACCAACCTGCCGGCGGCCATCCCGGCCACGGTCGACTACGGCTACGGCGGCAACAGCCGCTTCCCGGAGATCGGCGGCGGCGGAGCGCCCATGGCCGGCCCGGTCTACCGGTACGACCCGACCATCTCGTCCCGTCGCCAGTGGCCGGCGTACTTCGACGGCAAGTCGATCTTCGGCGAGTGGAACCAGTCGCGGATGTACACCATGCAGGTCAGCCGGGACGGCAAGACGCTTGTCGACATCAACCGGATCCTCGACCAGATGACCTTCGTGCGGCCGATGGACTTCGAGTTCGGCCCCGACGGCGCGTTGTACCTGATCGAGTGGGGCAGCGGCTTCGGCGGCAACAACGACAACTCCGGGGTCTACCGGATCGACTACACCGCCGGTGCCCGCGCCCCGATCGCGGTCGCCTCGGCGAACCCGACCTCGGGGGCGCCACCGCTGACGGTCAGCTTCTCCAGCGCCGGCTCCCGTGACCCGGACGGCGGGACGCTGACCTACGCCTGGACGTTCGGCGACGGCGGCACCTCCACCCAGGCCAACCCGACCCACACGTACACCCGGTCCGGCAGCTACACCGCGCAGCTTCGGGTGACCAACCCAGCGGGACGGACCGCGGTGGCGAACGTGCCGATCACCGTCGGCAACACGGCACCGACCGTCACCATCGAGTTCCCGCCGGACGGCGGCTTCTTCGCCTGGGGCGACCAGGTCGCCTACACCATCAGCGTGACCGACCCGGAGGACGGCACGATCGACTGCGACGACGTCGAACTGCAGGTCCTGCTCGGCCACGACGAGCACGCCCACCCGCTGGAGCGGCACACCGGCTGCACCGGCACGGTGCAGACTCAACTCGCCGACGGCCACGGCGCGGACGCCAACGTCTTCACCGTGCTGGAGGCGACCTACACCGACAAGGGCGGGTCCGACGGGGCCGAGCCGCAGACCGGCAGGGCGCTGAAGATCCTCCAGCCCAAGCGCAAGGAGGCCGAGTACTTCTCGGCCACCGGTCGGGTGGCGGGTGCCACCGGGGGCGGCACCGCCGGGGTGCAGCGGGAGACCACCGGCGACACCGCCGGTGGCGGGCAGAACATCGGATTCATCGAGGACGGCGACTGGTGGTCGGTCAGTCCGGCCAGCCTGACCGGCGTCACCTCGATCCAGTTCCGAGTCGCCTCGGCCACCTCCGGTGGTCGGATCGAGGTACGCGCCGGCGCGGCGGACGGGCCACTGATCACCACCGCCACCGTCGCCGGCACCGGGGGGTGGCAGACGTACACCGACGTCACCGCGCAGATTCCCAACGGCGCCGCCGCGGAGGGCGGGCTGTACTTCGTCGCCCGGGACCCCAACCGCGGCACCGGAACCCTGTTCAACGTCAACTGGATGGACTTCGTCGGCCCCGGGGTGAGCGGCAACGCTCCGCCGACGGTCACCGCCACGGGCACCCCGACCAGCGGGACCGCGCCACTCGCCGTGACCTTCACCGGTACGGCGACCGACCCGGACGGGGACACCCCGCTGACGTACGCCTGGGACTTCGGCGACGGTGCGACCGCGAGCACGCTGAGCGCCAGCCACACGTACACCACGCCGGGCAGTTACACCGCCACCCTGACGGTCACCGACAGCCGGGGTGCTCGGGGGCAGGCCAGCGTGCAGATCCGGGTCGACGGGGCGGGCAACCCCTGCCAGGGAGCGCAGGGACCACTGCGGTCCGACGAGTTCACCGGCACCTCGCTCGATCGTCAGCGGTGGACAGGCGTGGTGCGGGACAACGGGTCGTACTCGGTCGCCGAGGGTTCGCTGCGGCTGCCCACCGCGGTGGGTGACCTGTACGGGACCCGCAACGACGCCACCAACGTGGTGCTCCAGCCCGCACCCAGCGGAGCCTGGCAGGCGACCACCCGGGTGACCCTGGCGGCCCGGTCCGACTATCAGCAGGCCGGTCTGATCCTCTACGGCGACGACGACAACTACGCCAAGCTGGACCTGGTCTACGGCGGCAACCGCAAGGTGGAGTTCCTCCGGGAGAGCGCCGGGACGCCCCGCAACGACAGCACAGACTCCACCGCCGCTCCCACCGGTGACACCATCCACCTGCGGCTGACCAGCGACGGGACGAACCTGACCGCCGCCTACTCGACCGACGGGCAGAGCTTCACCGCGGTCGGCCGGTCCGCCGCGCTGGCCGGGATCACCAACCCCCGGATCGGTCTCTTCGCCCTCAACGGCGGCACCACCGCACCGGTGGTGAACGCCCAGTTCGACTGGTTCCGGATCACCCCGGAGATCACCACGGGCGTCGTCACGCCGTCGGACGAGTTCACCGGCGGCAGCCTGGAGAAGTGCCGGTGGAACGCCATCGTCCGGGAGGACGCGACCCGGTACCGGGTCACCGACGGCGCGCTGCGCATCGACGTGCCGAACGGTGACATCTACGGCACCGGCAACACCGGGCCGACGAACTTCATCCTCCAGAACAGCCCGGCCGGGAACTGGACGGTGCAGACCCGGGTCGACGGCAGTCTGCTCAACGAGCAGTACCAGCAGGCGGGTCTGCTGGTGTACGCCGACGACGACAACTACCTCAAGTTCGACTACGTGACGGACAACGCGGTCGGTCAGACGGTCTCGCGACGAATCGAGTTCCGCAGCGAGATCGGCGGGGCAGTGCAGAGTACGCAGCCACAGGCGACCGGCCTGACCCAGGGGATCTGGCACCTGCGGCTGTCGCGCAGCGGAAGCACCTTCACCGCCGCGTACTCGGCCGACGGCACGAGTTGGACGACCCTGGGGACGTTGACGAGCACCGCGGTCGGGACGACCCCGAGGGTGGGCCTGTTCACTCTCGGTGCCAACCAGACCGCCTCCAAGACGGCCGCCTTCGACTACTTCCGGCTCACGCCTGGATAGTTGGCCGACCCAGCCGGTCCATTGATGCCGGTCCGCACCTCTGCCCCGAGGTGCGGACCGGCGCTGGTGGCGGTTTGGGCAGGCTGTGCAGGAATGTCACCCTCATTTACCGAAACGTTATCCATCGAAGCCTTGCCATGAATCGTTTCAACGGAACTAATTTGTTCAACGACTCGACATAAATGCTGGAACGGCACCCTTCGGCAAGGTGTCCGAACCGGCTCCACTCGGGACGGTCTTCGGCGGGCCGTCCCCGCGACCAACGTCGAGTAACGACAGAGGAGACCGGAGTGCCCCGACCACCCCGTGCCCGCGTACCCATCACCGCCACATTGCTCGCCCTCGGCCTCGCCGCTACCGGCCTCGTCGGCGTCCCTGCCGCGCAGGCCGCGCCGCGCGCCGAGGCTGTCGCCCAGAGCACCCCCGTCCAGCAGGCCAAGCGCACAGCGGTCCCCGAGGCCGCCGCCGAGCCCTTCTCGGTGCTGGTCTTCTCCAAGACCGCCGGCTTCCGCCACGACTCCATCCCCACCGGCATCGCCGCCATCCAGCAACTCGGCGCGGAGCACGGCTTCACCGTCGACACCACCGAGGACGGCGGCGCCTTCACCGACGCCAACCTCGCCCGGTACCGCGCCGTCATCTGGCTCTCCACCACCGGCGACGTGCTGAACGCCGACCAGCAGGCGGCGTTCGAGCGGTACATCCAGGCCGGTGGCGGGTACGCCGGCATCCACGCCGCCGCCGACACCGAGTACAGCTGGGCCTGGTACGGCCAACTGGTGGGGGCTTACTTCAACAGCCACCCGGCCAACCAGCAGGCCACGGTGAAGGTGGAGGACCCGGCCCACCCGTCCACCGCCCACCTGCCGGAGCGCTGGTCCCGGTTCGACGAGTGGTACAACTACCGCACCAACCCGCGTGGCGCGGTGCACGTACTGGCCACCCTCGATGAGACCAGCTACTCCCCCGGATCCGGCGCGATGGGGCACGACCACCCGATCGCCTGGTGCCAGGACTACGACGGCGGCCGCGCCTGGTACACCGGCGGCGGACACACCCACGAGTCGTACGCCGAACCGGAGTTCCGTGCCCACCTGCTCGGCGGCATCCGCACCGCGGCCGGGATCCAGGGCGCGGACTGCGGGGCGTCGCTGACCGCCAGCTTCGAGAAGGTGACGCTGGACAGCAACACCAGCAACCCGATGGAGCTGGACGTCGCGCCGGACGGCCGGGTCTTCTACATCGAGCGCGACGGCCGGGTACAGATCGTCAAGCCGGACACCGGGAGCACGGTCACCGCCATCGACCTAGACGTCTTCACCGGCAACGAGGACGGCCTGATCGGCATCCGCCTCGACCCCGACTTCGCCACCAACAAATGGGTGTATCTCTACTACGCGCCCAACGACGGGGTGGCCCGCAACGTGCTCTCCCGGTTCACCGTCAGCGGTGACTCGATCGACGCGGCGACCGAGAAGGTCGTGCTGCGGGTCGACACCCAGCGCAACACCTGCTGCCACGCCGGCGGCACCATGACGTTCGACTCCGCCGGCAACCTCTACCTGGCCACCGGGGACAACACCAACCCGTTCTCCTCGGACGCGTACACCCCGATCGACGAGCGGCCCGGACGGGCCGACTACGACGCGCAGCGCACCTCCGGCAACACCAACGACCTGCGGGGCAAGGTGATCCGGATCCACCCGGAGGACGACGGGACGTACACCATCCCGGAGGGCAACCTCTTCCCGCCGGGTACGGAGAAGACCCGACCCGAGATCTACGCGATGGGCTTCCGTAACCCGTTCCGGATGGGCATCGATCCGGCCACCGACACCCTCTACGTCGCCGACTACGGCCCGGACGCCGCCTCGGACAACCCGAACCGGGGTCCCCGGGGCCTGGTGGAGTGGAACATCGTCGCCGAGCCGGGCAACTACGGCTGGCCGTACTGCCAGGGCAGCAACGAGGCGTACAACGACTACCAGTTCCCCTCCGGCCCGAGCGGGCCGAAGTTCGACTGCGCCGCGGTGGTGAACAACTCACCCAACAACACCGGCCTGACCAACCTCCCGCCGGCCATCCCGGCCACCGTCGACTACGGCTACGCCGGCGACCCCCGATACCCGGAAATCGGTGGCGGTGGTGCGCCGATGGGCGGGCCGGTCTACCGCTACGACGCCGACCTCGACTCGGACCGCAAGTGGCCGGCCTACTACGACGGCAAGGCGCTCTTCGGCGAGTGGAACCAGTCGAAGATGTACACGATGCAGGTGACCGGGGACGGCAAGGAACTGGTCGACATCAACCAGCTGCTCGCCGGGATGAACTTCATCCGCCCGATGGACTTCGAGTTCGGTCCGGACGGCGCGATGTACCTGATCGAGTGGGGTAGCGGTTTCGGCGGCAACAACGACAACTCCGGCGTCTACCGGATCGACTACATCGCCGGTGACCGGGCCCCGATCGCGGTGGCCGCCGCCAACCCGACCTCCGGGCCGGCACCGTTGACCGTGGCCTTCTCCAGCGCCGGGTCCCGCGACCCCGACGGCGGCACCCTGACCTACGCCTGGACGTTCGGCGACGGCGGCACCTCCACCGAGGCCAACCCGACGCACACGTACGCCGAAGCTGGCAACTACACCGCCCAGCTCACCGTCACCAACCCGAAGGGGCGTACGGCGGTGGCGAACGTGCCGATCACGGTGGGCAACACCGCACCGACCGTGGAGATCGAGTTTCCCCCGGACGGCGGCTTCTTCGACTGGGGTGACCAGGTCAAGTACACGATCAAGGTGACCGACCCGGAGGACGGCGAGATCGATTGCGCCGACGTCCAGCTCCAGGTGCTGCTCGGTCACGACGAGCACGCCCACCCGCTGGAGCAGCACACCGGCTGCACCGGCACGGTGCAGACCCAGCTCGCCGCCGGGCACGGTGCCGAGGCGAACGTCTTCACCGTCCTTGAGGCCACCTACACCGACCAGGGCGGATCCGGCGGGGCCAGCCCGCTGACCGGCCGGGCGATCGAGATCCTCCAGCCCAAGCGCAAGCAGGCCGAGTACTACAGCGCGACCGGTCGGGCGCCGGACAGCACCGGCGGCGGTGACCCCGGGGTGCAGCGCGAGACCAGCAGTGACACCGCCGGCGGTGGCCAGAACATCGCCTTCATCGAGGACGGCGACTGGTGGTCGGTGGCCCCGGCCGACCTGACCGGGATCGACGAGATCCGCTTCCGGGTCGCCTCGGCGGCCAACGGCGGTGTGATCGAGGTCCGGGCGGGCGCGGTCGACGGCCCGCTGGTCGCCACCGCCACGGTGCCGAACACCGGCGCCTGGCAGACGTACACCGACGTCACCGCACCGGTGACCGGCCCGGCGAGCGGTTCGCTGTTCTTCGTGGCCCGGGATCCGGCCGGTGGCGCGGGATCGCTGTTCAACGTCAACTGGGCGGACTTCGTCGGCAAGGGCGTCACCGACAACGCGCCGCCGAGGGTCACCGCCACCGCCACGCCGGCCACCGGCGTCGCGCCGGTCACCATCGCCTTCGGCGGTACGGCCACCGACCCGGAGGGCGACACCCCGCTGACGTACGCGTGGGACTTCGGTGACGGCGGCACGGCGGACACGCTCCAGGCGGAGCACACCTACACCGCACCCGGCAACTTCACCGCCACCCTGACGGTGACCGACAGCCGGGGCGCCCGGTCGTACGCGACCGTGCCGGTCCGGGTCGACTCGCCGAACACGTCGTGCCTCGGGGCACGTTCGGACAACTTCGACGGCGATACGCTCAGCCGCGACCGGTGGACCAGCGTGGTGCGGGAGAACCAGCTCCTGTCCGTCTCCGACGGCGCGCTGCGACTTCCCACCGGGGTCGGTGACCTCTACGGCAGCCGTAACGACGCCACCAACCTGGTGCTCCAGCCGGCTCCGTCGGGAGCCTGGCAGGCGACCACGAAGGTCACCCTGCCGGTGACCGCCAACTACCAGCAGGCCGGCCTGATGGTCTACGGCGACGACGACAACTACGCCAAGCTGGACCTGCTCTTCAACGGCAGCCGGCGGGTGGAGTTCCTCCGGGAGACCGCCGGCACCCCGCGCAACGAGGGTGCCGACAGCACCGACGCACCGGCGGGCGACACCGTCTACCTGCGGGTGAGCAGCGATGGCACCAGCCTGACCGCCGCGATGTCGGCCGACGGGCTGACCTTCACCCCGGTCGGCCGGTCCGCCGCGCTGGCCGGCATCGAGAACCCACGGATCGGCCTGTTCGCGCTCAACGGCGGCACCGACGCGCCGGTGGTGGAGGCCGCGTTCGACTGGTTCCAGGTGATCCCGGACGAGCCGGCCGGCCCGGTCGACCCGTCCGACGAGTTCACCGGCATCTCGCTGGACAAGTGCCGGTGGAACGCGATCCTCCGGGAGGACCCGGCCGCATACCGGGTCAGCGGTGGCTCGCTGCACATCGATGTGCCGAACGGTGACATCTACGGCACCAACAACACCGGGCCGACGAACTTCATCTTCCAGAACGCACCCGAGGGCGACTGGACGATGGAGACGAAGATCGACGGCCGCCTGCTCGACGAGCAGTACCAGCAGGCCGGCCTGATGGTGTACGCCGACGACGACAACTACCTGAAGTTCGACTTCGTGGTGGACAACCAGGCCGGTCAGCCGGTGTCGCGGCGGATCGAGCTCCGCAGCGAGATCGGCGGGACGATTCAGGATCCGCAGCCCGGTGCGGAGAACCTGACCTCGGCGGAGTGGTACCTGCGGCTGGCCCGCAACGGTGACACCTTCACCGGGTCGTACTCGGCCGACGGCGAGACCTGGACGCCGTTGACCGCGCTGACCAACGCGGCGATCGGCGCAACGCCGAAGGTGGGCCTGTTCACCCTCGGCGGTAACCAGACCGCGTCGAAGCCGGCATCGTTCGAGTACTTCCGGTTCTCCACCCCCGCGACCGGGGACACCACCGCACCGGTGACCACCGCGGAGGTGTCCGGCACCCCGGTCGAGGGTTGGCACACCGGGCCGGTGACCGTCGCGTTGTCCGCCACCGACCCCGATGGCGGCAGCGGAGTGGCCCGCACCGAGTACCAGCTCGACGACGCCACCGCCTGGGCCACCTACACCGCGCCGGTGCAGGTTTCCGGTGACGGCGAGCACGAGCTGCGGTTCCGTTCGGTCGACGAGGCCGGCAACGTGGAGGCGACGAAGACGGTCACCGTCCGCATCGACGCCACCGCGCCGGTCAGTACCGCGGCGTTCGCCCCGGCGAACGACGAGGGCTGGCACAACGGCACCATCCCGGTGGTGCTCACCTCCACCGACGCCGGCTCGGGGGTGAAGCTGCTGGAGTGGTCGCTGGACGGTGGCGACTGGACGCCGTACACCGAGCCGGTCGAAATCAGTGGCGACGGTGACCACGAGCTGCTCTACCGGGCCACCGACAAGGCGGGCAACGCCGAGACGCTCAAGTCGGCGGTGGTGCGGATCGACGGCACGAAGCCCACCCTGCTGGTCTCCGGCATCGCCGACGGCCAGCTCTACGGTGACAGCCAGGACGTCCGGGTGTCCTGGCAGGCGGTCGACCCGACCTCGGGCATCGCCGCCGTGGTCGGCACGCTGGACGGCCGGCCGTACGCCAGCGGCACTCTCCAGGCGATGTACGAGCTGCCGCTGGGCCTGCACGAGTTGACGGTGACCGCGACCGACAAGGCGGGCAACGCCACCTCCGCCAACGTCCGGTTCTTCGTCACCACCTCGTTCCGGGACATGCAGAACCTGCTGGACCGGTTCAAGGCCACGGGTCGGCTCACGACGAAGGCACACAACCAGTTGTCGAACCGGCTCTCCAACGCCCGTACGGCGGAGGCCGCCGGCAACGACACCCGGGCGATCAACCAGCTCACCGCGTTCCGGACGCTGGCCGGTGACGCCACGCTGGTTGGTGAGGCGGAGATCCGCGACGTGCTGGTCCGCGACGCCGACGCCATGATCGTCCGGCTCGGTGGCACGGCCAGCAAGGCGGGCGTACGCGCCAACGACGGTGAGTCCGTCGCCGGCACCGGCCGCCTCAACGGCGACCCCACCCGCCTAGCCCCCAACCGCAAGCTGTAGGCCCAGGGCCCCGCCCGCCACCCCCGGGCGGGGCCCAGCTCCTCACCACCACAGAAAGTTGATCATGAGTTGGCGGCGGTCGGAGAGATCGGGACCGCCGCCAACTCATGATCAACCGGAGGGGGCGGGGCGGGTGGTTAGCGGTCGAGGACCGTGCGGAGGGCCTTGAGGTCGGCCTCGGTGGGCTGCCAGGTGCCCGCCTCGGCGTTGGCGCGTACCTGCTCCGGCGAGGTCGCGCCGGCGATCACCGAGGTGACCGCCGGCTGGGCGGCCAGCCCGCCGATCGCCACGTGCAGCATCGGCACCCCGCGCTCGGCGGCGTAGGCCTCGATGCCCTCGATGGTGTCCCAGTCGGCGGCGGCGAGGCGCTGGGCGTACCGTCCGCCGCCGGCCAGGCGGCTGCCCTCGGGCGGCGCCTCGCCACGCTTGTACTTGCCGGTGAGCAGCCCGTTCGCCAGTGGGAAGAACGGCAGCATGCCCAGCCCGAACCGGTCACACGCCGGTAGCACCTCGATCTCGGCGTCCCGGTTGAGCAGGCTGTAGTGGTTCTGTGCGCTGACGAACCGGGTGAGTCCCCGGGTCTTCGCCGTCCAGTCGGCGTCGGCGATCTGCCAGCCCGCGAAGTTGGAGTTGCCCAGGTACCGCACCTTGCCGTCGCGGACCAGGTCGTCGAGGGCGGACAGGGTCTCGTCGATCGGGGTGCCCGGGTCCGGCTCGTGGAACTGGTACAGGTCGATGTAGTCGGTGTCCAGCCGACGCAACGACGCCTCGACCGCCCGGATCACGTACCGCCGCGAGCCGCGTACCCCGAAGTCCCGGCCGTTGCCGCCACCCATCGACATGCCGAACTTGGTCGCCACCACCACGTCGTCCCGGCGGCCCTTGAGGGCCGCGCCGAGCTGCGCCTCCGACGCGCCGTGTGGCTCGCCGTAGATGTCGGCGGTGTCGAAGAAGTTGATTCCGACGTCGAGGGCCGCCTCGACCACCGCGCGGGTGCCGTCGAGGTCGAGCTTGCGGCCGAAGTTGTTGCAGCCGATCCCCACGACGGACACCACGAGCCCGGAGTCGCCCAGCCGGCGATAGGTCATCTCAGTCACGAGATCAACCATATGCCGCGTGGTCAGGAGCCGGGCGACCTCACCGGCCGCCCGCCACCGGTCAACCGAGAACCTCGGCGACCAGCAGCCGCGCGTCGACCAAGGTTCGGGCCTGTTCTTCCCGGGTGCGTCCCACCGCGCCGAGCAGGGCCTGCGCCCGGGCCGCGAAATCCGGCGGGGCACCGGGCAGTCCGCCGGCTGCGGTGATCATGCCCTTCTCGTTGACCAGCCACCGTCGGTCCCGACCGTGCAACGCGTGCACCAGTACCCCGACCGTCCGGAACAGGCAGCCCGCGACGTAACCGGCATCACCGCAGGCCGCGCCCTTGGCCGCCGCGTCGAGCAGGAACCCGGCCTCCCATCCCCCGTCCACCAGCGCCCTACCCAACGCGGGCGGATACGCCAGCGTCGCCGTGCGCAGCGCGGCCAGTTCCCCGGTCGGGTCGCCGAGCAGTCGGCCGAGCGCCACCTCCCCCGCGTACGCGTGCGAGTAGAAGCCGAGCGGATGTCCGGCCTGCACCCCGACCGTGTAACGGCCGGCGCGGCAGTCGGCCCAGACCGCGTGCACCCGGTCGAGGTCGCGGTAGATCCAGTCCACCGCCGCTCCCCCGATCCGCAGCCAACCGCCACCGTCGACCCATGGCCCCCAGCCGCCCGGTGCGGTCAGTTCCACCTCGCCATCGGCGACCGAGGCGGCCACGGCGCGCAGCTCGGCCACGTCCAACGGGGGACGGTAGTAGAGGCCCAGGTCCCAGTCGGAGTCCGGGCGGTGCGCGCCACGGGCCCGGCTGCCGCCGAGCGAGACCGCGACCACTCCACCGACCGTGCAGAGCCGGCCGACCAACTCCTCGCCTATCAACCGACGTCCCAGACCGGCTCGTCGGTCTCCACCACCTCGCCGTCGCCGCGGAACAGCAGGAACCGGTCGAAGGTCCGGGTGAACCACCGGTCGTGGGTGACCGCCACCACCGTGCCGGCGAACGCGGTGAGCCCGGCCTCCAGCGCCTCGGCCGAGGCCAGGTCGAGGTTGTCGGTGGGCTCGTCGAGCAGCAGCATGGTCGCCCCGGAGAGTTCCAGCAGCAGCACCAGGAAACGGGCCTGCTGCCCGCCGGAGAGGGTGCCGAATCGCTGGTCGCCCTGTCCGGCCAGCTCGTACCGGCTGAGCGCGGCCATGGCCGTGTGCCGGTCCATGCCGGCCCGGTGCTCGTCGCCGCGCCACAGAATCTCGACGAGCGTCCGCGCCATCAGCTCCGGCCGGTCGTGGGTCTGGGAGAAGTGACCGGGCCGCACCCGCGCGCCGAGCCGCGCCACCCCGTCGTGCGCCACCGGCGCCAGCTCGGCCGCCGAGTCGACCGGACCGTTCGCCGGGTCCGGATCCGTACCGCCCCGGGCCAGGAGGCGCAGGAAGTGGGACTTGCCGGTGCCGTTGGCGCCGAGCACCGCGAGCCGGTCGCCGTACCACAGCTCCAGGTCGAACGGATAGGTCAGGCCGTCCAGCTCCAGCTGCTCGCAGACCAGCGCCCGCTTGCCGGTCCGCCCGCCGGCCAGCCGCATCCGGATGTCCTGCTCCTTCGGCGGTACGGGCGGCGGCCCGGCCTCCTCGAACTTGCGCAACCGGGTCTGCGCCGCCTGATAGCGCGAGGCCATCCCATCGTTGTACGCGGCCTTCTGCTTGTACATCAGCATCAGCTCGCGCAGCTTCTGATGCTCCTCGTCCCACCGTTTGCGCTGCTCGTCGAGTCGGGCGTGGCGGGCCACCCGCGCCGCGTGCCAGCTGGCGAAGCCGCCCGGGTGCACCCAGGCGCTGCCGCCCTCCACCGCGACCACCCGGTCGGCGGTGTGCGCCAGCAGCTCCCGGTCGTGCGAGACGTAGAGCACCGACTTGGCCGACTCCCGCAGCCGCGCCTCCAGCCAGCGTTTGCCCGGCACGTCGAGGAAGTTGTCCGGCTCGTCGAGCAGCAGCACCTCGTCGGGGCCGCGCAGCAGCAGTTCCAGGGCGAAGCGCTTCTGCTGCCCGCCGGAGAGGGTCCGCACCGGGCGGTGCCGCGCGCTGTCCCAGGGCAGGTCCAGGACGATGGTGGCGACCGTGTCGAAGAGCACCTCGGCGTCGTACCCGCCGGTCTCGCCCCAGGCGGCCAACGCATCGGCGTACGCCAGCTGGGCCTTGCCGGCGGCGGTGCTGAACTTGCCGCGCAGCTCGGCCTCCCGCATGGCCGCCTCGGTCTCGACCAGCCGACGACCGGCGTCACGCAGGGACGGCGGGGCGAGCGACAGGGCCAGGTCGGCCAGGGTCGACTCGTCACCGATCATGCCGATGAACTGACGCATGACACCCAGCCCGCCGGTACGCGCGATCGCGCCGGTACGCACCGGCAGGTCACCGGCGACCATCCGCAGCAGCGTCGTCTTGCCCGCGCCGTTGGGCCCGACCAGCGCCACCTTCGCACTCTCGCCCACCCGGAACGACACGTCGGCGAAGAGTTCCCGCCCGTCCGGCAGGACATGCCCGACCGCCGCCACGTCCACGTATCCCACGCGGGCATCCTGCCTGAGCCGCCCCGGCGGGCCAACCGATTACCCGGTCAGCGGGTGACGCGCAACACCCGGAACCCCTTCTGGCTGGCGTGCCGGCCGACCTGCCATCCCTGGTCGACCAGCCAACGCTGCAACGAGTCGCCGCCGAGGTGACGGGCCACCACGAGCCAGGCCACCCCGTCCGGAGCGAGTCTGGGCAACCAGTGCGACAGCATCCGGTGCAGTTCGTCCTTGCCGATCCGGATCGGCGGGTTGGACCAGATCTGCGCGAAGCGGAGATCGGTCGGTACCCCCTCGGGTGCCGTCACCCGCACCCGACCGGAGAGGCCGAGCTGGGCGGCGTTCTCGGCCGTCAGGTCCCGGGCCCGCTCGTTGACGTCCACCGCCCAGGTCGTCGCGGCCGGCGCGACGGTGGCGAGCACGCAGGTGATCGGGCCGAAGCCGCAGCCGAGGTCGAGCAGGGCGCCGGTGGTGGCGGGGTCCGGCGGTTCGGCCTTGCGCAGCAACACGGCGGTACCGGGGTCGAGGCGGCTGGCCGAGAAGACTCCGGACGCCGAGGTCAGGGTGTAGTCGCGCCCGGCGACGGTGAACTGCACCTCCCGCGCCCGGGCGGGCGCGTTCGGCTCGGCGGTGAAGTAGTGCTCCCCGGTCACGCGGGCCATTCTCGCACCGAGCGGCATGCGGCTCCGAACCCCGGGAGTCGTGGCGGGTCCGACACGTCCGTCCAGCGCGTTTCCACAAAATACCTACGAAAGGGATAAACATCCCTACTCTGGACAACATGGTGTATCGGTACGACTCCGATGAGGACGCATACGTCCCGTACCGGGACGACGAGCCCGAGGGTGGGCCGGCCCGGTCAGGCCCGCCGCCACCGGCCGGACCGTCCCCGTCGCGTTTCCCCACCCCGTCGCTGGCCCGTCCGAACCAGATCATGCTGCCATCCTCGGCGCCGCCGCGCGGGACGTTCCCCGACGCGCCGCAGGAGCCGGCACCCCGGTACGAGCCGGCACCGGCCGCGCCGGAGGACCAGGCGGGTGTGGCGGCGGCACCACCAGAGCCGGACACGACGACGATCGCACCGCCGCCCCGCCGCGGTGGCGGTCGTGCGTGGCAGGTGCTGGTCGGTGGTGCCGCGGCGCTGGTGCTGCTCGCCCTCTGTGGTCTCACCGCCGCCACCCTGCTGGACAATCGGACGCTGATCGGCCAGGAGGCCGCGCCCAGCGCGGCCCCGGACACCACCCGCGGCACCACGCCCGCCGAGGCCAGCGACCTCGACTCCCGGGACACGGACCAGGCACCGCTCACCGCCCGCGAGGTCTTCCCCGCCAGTACCCTCACCGTCGGTGACGGCGAGGGCGGCTACGAGGTGCTCCGCACCCAGTCCAGCGCCAGTTGCGCGGTGGCCGCCACCGGGGAGGTCGCCGACCTGCTGGTACGACTCGGCTGCAACCAGGTCGTCCGGGCCACCCTCCGCGCGCCGGACGGCGACCACCTGGTCACCACGGGACTGTTCAACCTCACCGACCGGTCCAGCGCCGAGCGGGCCCGGGACCGCATCCGGCAGTTGCTCGACGAACGGCAGGGCCGCTTCCGCGGCATGCCGGCCGGAGACGGCACCGAGGTCGTCGCCACCGCTCCCGCCCGGGTCGGCTGGCAGGTACGCGGCCACTACATCGCCTACGCGGTGGTCGCCCGCGCCGACGGCGCCACCATCCGGTCGGGCGACACCGGCGTCCGCGAGATCCTCTTCGACATGCTCGAACAGCACCTGAACCAGGGCGTGCTGGAGCGGCGGGCCGAGGGCGGGACGGCGAACCAGCCGACCGAGCGGCCCTCCGACGGCACCGGCAGCCAGGACGAGTCCACCGAGGACTGAACGCCGCCCGAATGCGGTGGCCGGGAACGTGCCAGCAACGTTCCCGGCCACCGCACTAACTGTCGGCGGGCACCCGCAGCCGCCGGGTCGCCTCGGCCCGGCGCGCGTACTCGGCGGGGTCGTCCGGGTACCCGACGGCCACCAGGGTCAGCCCGTGCGCGGGCGCCACGGTCACCTCGCTGGCCCGTTCCCGGCGGGTGAGCAGGCCGGCCGGCCACTCCACCGGCCGGCGTCCATCCCCGGCGACCAGCATGGCGCCGACCAGACTGCGGACCATCGCCTGGCAGAACGCGTCGGCCTGCACGGTGGCGACCAGCGTGCCGTCGGCGTCGCGCCGCCAGTCCAGCCTGGTCATCTCCCGCAGCGTGGTGGCGTTCTCCTTGCGCCGGCAGTACGCGGCGAAGTCGTGCTCCCCCACCAGCCCGGCCGCCGCGGCGGCGAGCCGGTCGAGGTCGAGTGCGCGCGGCCACGCCAGGATCTCGTGCCGACGCAACGGGTCGGCACCCCACGCCGCATCGGTCACCCGGTACTCGTAGCGACGGAAGGTGGCCGAGAAGCGGGCGTCGAAGGTGGCCGGCACCTCGCGCATCGCCCGGACCCGCACGTCGGTCGGCAGCAGGCGGGCCAGCCGGCGCAGCAGCCGCTCCTCGTGCGCCCGCCAGACGCCGGTGGGCAGGTCCAGGTGACAGACCTGCCCGGTGGCGTGCACCCCCGCGTCGGTGCGCCCGGCCACGGTGAGCCCGGTCGCGGTTCCGGCACCGAGCACCAGATCCAGCGTCTCGACCAGCACCCCCGCGACCGTCCGCCGCTCCGGCTGGGCGGCCCAGCCGGAGAAGGCCGTCCCGTCGTACGCGACGTCCAGCCGCAAGCGGGTCCGCTCGTCCACGTGCCACCTCCTCCACGAGTCGGGCCCGGCACCCCCGTGGGGATACCGGGCCCGACGACGGCCTGGATCAGGCCTTGCCTTCCTCGGTGGCCAGGTCGCTGTCCTCGCGGGCAGCGGCGGTGTCACCGGAAGCCGACACCGGCGGCTCGGCGTCCTGGTCGGCCGGGCGCGACTCGGGGGCATCCTCGGCCGGGGCCAGCGCCTCGACCTTGTCCTGCTGGGCGGCCTTGCGGCCAGCGGTCTTCTTGTTCGGCTTCGGCTCGGCGACCTGAAGCTCCTCGACCAGCTCGATGATCGCCATCGGCGCGGCGTCACCCTTGCGCGGACCCGTCTTGACGATCCGGGTGTAGCCGCCGTTGCGGTTGGCGTACCGCGGCGCGATCTGGTCGAACAGGGCGTAGACCACGTCCTTGTCCTTGACCACGGTCAGCACGCGCCGACGCGACGCGAGGTCGCCCCGCTTGGCCTTGGTGATCAGCTGCTCGGCGAGCGGACGCAGCCGCCGGGCCTTGGTCTCGGTGGTCTGGATCTTGCCGTGCTGGAACAGCGCGGTGGCCAGGTTGGCCAGCATCAGCCGCTCGTGCGCGGGGCTGCCGCCGAGGCGGGGGCCCTTGGTGGGCGTGGGCATGCTTGGTGCTCCTCAGGTGTGGCGGCAGCGCGGACTAGAGCTGCTCGGTCTCGCGGTAGTCGTCGGTGTCGTAGTCGGCCTCGCCGAAGGCGTCCACGACGTGCGCCGGGTCGAAGTTCGGAGCCGAGTCCTTCAGCCCGAGACCCATCCCGGCGAGCTTCATCTTGACCTCGTCGATCGACTTCTGACCGAAGTTGCGGATGTCGAGGAGGTCGGCCTCGGTACGCCCGATGAGCTCACCAACGGAGTTGATGCCCTCGCGCTTGAGGCAGTTGTAGGAGCGGACGGTCAGGTCCAGCTCCTCGATCGGCAGGGCCAGGTCCGCCGCCAGCTGCGCGTCCTGCGGAGACGGGCCGATGTCGATGCCCTCGGCGGTCTCGTCCAGCTCACGCGCCAGGCCGAACAGCTCCACCAGGGTCGAGCCGGCCGAGGCCAGCGCGGTACGCGGCCCCATCGACGGCTTGGTCTCGACGTCGATGATCAGCCGGTCGAAGTCCGTCCGCTGCTCGACGCGGGTCGCCTCGACGCGGTAGGTCACCTTGAGCACCGGGGAGTAGATCGAGTCGACCGGGATCCGGCCGATCTCCGCGCCCGCCTGCTTGTTCTGCGCCGCCGTGACGTAACCACGACCCCGCTCGACGGTCAGCTCCATGTCGAGCCGGCCCTTGCCGTTGAGGGTGGCCAACTTCAGGTCCGGGTTGTGCACCGAGACACCGGCCGGCGGCTGGATGTCACCGGCGGTCACGTCGCCCGGGCCCTGCTTGCGCAGGTACATGCTGACCGGCTCGTCGTGCTCGGAGCTCACGCAGAGCTCCTTGATGTTCATGACGAGCTCGACCACGTCCTCCTTGACGCCGGGGATCGTGGTGAACTCGTGCAGCACACCGTCGATCTTGATCGAGGTGACCGCCGCGCCCGGGATCGACGACAGCAGCGTACGCCGCAGCGAGTTGCCCAGGGTGTAGCCGAAGCCCGGCTCCAGCGGCTCGATGGTGAACCGGGACCGGGTCTCGTTGATCGACTCCTCGGAGAGGGTCGGTCGCTGGCTGATGAGCATGTCTTCTCTTCTCTTCCGGGGCGCCCGCCATATGACGCCCACGACACAACCTGTTCCGGTGGCCCGCCCCGCAGGGGGCGGGCCACCGCAACGAGCCCTTACTTGGAGTAGAGCTCGACGATCAGCTGCTCCTGGACCTGGGTGTCGATCACCTGTCGGGCCGGGAGCGAGTGCACCAGGATCTTCATCTGGCTGGGGATAGCCTCCAGCCACGCCGGAACGGTCTTGGAGCCGGCCTCGGCCTGAGCCACGATGAACGGGGTGAGCTCCTTGCTCTTGCCCCGGACCTCGATGATGTCGTGCTCCTTGACGCGGTACGACGGGATGTCGACCTTCTTGCCGTTCACCGTGAAGTGACCGTGCTTGACCAGCTGACGGGCCATGTCCCGGGACTTGGCGTAGCCGGCCCGGTAGACCACGTTGTCCAGCCGCGACTCGAGGATCTGCAGGAGGACCTCACCGGTCTTGGCCTGCTTGGCCACGGCCTCCTCGTAGTAACCGCGGAACTGCTTCTCCAGCACGCCGTACACCCGGCGGGCCTTCTGCTTCTCACGGAGCTGGAGCAGGTACTCCGTCTCCTTCGTGCGGCCGCGGCCGTGCTGCCCGGGCGGGAACGGCCGGGACTCGAACGGGCACTTCGGGCCATCGCACTTGCTGCCCTTGAGGAACAGCTTCATCTTCTCCCGCCGGCAACGGCGGCAGTCAGCACCGGTGTAACGAGCCATCTCTCTCTAACCTCTCAGACCCGGCGACGCTTCGGCGGACGGCACCCGTTGTGCGGCTGCGGGGTGACGTCGGAGATCTGACCGACCTCCAGGCCCACCGCCTGCAACGAACGGATGGCGGTCTCCCGGCCGGAGCCGGGACCCTTGACGAACACGTCGACCTTGCGCATGCCGTGCTCCATGGCCCGACGCGCGGCGGCCTCGGCGGCCAGCTGCGCGGCGAAGGGCGTGGACTTGCGGGAGCCCTTGAAGCCGACCTGGCCCGCGGAGGCCCAGGAGATGACGGCACCGGTCGGGTCCGTGATGGACACGATGGTGTTGTTGAAGGTGCTCTTGATGTGCGCCTGCCCGTGGGCGACGTTCTTGCGTTCCTTGCGCCGGACCTTCTTGACAGCGGCTCCGGCACGAGCCTTCGGTGGCATAAGTCTGTGCGCTCCTGAATGGGTTCTGGCTTCTCGCCCCGTTGATTTCGTAGACACCGGTTCCGGTTGGAGTCCGGCCTACGTCGACGGAGAACGACCAGAATTCCGGTTAAAGAATTACTTCTTGCCGGGCTTCTTCTTGCCGGCGACGGTCCGCTTCGGGCCCTTGCGGGTGCGGGCGTTGGTCCGCGTCCGCTGGCCACGGACCGGCAGGCCCCGGCGGTGCCGGATGCCGGCGTAGCAGCCGATCTCGACCTTGCGGCGGATGTCAGCGGCGACCTCGCGGCGCAGGTCACCTTCAACCTTGTAGTTGGCCTCGATGTGGTCGCGGAGCTGGACCAGCTCCTCGTCCGTGAGGTCCCGGGCGCGCTTGTCCGGCGAAATGCCGGTGGCGGCGAGCGTCTCCAGGGCGCGGGTGCGACCCACGCCGAAGATGTAGGTGAGCGCGATCTCCAGCCGCTTCTCGCGGGGGAGATCCACGCCGACTAGACGTGCCATGTGCGGGCGTACTCCTTGTGGTTTCTACCGGAGGTCTGGACCCGTCCCACCCCGCCACCGACCTTCCCGTCTTTCCGGCGCCTGTGCGCCGGCGACCGGGATCGGCCGCTGCCCGAGCGGGCCCCGGCCTCCGACCGGGGGTCAACCACGATGAAGTACGCGCTGCGCACCGCTCGCGGCTGGGACGAGCATGTGTGTGATGTGTGGGCTGGTTCAGCCCTGGCGCTGCTTGTGGCGCGGGTCGGTGCAGATGACCATGACCCGGCCGTGCCGGCGGATAACCCGGCACTTGTTGCAGATCCTCTTGACGCTCGGCTTGACCTTCACGGTTGCCTTACTTCCCATCTGGCCCGGCGTCACGAGGCGCGACACCGGACGTCGAAGACGGACACGGGACGTTCCCGGCCGCCGTCAGGCTTACTTGTAGCGGTAGACGATGCGCCCGCGAGTCAGGTCGTACGGCGAGAGCTCGACGACGACCCGGTCCTCCGGCAGGATGCGGATGTAGTGCTGCCGCATCTTGCCGCTGATGTGAGCCAGCACCTTGTGGCCGTTGGCGAGCTCCACCCGGAACATGGCGTTCGGCAGGGGCTCGATGACCCGACCTTCGATCTCGATGGCTCCGTCTTTTTTCGGCATGTCCTCCGCTGTCCTGACGTCGGTTACTCCGGACGGCCCACAACGTCTTACACGGGTGCTTGACCAAGATCAGGCTTCCCGCGCCAGCCGCGGCTCCGCGTCCCACCGAAGCGCTGGTGGGCATGGCGGAGTGGACGCTGCGCGCCGATCAGAAAGTGTACGCCCGCCTGCATGCCGTCGCCAAACCGACCGGCCACCTGGGCCCGGCCCGGTCGAACAAATGGGATGTTCGGCTTATACAGCCCCGTCGGGACGCCGCTCCGGCTCAACTGCGGGCGTTCCGTCGCCGTGCGCCTCGACGGTACCGGGTTGCTGCCGGTCGAGGGCCTTGCGCTCGCGCTTGAGGGCCCGCTTCTCCGCCCGCCGCTGCCGACGGCGGTCCCGCTCGACCGCCCACCTCTGGGGCTCACCGGTGGCCAGCCCGGTGACGGTACGCACCAGCACCACCGCGCCCCACGGTCCCGCCACCCAACCTGGCCAGAAGTAGAGCGCCTCACCGGTGGCCAGCGAGGTGACCGCCCAGATCGCCACTACGATTCCGACCACCTTGAGCCAGGGTTCCCAGACCTCGGCCAGCCAGCGGACGGTCACCCCGCGCCCGGCGCCGACCGGTACCGGGACCTCCGTCCCGACACCCCTGGGCGCCGGCACCGCTGGAGCCACCCCGGCGGGCCCCGGCAGGTCACTGACCAAGGCGTCCAGCTCGGCGTAGGTACGGGCGGCGAAGGCCCGCTGCAACCGCTCGTCGTACTCGTGCAGGTCGAGCCGGCCCTCGTCCAGAGCGGCCCGGAGCCGGTCGGCAACGGCCTGCCGGTCGGAATCCCCCGCTCTCATGCCTTCGCGCCCGTCCATGCCGGCAAGCATGCCACCGAGCCGCCAACCCGGCATCCTCCACCTGCCGGGCCGCCCTGGCATCCAGCTCCCGGGCCCACCGCAGGATCCCGGAGCGCCATCCGGAGCACCAGGTCAGCGCTGCGCCACAGGCCCTAAGCTGGCGAGTTGCTCGGCTGGCGGGCGGTGACCAGGTCACCGAGGCGGGCGCGACCGCCGTCGTGGGCGGTCAGCACCCACACCCCGTCGGGCAACAGGGCCATGGTGTGCTCGACGTGCGCGGCCCGCGAGCCGTCCCGGGTCACGACCGTCCAGCCGTCGGCGAGTTCCGCCGTACGCGGCGAACCCATGGTGATCATTGGCTCGATGGCGAGCGCCAGCCCCGGCACCAGACGCGGCCCCTTGCCCGGCCGCCCGTGGTTGAGCACGTGCGGATCCTGGTGCATCTCGGTGCCGATGCCGTGGCCGCCGTAGCCGTCGACGATGCCGTACCGCCCCGCCTTGCGCACCGCGTTCTCCACCGCGTGGGAGATGTCCGTCAGCCGGCCCTTGCCGCTGGCGGCACCACGCGCGGCCGCGGCGATCCCGGCCCACATCGCGTCCTCGGCGACCTCGGCCATGCGCGACAGCGCCGGATCGACCTCACCCACGCCGACCGTGATCGCCGCGTCGCCGTGCCACCCGTCGAGCACCGCCCCGCAGTCGATCGAGATGAGGTCGCCCTCGCCGAGGACCTGCTTCGGCGACGGGATCGCGTGCACGATCTGCTCGTTGACCGAGGAGCAGATCGACGCCGGGAACCCGTGGTAGCCCTTGAACGACGGGACCGCTCCCGCCTCACGCATGGTCGCCTCGGCGATCGCGTCCAGGTCGGCGGTGCTCACCCCGGGGGCCACCGCCTCCCGCATTCGGCGTAGCGCCTCCGCGACCACGAGGCCGGCGGCACGCATCTTTTCGATCTGCTCGGGAGTCTTCAGCTGGATGTCCAGCTGGGGACGACGCATGGAGGCGCTACCTTTCGTTGCCGAAACAGCGGGGGTACGTCCGGCGTACCCCGCTGTTCGCACTCTATCCGGCTGTGGACCGCGCCGACCTCAGCCCCCGTACGACCGGAGGGCGTCGATGCCGCGGACCGTGACGTCCTCCACGGGACCGGTGGCGTCGATGCCGACCAGCTTGCCCTGTGCGCCGTAGTAGTCCACCAGCGGCGCGGTCTTCTCGGCGTACTCCCGCAGCCGCGCGGCGATGGTCTCCGGCTTGTCGTCGTCGCGCTGGAACAGCTCCGCGCCGCAGCGGTCGCAGATGCTCTCCCGGGTGGTCGGGTCGAACTCGACGTGCCAGATCTTGCCGCAGCCCCGGCAGGTCCGCCGGCCGGAGAGCCGACGGATCACCTCGTCGTCGTCGACGACCAGTTCGAGCACGATGTCCAGCGCGGTCCCGAGGTCCGCGAGGAGCTTGTCCAACGCGGCGGCCTGCGGGGTGGTACGCGGGAACCCGTCGAGCAGGAAGCCCTCGGCGGCGTCGGGCTCGGCGAGCCGGTCCCGCACCATGTTGATGGTGACCTCGTCCGGCACGAGCTTGCCGGCATCCATGTAGCGCTTGGCCTCGACGCCGAGCGGAGTGCCCTGCGACACGTTGGCCCGGAAGATGTCGCCGGTCGAGATCTTCGGCACGGACAGATGCGCGGCGATGAACTCTGCCTGTGTGCCCTTGCCCGCACCCGGCGGGCCAACCAGAACCAGTCTCATCTACCGCAGGAACCCTTCGTAGTTCCGCTGCATCAGCTGGCTCTCGATCTGCTTGCTCGTCTCCAGAGCCACACCGACCATGATCAGCACAGCGGTACCACCGAACGGGAAGTTGAGGTACTGCTGCCGGTCCAGCCAGATGAAGAAGAAGTTCGGCAGGATCGAGACGGTCGCGAGGTACAGCGCGCCCGGCAGGGTGATGCGGCTGAGAATGAAGTCCAGGTAGTCGGCGGTCGGCTTACCGGGGCGGATACCCGGCACGAAGCCGCCGTACTTCTTCATGTTGTCCGCGACCTCGGTCGGGTTGAACGTGATCGAGACGTAGAAGTACGTGAAGAAGATGATCAGCAGGAAGTAGACCACGATGTAGATCGGGCTGGTCGGATCGACCAGGTTGTTCTGGATCCACGCCTGGGTCCTGCCCGGGTCGTTCTGGTCGAAGAACTGCAGCGCCAACTGGGGCAGGTAGAGCAGCGACGAACCGAAGATGACCGGGATCACACCAGCCTGGTTGACCTTCAGCGGGATGTAGGTGGAGGTGCCGCCGTACATCCGCCGACCGATCATGCGCTTGGCGTACTGCACCGGGATGCGACGCTGCGACTGCTCGATGAAGGTGACCGCGGTGATGACCACCAGCACCAGGGCGATGACGAGCAGGAACTTCGCCCAGCCCTGGCTCTCCTTGATCCGCCAGCCCTCGCTGGGCAGCCGGGCGGCGATCGAGGTGAAGATCAGGACCGACATGCCGTTGCCGACGCCACGGTCGGTGATCAGCTCACCGAGCCACATGACCACACCGGTACCGGCGGTCATCGTCATCACCAGGATGGACAGCGTGAGCCAGTCCGGGATGCCGGTGCCGGTCGGGATGATCTCCTCGTTGCACTGGTTGTTGAAGAGCTGCCCGGAACGGGCCAGCGCCACGAACGCCGACGCCTGCAGCACACCCAGGCCCAGGGTGAGGTAGCGGGTGTACTGGGTGATCTTCGCCTGGCCGGCCTGGCCCTCCTTGCGGAGCTGCTCCAGCCGGGGAATGACCACCGTCAGCAGCTGCAGGATGATCGACGCGGTGATGTAGGGCATGATGCCCAGCGCGAAGATCGACAGCTGCAGCAGCGCGCCGCCGGAGAAGAGGTCGAGCAGGTTCAGTACGCCCGTGGAGCCCTCGATGGCCTCCAGGCACTTCTGCACGTTGCCGTACGAGACACCTGGGCTGGGCACCGTGGCGCCGAGCCGGTAGATCGCAACGATGCCGACCGTGAAGAGAATCTTCTTGCGCAGGTCAGGCGTACGGAACGCACTGAGAAAGGCGGACAGCAACTTCTTCCTCCTGCGCGAGGCGGGCCGCCGGTCGTCCCTGGCGGATCGGGGTGGGTGCCGGGCAAGTGCCCGATATCCATGGCTGGGAAGGGACTCTAACAGCCCGATCCCGGTACGGGCAGATGTGCCCGGCTACATAAACCGATTCCGATGTTACCGGGCACACAGGCCCGGTGTAGACCGTGACGCCCGCCAGCTGGGATCAACTGGCGGGCGCCATGGTCGAGCAGCACTACAGCTCGGTGACCGAGCCACCGGCGGCCGTGATCTTCTCCTTGGCCGACGCACTGAACGCGTGCGCAGACACCTGGAGCGCCACCCCGCCGAGGTCCCCGGTGCCGAGGACCTTCACCGGCTGGCCCTTGCGGACCGCGCCGGCCTCGACCAGTTCGGTCGGGCCGACCTGGCCACCGTTGGGGAACAGCTCGGCCAGGCGGTCCAGGTTGACAACCTGGAAGACCACCTTGAACTTGTTCTTGAAGCCCTTCAGCTTCGGCAGGCGCATGTGGATGGGCATCTGCCCACCCTCGAACGCCGCCGAGATGTTCTTCCGGGCCTTCGAGCCCTTGGTACCGCGACCGGCGGTCTTGCCCTTGGAACCCTCACCGCGACCCACACGGGTCTTCGCGGTCTTGGCACCCGGCGCCGGACGCAGGTGGTGCACCTTGATCGTCATTACTCGACCTCCTCGACCTTCACGAGGTGGTTGACCGCGAAGATCATGCCGCGAATCTCGGGCCGGTCCTCCTTGACCACCACGTCGTTGATCCGCTTGAGACCGAGCGAACGCAGCGACTCACGCTGGTTGCGCTTGGTCCCGATCTCCGAACGGACCTGGGTGACCTTGAGACGTGCCATCAGGAGGCCACCTCCGCCCGCGAGGCGAGCATGGCCGCCGGCGCGACGTCCTCCACCGGCAGGCCCCGCCGCGCGGCGACAGCCTCCGGGGACTCCAGCCCCTTCAGCGCCGCCACCGTGGCGTGCACGATGTTGATCGGGTTGGACGACCCGAGGCTCTTGGAGAGCACGTCGTGGATGCCCGCGCACTCCAGCACGGCACGGACCGGACCGCCGGCGATGACACCCGTACCGGCCGAGGCCGGCTTGAGCAGCACCACACCGGCCGCGTCCTCACCCGTCACCGGGTGCGGGATCGACTGACCGATCCGCGGCACCTTGAAGAAGTGCTTCTTGGCCTCCTCGACGCCCTTGGCGATCGCCGCGGGCACCTCCTTGGCCTTTCCGTAGCCCACGCCGACGGTGCCGTCGCCGTCGCCCACGATCACCAGGGCGGTGAAGCTGAAGCGACGACCACCCTTCACGACCTTGGCGACGCGGTTGATCGCGACGACCCGCTCGAGGTGCGGGGTCTTCTCGGCGGGCGCGTTTCCGCGGCCGCCCTCACGGCGGTTGTCGCGGCGACCACCCTCGTTGCCACCGGACCCGCCGCCACGGCGCTGTTGACCTGGCATCAGCAGCCTTCCTTCTCTCTCGTGACGGGGATTGTCAGAACTCGAGCCCGGCTTCGCGGGCGGCGTCGGCGAGCGCGGCGACCCGCCCCGCGTACCGGTTGCCGCCGCGGTCGAAGACGACCTTGGAGATACCAGCGGCCTTGGCCCGCTCGGCCAGCAGGGTGCCGACCTTGCCGGCCAGGGCGCTCTTGTCGCCCTCCGTGCCGCGCACCGAGGCGTCCAGGGTCGAGGCCGACGCCAGGGTGTGCCCCTTGGTGTCGTCCACGATCTGGGCGACGATGTGCCGCAGCGAACGGGTGACCACCAGGCGGGGACGCTCGGCGGTACCGCTGATGGTCTTGCGCACTCGGAAGTGCCGCCGCGCCCGCCCGACGGCACGCTTGGCGGCGACGCCGCGGCGGCGCTTGAGCAGCGTGGCGCTCACTTCTTACCTGCCTTTCCGGCCTTGCGGCGGATGACTTCGCCCTGGTACTTCACGCCCTTGCCCTTGTAGGGCTCCGGCGGGCGGATCTTCCGGATGTTGGCGGCGACCTCACCGACGAGTTGCTTGTCGATGCCGGCCACGTGGAACAGGGTCGGCCGCTCCACCGTGAAGGTGATGCCGTCCGGGGCCTGCACCAGCACCGGGTGCGAGAACCCGAGCGCGAACTCCAGGTCCTTGCCCTTGGCGGTGACCCGGTAACCGGTGCCGGCGATCTCCAGGCTCTTACGGTAGCCCTCGGTGACCCCGACGATCATGTTGGCAACCAGGGTACGGCTCAGGCCGTGCAGTTCCTTGGCCTTGCGCTCGTCGTTCGGGCGACTGACGCTCAGCTGCCCGTCCTCGGCCCGCTCGATGGTGATCGGCTCGGCCAGGGTGTGCGACAGCTCGCCCTTGGGGCCCTTGACCTTGACGGTCCGGCCGTCGATCGTCACGTCGACTCCGGATGGCACCGGGATCGACTTACGTCCAATACGCGACATTTCTACCTGTCTCCCGTTACCAGACGAAGGCGAGGACTTCCCCGCCAACGCTCCGCTTGCGGGCCTGCCGGTCGGTGAGCAGTCCCTGGGACGTCGAAATGATCGCCACGCCCAGCCCACCGAGCACCCGGGGGAGCCCGTCCGACTTGGCGTACACCCGCAGACCGGGCTTGGAGACGCGCTTGATACCGGCCAGGCTCCGCTCCCGGTTCTGGCCGTACTTCAGCTCGACGACCAGTCGCTTGCCGACGGCACCCTCCTCGGGTTCCTCGACCGACCAGGTGGCGATGTAACCCTCGGACTTGAGGACCTCGGCGATGTTCGCCTTGATCTTCGAGTACGGCATCGTCACCCGGTCGTGGTACGCCTGGTTGGCGTTACGCAGACGCGTGAGCATGTCTGCGATCGGGTCGGTCATCGTCATGAAAACTCGTCAACCTTTCTCGCCGGGGTTCCCGCGGCTGGCGCAGGCCTACGGCGAAGAGACAGTCCAGCTGACGCGCCGGAGCGCGCCGGGCTATTACCAGGAAGCCTTGGACACGCCGGGCAGCTCACCGCGGTGGGCCATCTCCCGGATGCACACCCGGCAGAGCCCGAACTTGCGGTAGACCGCCTTGGGACGCCCGCACCGCTGGCAGCGGGTGTACGCGCGAACCGAGAACTTCGGCTTCGCGGCCGCCTTGAGGATCAGCGCCTTCTTGGCCATCTCAGTTCTCCTTGAACGGGAAGCCCAGGAGCTTCAGCAGCGCCCGGCCCTCGTCGTCGGTCGTGGCGGTCGTGACCACCGTGATGTCCATGCCCCGCTGGCGATCGATCTTGTCTTGGTCGATCTCGTGGAACACCGACTGCTCGGTCAGACCGAACGTGTAGTTGCCGTGCCCGTCGAGCTTGCGCCCGTCGAGGCCGCGGAAGTCGCGGATACGCGGCAGCGCGATGGACAGCAGCCGGTCCAGGAACTCCCACATCCGGTCGCCGCGCAGGGTCACCTTCGCGCCGATCGGCATGCCCTCCCGCAGCTTGAACTGCGCGATGGACTTCGTCGCCCGCCGGACCTGCGGCTTCTGACCGGTGATGGTGGCCAGGTCGCGGACCGCACCGTCGATGAGCTTGGCGTCCCGGGCGGCCTCGCCCACACCCATGTTCACGACGATCTTGACCAGGCGCGGCACCTGCATCGGGTTGCCGTAGTCGTACTGCTCGCGCAGCTGCGCCACGATCTCGTTGCGGTACCGCTCCTTGAGGCGCGGCATCGTCTTGGTTTCGGTAGCCGTGGTCATCACAGGTCCTTACCGGTGCTACGCGCGATGCGGACCTTCTGGCCGTTTTCGTCGATCCGGTAGCCGACGCGGGTCGGCTTGCCGTCGGAGTCCACGACCATCACGTTCGAGACGTGGATCGGGGCCTCCTGGGTGACGATGCCACCGGTCTTGGCGCCACGCTGGGTGGTGCTGATGCGGGTGTGCTTCTTGATCCGGTTCACGCCCTCGACCAGGACCTTGTCCTGCCGCGGGTAGGCCGCGATGACCTTGCCCTTGGCGCCCTTGTCCTTGCCGGCGATGACGACGACCGTGTCGCCCTTCTTGACCTTCACGGTCACAACACCTCCGGCGCGAGAGAAATGATCTTCATGAACCGCTTGTCCCGCAGCTCACGACCGACCGGGCCGAAGATGCGGGTACCGCGCGGGTCCCCACCGTCCTTGATGATGACGGCGGCGTTCTCGTCGAAGCGGATGTACGAGCCGTCCGGCCGCCGCTTCTCCTTGGCGGTGCGGACGACGACGGCCTTGACCACGTCGCCCTTCTTCACACCGGCACCCGGGATCGCGTCCTTGACGGTGGCCACGATGACGTCGCCGATGCTCGCGTAGCGCCGACCGGAGCCACCGAGAACCCGGATGCACAGGATCTCCCGGGCACCCGTGTTGTCGGCGACGCGCAGTCGCGACTCCTGCTGAATCACGTCTATCTCCTATGTCTGCCGGTTCTCCGGCCGCCGGGGCGGCCGGAGCCTGGCGGAACCTGCGCCCGACCGTCTCGGCCGAGCTCGAGCCTTCGCTACTTGGCCTTCTCGAGGATCTCCACGAGCCGCCACCGCTTGGTGGCGGAGAGCGGCCGGGTCTCCATGATCAGCACCCGGTCGCCGATGCCGGCGGAGTTCTGCTCGTCGTGGACCTTCAGCTTGCTGGTGCGGCGCATGATCTTGCCGTACAGCGCGTGCTTGACCCGGTCCTCGACCTCGACGACGACGGTCTTTTCCATCTTGTCGCTGACCACGAGGCCCTCACGGACCTTGCGGCGGCCGCGCGTGGCGGTGGTGGTGTTCTCGCTCATCCTGCAGTCACCTCAGTCGGCGCGGCCGAGAGCCCCAGCTCACGCTCACGCATGATCGTGTAGATCCGGGCGATCTCCCGACGGATGACCTGCAACCGCCGGTTGTTGTCCAGCTGCCCGGTTGCGGCCTGCACGCGGAGGTTGAACAGCTCCGCCTTGGCCTCGCGCAGCTTCGTGACCAGCTCCTCCTCGGAGAGCTCACGCAGCTCGGAGGCCTTAACGCCCGCTGCCATCAGGATTCACCCACTTCGCGCGTCACAATGCGGCACTTCATCGGGAGCTTGTGGATCGCGCGACGCATCGCCTCTCGCGCGATCTGCTCGTTGGGGAAGGACATCTCGAAGAGCACCCGCCCCGGCTTCACGTTGGCGACCCACCACTCGGGCGAGCCCTTACCGGAACCCATCCGGGTTTCCGCCGGCTTCTTGGTGAGGGCCTGGTCCGGGAAGATGGTGATCCAGACCTTGCCGCCACGCTTGATGTGGCGGGTCATCGCGATACGCGCCGACTCGATCTGCCGGTTGGTCACGTACGCCGGCTCCAGAGCCTGGATCCCGAACTCCCCGAACACCACCCGGTTGCCGCCCTTGGACGCGCCACTGCGGTCCGGGTGGTGCGGCTTGCGGAAGCCCTTCGGGGGCTTGCGCGGCATCAGCATCTGTCAGCCCTCCTGCTGCGTTTCTGCCGGCTGAGCGGCGCTGGTACCGGCTGCGGCCGACGCCACAGCCCCTGCGTCCACCGGCTCGCCACTCGGCGTCTCGGCCTGCTGCGCGACGGTCGTCGCGGCGGCCCGGCCGGCCTCGGTGCCGCCGGAGGTCGTGCCGGACGAACCCGACCGACCACGGCGCGGCCGCTCGGGGCGGTCACCGCGCTCCCGGCGCGGGCGCGACGGTGCCTCGGCCGGGGTCTCCCGACCCGGCACCGCGTCGCCCTTGTAGATCCAGACCTTCACGCCGATCCGGCCGAAGGTGGTACGGGCCTCGAAGAAGCCGTACTCGATGTTGGCCCGCAGCGTGTGCAGCGGAACCCGACCCTCGCGGTAGAACTCCGTGCGGCTCATCTCGGCGCCGCCGAGGCGACCCGAGACCTGCACCCGGATGCCCTTGCACATCGGGTTCTTCATCGCCGACTGCATCGCCTTGCGCATCGCGCGACGGAAGCTGACCCGGCTGGAGAGCTGCTCGGCCACGCCCTGGGCGACCAGCTGCGCGTCCGACTCGGGGTTCTTCACCTCGATGATGTTCAGCTGTACCTGCTTGCCGGTGAGCTTCTCCAGCTCGCCACGGATCCGGTCGGCCTCCGCGCCCTTACGGCCGATGACGATGCCCGGCCGCGCGGTGTGGATGTCGACGCGGACCCGGTCGCGGGTGCGCTCGATGTCAACCTTGGAGATGCCGGCGCGCTCCAGCCCCTTGGACATCATCCGGCGGATCTTGACATCCTCGCCGATGTAGTCCTTGTAGAGCTTGTCCGCGAACCAGCGGGACTTCCAGTCGGTCGAGATGCCGAGCCGGAACCCGTGCGGGTGAACCTTCTGACCCATTACTCGGCGCCCTCCGTGTTGCTCTGCGTCTCGGCCGGCGCGGTCTGCTTCGCCGGAGCCGCCTTGTTCGCCGACTTCCTCGGCGCGGCCGGCGCGACCGCTTCGACCGCCACGGTGATGTGGCAGGTGCGCTTGCGGATCCGGTACGCCCGGCCCTGCGCCCGCGGCTGGAACCGCTTCATCGTCGGGCCCTCGTCCACGAACGCCTCGCTGACGAGCAGCGCGTCGGGGTCCAGCCGCTCGTTGTTCTCCGCGTTGGCGATCGCGCTCGCGAGCACCTTGTACACCTGCTCGCTCGCAGCCTGCGGCGCGAACTGCAGCACCGTGAGCGCCTCCTTCGCGGGCAGGCCGCGGACGAGGTTGACCACCCGGCGCGCCTTCATCGGCGAGATGCGCACGTACCGCGCAACCGCCCGCGCGCCCGGAAGCACCGGAGCGTCGCCCTTTCCTGGCATCGCTGTAACCCCTTGATCCTCTATCCGTATGCCCGCGGCGTCAGCGCCGGCGGCTCTTCCGGTCGTCCTTCTCGTGACCCTTGAACGTGCGGGTCAGCGCGAACTCGCCGAGCTTGTGCCCGACCATCGCCTCCGTCACGAACACCGGGACGTGCTTGCGTCCGTCGTGCACGGCGATCGTGTGCCCGAGCATCTCCGGGATGATCGTCGAGCGCCGCGACCAGGTCTTGATGACGTTCTTCGAGCCCTTCTCGTTCTGCGTCTCCACCTTCTTGAGCAGGTGGTCGTCGATGAACGGGCCCTTCTTCAGGCTGCGAGGCATGTCTTATCTCCCTCAGCCGCGCTTACGCGTGGCGTAGCGGCGGCGGACGATCAGCCGGTCACTCGGCTGGCCCTTACGACGGGTGCGGCCCTCGGGCTTACCCTGCGGGTTGACCGGGTGGCGACCACCGGAGGTCTTGCCCTCACCACCACCGTGCGGGTGGTCGACCGGGTTCATGGCGACACCACGGACGGTCGGGCGCTTGCCCTTCCAGCGCATCCGGCCGGCCTTACCCCAGTTGATGTTCGACTGGTCGGCGTTGCCGATCTCACCGATGCTGGCCCGGCAGCGCACGTCGACCCGCCGGATCTCGCCGGACGGCATGCGCAGGGTCGCGTAGGCGCCCTCCCGGCCGAGCAGCTGGATACCGACGCCGGCCGAGCGGGCCAGCTTGGCACCGCCACCCGGACGCAGCTCCACGTTGTGGATCGTGGTACCGACCGGGATGTTGCGCAGCGGCAGGTTGTTGCCCGGCTTGATGTCGGCGCTCGGCCCCGACTCGACCGCGTCGCCCTGCTTCAGGTCCTTCGGCGCGATGATGTAACGCTTCTCGCCGTCGGCGTAGTGCAGCAGCGCGATCCGCGCGGTGCGGTTCGGGTCGTACTCGATGTGCGCGACCTTGGCCGGCACACCGTCCTTGTCGACCCGCTTGAAGTCGATGATCCGGTACTGACGCTTGTGACCGCCGCCCTGGTGACGAGCGGTGATCCGGCCGTGGACGTTCCGGCCGCCCTTCTTGGGCAGCGGAGCCAGCAGCGACTTCTCGGGCGTCGACCGGGTGATCTCGGCGAAGTCGGCGACACTCGAGCCACGCCGGCCCGGCGTCGTCGGCTTGTACTTACGGATAGCCATTGTCTACACCCCTCAGCTGACCGGGCCGCCGAAGGCCTCGATGCGGTCGCCCTCAGCCAGCTTCACCATCGCCCGCTTGGTGTCCTTGCGCTTGCCGAACCCGGTACGGGTCCGCTTGCGCTTGCCCTCGCGGTTGAGCGTGTTGACCGTCAGGACACGGACGTTGAAGATCTGCTCGATAGCGATCTTGATCGCCGTCTTGTTCGCGTCCGGGTGCACCAGGAAGGTGTACCAGTTGCGGTTCAGCTCGCTGTAGCTCTTCTCCGAGACGACCGGCGCGATGATGATGTCGCGCGGATCGGCGATCGTGCTCACTTGCCACCCTCCTCGGTGGTCTCGGCCGGCACGCCCAGGAACTCGTCCAGGGCCTCCTTGGTGAAGACCACGTCGTCGGCCACCAGCACGTCGTACGTGTTGAGCTGGCCGGCCTCGATCAGGTGCACCCGCGGCTCGTTGCGCAGCGACACCCAGTTCAGCTCGTCGACGCTGCTCAGCACGACCAGCACCCGGCGGGCGGTGGTCAGCTTGGCGAGCGTGGCCAGGGCGGCCTTGGTCGACGGCTTCTCGCCCGAGACGAACGCCTCGACGACGTGCACCTGCCCGGCGCGCGCCCGGTCCGACAGGGCGCCACGCAGCGCGGCGGCCTTCATCTTCTTCGGGGTGCGCTGGCTGTAGTCGCGCGGCACCGGGCCGTGGACCACACCACCGCCGGCGAACTGCGGCGCGCGGATCGAGCCCTGCCGGGCCCGACCGGTGCCCTTCTGCTTGTAGGGCTTCTTGCCGCCGCCAGCGACCTCGCCCCGGGTCTTGGTCTTGTGGGTGCCCTGCCGAGCGGCCGCGAGCTGCGCCACGACGACCTGGTGCATCAGCGCGATGTTGGCCTGCGCGTCGAAGATGTCGGCGGGCAGCTCGACCGAGCCGGTCTTGGTGCCCTCGGAGTTCAGGACGTCAACGGTGGTCACTTGGCCGCACCGCCCTTCTTCGCCTTGGCCTTGGCCGCGGTACGGACCAGGACCAGCGCGCCCTTGGGGCCAGGGATGGCGCCACGGACGAGCAGGAGGTTGTTCTCGGTGTCGACCGCCTGAACGGTCAGGTTCTGCACGGTGTAGCGCACGCCACCCATGCGGCCGGCCATCCGGGTGCCCTTGAAGACACGACCCGGGGTGGCGCAGGCACCGATCGAGCCCGGCGAGCGGTGCTTGCGCTCGACACCGTGGCTGGCGCGCAGACCGTGGAAGCCGTGCCGCTTCATCGGGCCGGCGTAGCCCTTGCCCTTGGTCTTGCCGGTCACGTCGACCGAGACCCCGACCGGGAACTCCTCGACCGTGATCTCCTGGCCGAGCGAGTAGTCCGCGGCGTCGGTGGTGCGCAGCTCGACGATGTGCCGGCGCGGCGCCACATCGGCCTTGGCGTAGTGCCCACGCAGCGGCTTCTTGGCCTTGCGCGGGTCGATCGTCCCGTACGCCAGCTGGACCGCGGAGTAACCGTCCTTGTCGGCGTCACGAACCTGGGTGATGACGCACGGGCCGGCCTGAACCACGGTCACCGGGACAACGCGGTTGTTGTCCCAGACCTGGGTCATGCCGAGCTTCGCGCCCAGGATCCCCTTAACTTGCCTGTCCATGTGTCCGGTCCCTACAGCTTGATCTCGATGTCGACGCCAGCCGGCAGGTCGAGGCGCATGAGCGAGTCGACCGTCTTCGGGGTCGGGTCGATGATGTCGATCAGCCGCTTGTGCGTACGCATCTCGAAGTGCTCGCGCGAGTCCTTGTACTTGTGCGGCGAGCGGATGACGCAGAAACGGTTGATCTCCGTGGGCAGCGGCACCGGGCCCGCGACCTGCGCCCCGGTACGCGTCACCGTCTCGACGATCTTCCGAGCCGAGGAGTCGACGACCTCGTGGTCATAGGCCTTGAGCCGGATGCGGATCTTCTGTCCCGCCATGGTGGCTTCTGTTCCTTCTCTCGATGCCGCTGTGTTGCGGGTGCCTGTACCGGCTGGCACAGACCCTCTTCGCCCACCCCCGCGGTCGGGCGTGTCGCGCCCTGGGGCCAGGCTCCGCCCCGGGAGACCGGAGCGATCCTGACCGCGGTGGGTCCAGGCGCCGATCGCGCTGAGGCGACCTGAACGCCGTGCGAGGGTGGTTGGCGGACGGGCCGCCAACCACCCCACGCCCGACTGCTCTGCCTACCCGGAGGTTCGGCGAAAGCCGAACACGGGCGGCGAACTGTCGTTACGCAACCTGACTAGTATGCCGCAATACCGGCGGCGGGTCTAATCGGGGTTACCCAGCTCACTTGATGATCTTGGTGACGCGACCCGCGCCGACCGTGCGGCCACCCTCCCGGATCGCGAACTTGAGGTTTTCCTCCATCGCGATGGGCTGGATCAGCTTCACGGTCATCGTGGTGTTGTCGCCAGGCATGACCATCTCGGTGCCCTCGGGGAGGGTGACGACACCGGTGACGTCCGTGGTCCGGAAGTAGAACTGCGGACGGTAGTTCTGGAAGAACGGGGTGTGCCGGCCGCCCTCCTCCTTGGAGAGGATGTAGACGGTCGCCTCGAACTCCGTGTGCGGGGTCGTGGTGCCCGGCTTGACGACCACCATGCCGCGCTCGACGTCCTCGCGCTTGATGCCGCGCAGCAGCAGACCGACGTTCTCACCCGCGCGGGCCTCGTCGAGCAGCTTGCGGAACATCTCGATGCCGGTGCAGACCGTCTTCTGCGACTTCTCGCGGATACCGACGATCTCCACCTCCTCGTTCGGCTTGAGGATGCCGCGCTCCGCGCGACCGGTGACGACGGTGCCACGACCGGTGATCGTGAAGACGTCCTCGATCGGCATCAGGAACGGCTTCTCGGTCTCGCGCTCCGGCTGCGGGATCGCGGTGTCGACGGCGTTCATCAGCTCCAGCAGGCGACCGGTCCACTCCGGGTCGCCCTCCAGGGCCTTGAGCGCCGAGACGCGCACGACCGGCAGGTCGTCGCCCGGGTACTCCTGCGACGAGAGCAGCTCACGGACCTCGAGCTCGACGAGCTCCAGCAGCTCCTCGTCGTCGACCATGTCGCTCTTGTTCAGCGCCACGACGATGTACGGCACGCCGACCTGGCGGGCCAGCAGCACGTGCTCGCGGGTCTGCGGCATCGGGCCGTCGGTCGCGGCGACCACCAGGATCGCGCCGTCCATCTGGGCGGCACCGGTGATCATGTTCTTGATGTAGTCGGCGTGACCGGGGCAGTCGACGTGCGCGTAGTGCCGCGCCTCGGTCTGGTACTCGACGTGCGCGATCGAGATCGTGATGCCGCGGGCCTTCTCCTCCGGCGCCTTGTCGATCTCGTCGAACGGCGTGTACGGGTTCAGGTCCGGGTACTGGTCGTGCAGGACCTTGGTGATGGCCGCCGTCAGCGTCGTCTTACCGTGGTCGATGTGACCAATGGTGCCGATGTTGACGTGCGGCTTAGTCCGCTCGAACTTCGCCTTCGCCACTGGTGTCCTCCTGTGGACTTCTTGGTTCGTTCGCCCCGGTGCGCCAGGTCGGCGCTTAGGACTCTGTCGACAGCCTTTCCGGCCTGACGGCCGGAGAGCTTTTGTGGGTTCTGCGGCGATGAAGCCTACAGGCCCGGAATTCACACAATCCGACCGAGGTGGCCGCGGTCGGGGAACTCCTCCCGCGACCACCGTCGGATCAGCTCAGGCGAGCGTCACTCACCCGTCGCCTTGGCGATGATCTCCTTGGCCACCGAGGCCGGAACCTCGGCGTAGGAGTCGAACTGCATGCTGTAGCTAGCCCGGCCCTGGGTCTTCGACCGCAGGTCGCCGACGTAGCCGAACATCTCCGACAACGGCACCAGGGCCCGGACGACGCGGGCGCCGCTGCGCTCCTCCATCGCCTGGATGATGCCACGGCGGGAGTTGAGGTCGCCGATGACGTCACCCATGTTCTCCTCCGGAGTGGTGACCTCAACGGCCATCATCGGCTCGAGCAGCGCGGGGTCGGCCTTGCGGGCCGCCTCCTTCATGACCATCGAGCCGGCGATCTTGAATGCCATTTCCGACGAGTCGACCTCGTGGTACTGGCCGTCCACCAGGGTGAGCTTGACACCCACCAGCGGGAACCCGGCCAGAATGCCGTACTGCATGGCGTCCTGGGCGCCGGCGTCCACCGAGGGGATGAACTCCCGGGGGATGCGGCCACCGGTGACCGCGTTGGCGAACTCGTAGGTCGGCGCGTCGTTGCCCAGCGGCAGCGGCTCCAGGGTGATGATCACCCGGGCGTACTGGCCGGAGCCACCGGTCTGCTTCTTGTGGGTGTACTCGACCTTCTCCACCTTGCGGCGGATGGTCTCGCGGTACGCCACCTGCGGCTTACCGATGTTGGCCTCGACGTTGAACTCGCGGCGCATCCGGTCCACCAGGATGTCCAGGTGCAGCTCGCCCATGCCGGAGATGACCGTCTGGCCGGTCTGGTCGTCCAGCTTGACGCGGAAGGTCGGGTCCTCCTCGGCCAGCCGCTGGATGGCGGTGCTGAGCTTCTCCTGGTCGGCCTTGGTCTTCGGCTCGATGGCCACCTCGATGACCGGCTCCGGGAAGGTCATCGACTCCAGGATCACCGGGTTCTGCGGGTCGCACAGGGTGTCACCGGTGGTGGTCTGCTTCAGGCCCTGCACCGCGATGATGTCGCCAGCCTTGGCGGAGCTGCGCTCCTCCCGCTTGTTGGCGTGCATCTGGTAGATCTTTCCGATCCGCTCCTTGCGGTCCTTGGTGGAGTTGACCACCTGGGAGCCGGACTCGAGCGTGCCGGAGTAGACCCGGACGTAGGTGAGCTTGCCGAGGTGCTTGTCGGTCTGGATCTTGAAGGCCAGACCGGAGAAGGGCTCCGACACCGACGGCTTGCGCTGCATCGGGGTCTCGCCGTCGGTCGCGGTGCCCTCGATCGCCGGGATGTCCAGCGGCGACGGCAGGTAGGCGATGACCGCGTCCAGCATCGGCTGGATGCCCTTGTTCTTGAAGGCCGTGCCGGTGAGGACCGGGTTGGCCTTGCCGCCGATGGTGGCCCGACGGATGGCGGCCTTGATCTCCTCTGCGGAGATCTCCTCGCCCTCCAGGTACTTCTCCATGACCGCGTCATCGACGTCGGCCAGGGTCTCCATCAGCTTCTCGCGCCACTCGGCGGCGGAGTCGGCCAGCTCGGCCGGGATCTCCTCGACCGCGTAGTCCTCACCCTTCTGGGTCTCGCCGCGCCAGGTGAGGGCGCGCATCTCGACCAGGTCGACCACGCCGATGAAGTCGGACTCGGCGCCGATCGGAATCTGGAGCACCAGCGGGGTGGCGTTCAGCCGGTCGATCATCATCTGCACGCAGCGGAAGAAGTCCGCGCCGGTGCGGTCGAGCTTGTTGACGAAGCACATCCGCGGGACGTTGTACTTGTCCGCCTGGCGCCAGACGTTCTCCGTCTGCGGCTCCACGCCGGCCACGCCGTCGTAGACCGCGACCGCACCGTCCAGGACCCGCAGCGACCGCTCCACCTCGACCGTGAAGTCGACGTGGCCGGGCGTGTCGATGATCTGGATCGTGTGGCCCTTCCACTCGCACTTCGTGGCGGCGGAAGTGATGGTGATACCGCGCTCCTGCTCCTGCTCCATCCAGTCCATGACGGCTGCGCCCTCGTGGACCTCACCGATCTTGTACGTGATACCGGTGTAGAACAGGATTCGCTCGGTGGTAGTGGTCTTACCGGCATCGATGTGCGCCATGATGCCGATATTGCGTACGTTGGCGAGCGCGTCTGCGGCGGCCACTTCAATCCCTACTTATCGTCGTCTCGACACAACTGGTGGCGGTCCCGGCGCCGGACGGCACCGGGACCAGGGTGTTACCAGCGGTAGTGCGCGAAGGCCTTGTTGGACTCGGCCATCTTGTGCGTGTCCTCGCGCCGCTTCACGGCGGCACCGAGGCCGTTGCTCGCGTCCAGCAGCTCGTTCATCAGCCGCTCGACCATGGTCTTCTCACGCCGCGCGCGGGCGTAGGTGACCAGCCAGCGCAGGCCCAGCGTGGTGGCCCGGGCCGGCCGGACCTCGACCGGAACCTGGTAGGTCGCGCCACCGACACGGCGGCTGCGCACCTCGAGGGTCGGCTTGACGTTGTCCATGGCGCGCTTGAGGGTGACGACCGGGTCGGTGCCGGACTTCTCCCGGCAACCCTCGAGTGCGGCGTAGACGACGCGCTCGGCGAGCTGACGCTTGCCGCGCAGCAGGATCTTGTTCACCAGCTGCGTGACCAGCGGGGAGTTGTACACCGGGTCAGCGACCAGCGGCCGCCGCGGAGCAGGTCCCTTACGCGGCATGTCAGCTCTTCTCCTTCTTCGCGCCGTAACGGCTGCGCGCCTGCTTGCGGTTACGGACGCCCTGGGTGTCCAGCGAACCGCGAACGATCTTGTAACGCACACCGGGGAGGTCCTTCACCCGGCCACCACGCACGAGCACGATCGAGTGCTCCTGCAGGTTGTGCCCGACACCCGGGATGTAGGCGGTCACCTCGACCTGGCTGCTGAGCTTGACACGAGCGACCTTGCGCAGCGCCGAGTTCGGCTTCTTCGGGGTGGTGGTGTACACCCGGGTGCACACGCCGCGCCGCTGCGGGGATCCCTTGAGCGCGGGGGTCTTGGTCTTGGTCGTCTTCGCCTGACGGCCCTTTCGGACCAACTGCTGAATGGTGGGCACCGGGTTTCTCCGCTCCCTTCGGCCGCTCGTCGCGGCCGCGCCGTCTGCCGTAGCCGATCTCGTGACCGGCTCTCCTACATTCCGACCAGGGCCACCTCGCGGAGGTCCCGGCACCCGCGGTCGGGCGTGTCGCCAAACTCACGGTTCCCAGCCCGGCGCTCGCGCGCAGACCCGGGGTTTGTCACCGGCACACGGGTCGCCGCAGGCCGGATCTTCTGGCTCAGTCGTGGTGCCGTCCGGATATCGGATCACCGGTTCCAGCGCACGCACGAGTTGCCCGGGCGGGCCCGGGCACAAGGGGAAAGAGTACCTACCACAGCCGTGCAGGTCAAAACGGGAAGGCCTGTCGGACGTCGCACCGCTCGCCCGCCGGCCCCTGTCGTACCGCCCGCCCGTGATGGGCACCTACGGATACAAGTGTACCGGCTCCACCGGAAACCGACCCGCGAGCCCCGTGGCCGACCCGGCCGGGATCGTTCAGGCGAACGCCAACAGCAGCGCCAGCCCCACGCCCACCAGACACAGCAGCAGGCCACTGCCGCCACAGATGATGCCGGCGATGGCGAGGCCACGACCGGTGAAGCGGACCGACGGCGGTGGCGCCGGGCGCCGGATCTGCCGTAGACCGAGCAGGCCGGCCACGATGGCACCCGCACCGGTGAGACCGCCCAGCGCCGCGAAGGCACCCGCCGCCCAGGCTCCGTTCACCCCTCCCCCGATGGCGCCGAAGCAGATGACCAGGATCGAGACCAGGATCGACGTGATGCCGGCCACCAGCGAGCCGACGGCCAGGCCGGAGGCCACCGGCGGCACGTCGAGGTGCACCACCGCGAACGGCGTACCGGGCACCGGCTCGACCCGCTTCGGCGGTCGGGGCCGGTCCTGCGGAGGCGGCGGGGACGGCGGCCCCCACCCCCGGCCGCCGGACTGCCAGCCCGGGGCGCCACCGTGCCAGCCCGGCGGCGAGGGCACCCCCGGCGGCGGCCCGAAGGTGGGCGGCGCGGACGGGAGGTGAGCCTGGGTCGTGTCCGGTGCTGGCGGGGCGGCCGGAGGGGCGGACTGCTCTGGTCCGGGCCCGGGCCGGGCCCATCCCGTCTCGTCGGCATCGGGGCGCCCGGCGGTGGGCTGGGCGGCTTGGCCGCCCTCGGGGCGCGCCGGTTCCGTCACGGGATCCTCCTCATCGGCAGCGTCCACGCACCGCGCGACGGACACCGGTCAGGCTACCGTCGGCGGTCAGCCCCCCGATGCCGGGCGCGAGGACGTACCGGTCGCGCGGTCAGTCGACGTTGGGAGCGAAGTCCTGTCCGTACGGCGCCTCGGCCAGCCGGACCACGCCGATCACCAGGGCCACCACCAGGCTGACCGCGACCAGCACCAGGCCCGTCCAGGCCAGCAGCTCACCCCGACGCAGCCAGGCCGCGCCGGTCAGGAAACCCCCCGAGGCGTACGCCTCCCGGCGCGCCTGCCGGGACAGGTACAGGGCCACCGTGGCCGGCACCACGCCGCCGACCAGCAGCCCGGTGAGCGCCGCCATCAGGCCGAGGGCGAAGACCGCCCGGGCCTTGGTGGCCCGGACCGGGTCCGGATCGAGCGGGTGACGCGGTGCCGACGCGGTGGGCACCGATCCGGGTGCGATCGTCATGACCACATGATGCCTCCGTCGGCCGATGTCCGCGTCGTGCTCGTGGCACGGGTCGGCCCGCCGCGCTGGACCGGTCCGCCGGCTCGCCGGGGGGTTCCCTGGACACGAGGAGGCCCCGGCGCGCAAGCGCCGGGGCCTCCCACGTCACCGTACGGACTAGCGGTACGACCCGAAGTCGAAGTCGTCCAACGGGACCGCCTGGCCACTGGCCGGCCCGAAGCCGTAGTCGGTCTCCGGGTAGCCGGTCATCGAGTAGACCTTGGCCTTCGCCTCCTCGGTCGGCTCGACCCGGACGTTGCGGTACTTGCTGATGCCGGTACCGGCCGGGATGAGCTTACCGATGATCACGTTCTCCTTGAGACCGATCAGCGAGTCGCTGCGGGCGTGGATCGCCGCGTCGGTCAGCACTCGGGTGGTCTCCTGGAAGGAGGCCGCCGAGAGCCAGGAGTCGGTGGCCAGCGAGGCCTTGGTGATACCCATCAGCACCGGGCGACCGGCGGCGGGCTCGCCGCCCTCACCGACGAGCCGGCGGTTCTCCGACTCGAACAGCGCCCGGTCGACGAGCACGCCCGGCAGGAACTCGGTCGAGCCGGAGTCGATGACCGTCACCCGCTTGAGCATCTGGCGGATGATGATCTCGATGTGCTTGTCGTGGATGAGCACACCCTGCGAGCGGTAGACCTCCTGGACCTCCTGGGTCAGGTGGACCTGAACCGCACGCGGGCCGAGGATGCGCAGCAGCTCGTGCGGGTCGATGGTGCCCTCGGTGAGCTTCTCGCCGACCTCGACGTGGTCGCCGTCGTGCGCCCGCAGCCGGACCCGCTTCGAGATCTTGTCGTAGACGATCTCGTCGCTGCCGTCGTCCGGGATCACCACGATCTTGCGCGACCGCTCGCCGTCCTCGATCCGGATCCGCCCGGGGGTGTCGGCGATCGGTGCCTTGCCCTTCGGGATCCGGGCCTCGAAGATCTCCTGGACACGCGGCAGACCCTGGGTGATGTCCTCACCCGCGACGCCACCGGTGTGGAAGGTACGCATCGTCAGCTGCGTACCCGGCTCACCGATGGACTGGGCGGCGATGATGCCGACCGCCTCACCGACGTCCACGATCTTGCCGGTCGGCAGCGAGCGGCCGTAGCACGCACCGCAGACGCCCAGCTTCGACTCGCAGGTGAGCACGCTGCGCACCCGGACGTTCTCGACCCCGGCGGCGACGATCCTGTCGACCAGGATCGAGTTGATGTCCGCGCCCCGCTCGGCGACGACGGTGCCGTCCGGCCCCTTGATGTCGTCGGCCAGGGTGCGGGCGTGCACGCTGGTCTCGGCGTGCTCGTGCACCACGAGCCGGCCGTCGAGCTGCTGGCCGACCTGCATCGGGATGGCCCGGTCGGTGCCGCAGTCCTCCTCGCGGATGATGACGTCCTGCGAGACGTCCACCAGACGCCGGGTCAGGTAACCCGAGTCGGCGGTACGCAGGGCGGTGTCCGCGAGACCCTTCCGGGCGCCGTGGGTGGAGATGAAGTACTCCAGCACGGACAGACCCTCCCGGTAGCTGGCCTTGATCGGCCGCGGGATGATCTCACCCTTCGGGTTGGCCACCAGACCACGGATCGCCGCGATCTGCCGGAGCTGGAGCAGGTTACCGCGAGCACCCGAGTTGATCATCTTCCAGAGCGGGTTCTCCTGCGGCAGCGCGGTGTCCATCTCCTTGGCGACCTCGTTGGTCGCCTTGGTCCAGATCTCGATGAGCTCGCCGCGGCGCTCCTCGGCCGTCATCAGACCACGCTGGTACTGCTTGTCGATCCGGTCGGCTTCCTTCTCGTACCGCTCCAGGATCTCCCGCTTACGCGGCGGAGCGATGACGTCCTCCATGCCGATGGTCACGCCGGACCAGGTGGCCCAGTGGAAGCCGGCCTCCTTGAGCCCGTCGAGGGTCGCCGCCAGGGCTACCTTCGGGAACCGCTCGGCGAGGTCGTTGACGATCGCGGAGAGCTGACCCTTGCGGATCTCGTAGTTAACGAACCGGTAGCCGTGCGGCAGGGTCTCGTTGAACAGCACCCGGCCGAGGGTGGTCTCCACCGTCAGCGGCTCGCCCGGGGACCAGCCCTCGGGGGCCGCCCAGGGCTGCGCGCCGGTGCCGTTGTCGACCTCGACGACGTCCCGCAGGCGGATCTTGACGGGGGCCTGCAGGTGCAGCTCACCGTTGTCGTACGCCATCCTCGCCTCGGCGTCCGAGCTGAACGCCCGGCCCTCCCCGCGCTCACCGGTGGTGAGGTGGGTCAGGTGGTAGAGCCCGATGACCATGTCCTGGGTGGGCATGGTGACCGGCTTGCCATCGGCCGGCTTGAGGATGTTGTTCGACGAGAGCATCAGGATCCGCGCCTCGGCCTGGGCCTCGGCGGAGAGCGGCACGTGCACCGCCATCTGGTCACCGTCGAAGTCCGCGTTGAACGCGGTGCAGACCAGCGGGTGGATCTGGATGGCCTTGCCCTCGACCAGCTGCGGCTCGAACGCCTGGATGCCCAGCCGGTGCAGGGTCGGTGCCCGGTTGAGCAGCACCGGGTGCTCGCCGATGACCTCTTCCAGCACGTCCCACACGACCGGCCGCTGCCGCTCGACCATCCGCTTGGCGGACTTGATGTTCTGCGCGTGGTTGAGGTCGACCAGCCGCTTCATCACGAACGGCTTGAACAGCTCCAGCGCCATCTGCTTGGGCAGCCCGCACTGGTGCAGCTTGAGCTTCGGACCGACCACGATGACCGAACGGCCGGAGTAGTCGACGCGCTTGCCCAGCAGGTTCTGGCGGAACCGGCCCTGCTTGCCCTTGAGCATGTCGGACAGCGACTTCAGCGGACGGTTACCCGGGCCGGTGACCGGCCGGCCACGTCGGCCGTTGTCGAACAGCGCGTCGACGGCCTCCTGCAGCATCCGCTTCTCGTTGTTGACGATGATCTCGGGAGCGCCGAGGTCGATCAGTCGCTTCAGCCGGTTGTTCCGGTTGATGACCCGACGGTAGAGGTCGTTCAGGTCGCTGGTGGCGAAGCGGCCACCGTCGAGCTGCACCATCGGGCGCAGGTCCGGCGGGATGACCGGCACGCAGTCCAGCACCATGCCGAGCGGCGAGTTGCGGGTGTTCTGGAACGCCGCGACCACCTTGAGCCGCTTGAGCGCCCGGATCTTCCGCTGGCCCTTGCCGGTGCGGATGGTCTCCCGCAGGTTCTCGGCCTCGGCCTCGAGGTCCATGTTCTGCACCAGGGCCTTGATCGCCTCGGCGCCCATACCACCGGTGAAGTACTCGCCGAACCGGTCGCGCAGCTCACGGTAGAGCAGCTCGTCGGTGACCAGCTGCTTCGGCTCCAGCTTGCGGAAGGTGTCCAGCACCTCGTCGAGGCGGTCGATCTCGCGCTGGGCCCGGTCGCGGATCTGGCGCATCTCGCGCTCTCCGCCCTCCTTGACCTTGCGCCGGACGTCCGCCTTCGCGCCCTCGGCCTCCAGCTCGGCCAGGTCGGTCTCGAGCTTGGCCGCCCGCTTCTCGATCTCCGAGTCGCGGCTGTTCTCCGACTGCCGCTTCTCGGCCAGGATCTCGTTCTCGATGGTCGAGAGGTCACGGTGGCGCGCTTCGGCGTCAACGCTCGTCACGACGTACGAGGCGAAGTAAATGATCTTCTCAAGGTCCTTCGGAGCGAGGTCCAGCAGGTAGCCCAGCCGGCTCGGCACGCCCTTGAAGTACCAGATGTGGGTCACCGGGGCGGCCAGCTCGATGTGGCCCATCCGCTCACGGCGGACCTTCGAGCGGGTCACCTCGACGCCGCAGCGCTCGCAGATGATGCCCTTGAACCGGACCCGCTTGTACTTACCGCAGTAGCACTCCCAGTCCCGCTGCGGACCGAAGATCTTCTCGCAGAAGAGCCCGTCCTTCTCCGGCTTGAGGGTGCGGTAGTTGATCGTCTCGGGCTTCTTGACCTCGCCGTGCGACCACTGACGAATGTCGTCCGCGGTCGCCAGCCCAATTCGCAACTCGTCGAAAAAGTTGACGTCGAGCACGTTCGATTCCCTCACACGTCGCTTGTTGCGTCAGCAGCTCACCGGGTTTGGTTTCGGGGCGGGGCGACCCACGGAGGGATCAAGCCTGACCGCCCGGAGAGGGTCGCCCCGCCCCGAAACCCCAACGTCACACCTCTTCGACCGAGCTCGGCTCGCGCCGGGACAGGTCGATACCCAGTTCCTCCGCGGCCCGGAACACCTCGTCGTCGGTCTCGCGCATCTCCAGGGCCACGCCGTCGCTGGAGAGCACCTCGACGTTGAGGCACAGCGACTGCAGCTCCTTGAGCAGCACCTTGAACGACTCCGGGATGCCCGGCTCTGGGATGTTCTCGCCCTTGACGATGGCCTCGTAGACCTTCACCCGGCCGAGAACATCGTCGGACTTGATCGTCAGCAGCTCCTGCAGGGCGTACGCGGCACCGTAGGCCTGCATCGCCCAGCACTCCATCTCGCCGAAGCGCTGACCACCGAACTGCGCCTTACCACCCAGCGGCTGCTGCGTGATCATCGAGTACGGGCCGGTCGAACGGGCGTGGATCTTGTCGTCGACCAGGTGGTTGAGCTTCAGGATGTAGATGTAACCGACCGCGATCGGATCGGGCAGCGGCTCACCGGAGCGACCGTCGAACAGCTGCGCCTTTCCAGAGGAGCCGATCAGCTGCCGACCGTCCCGGTTGGGCAGGGTCGACGCGAGCAGACCGGAGATCTCCTCCTCACGGGCACCGTCGAAGACCGGGGTGGCCACGTTGGTGTCCGGCTCGGAGGAGTCGGCGCCGATGCCCTGAAGCTGTCGCTTCCACTCGGCGTCGTCGCCCTCGACCTTCCAGCCCGTCTTGGCCACCCAGCCCAGGTGCGTCTCCAGCACCTGGCCGATGTTCATCCGGCTCGGCACACCCAACGGGTTGAGCACGATGTCGACGGGCGTGCCGTCCTCCAGGAACGGCATGTCCTCGACCGGCAGGATCTTGGAGATGACGCCCTTGTTGCCGTGCCGGCCGGCGAGCTTGTCACCGTCCTGGATCTTCCGCTTCTGCGCGACGTAGACCCGGACCAGCTCGTTGACGCCCGGCGGCAGCTCGTCGCCGTCCTCCCGGGAGAAGGTACGCACGCCGATGACCGTGCCGGTCTCGCCATGCGGCACCTTCAGAGAGGTGTCCCGGACCTCGCGCGCCTTCTCACCGAAGATGGCCCGCAGCAGCCGCTCCTCCGGGGTCAGCTCCGTCTCACCCTTGGGCGTGACCTTGCCGACCAGGATGTCGCCGGGGACGACCTCGGCACCGATCCGGATGATCCCGCGTTCGTCGAGGTCAGCGAGCATCTCCTCGCTGACGTTCGGGATGTCGCGGGTGATCTCCTCCGGGCCGAGCTTCGTGTCACGGGCGTCGACCTCGTGCTCCTCGATGTGGATCGAGGTGAGCACGTCCTGCTGCACGAGGCGCTGCGACAGGATGATCGCGTCCTCGTAGTTGTGGCCCTCCCAGGTCATGAACGCCACGAGCAGGTTTCGCCCGAGCGCCATCTCGCCCTCGTCGGTGCACGGACCGTCGGCGATGACCTGGCCGGCCTCGACCCGGTCACCCTCGAACACGACCGGCTTCTGGTTGACGCAGGAGCCGGCGTTGGACCGACGGAACTTGTGCAGCAGGTACGTCCGGCGGTGGCCGTCGTCCTGGTGGACGGTGATGTAGTCGGCGCAGAGGTCCTCGACCACGCCACCGACCTCGGCCACGACCACGTCACCGGCGTCGACGGCGGCACGGTACTCCATGCCGGTGCCGACCAGCGGGGACTCGGCCTTGACCAGCGGGACCGCCTGACGCTGCATGTTCGCGCCCATCAGGGCCCGGTTCGCGTCGTCGTGCTCGAGGAACGGGATCATCGCGGTCGCGACCGAGGTCATCTGCCGCGGCGACACGTCCATGTAGTCCACGGCGGCCGGCGGGACGTCCTCGGTCTCGCCGCCCTTACGCCGGACCAGGACGCGGTCCTCGGCGAACGAGCCGTCGGCCCGCAGCGGCGCGTTGGCCTGCGCCTTGACGAACCGGTCCTCCTCGTCCGCGGTCAGGTAGTCGATCTGGTCGGTGACCCGACCGTCGATGACCTTCCGGTACGGCGTCTCGATGAAGCCGAACGGGTTGACCCGGGCGAAGGTGGACAGCGCGCCGATCAGGCCGATGTTCGGGCCTTCCGGCGTCTCGATCGGGCACATCCGGCCGTAGTGGGACGGGTGCACGTCGCGGACCTCGAAGCCGGCCCGCTCACGGGACAGACCACCGGGGCCGAGCGCGCTCAGCCGTCGCCGGTGGGTCAGGCCCGCCAGCGGGTTGGTCTGGTCCATGAACTGGGACAACTGCGAGGTGCCGAAGAACTCCCGGATCGCGGCGACGACCGGACGGATGTTGATCAGGGTCTGCGGCGTGATCGCCTCGACGTCCTGGGTGGTCATCCGCTCGCGGACGACCCGCTCCATCCGGGACAGACCGACCCGAACCTGGTTCTGGATCAGCTCGCCCACGGTACGCAGCCGCCGGTTGCCGAAGTGGTCGATGTCGTCGGCCTCGTAGCCTTCCTCACCGGCGTGCAGCCGGCAGAGGTACTCCACGGTGGCGACGATGTCGTCCTCGGTCAGCGTGCCGGTGGTGATCGGCACGTCCAGCTCGAGCTTCTTGTTGAACTTGTACCGACCGACCTTGGCGACGTCGTACCGCTTCGGGTTGAAGAAGAGGTTGTCGAGCAGGGTCTGGGCGTTCTCGCGGGTCGGCGGCTCGCCAGGGCGCAGCTTGCGGTAGATGTCGAGCAGCGCCTCGTCCTGGCCGGCGATGTGGTCCTTCTCGAGCGTGGTCATCATCAGCTCGGACCAGCCGAACTTCTCACGGATCTGCTCGGCCGACCATCCGATGGCCTTGAGCAGCACCGTGACGGCCTGCCGGCGCTTGCGGTCGATGCGGACGCCGACCGTGTCGCGCTTGTCGATGTCGAACTCCAGCCAGGCACCCCGGCTCGGGATGACCTTGACGCTGGAGAGGTCGCGGTCGGAGGTCTTGTCCGGCTGCTTGTCGAAGTACACGCCCGGGGACCGGACGAGCTGGCTGACCACCACGCGCTCGGTGCCGTTGATGATGAAGGTGCCCTTCGGCGTCATCATCGGGAAGTCACCCATGAACACCGTCTGGCTCTTGATCTCGCCGGTGGTGTTGTTGGTGAACTCCGCGGTCACGAACAGTGGCGCACAGTAGGTGAGGTCCTTCTCCTTGCACTCCTCGATCGAGGCCTTGACCTCGTCGAAGCGCGGCGCCGAGAAGGAAAGCGACATGGTGCCGGAAAAGTCCTCAATGGGACTGATCTCGTCGAGAATTTCCGCGAGACCCGAGCGTGCGTGCGGGTCGTCCGCCGACCGGCCCTGCCAAGCCTCGTTGCCGACGAGCCAGTCGAAGGACTCGTTCTGAATGGCGAGGAGGTTGGGGACCTCGAGGTGTTCGGTGATCCGACCGAAGGAAACTCGGCGGGGAGCGAATGCGCTCGACGTACGACTGGTCTTCGCAGGGCGGGAAGCTGCCAAGATGCGTCCTTCCGAGGACCGGTGCTGCAGAACGGCTGGTACGCGTGCACTCCAATGACCCCACCAGAAAATATCCACAAACGGACATTTCCGAGCAGGGGTCAAGTCGGAAGGCAGCGCAAACTAGCAGTGTAGCCGAGAGGCTAACCGCTGTCCAGCCCACCCCGCAGGTCGTTGCGGAACGCGCCTCGGGACCCCTCGAACGGGGTCGCACCGGGCCGCTCGGAACACAACGTCCCTGCCGGGCCGCTCAGGTCTGCTGTGGCGAGTGGTGCTGCCGCTGCATTACCCACGCGGTGGCCGTCGCAAGCGCGGAAGGACTTGCTGATGCCAGCGTGCCTGGCAGCCCAGGGCCGCGTCAAGGCCCGTCGTCGCCATCGGGCGCTCTTTCCCACCGACGGGCGAGTCCACCGGCCGGTACGGAGTACCCGGAGCCGGGTTCGACGCCCTGCTCATGCCCGGTGTCGGGCGGTCCACCAACACGGCGGGGGGCGGTGCCGGGGGGGGTAGCCCCCCGCCGCCACGTTGTGTGGCCCCCCGCACCCCCGCGCCGCCGACCCCGGGAG